>CALRJN020000017.1:0-53237 GCA_943367555.1 Synechococcus sp. UW140 | reverse complement strand
TAGCAGATAAGCACGCCGCCCGGGGTGAGCGCGTCGGCCACGACGTCGAGGCATTCCCACGGCGCGAGCATGTCGAGCACGACCCGGTCGACCGACCCGGCCTCGACCGCGTCGGGCAGGGCCTCCTGCAGGTCGCCGACCCGCACGGTCCAGTTCTCGGGCACCCCGCCGAGGAAGGTAGCGACATTGCCCGTGGCCACCTCGGCGAACTCAGCGCGACGTTCGAACGAGTGCAGGTGGCCCTCGGCGCCGATCGCGCGCAGCAGCCAGAGCGAGAGCGCCCCGGATCCGACCCCGGCCTCGACGACCGTGGCACCCGGGAAGATGTCGGCGGCCCCGAGAATCTGGGCGGCATCCTTGGGGTAGATGATGGCGGCCCCCCGCGGCATCGACATGACGAAGTCGGTGAGCAGCGGTCGCAGCGCGAGGTACTCGATCCCATTCGATGAGGTGACGACGGAGCCGTCCGGCTGTCCGATGACGAGGTCGTGGCTCAGGATGCCGCGGTGCGTGTGGAACGCCCCGCCCGTCTCGAGCGTGATCGTGTTGAGGTGGCCCTTCGGCCCCGTGAGCTGCACGCGATCCCCGACCCGGAACGGGCCGGACTGGCGGCGCATCGTCATCGCACCACCGCGGCGTGGGCCTCGGCGAGATCGGCGAGGGTGCGGTCGGCGAGCGTGGGCCACAGGTGATGGGCGTTCGAGTTCTCGAGGGAGAGCAGGAATGGAACGCCGATCGTCGTGGCTCCGGATGCGGCGGCGGAGGCGACTCCGGCGGTCGAGTCCTCGATCGCGACGCAATCCGTGATCTCCACGCCGAGCAGCTCGGCGCCGCGCAGGTAGGGGGCGGGATGGGGCTTGGCGTGCTCGACATCGTCACCGGACACCACGACGTCGAACCCGACGAACCCGAGGCGATCGGCGACATGATGAGCCATGCGGTGGATCGACATCGTGACGAGCCCCGTCTTGACTCCGGACTCTCGAAGCTCGATCAGCAGCTCGCGGGCCCCCGGTCGCCATGGGATGCCCTTCTCCACGAGCTGCACGATCACGCGGTCGGTGAGGCGGTTGACGATCTCGTCCTCGGTCAGGGTGACACCCTTGCCCTGGATGATGCGGGCCGAGTGCCACAGACCCTGACCGACGAGCTGCATCGCCTCGTCGTGGCTCCAATCACCGCCGTACTCGTGGATGAGGTCGGTCTCGGCCGAGATCCAGTAGGGCTCGGTGTCGACGAGGGTTCCGTCCATGTCCCAGAGGACGGCGGCAGGCAGGGCAGGGGTCACAACCGACCATCGTAGTTCTATCCTTGACAGGACAGACGGCCGACCGCGGCCACCGGAACCATCCAGGGAGCCCGAGTGCCAGCCACGCCATTCACGAACGGACGACTGCTCGTCGTGGCGTTCGAAGGCTGGAACGACGCCGGAGAGGCGGCCAGCGGGGCCGTGCGGCTCATCAAGGAGTCGCTCGAGCTCTACCCGATCGCCGAGGTCGACCCCGAGGACTACTTCGACTACCAGTTCAACCGGCCCACCGTGGCCAATGACGAGAACGGCGATCGGCAGTTGATCTGGCCGGGCGTGACGATCTACGGCCCGGTGCTGCCCAACACCCCGGTCTTCGGCGGCGGCGACGCTCCGGCACCGAGCCACCTGTACCTGCTCCTCGGAACGGAGCCGTCGCGGGGGTGGAAGACCTTCACGCACGAGATCCTCGACGTGATCGAGACCAACGAGATCGGCGCGATCGTGTTTCTCGGGGCGATGCTCGCGGATGTCCCCCACTCGCGACCGATCTCGGTGTTCACCTCGAGCGAGAACGCCCATGTGCGCGCGGCACTCGGGCTCGAGCGCAGCGGATACGAGGGGCCCGTCGGCATCCTCTCGGTGCTCGCCGATGCCGCCGAGAAGCACGGCATCTCGACGATGTCGATCTGGGCGTCGGTGCCGCACTACGTGCACAACGCGCCGAGCCCCAAAGCGACGCTGGCCCTGATCGAGAAACTCGAAGAGGTCATCGGGGTCGAGATTCCCCGGGGCGAGCTCGAGTCCGAGGCGGCCGCGTGGGAGAGCGGGATCGACGCCCTCGCCGGCGATGACGACGACATGGCGTCGTACATCGAGCAGTTGGAGCAGGCGCGCGACACCGTCGACTCGCCCGAGGCGAGCGGCGAGGCGATCGCCCAGGAGTTCGAGCGTTACTTGCGCCGCGGGGACAAGCCCGACGCCGGCGCCGCGGGCGAGGAGCCCTGGCGTCCGTAGCGCCCCCGCGGATCGAGCTCGTCGAGATCTCACCGACGGGCTGCTCGCGGGTGAGGTCTCGACGAGCTCGACCCGCCTCAGGTCACAGGGGCTGAATCACTCCGAGGCTCAGGAGCACGATCAGGGCGCCGCCGAGCAGGATGCGGTAGATCACGAACGGCAGGAACGACCTGGTCGAGATGTAGCGCATGAGGAACGCGATCACCGCGTACCCGACGCCGAACGCGATGACCGTGGCGACCGCCGTCTCGGCGTAGCCGTAGCCGGTGTCCGAGGGCTCCTTGATGCTCTGGTAGAGCTCGTACAGGCCGCTGCCGAACACCGCGGGGATCGCGAGCAGGAACCCGTAGCGGGCGGCCGCCGGCCGGGTGTAGCCGAGGAAGCGTCCAGCGGTCATCGTCGACCCCGAGCGGGAGACACCAGGAACGAGCGCGAGCATCTGGGCGAGCCCGATGACGATGCCGTGGCCGTAGGTCATGTCGGTGAGCTCGCGCGTGCGCTTCGAGAGGAGGTCGGCGAGCCCCAGGATGATGCCGAACACGATGAGCACGATCGCGACGAGCCACAGCGATCGGAAGGTCGACCGGATCGTGTCCTGGAGGAGGAAGCCGGCGATGACGATCGGCACCGTGCCGATGATGATGAGCCAGCCGAGTCGAACATCCGGGTCGTTCTTGGGCACGATATCCGCGTGGGCGCCCTTGCTCGCGCCGAAGTGCCGGAACCATCGCGAGAGGATCCGCCCGATGTCCTTCCGGAAGTACAGGATGACCGCGAGCTCGGTGCCCAGCTGCGTGATGGCGGTGAACGTCGCGCCCGGATCGGTCGCCGACGGGAGGAACTCCCCCGCGATCCGCAGGTGGGCGCTCGACGAGATCGGCAGGAACTCCGTGAGTCCCTGGATGAGCCCAAGGATCGCCGCTTCGATGAATCCCACGAGCGCTCCCTTAGTAGTTCAGAAGCAGGTCTCCCAGCACCTGCCTGCCAAAGACTAGTGCGTCGAGCGGGACCCGCTCGTCAACCCCGTGGAACAACGCGGCGAAGTCGAGGTCGGCCGGCAGTCGCAGCGGCGCGAATCCGTACCCGGTGATCCCGAGCAGAGAGAGCGCCTTGTTGTCGGTCCCGCCCGCGAGGAGGTAGGGCAGCACGGGCGCACCGGGGTCGTGGGCCGCGAGGGAGCCGACCATGGCATCCACCAGGGCGCCCTCGAAGGGGTTCTCGAGCCCGATGTCGCGGTGCATCACGACGATCTCGATGTCGTCGCCGACGATCGCCTGCACCTCGGCGAGCACCGCGTCCTCTTCGCCCGCGAGGGTGCGGATGTCGATGAGCGCTTCCGCTCGGTCCGGGATGACGTTGTGCTTGTACCCCGCGTCGAGCACCGTCGGGTTGGTCGTCGTGCGCAACGTGGCCCGGATGAAGCTCGCGGCGGTTCCGGACTTGAGCACCACGGCATCCGGGCCGATCACCTCGGGGTCGACGTCGAGCAGACGAGCGAGCTCGGTGACGAGCTGCCGGGTCGTGTCGGTGAGCCGGATGGGCCAGTCGCGCCGCCCGAGGGCGACCACGGCCTCGGCGAGGCGCGTGACCGCATTGTCGTGGATGACGCGGCTCCCGTGCGCGGCGGTCCCCCGCGCGACGAGCTTGATCCACACGAGGGCCTTCTCCCCCGTTTGTAGCAGGTAGGCGCGCTCGCCGCCCACGTGCACCGAGTATCCGCCGACCTCGCTGATCGCCTCGGTGGCGCCCGCGAACAGGTCGGGCCGTTCGCGCACGAGGTGGTGGGATCCGAAGACACCGCCGTTCTCCTCGTCGGAGAAGAAGGCGACGATGAGGTCGCGCGCCGGCTGCCGGCCGGAGCCGAGGATGTCCTGGAGGGCGCCGATGATCATCGCGTCCATGTTCTTCATGTCCACGGCGCCGCGCCCCCACAGCATCCCGTCGCGCACCTGGCCGCCGAACGGGTCGACGGACCAGTTCGCCGGGTCGGCCGGCACGACGTCGGTGTGCCCGTGGATGACCAGGGCGGGCTTGCGGCGGTCGGCCCCCTCGACGCGGGCGACGACGCTCGTGCGGCGGGGCGCGGCATCCACGAACTCCGGGCTCAGGCCGAGCTCGGACAGCAGCGATCCGAGGTACTCGGCCGCCTCGGTTTCGCCGTGGGAACGACCCTCCCCGAAGTTCGTGGTGTCGAACCGGATGAGGTCCTGCGCGATCCGGGCGGTCGACTCCAGTTGCTCGGGCTGCGTCATCCGACCACGCTATCAGCGTGCTATTGTCGTTCCTCGGCGGTTCTTCACGAATGGCCACTGCGCGCGGATGGCGGAAATGGCAGACGCGCTAGCTTGAGGTGCTAGTGCCCGTATAGGGCGTGGGGGTTCAAGTCCCCCTTCGCGCACAATGTGAAAAGCGTCACCCATCGGGTGGCGCTTTTTGCATTCACGCACGAAGGTGCCGCGCGAACCTCTCGTGCACCGGGTGGCGCTCTTCTCGTTGGCGGACCTACGGCGCGGGCGTCAGCCTTATGACTGCGGTGTACCCGCTCTCGGTCGTCACGGTCGCGGTGACGCCGTCGAGCGCGTCGCGATAGGGGATGCGTGCGATGAAGCTCTCGGCGGGCGGTCGATCGCCACGCCAGGTGCAACCGGTCGCATCCACTCCGTTCTCCCCGAGCGGCGAAACCTCAACCAGGAGGGCAACTCCCGTGGTCGGGTTCCGTCCGCCGCTGGTGCCGGCATCGGAGGTGAAGGGCACCCTGACCGGTCCACTCCCGCACACGATTTCACGGATGCCGGTCTCCGGCTGCTGCCAACCGGGGACGTTCCCGACGATGAGCTCGGCCACTCCCACGGCGATCGGCCCACCATCCGCCGCCTGTACGGTCACCTCGGCCGTCATGCGCACCTCGGCGGTGGGCGTGAGGAGGATCCCATGGGCCCACTCGCGCTCTTTGCCCCCGCGCCACGAGTAGACCGAGGTGTCCCCCTCGGCATCCGTGAAGCGTGCCAGGAAGCCGTACCACACGCCGCCGCCCTCGAGCGGGCCCAGGGCCCCGGCGTGCTCCGTCGAGACGGAGGTGTCGGTCCAGGTCGCCGCGAGCACGGGCTCCTCCCCCTCCTCGAGACGGTAGGCCTCGACGACCACGGATGTGGGCACGTCGGTCTCGAGACCGACACCGGCCCACAGGATCCCGTCCTCCCTCACCTCGGTGACCGGGGCCGGGAAGCTGATCGTGTCGAAGGTCGGGGTCTCCAGGGCCGGCCCCGCGCCCGCGCTCAACCAGTCCGAGAACCACGATCGTGTGCCGTGCTCCCAATCGACCTGGAGGCGTACCGTGCCGAGGAAGGACGCCGGGCATCCGTTGCCGAGGCACGGATCGCGGTACGACACCGGAACATCGACGAACTGGGTTGTCGGCAGCTCGCAGCCGAGCCCGCACGGCTGGGGTGAGACCGGCACCAGGAGATCCCTCTCGGCCGATGATCCGAGCGCGGAGCCGCGAGACTTGATGGTGAGCGCGGCATCCCACCCGAGGTAGTCGCCATTGATTCGCGAGTAGTCGCACAGGATCGTCCCGGGCGCGTCGAAGAGGCGCCACGAGCCGCAGACGGGCGCGGACAGTTCGGATCGAGCGGAGAGCTCGACCTCATTCGCGCGCACTCCGGGTGCCACCTCGAATCCCACGACGGAGACCACGGGCAGAACCAGGTCAGGGCTGTGCAGCACTTCGCTGAAGATCGTGTCGAACAGTCGCCCCTCGCTGCCGACGCCAGCGCAGAAGGTGATGGTGGATGCCTCCGGTACCACGAAGAAGGCAGCGTGTCGACGAACGTAGGCCGGCAGATATCCCGCGGCGTCGAGCTGCTCCGCCGTCACGGTGTCGCTTGCGGTCGTCGCCGGGGCGAGGGTATCGGCGAACTCGCCGAAGTCGCACTCCGCGGCGCGCTCCCCGAACGGCACGGCGATCGCATGGAACTGCGCCTGCGCGTACTGATTGCTCGGCACCGAAACCATGACGGCGGAATTCGTCAGCGGGCGAGCGTACGACGGGGGCACGACGAGCCCCGCCCCCGTCCCCACGTCGAGAGTCGCGCTCGCCGTGCTGCCGTCCTCGGCGGTCGCCGTGAAGGTGAGGCGCCCGCTCCACCCGGCCGTGAGTCCGCTCACCGACCCGCAGTGCGTGATCCGCGAGCCCCCTTCCTCACCGGCCGCGGAGGTGGCCCACCGTTCGCGGGCCGCCGCGGACGTCACGAAGGAATCCGACTTGTCGCGGCCGCCGTCGACCCACCGCACGGTCACGGACACGGGGAGCGTCGTGATGAAGGCGTAGCCCACGCTCGTCGTCCTCGACTCGACGGTGCAGCTCTCGAAGATCGCTGGCTCGGCCCACACCTGGAGCGCCTGCGCGGCGACACTCGCGAGCACGGTCGCCCGGGAGCCGTCGGGGCAGGGATCATCGGGACTGCTCGCCCCGAGGCAGGGGTCGAGGACCGTGATGCCGCCGGCCGGCTCCGACTCCGACTCGGCGGGCTCTTCGCCTCGAGCCGTCGCGTCGATCGCGTCGAGCGCCGCGGCGAGGGTCGCGGCAGCATCCGCGTCCGGGTTCGAACGGGGCACGGACGCGGACAGGAGCTGGGGTTCGCCCTCCGCCGCGACGTCGGCCAAGGATTCGAAGCCATCGTTCAGGGTGAGCTGGTCGACGATAATCGTCTCCGGCGGAACGACTCGCGGCGCCGCGAACGGAGCCGTGACGAGAAACGACGTCACCCCGACCGCGATCGACGCAACACCGGCGACAACGGGGAGGATCCAGCGGGGCATCGGGCGGGGGGTCGGGTTCGGCTCGCTCATCACTTTGCTCCTTCGCGTCGTCAGCCGAGGCACTCGACGGTGGCGCTGACAACCGATTGCGCACTGACGTTGCCGGCCTCATCGAAGGCCTGGATGCGGAATTCCACGTTTCCACCGCTATGGCCTCCGGGCGGATCGAAGACGAAGGTGTACGGGGAGCCGGGCGTCATCAGTGTGGAGCCGCCCACGATCCCGTAGAGAGCGCCGACACCGTTCCATCTGATCTCCACTCGGGATACTCCTCGATCATCGGACGCTGGGGCCTGCACGGTCGCGGTGGGCGGACTCGGGTAGCCGGTGTCGCACGCGACGATGCTGGAGGTGATGGTCGGCACCCCGATGGTCGGAGGCGTCGTATCGGGGGCGGGACCGCCGCCGCCGCCCGGGTCAGGCGCAGGATCCGGGTCCGGGCCAGGCGCCGGCGCAGGGTCGTCCGCGAGCATCACCTCAGGGCAGGCCCCGCCGACGGGAAGCGTCGAGAGATCAGGCTCACCCGGGTCGAGGGTGACGAGCTCGAGCGGCATCCAACCGATGTCCTCGTAGGTCGCCGTCGCGACGGAGCTTCCCACGATGCCGACCCAGGTCGTGTCGGCATTTCGATAGCCGATCACCACTCGGCCGCCGGCCGGGATAACCCCGTAGAAAAAGGTGCCATTCACGCAGTTCGCGACAGAGGCGCGTCGGTCGTCAGGATCGTAAATGCCCGACACCGTCGGCCCGCTGAACACGCCGGACAGACCTATGACAGCGCCGAGGGTTCCGGCCGCCACCACGGCGCCAAGACTGAGGAGAATGGATCTGAGGGTCGGGAAGATCACGGTCATATCCTCCCGACGCGCAACCGGCCGCACAAGGTTGACAGAGAATGTTTCACTTCGTGCAAGAGTCCCTCCGTCCGACAGCGCTGCGCCCCGCGCGCATCCGCGGCACGCGGATAATGGAGTCCATGGCCCGCCCCTCCGGCCGCTGGCGACCGCTGCGGTCGGTGCGGTCCCGCATCCTCGCGACGATGCTCGCCGTCGCCGCGGCCGGGATGCTCGTCGCGGGCGCGACCGCGTATCTGGTGCAGCGTGAGCGCATCCTCGGCGCCGTCGACGACCGCCTCGCGACCGCCGTGGACGAGGTCTCGTTCATCGTGGGCGACACCCCCGGGGCGACACTCGACGAGGCGCTCGCGGCGATCGTGCAGCGGTTGCGCCCGGGCACGGACGAGACGGCCTTCGCGCTCACCCCCGCGGGCACCGCCCTCGTGCCCGGCGGCTCCATCGACTTCCGACTCGAACAGGACACCGCCTTCGTCGGCCGCGTTCTCGAGGAGACGACGGCGCAGGGCAGCGTCCGCGGCACGGCCCAGACGACCGACCGGCTGGTGCGGTACATCGCCGTCCCCGTCGGCACCGAGGATGACGCGGCGCGCGGTGTCTTCGTCTTCGCCATCGATCTCGACGCCACCCTCGCCCCCCTCACCGACGCGTTCCGCACCTTCGCCGTCGTCGCCCTGTTCTCGCTCGTCGTCGTGGGTCTCGTCGGCTGGTTCGTCTCGGGGCGATTGCTCGCCCCCATCCGGCGCCTGAGGGAGACGGCCGCCCGGATCACGGCGAGCGACGTGAGCGAGCGTATCGAGGTCACCGGCAACGACGACGTCTCCGAACTCGCCGGCACGGTCAACGGGATGCTCGACCGCCTCGACGGGGCCCTCACCGGCCAGCGACAGTTGCTCGACGACGTCGGCCACGAGCTGAAGACCCCGATCACGATCGTGCGGGGGCATCTCGAACTGCTCGACCCGGCCGACCCGGCCGAGGTCGCCGCGACGCGCGCCCTCGCGATCGACGAGCTCGACCGCATGAACGGCCTGGTGAGGGACATCGCCGACCTCGCTCAGGCGCAGCGGCCGCTGGTGCTGCGCCTGGAATCGACCGACGTCGCCGCACTCACCGAGCGGGTGCGCGCCAAGGCCCTCGCCCTCTCCCCCGACCATCGGTGGACGATGGCCCGGTCCGCGCTCGGCATCGCCGTGGTCGACCCCGAGCGGCTGACCCAGGCCCTGCTTCAGCTCGCCGCCAATGCGGTCGCGCATGGGGGCGCCTCGGCGATCGAGCTCGGCTCCGAACGGCTCGGAGACCGGCTTCGATTCTGGGTGCGGGACGACGGGGTCGGCATCCCGCTCGGATCTCAGGAGATCATCTTCGAGCGGTTCCGGCGGGGCGCGACCGGCCGCGGGAGTTCGGGCTCCGGTCTCGGGCTCGCCATCGTGTCCGCCATTGCGCGAGCCCATGGGGGTGCCGTCGCCGTCACCTCGCTCCCGGGCGCCGGCGCGACCTTCACCATCGACATCCCCTGGATCACCCCGGAAGGCAGCACCCCATGAGCAGGATCCTCATCGCGGAGGACGAGACGAGGATCTCCTCCTTCGTCGAGAAGGGACTCGTCGCCGCCGGCTACTCGACCCACGTGGTCGCCGACGGCACGGAGGCGATCGAGCTCGTGCTCGGCGGCGGGTTCGACCTCCTCGTGCTCGACATCGGGCTTCCCGGCGCTGACGGGTACGAGGTGATGCGGCGCATCCGGCGCGCGGGCGCGACCCTCCCGGTGATCGTGCTCACGGCCCGCACCTCGGCCGAGGACACCCTCGCGAGTCTCGAGGGCGGGGCGAACGACTACATGCCCAAGCCGTTCCGGTTCGACGAACTGCTCGCGCGCGTTCGGCTCCGTCTCGCGGATGCCGCGACCGGCGGCATCCCGCGCCTGGCGGTCGAGGGGCTCGAGCTCGACCTGCGCACGCGGCGCGCGATCGTCGGCGACCGCGAGGTGGAGCTCTCGGCCCGCGAGTTCGCCCTGGCGGAGGAGCTGCTGCGCAACGCGGATCGAGTGCTCAGCCGCGAGCAGTTGCTGAGCCGGGTCTGGGGCTACGACTTCGACCCCGGATCCAACATCGTGGATGTCTACATCGGCTACCTGCGGGCCAAGCTCGGGGCCGAGCACATCGAGACGGTGCGTGGGATGGGCTACCGCCTGCGCTGATCCGGGCGGCCCGAACGAGCGGAACGGGGCCATCGACACCCGAGGTCGATGGCCCCGTTCCGGTCAGGGGGCGTTCAGAGGCGGATCAGTTGTTCCCGCCGCGACCGCTGTTGTCCGAACCCGAGCCGGAGTTGTCGTCGGAGTCGTCGTCAGAGTCATCGGCGTTGCCGTGACCGCTGTTGTCGGAGTCGTCGTCGCCGCCGTGTCCGCTGTTGTCACCGTCATCATCCGAGTCGTCGTCGGACAGGCCGCCGTGATCGTCGCCCAGGTCGTGGAGGGGGCCGTCGTCCGACACGCCGTCGGGGCGGTCGCCGCCGTTGTCGTCGTTCAGATCGTGAAGAGGTCCGTCATCCGACAGGGTCGGGGTCGGGCTCGGCACGCCGGTCGGCGAGTTGGTGGGAAGGGTGTCGTCGAACTGGCCGATCGAGGCCTGGGCGACGGCGACGCCGCCGATCGAGAGCACGACCGCGACAGCGACGGCCCCCGCAGTGATGGCGGTGCGGCTGGTGAAGATGGACATGGGTGGTACCTCTCGACAGATGCCGTCGGGCCGGCGGGAACGATGCGGCGGGTTCGCCGTGAATCCAGACTCCCGGATGGCTCTAAGACGATTCCTAGAGCCGCATGAGAGGTCTCTTAGCTACTTGCCGCCGCTCGAGCCGGAGCCCCCGGACGAACCGGAACCGCCCGAACTGCCCGAGTTGCTGCCGGAGCCACCGCTGCCGGAGTTGCTGCCGGAGTCCCCGCTCGAGCCATCGGAGTCATCGTTGCCGCCGTGATCGTCGAGCTCGACCTCGACCGGCGTCGGGGCGGGCACGATCTCGGCGCCGTTCGTGCTGCTCGGCGAATCGGTGCCGGTCGCCCCGGGGGTCGGCGCGGCTGACGGGGTCGAGGATGACGCCGGCGAGACGCTCACGAGATCGACGCCGATCGGCGTCCCCGCCTCATCCGCGACGCTGATGCCGCTCACGAGGATGACGGCGAGAGTGACGCCCACTCCGGTGAGCAGACCGAAGGTCGTCCACGTCACCGCGGCGCGCACGGACTGAAAGTCGGCCACGATCACCCTCCTCGTCGCGGACGGATGCCGCGTGGCTTCCATCATCCCGCCGCCCGCGTGAGCCGTGGGTGAGACTTCCCTTAGGCGGCGTCCGCGGCAGCGAAGGACGCGGTCACGAGAATCGGGATGTGGTCGGACGACCCGCGAGCCAGCGTCTCCACGCCCTCGACGGTGATGCCCTGTGACGTGACGAAATCGAAGTGTCCGCGGAAGAACTTGTAGGCCGTGTAGGTGCGCCGGTCGCTCAGCGACAGGTCGTATCCGGTCTTCTTCACCCGCTCGCTCAGGTCATCCTTGAACAGCGGGTAGTTGTAGTCGCCGACCATGATGATCGGGGCGCCGGACCCGAGTTCCTGCAGCAGCGCGTGCGCGGCCTTGATCTGGGTGCGGCGCAACGAGTTGAGCGCGGTCAGTGGCGCCGCGTGGAAAGAGGCGATCACGAGCCTCTGGCCGGTTTCCCGCTCGACCAGAAGCGAGCCGACGAGCCGCTCGGGAGTGGGCGAGAAGACCAGGTCGTGCAACGACTTCTTCAGCTCGAACGAGCGGCTGTCGAGCTGCTCGTAGCGGTCCTTGCGGTAGTACACCGCCAGTCCCAGCCGGTTGCGCTTGGTCGTGTCGGCCAGGTGCAGGGAGCCGATCTCCGCGGGCAGCTCGGCGGCGTTCACCTCCTGCAGGCACAGGGCATCCAGATCGGGCGTTTCGGCAAGGGCGGCAAGTTCGCCCACGGCGCGATGCTTGCGAAGGTTGTAGCTGATGACCCGGATCACGGACTCTCATCCTCTTCTCGACGAAGACACCAGCCTAGGTGTCCTCGGACTGGTTCGGCGCTGTGGCCCGCTGGGAAAGGGCCCGGACGAGGATCCCGACGGCGAGCACGCCCACGCCGATCGCGATCGACGGCCACGGAAGCGTGATCACGAGCACCACGCATCCCGCGACGCCGAGCCAGGCGAGCCATCGCGGAAACAGCCGCTGCTCGCGGGGCTGCGTGAGCGCCGAGGCATTGGCGATGGCGTAGTAGAGCAGCACTCCGAACGACGAGAACCCGATCGCTCCGCGGAGGTCGACGACGGCGATCACCGCGCACACGAGCACGGCGAGCACGACCTCGGCCCGGTAGGGCACGCGGGTTCGGGGATGCACGGCCGCAAGCCACGTCGGGAGGTCGCGCTCGCGCGCCATCGCGAGGGTGGTGCGCCCGATCCCGGCGATGAGGGCGAGCAGGGCGCCGAGGGATGCCGCGGCGGCCCCCACGCGCACCACCGGGGCGAGGCCCCCGACGCCGCTCGCCTCGACCACCGCGCTGAGGGGCGCCGACGCCGCGGCGACGCCCTCCGGACCGAGCACCCCGAGCACGACGACCGCGATCACGGCGTAGATCACGAGCACGATGCCGAGGGCGAGCGCGATCGCGCGCGGGATCGTTCGTTCCGGGTCGCGCACTTCCTCACCCAGGGTGGCGATGCGCGCGTATCCGGCGAACGCGAAGAACAGCAGCCCGGCCGATTGCAGCACGCCGTACGGACCGGCGGCGATCAGATCGTCGGCGAGACCGGGGCCGACGTCGAGATTCGGGAGGCCCGTGGTGGCGCCGAGGGCCACGACGAGGGCCAGTACCGCGAGCACGATTACGACGATCACCCGGGTCAGCAGGGCCGTGCGGGTGATGCCGAAGAGGTTGACCGTGGCGAGAGCGACCACGGCGAGGATCGCGACCGGTTTCTCCCAGCCGACCGGGGCGGCGTAGGCGGCGAACGTGATCGCCATCGCCGCGCAGCTGGCGGTCTTGCCGATGACGAAGCTCCAGCCGGCCAGGAACCCCCACACGGGCCCGAGTCGGGCTCGACCGTAGACGTAGGTTCCGCCGGACGTGGGGTACACGGCGGCGAGCTGCGCCGACGACATCGCGTTGGCGAAGGCGATGAGGCCCGCGACCGCGAGCCCCACGAGCAGCCCCGATCCCGCCGCCTGAGCCGCGGGGGTGAATGCCGCGAAGACCCCCGCGCCCAGCATGGAGCCGAGTCCGAGCACCGTCGCATCCCCGAGCCCCAGTCGGCGGACCAGGGCAGGGCGGTCGGTCATACGGCACTGTATCGCGGCGGGAGGTCCCCACGGGCGACCGAGCGGCGAGCCTGAGCGGTCCTCAGAAGAACTGGCTGTCTGCCCCCCGAGAGGGGTATCGTGGGAGGCCATCGGGAGGCCCCGGCCGCCTTCCGCCACCGGACGAGGAGGTCAGGATGACCGACAGCACCGCCCTGGCCGGCGGCCCGACCCCAGCCGAGGCCGCCGCCGATCACTCAGCCGAGGGCAGGCACCCCAAGCACCGTCGCGACGACGTTGCCGTGGATGCCCAACCCGACCTCGGTCACTTCGGGGAGAATCCCGACACCGCGCTCGCCGGCTGATCCTCGGCCCTCAGACGAATCGCACCGCGCCCTGCAGGCGGGTGCGCAGGTCGAACAGCTCGTTGCCCCCGATCGGCGCCGCGCCAGTCAGGCCGGACCGAAGAACGTGCGCGAGGGTGGACTGGCGGACCGCGAGGGTCGTCGCGCCGCGCACCGAGCCCAGGGTCGTCATGGGTTCGTCGAGCGCGTCATCCGGCAGCACGATGATGAGGCCCGTGAATCGCACCCGCGCCGATCGGGCGAGCGTCTTCGCCCGGTGAGCGAGGGCGTCCATCGGCTTCTCGGCGCCCACGGACTCTCCGATGAGCTCCCCTCGACGCACCCGCACGGCGCCCCCGAAGTCCTCCGAGAGCAGGGCGAACAGTCCCGACGGACCGAGCACGACGTGGTCGATCTTGTCCTCCGGATTGCCGACGGATACGTCATGCCAGACCGTGAAGCCGATTCCCAGATCACTCAGCGTTCGCGCAGTCGACTCCTCGGCGAGGGCGTCGGCGAGGGTGCGCCGGATCTCTCGCGGCGCGCTGCGCACGAGCGCCGGATCGTAGGGGTCGTCGAGCGTCACTCCCCGGCCGACCCACTCCCGCATCTGCGCGAGGAACTTCTCGCGACGCCACCCCCCGGGATGGCCGTAGGCGCGGGCTCGCGGCCGCGTGTCCTGGCGCGGGCGGGCCGGCTGCGCGGTGAAGGCCGCGCGTTCGTGCGTCTGGTGATGGCCGGCATCGTAGGCCGCGCGCAACTCCGGGGTGCCGATGCGTTCCCACGCCAGTTGCACCGCGGTGAACCGCGCGGGGTCTCCCCCGGTGTCGGGATGCGTCTCCCGGAGCGCCTTGCGGAACGCCCGCTTCAGATCCGCGTTCGACGCGGATGCCGCCACCCCGAGCACCTCGTAGGGGCTCGACGACAACGGGCTCTCGGGCATCCGGTCAGGATACCGAACGCATACTCAGGGAATGCTCCCAGCCAACCGGGAGTTGAATGAAGCCATGACCCCTGTGCCAGCCCTCGCGATCTCCGACATCCCCTTGACGACGATCGACGGCGCGGCGGTGACGCTCGGCGACTACGCCGGCAAGGTGCTGCTCATCGTCAACGTCGCCTCCCGCTGCGGTCTGGCCCCCCAGTACGAGAAGCTCGAGCAGCTGCAGAAGACCTACGGCCCGCGCGGCTTTACGGTGCTCGGGTTCCCGAGCAACCAGTTCCTTCAGGAGCTCTCGACCGAGGACAAGATCAAGGAGTACTGCTCGACCACGTGGGGCGTCACCTTCCCGATGTTCGAGAAGGTCAAGGTCAACGGCAAGAGCGCACACCCGCTCTACCAGGAGCTCACCAAGACCCCCTACGACGGCAGCGACAAGGCCGGCAAGGTGAAGTGGAACTTCGAGAAGTTCGTCATCACGCCGTCGGGCGAGGTGCACCGCTTCTTCCCGAACACCGAGCCGGATGACGCGGCGATCGTGCGCGTCATCGAGGCCAACCTCCCCGCATGACCGGCGAGCTCGCCCACGAGCCGGATGCCCAGCGCTACGTGCTGCGCACGGGTGACACCATCGCGGCACTGGTGGACTACCGGATCAACGGCGACGCGATCTCGTTAACGCACACCTTCACCCAGCCGGCGCTGCGCGGACAGGGGCTCGCGGCCGAGGTCGTGGAGTTCGCGGTCAACGACGTGGAGGCCACCTCCGGTCGGCGCATCGTGCCGATGTGCTGGTACGTCGCCGACTGGTTCGAGGCGCACCCCGAGCGCGCGGGGTTGCTCGCGACGCGCTGATCGCACACGCACCCGAGGGGCGCATGGGGCTAAGGACCCTATTCGAGGATCGATCACCGACCCTAGGCTGCGGCCATGACCACCACTGCCCCGACCTCTCCCTGGGCGCGCCGCGACGCCGCCCCTCTCGAACATGACGACCTCGTTCCCATCGACGCCTGGTGGCGCGCGGCGAACTACCTCTCGATCGGCCAGATCTATCTGCTCGACAACCCCCTGCTGCGCGAGCCGCTCACGCGCGACCACGTCAAGCCGCGGCTCCTCGGCCACTGGGGCACGACCCCCGGCCTCAACTTCCTCTACGCGCACCTCAACCGCGCCATCCTCGAGCGCCAGCAGCCGACGCTCTACGTCACAGGCCCCGGCCACGGCGGACCCGGGATGGTGGCCAACGCCTGGCTCGATGGCACCTACACCGAGGTGTACCCCGGCATCGATCGCAGCGAGGAGGGGATGCGCCGACTGTTCCGGCAGTTCTCCTTCCCCGGCGGCATCCCGAGCCACGTGGCTCCGGAGACGCCCGGATCGATCCACGAGGGCGGTGAGCTCGGCTACGCCCTGAGTCACGCCTACGGCGCCGCCTTCGACAACCCCGACCTGCTCGTCGCCGCGGTCGTCGGCGACGGCGAGGCCGAGACCGGACCGCTGGCCACGAGCTGGCACTCCAACAAGTTCGTCGACCCGCTGCAGGACGGCGTCGTGCTGCCGATCCTGCACCTCAACGGGTACAAGATCGCCAACCCGACCGTGCTCGCCCGCATCCCCGAAGACCAGCTGTTCGACCTCATGCGCGGCTACGGTCACGAGCCCCACCTCGTCTCGGGCGGGTTCGATGGCGAGGACCCGTTCCTCGTGCACGCGCGCATGGCCGAGGTGCTCGACACCGTGCTCGATGAGATCGCCGACATCAAGCGGCAGGCGCGCGAGGGCACCCTCGAGGGCACCCCGCGCTGGCCGATGATCATCCTCCGCACCCCGAAGGGCTGGACCTGTCCCGCCGAGATCGACGGGCTGCCGGTGGAGAACACCTGGCGGGCCCATCAGGTTCCGCTCGCGAGCGCGCGCGACACCGAGGCGCACACGCGCATCCTCGAGAAGTGGATGCGCACGTATCGGCCCGAGGAGCTCTTCGACGACCTCGGCACCCCGATCGCCCTCATCAGCGAGAAGGCCCCCCGCGGTGAGCTGCGGATGAGCGCCACCCCGCACGGCAACGGCGGCGTGCTGCGCGTGCCGCTCGAGCTGCCCGACTTCCGGGACTTCGGCGTGGACGTGCCCTCCCCCGGCGGCAGCATCTCGGAGGCGACGCGCGTGCTCGGAAAGTGGCTCGCCTCGGTCATCGACGAGAATCCGACGAACTTCCGGGTGTTCGGTCCCGACGAGATCGCCTCCAACCGGCTGCAGGACATCTTCGAGGTGACCGACAAGCAGTGGGACACCTCGATCCTTCCCGTCGACGTGCACCTGGCTCGCGCCGGGCGCGCGATGGAGATGCTCTCCGAGCACCAGTGCGAGGGCTGGCTCGAGGGCTACCTGCTCACCGGACGGCACGGGATGTTCACGTGCTACGAGGCGTTCATCCACATCATCGACTCGATGGTCAATCAGCACGCCAAGTGGCTCAAGGTGACCCGCGGCATCGAGTGGCGCGCGCCGATCTCGAGCCTCAACTACCTGCTCACGAGTCACGTCTGGCGGCAGGACCACAACGGGTTCAGTCACCAGGATCCCGGGTTCATCGACCACATGGTCAACAAGAAGGCGGACGTCGTGCGCGTCTACCTGCCGGCGGATGCCAACACCCTGCTCTCCACCTACGACCACTGCCTGCGGTCGGTCGACTACATCAACGTCGTCGTGGCTGGCAAGCAGCCGACCTTCAACTGGCTGACCATGGCCGAAGCCGTCGACCACTGCACGCGCGGCCTCGGGATCTGGGACTGGGCGGGCACCGAGATCGAAGGCCGTGAGCCGGATGTCGTGCTCGCGTGCGCCGGGGACGTGCCGACCCTCGAGACGCTCGCCGCGGCATCCCTGCTGCGCGAGCATCTGCCCGAGCTCGCGGTGCGCGTCGTCAACGTCGTCGACCTGATGCGCCTCCAGGACGAGAGCGAGCACCCGCACGGCCTGCCGAGCGCCGAGTTCGACGCGATCTTCACCACCGACAAGCCCGTGATCTTCGCGTACCACGGGTATCCGTGGCTCATCCATCGCCTCGTCTACCGGCGCACCGGGCACGACAACCTGCACGTGCGCGGGTACAAGGAGGAGGGCACCACGACCACTCCATTCGACATGGTGATGCTCAACGATCTCGACCGCTACAAGCTCGTGATCGATGTCATCGACCGCGTTCCGGGACTCGCCGGCAAGGCGGCGGGCGTGCGCCAGGCGATGCAGGATGCTCGACTGCACGCCCGCGCGTGGACCCGGGAGCACGGCGAGGACATCCCCGCCGTGGCGGACTGGCAGTGGGGCGTGTGACCCCGGACGGCGTTCACCGCACCGTCATTCTGCGCGGTTAGGCTCGGGATGATGCGACTCCTCCTGATCCGCCATGGCCAGACGCCCGCCAACGTCGCGGGCACCCTCGAGACCGCGCACCCGGGCCCGGGACTCACCGAGCTCGGTTTCGATCAGGCGGATGCCGTGCCGGGCGCGCTGGAGGGAACCCCGATCGACTCGATCTGGGTCTCCACGCTCGTGCGCACGCGCCTGACCGCGACTCCCCTCGCCCTCGCGCGGGGGCTGGAGATCGGGGAGCTGCCGGGCATCCACGAGATCTCGGCCGGAGCTCTCGAAGGACGCCGCGACCGTGAGGCCGTGCGCGCCTACCTGGAGACCGTCTTCGCGTGGGGCACGGGCGATCTCGGCGCGCGGATGCCGGGCGGCGACGACGGGCACGAGTTCTTCGGGCGCTTCGACGACTCGATCGCCACCGTGCACGCGCGCAGTGACGGCACGGCGGCGGTGTTCTGCCACGGTGCGGCGATCCGGGTGTGGGTGGCGGGCCGTGCAACCAACGTGCCGCCGAGCTTCGCGGCGGAGCACGACATCCGCAACACCGGAATCGTGGAGCTCGACGGCGATCCCGAGAACGGCTGGCGGCTGCTCACCTGGCAGGGCACGGCCGTCGGGGGGCACGATCTCGACGATCCCACCGCCGAGGATCCGACGGGCGACACGCTCGCCGAGGTGCGCGAGGACTGACCGCTACTTCTGGGTCTGCAGCTGCACGAGCAGCGCCGGCCCTCGCGCGTCGAGGATTCGTCCGCCGAGGCGCACGCCGATCACGAGCAGGGCGCCGCCCAGCGCGAGGGCGACGACGAGCGCGAGCCATCCGAAGAGTGCCGTGCCGGTCGCGAATCCGATGATCGCGAGGGCCAGCTCGGGCACCACGAGGATCCCGAGCACCGTCCACGAGCCGAGCGTCGACAGCAGCAGGCCGAAGCCGCCCCCCGGCCGGGACTTGAAGGGGCTCTCCCCCGGTGCCGGAACGGGGAAGGTGAGCCAGCCCGAGAGGATGGATGACACGGCGAACCCCGAGAGCAGCACCCCGATCGTCACCGCGAGGATGCCGACCAGCCAGTCCCACTGCCCCACCACGGCGACGCTCGCGACGACGATCACGAGCGAGACCGGCACCGCGAACACCGCGAGACCCACGACGCGACCGAGCCGGTCATCCACCCCGCGCACGCCCTTCTGGAGGTGCAGCGCGAAGGCGGTGTTGTCGTAGGAGACGTCGGTGTAGATCGACATCGACAGCAGCAGCGCGACGATCGGGCCCACCCACAGCAGCACCCCGAGGGCGTCGACGGCGCCCGCGTAGAAGAAGATCAGCGCGGGGATGAGCGGGATCGTGATGAGCGATTGCGCGTAGCGGGGGTCGCGGATCCAATAGGTGAGCGCGCGGGCCGCGACGGACCCCCACGCCGTTCCGGGGAACACCCCGAAGAGGCCGAGCCCGCGCCGGTCGGTGCGCGCGGGACCACTGCGCGCGGGCAGCTCGAGGGCGCGGGTGAGTGCCGCGCGCCAGAGCAGCCAGAAGACCACGAGCGTCACGAGCCCGATCCCGAACTGGAGCGCCGCCGTTGTGGCGTCGCCCACGGCGATCGACCCCGGCACGGCCCAGATCGCCCCCAGCGGAGTGACAGCGAGGATGCCCGCGATGCGCGGCAGCGCGTCGGAGATCGTGCTGAAGAACTGGCCCAGTCCCAGCAGGATCGGACCCAGCAGGATGAGCGGGATGATGACCAGGATGGTGCGCGTCTCCCGGGCCCGCCGCCCCGCGCCCACGCGCGTGACGATGGCGCCGAGCATCCGGGAGCCGACGACGCACGTCACGACGCCGATGACGGCGCAGGGCACGGCGATGACGGCGGCGAGCGGGAACCGCGACCACGCGATCGCCGTCGCGAGAGCCGCGATCGACGTGACGATCCCCGGGATGCCGAGCACCCCGCTCACGGCGAGGGCGATGAGCAGGCGGTCCCGCGGGATGGGGAACGTCGCCAGATGGGCGGGGTCCACCGTCTGGTCGAGGCCCGTCGTGAGCACCGGCACGACGATCCAGCCGAGCACGAGGCCCGACCCGGCGAGCACGATCACCGTGCGAGCGAGTGCGACGTCGCCGAAGCTCAGGGCCACGAGTCCGGCGACCGCGATGGCGAGGATGCCGAGCCCGTAGAGCCCGCCGACGATCACGGCGACGAGCTGCCACACGTTGCGTCGCAACGTGTTGGCGAGGAGCAGGAAGCGCAGCCTTACGAGAGTCGCAACCACTCGGGCCCCTCCCCGTGGCGACGGCCTCCGACGAGCTCGACGAAGCGATCCTCAAGAGTGGATCCGTTCCGCACCTCATCGGTGGTTCCGGCCGCGAGCACGCGCCCCTGGGCGATCACGGCGACGTGATCGCACATGCGCTGCACGAGGTCCATGGCGTGGCTCGACACGATCACCGTGCCTCCCGACCGCACGAAGCCTTCGAGGATGTCACGGATGTTGGCCGCCGACACCGGGTCGACCGACTCGAACGGCTCATCGAGCACGAGAACCGTCGGCGCGTGAACAAGAGCGCAGGCGAGGGCGATCTTCTTCGTCATGCCGGCGGAGTAGTCGATCACGAGGGTGCCGGCGGCGGCCTCGAGATCGAGCAGCGCCAGCAGGTCGGCCACCCGTGGCACGACGGTCTCACGGGCCATGCCGCTGAGCAGCCCGGCATAGGTGACGAGCTGGCGTCCCGTGAGCCGGTCGAAGAGCCGAACCCCGTCGCTCAGCACCCCCACGCGGCGCTTGGCTTCGATGAGGTTGGTCCAGACATCCAGGCCATGGATGCTCACGCTGCCCGCATCCGGACGCAGCAGCCCCGTCGCCATCGAGAGCGTGGTGGTCTTGCCGGCGCCATTGGGGCCGACGAGGCCGAAGAAGCTGCCCGCGGGAACGTCCAGATCGAGGGCGTCGACGGCGAGCTTCTCACCGAAACGCTTCGTGAGACCACGGATCGTCAGTGCTGGCGTGCTTGGTGCCGGGGAGTTCGGTGCTGGCGTGGGGTCCTGGGCCAAGGGTGACTGCTTCCGTGAGCGGATAGGCGGACCTGATCCACTCTACGTCGGCACGGTGTCGTGGAAGTGACGGCGGTCGTGCAGTCCCTCCGCTTTCGACCAGGTAACGGGCACATTGCGCATCAGCAGCGCGTGATCAAGCTGCACCGAACCCGCCGGGAGTCCGTCGAACAGGCTCGATTCCACATGGATCGGGTCCGCGGCATCCACGAGCCACGAATCGGTGTCGAGGCGCAGTCCTTCGAGTCGACCCTGCCGATCGGTTGACCAGCCGACCGCGTCCTTTCGGAAGAACGATGATGCCTCACCGAGATCCGAGAACAGGGAACTCGTGAGAAACGGCCGCACTGCAACCTCGGCCCGAACTCGGGCATCGGGCGCATCGAGGTTGACCGTGACGGTGTCATCGTTCTCGACGCTCGTGATCCGGGCCAGCGTGTGGGTTCCCGGGAAGAGGCGTCCTCCCGCGAAAACCGCCAGCCGGGAGGCGCTGTGGCGCTTCGGGATGTAGACCCCGGTCCGAACACCCTGGGGCGAGTCCCACTCGACTGCGATCCGGTGGGCGGCGTTCTCGGCGCCCCACCCGACCCGAGGCCGCACGAACGCGGGTCGCAGGTCGCCGAGGCGGATGAGGCAGATTCCGGCGACCGCACTGCCGTCCACGAGCTGAGGTCGGTGGGTGTGGGGAATCAACGTTTGCGCTACGGCCGGGTCGACACGGTAGTTGATCAGCAGGCGTCGTTGCACGGTGCTTGCCAGCCGTGGGATACGCACGCTCATGCAGGCATCACCGCCTCCACGGTGTCGGCCTTCGCCGCAGCCGGATTCGTCACCGTCCGAATTCCGCGCAGCACGATCTGCTCAGGACACACGGCCGAAAGGAATGTACCGACTGCGAGGGCGAGCCGTTCCTCGACGAGGGAGTAAAGGATGCGATTCGATTCGCGCCGCTCGACTACAAGACCGGCGGCCTTGAGCACCGAGAGGTGACGCGAGATCGAGGGGCCGGAGATCGGGAATCGACTCGCGATGTCCCCCGCAGCGAGTTCGCCATCTCTCAGGTCTTCGAGGATCTGGCGGCGGGTGGGATCAGCGAGGGCCTTGAAGACTTGTGTCGTTCCCGTGTTCATACTTAGCAATATAGCACTAGTGCTAAATGCACTGGCATTGAGACTGCGCCCCCGCTAGAACCGGTACTCGATCACCTCGACGGCACGCACCCCCCGGCGGTGGCACAGGTACGGGCCGTGGAAGGGGATGCTCGAGGCCTCGCACGCGTCGAGCAGGGTGGCCAGCCACGCTCGATCCAGGTCGGTGAGGTCGGGCGAACCGGCCCGCTCGAGAGTGACGATCACGGTCGCGGCATCCACGTCGCTCGCCATGGTGCGGATGAAGGAGCCGATCAGTTCTGCGTCGTCCTCCCCCGGGCTCGCGGGGATCTCGGTCGGCAGCAGCACAGGGAGCTGTCGCCTCTCGGAGTCGAGGAACATGAGCCACACCTGACGGCGGAGGGCGTTGCGCACGAGCGCGGTCACCCGCTCCAGCACGGCGTCGTCGGTCTCGAGCGCGATCGCGCTCACATCATCGAAGGCAAGGGTGTCGGTCATGGGTCGAGTGTGGGGTGGGCGCACTTGTGTCCCAACGCCAGTCGAAGAACCGTGGAGAACTCACGCCGGTGGAGGCTGTCGAGACCGGGTTGCGGTCTCGCCACGGCCGCTCAGAGAGCGAGCACCTGCCTGAGGCCCGCGTCAACCTCACGCGAAAGGTAGCCGGGGAGGGCTCCGGCCAGTTCGCCCACCTCGCTGCGATTCAGGGTAATCAGTTGCGACACGTTGACGACGGAGTCCTTCGGGAGCCCTGACGCTGCCGCCGGGATGAATACGTTGCCCGGAAGCTGCGCAGTCCTCGTTTGGGACGTGATCACAGCGACGATGACGGTCGAGATTCGGCTTCGGTTGAAGTGATCGGACTGAATCACGAGCACCGGTCGGCTCCCTGCCGGGGCACTTCCACGAGCATCCCCGAGGTTGACCCAGCGGATGTCACCCCGGGTTACCACTTGTCACCCTCGGTGAGTTCCCCAAGGCGGCGAAGGCCGGATCGCTCCGCAACCTCCTCGGTCGCGCCGCGACCGATGGCGTCATCGATGTCGCGCGTGAGGGCGCTGCGATCCAGTTCGTCGAGGTACTTCTCGGCGGCGGTCGCGTAGAACTCTGATCGTGAGAGCCCGAGTTGCGCGACCCGCACTTCCACTCGACGGAATGTCTCATCGGGAATAGAGATGGCGGTCTTCATCGCCCAAGTATAACCGGGTATAACTCTCTGCACTCTCTCAGTCTCGACCATCTCCGGGCGACATGCGCGGTACTCTCCACCGACGGCTTGGAAGTTCAACGGAAGGGGACGACCATGGGTGGCACAGACGACCCGGAGATCGAGCGCGAGTGGTCCGCGATCCATGCGGCGGTGGAGCTCGCGGCAGAGTCGGCATCGACCACGGATGCTCCCCCGTCGACGGACGACCGCGCGGATGACCCACCGGAGACGCGCGATGAGGGGGTCGACGCGTTCGACTCGCCCGACATCGGTGAAGTGCTCGAGGGTGAGCTGTAGCGGCTTCTGATTTCTAACCGGAGACCGTGGCTCAGACCTCCACGAACCACGGCGGGTAGACCGCGACCTTGGTCGCGAGACCTGCCGACGTGAGCAGCGACCGCACGCGATCGCGCACTGGCTCGTTGGCGACGCCGATGAGCTGCACCGACTCGAACGGCACAGAGCCGGCGACCAGGGCTTCGGCCTCTCGGAGCTGATCTGCGCCGTGCAGGCGGCCGAGCATCCCGAGCGCGACATCAGGGGTTCCCGCGAACCGGGTGTAGGTTCCTGCGGCGTCCGCATCGGCCAGAACGAAGGAGCCGAGCGTTCTCAGCGTGGAGACCAGGAAGACGAAGTCGTGGGATGCGGCAAGTCTCGCTGCTGCCGACCATCGCGGCTCGACTGCTCCCCGGCGCAGCTCCTCCCAGAAGACCGCGTCGGGTGCCAGAGCGAATGGCACATGAGACGCGACGCTCACTCCCGCGGCGACCTCCGCGGTCGTCCGCAGCTCCCGTGTCAGCGGCGAGCTGAGATCGACCTCCATCGTCGCCCCGTCGCCAGCCATCAGCGACCCCGCCGCGAGGATCGACGGGAGGTTGCCCAGATGGGTCAGGTGGTACACGCGCTGGTCGAGCAGGTTCACGGGGGCCCCCGTGCCGGCCGCCGTGCGCTTCGCGGGCCGGGATGCGACGGCGGCTCTCGCAGTGGCCGCGCGGGGTGCCTTGGCTGCGGCCGGGCGCACCGGGGGTGCCTTGGGATAGCAGGTGTCGCAGAGACCCTCCTCGAACCCGTGGATGCACTCGGCCGCCATCACGGACTCGTGTTCGGGAGGTCGATGGAGAAGGCGCGGGAGGTCATCGCTCCATCCTCCCATTCCGCGGCGGCAGGCAAGCCCCGGTCGCGGGCGTCTCGATCAGGGCGCCTCAGGAGGACGCGCGATCCGATGCCTTGGTTCCGCGCTCCACGGACGCCCCCGGCCGCTCCCACACGAGGCCCTGCACTCGCAGCGCGAGATCTCTCAGCAGGGTCGCGTCCTCCGCGCTGAACTGACGCGCCGTGAAGTCCATGACGCAGAGCGTGCCGAAGCGGTCGCCGCTCGGGGCCTCGATCGGGTAGCCCGCATAGAACCGCAGCCCCTCGGCCCCGGGGATCTCGGGCCACTCGCCCGGCGTGGCAAGCGCATCCTCGACCACGGTGAGGCCCGACCGGCGGATGGTGCGATCGCAGAAAGTGCGATCGCGGCGGATGTCGGCCATCGGCACCCCGTCCCCGGCCCACACGCGCTGGTGGTCGCGGTGCACGATCGTGACGGCGGCGCCGTCGACGCCGAGCAGCCGGCGCGCGGTCGACACGATCCGGTTGAGGTTGTCGTCCGCGGGGGCCGTCATCAGCCCGAGGCGATCGATCGCGGCGACGCGGGCCGCGTCATCCGCATGAACCTCGGAGTCGCGGGTCGGCAGGGTCAGCTCGCGCGCGATCTCGGGAGCGATGAGGCCCGCCCACTCCTCGTAGGTCTGACGGTTGGCATTGCGCACCGCGTCGCCACCCCGGGGTCGGAAGGCGACCCAGGTGGCCCGCAGATGCGCAGCGCACGCCGCGCGGGACTCCTCGGAGATCCCGAGGCCGTGGCGCTCGGCCAGCTTCGCGAGCGGTTGCGGCATCCGGAGGTAGCTCGGCATGCGTCCGGTGTCGACCACGTAGACATGGGGGGCGCTCTCCCCGACGGCCTCGACCGAGTCGAGCAGGGCGTCGAGATTGCGGCGCCACGACGCGGCGGGCTGGAGAGTCAGCGTCTCGAGTCCGCCGAGAGTCACGATCACCGCGTCGAATCGGGTGAGGTCGAGGGTCGCCAGTTGGGCGGTCGCGGTCGGCAGAGTCATGTCCGACGAGGCGCGAACGTCGACGGATGCCCCGCGCCCGGTGAGCGCGGACAGGTCCCGGGCGAGGTAGCCGGGCATCCCGAGGTCATGGGAGAGCACGCCGTATCCCACGGCCATCCCGGATCCGATCAGGAGAAGTCGCAGCGGGTCGGGCCCGGCCGCGTAGGCGAACGGCGCGTCGTGCGGTCTGGGCAGTGATCGCCAGGACTCGGCGGAGTTGGCGACCCAGAGGCGCGCCAGCGGAGCGACGACCGCCCGCGACAGGATCCTCATCGAAACTCCCCCAGAGTGCGTTCGGGAACGCGATTCGGGAGCGTTCCCAGTACCCCGAGTCTAGTTCAGTGTCCCCGTTTAGGAGGACCCCCCTCTTCGCGCTCCATTCGCAGCTGCCCCTTCGCGGCGCGCTCCGTCTTGATCCGGAGGTTCTCCTCACGCACCGACGCCTGGGTCGCGCGCTCCACGACGAGCCACTCGGGCTTCTGCTCGAGCAGCGCCTTGATCTCCGCGGTCGTCATCACGTCCGGGGCACCTGATCGGGCCAGGCCACTCGTGGAGATCCCGAGCTTCTGGGCGACCACCTGCCGCGGGTGCGGGCCATTCAGTCTGAGCTCGACGAGCCACTCCGGTGGGGTCGACTGGAGTTCGAGAAACGCCGCCCGGGTGACCGTGCCCGCCTGGAACTCCTCGGGGGTTGCGGGGAGGTAGATCCCGAGCTTCTTCGCCGCAGTCGCGGGCTTCATGGTCTGGTCGGGCACCACTCAAGGCTAACGGGTCGGTCAGGTCGCGCCGACGCCGGGTACCCTGAGCGGGTGTCTGGTCCCGGTCTCGTCGTCGCGTTCGTCGTCGGCGTCACGCCCGGCAAGTGGGCCCGAGTCTGGGCCGAACGGCTGCCGCAGCATCCCCTCGCCCTGATCCCGATGGGCCAGGCGAACGCCCTCGCGGCGCTCGAGGACGGATCCGCGGATGTCGCGCTCCTGCGCCTGCCGGTCGCCGCCGAGCACCTCAGCGCGATCCCGCTCTACGAGGAGCTCGCCGTAGTGGTCGCCCCGAAGGACCACGCGATCGAGGCGGTGGACGCCGTGTCCCTCGCCGACCTCGCCGGCGAGACCGTGCTCGACGGACCGTGGGAGGAGGCCGGCGCCCTCGTCGCCGCGAACGTCGGCGTCGCCGTGATGCCGCACTCGGTGGCGCGCGCCCTCAGCCGACGTGATGTCGTGGCCAGACCGGTGAGGGATGGCCCGACCACCCGCATCGCGCTCGTCTGGCGCACCGACCGCACCACGCCGCTCATCGATGAGTTCGTGGGCATCGTCCGTGGGCGCACGGCGAACAGCTCCCGCGGAGCGGTTGCTCAACCGCCCGCGGCCCCCGTGCGTGCGGCCGCGCCGAAGCGGCCCGCTCCGCCGAAGCGCGGAGCTCGCCGTCGCTGACCCCTCGGGCGCCGCCCTACGGGGTGCGCGTGCTCGCGAGCTTCCGCTCCCGCATCGCGAGGAACAGCGGGAATGTGAACGCGAAGGCCGTGATGCCCGAGAGCACGATGTAGAGCCAGGCGAAGCGCATCCCGAGCCGACGGGATTCGACGACGATGAGGATGCAGCCGGCCACCGCCACGACGAGCAGGTCCACGGTGAGCGAGGAGACGGCCGGTCCCGAGTTCACCCAGTCGCCGATGTAGTCGCGCATCTGGATGATCGCGAGGGTGTTGAAGGTCCACGTGCCCACGAGGCCGACGATCGACAGCACGAGCCAGGTGATCGCGAGCGGGGTCCAGTTCTTGGTCAGTGACGTCATGCCACGATTCTGCACCCCGCCCGCGTCATCCGGGCGCCTTGCGGCGAGGTCAGCGCGTGCTGATCTGCTTGAACTTGGTGATCGAGAGCGGCACGAAGATGATCAGCATGATCGCGGCGCCGATGAGAACCGTGAGGATCGGGTTCTGCAGGGTCCACGCCGACGGCTCGGGCGTGCCCTCGGGCACATTGCCGAAAAGCTGCCTGGCCCCGAGCACGAGGGCCGACACCGGGTTGAACTCCGCGATGACCCGCAGCGGAGCGGGCAGGGTGTCGCTCGGCACGAAGGCGTTCGAGATGAACGTGAGCGGGAAGAGGATGAGGAACGAGGCGTTGTTGATCACCTCCGGACTGCGCACGCTCATGCCGAGGTAGGCCATCACCCACGAGAGGGCGTACGCGAACAGCAGCAGCAGGGCGACCGCGGCGATGCCCTCGAGCAGGCTCGAACGGATGCGCCAACCGACGATGAAGCCCGTGACCATCATCACGGCCATCGAGATCGTGTTGATGAGCAGGTCGCCGTTGGTGCGGCCCACGAGCACGGCCGAGGGGCTCATCGGCAGGGTGCGGAACCGGTCGATGATGCCGTCCTTGAGGTCGTTCGCCATCGCCGACCCGGAGTAGGTCGAGCCGAACACCACGGTCTGGGCGAAGATTCCCGCCATGATGAACTCGGTGTATGTGCTCCCGGGGATGTTGATGACCCCCGCGTAGACGTAGGTGAACAGCAGCACGAACATGATCGGCTGAAGCGTCGTGAAGACGAGGATGTCGGGCACGCGCTTGATCTTGATGAGGTTGCGCCGGGTGGTGATCCAGCCATCGTTGAGCCAGGTCGCCAGGCTCGCGTGGTATTCGCCCTTCGGCGACGGTCCCGCCGGAGCGTCCAGAGTGGGGGTCTGCGTGGTCATCTCGTCGCCTTCGTCTTCTTCTTCTTGCCGGTGGTGTCGCTGTCGGTGGAGTCTTCTTCGGTGGCCATGTGGCCGGTGAGCGTGAGGAACACGTCGTCGAGGGTGGGTCGGCGCATCCCCGCGTCGAAGAGGCGGATGCCCTGTTTTCCGAGCTCGCCGAGGATCGCCTGGAGCGCCGCCGGGGCGTCCGTGGCGTTCACGGTGAGGGCTCGCCCGTCACTCGAGACCGTGGGCTCGCCGGAGCCGTGGCGCGCGAGCACCGCGCGAGCGGCGGCCGCGTCATCCGCGGAGACGAGGCTCAGTTCGACGCGCTGTCCGCCGATCGAGGCCTTGAGCTCATCGGAGGTGCCCTTGGCGATGACCTTTCCGTCATCGATCACCGAGATGCTGTCGGCGAGCTGGTCCGCCTCCTCGAGGTACTGCGTCGTCAGCAGCACCGTCGTTCCCTCGCCGACGAGGGTCGTGATGATGTCCCACATGCCCAAGCGGCTGCGCGGGTCGAGTCCGGTGGTGGGCTCGTCGAGGAACAGCACGCGCGGACGGGTGACGAGGGCGCCGGCGAGGTCGATGCGCCGCCGCATCCCGCCGGAGAATCCTTTCACCGGACGGTTCTGCGCCTCGGTGAGATCGAAGAGCTCGATGAGCTCCTTCGCCCGCGCCCGCGACTCGCGCGCCCCGAGGTGGTAGAGCCGCCCGACCATGTCGAGGTTCTCGAATCCGGTGAGGTTCTCATCGACGGCGGCGTACTGGCCGGAGACGCCGATGATCGGGCGGATGCGCTCCGGGTCGGCGAGCACGTCGATGCCGTCGATGCGGGCGGTGCCCGAGTCGGGCCGGATGAGGGTGGTCAGCACCTTGACGGTGGTGGTCTTGCCGGCGCCGTTGGGGCCGAGCAGGGCGGTCACGGTGCCCTGGGGAACCACGAGGTCGAGCCCGTCGAGGGCGTGGACGGGTGGGGCGCCCTTGGGGGTGTAGGTCTTGCGCAGGTCGGTTGCTTCGATGAAGTTCACACGGTGAACATAGTCGGTGCCGGTGACATCGAGCGACACGCCGAAGAATGTCGTCCGCAGTTGACACACTCGAACGTATGTTCGACCATGGAGGAGTGACCTCCACTGCCGCTGCCGTGCTCGACGAGCCGGCTCCCGCCGTGCCCGCGGGCGCGGAGAGGGAGCGCGATCGCGTGCAGGAGCTGCAGGCGCGCATCCGGCAGATGCAGGCGACGACGCTCGACACCCGGCTCATCCCCACCCACCCGGCGATCGCGGAGCTGCTGCCCGGAGGCGGGCTCAAGCAGGGCGCCGCCTACTCGGTCGAGCGCTCGGCGATGCTTCTCATGGCGCTGCTCGCCGCGCCGTCGGCGGCCGGAGCCTGGTGCGCCGTCGTCGGGGTTCCCGAGTTCGGGGTGGAGGCGGCCTCCCGGTTCGGCATCGACCTCGAGCGGCTCGTGCTCGTGCCCCACCCGGGCGACCAGTGGCTCGCCGTGACCGCCGCGGTCGCCGACATCATGGGCGTCGTCGTCACCCGTCCGCCCGCCCGGGCCACGGATGCCAGCGTCGCCCGACTCTCGGCCCGCCTCCGCCAGCGCGGCGCGACCCTCCTCGTGCTCGGCGCGTGGCCGCAGACCGAGGCGATGCTCTCGCTCTCCCACGACGAGTGGCACGGCATCGGCGACGGTCACGGCTACCTCGCGGCGCGCCAGGTGACCGTCACGGTGAGCTCCCGCACGGCGGGCCGCCCGCGCAGCGCGCGGCTGTGGCTGCCGGATGCCGGGGAGACCGTCCGGCGCGTGTCGCCGACCACCAGACCGGGAGTCCTCTCCCCCGTTGCCGGGCCGGCGGAGACGGAGGTCATCCCGCTGCGGCGGGAGGCGGCGGGATGAGGGCCTCGGCCTCCCGGCGCCCGGCACCGCCGCGCGAGCTGCCCGGCGCCGAACCGCCGCGCGTCATCGTGCTCTGGTGCCCCGACTGGCCCGTGACGGCCGCGATGCGCTCCGCCGGTCTGGGGGCGGATGCCCAGCTCGCCCTGATCGAGAAGAACCTCGTCTTCGCCTCCTCCTCCGCCGCCCGCGCGGAAGGGGTGAGCCGCGGACTGCGCCTGCGCGAGGCCCAGTCCCGGTGTCCCGCCCTCACCGTGCTCGACTACGACCCCGCCCTCGACGCCCGGGCCTTCGAGCCGATCATCGCCGGGATCGAGGAGCTCGTCCCCGGCGTCGAGGTGCTGCGTCCCGGGGTCTGCGCCGTGCGGGTGCGCGGGGCGGCCCGCTACTACGGCGGCGAGAAGGCGGCGGCCCTCGCCCTCCTCGGGCGCATCGAGGAGCTCGGCGGCCGGGGCGCCCGCGCCGGCATCGCCGACGGACTGTTCACGGCGGAGCAGGCCGCGCGACGCGGTGCGGCGGCGGTGCAGGTGGTGAGCGCCGAGGGGTCGCCCGCCTTCCTCGCCCCGCTCGACGTCGGGCTGCTGGATGACGCGGCCCTCGTCACCCTGCTGCGCCGCCTCGGCGTGCGCACCCTCGGCGACTTCGCCGCCCTCCCCGCGGACGACGTGCGTCTGCGCTTCGGGCCCGCCGGCGCCCGGCTGCACGCCCTCGCGGCCGGACGGGACAGCCTGCCGCTGACCCCGCGCACCCCGCCCGACGACCTCGACCTCGTCGTGGACTTCGAACCCGCGCTCGATCGCGTCGACCAGGTGGCGTTCGGCATCCGGTCGGCGGCGGAGGAGTTCATCACCGCCCTCACGGGAGCCAAGCTCGTCGCCACGGCGATCCGCGTGGAGCTCGACACCGACGCCGACGAGTTCAGCGAGCGGGTCTGGCTGCACCCGCGCTCGTTCACCCCCGCCGACGTCGTCGACCGGGTGCGCTGGCAGCTCCAGGGCGCGCAGGTTGAGGCCGCGCTCAGCGCGGGCATCACGCGCGTGCGGGTCGCGCCCGAGGCGGTCGACGCGATCTCCCACCACGAGACCGGGCTGTGGGGCACGGGCGCCGACGAGCGCATCCACCACGGGCTCTCCCGCGTGCAGAGCATGCTCGGGCACGGCGGGGTGCTCGTCCCCGCGCTCGGCGGCGGGCGCACCCTGCTCGACCGTCAGGTGCTCGTGGCGTGGGGTGACCCTCCCGTCGCGCGCCGCTCCGCGGCCGAGCCGTGGCCGGGGCGGCTGCCGCACCCGCTGCCGGGCACGGTCTTCGAGACGCGGCATCCGGTGCAGGTGGTGGATGCCGCGGGCGAGACCGTGCTCGTCGCCGACCGCGGGGGGCTCACCGCCTCCCCCGCCGTGATCCTCGCCGGGGCCAAGCGTCTGCCGATCACCGCGTGGGCCGGACCGTGGCCGCTCGACGAGCGCTGGTGGAGCGCGGATGCCCGGCGCGCGTGGCGCGTGCAGGCCGTCGACGGCAGCGGCTGCGGGTGGTTGCTCGTGCTCGAGGGCGGCCAGTGGTGGGCGGAGGCCCGGTATGACTAGCCGCGCTATGACTGAGCGGCTGCGCTGATGGGCTGGAGCAACCCGCCGATCCCCTGGTCGGAGTTCGAGCGCAGCCTCTCGGACACCTCGCGCCCTGGCACCGCCCCGCCGCCCGGCGCGGACGGCGGCGACAGCCCCGCGTGGTCCGCCAAGCGGGCCCAGTACCGGGCGCCGGAGGTGTCCGCTCCGGCCGCGCCCGGCATCGTGCCCTACGCGGAGCTGCACGCGCACTCCACCTTCAGCTTCCTCGACGGCGCGAGCATGCCCGAGTCGCTCGCCGAGGAGGCCGCACGGCTGGGTCTCACGGCGCTCGCGATGACCGACCACGACGGGCTCTACGGCATCGTGCGCATGGCCGAGGCGGCGGCGAGCCTGGGCGTCGCGACGGTGTTCGGCGCGGAGCTCTCGCTCGGGCTGCCGGGGCCGCAGAACGGCATCCCCGATCCGCACGGCACGCACCTGCTCGTGCTCGCCCGCCGGGAGGAGGGCTACCACCGGCTCGCCTCGGCGATCACCGCCGCGCAGCTCGCCGGGGGTGAGAAGGGGCGTCCGGTGTACGACCTCGACGATCTCGCGCGCCGGGCGGAGGGGCACTGGCTCATCCTCACGGGATGCCGCAAGGGCGCGGTGCGCGCTGCGTTCGACGACGGCGACCCCGGGGCCGAGCTCGACCGTCTCGTCGCCCTCTTCGGACCCGACAACGTCGCCGTCGAGCTTGTCGACCACGGCGACCCGCTCGACAGCACGCACAACGACGCCCTCTACGCCCTCGCGCTCGAGCGCGGCCTCACCGTCGTCGCCACGGGCAACGTGCACTACGCGACGCCCGCGCAGCACCACCTCCACACCGCCGTGAGCGCGGTGCGGGCACGCCGCAGCCTCGACGACCTCGACGGCTGGCTCCCGGCATCCGGGGCCGCCCACCTGCGCAGCGGCGCCGAGATGGCGCAGCGCTTCGCGCGCTACCCCGGCGCCGTGGAGAACACCGTGACGATCGCCGCCGAGCTCGCCTTCGAGCTGCGGAAGGCCAAGCCCGAGCTGCCCGACACCGAGGTGCCGCCCGGGTTCACGCCCATGAGCTACCTGCGCAAGCTCACCTGGGCGGGTGCCGCGGGGCGTCGCATCCCCCTGACCCCGGCCAACAAGCGGCGCATCAGCGGTGAACTGGCCGCGATCGAGCGCAAGCACTTCGCCGGCTACTTCCTCATCGTGTGGGACATCGTGCGCGAGGCGCGCGAGCGCGGCATCCTCTGTCAGGGGCGCGGTTCGGCGGCGTCGAGCGTGGTCTGCTACCTGCTGGGCATCACCGCGGTCGACCCGATCCGCTACAACCTGCCGTTCGAGCGCTTCATCTCGACGATGCGCGAGGAGGAGCCCGACATCGACGTCGACTTCGACTCCGAGCGGCGGGAGGAGATCATCCAGTACGTCTTCGAGAAGTACGGGCGCGAGAACGCGGCGCAGGTGGCCAACGTCATCCAGTACCGCCCGAAGGCGGCGGTGCGCGACATGGCGAAGGCCCTCGGTCACAGCCCCGGCCAGCAGGACGCGTGGTCGCGACAGGTGGAGCGCTGGGGCGCGACGGTCTCGAGCGCCGAGCACGACATCCCGGAACCGGTCGTGGAGCTCGCCAAGGAGGTCATGAAGTTCCCGCGGCACCTCGGCATCCACTCGGGCGGCATGGTGCTGACCAAGCGACCCGTCGGCGAGGTCGTGCCGATCGAGCACGCGCGCAAGGAGAAGCGCACGGTGGTGCAGTGGGACAAGGACGACTGCGCGTGGATGGGCCTCGTCAAGTTCGACCTGCTCGGGCTCGGGATGCTCGCCGCGATCCAGTACTGCTTCGACCTCGTGCGCGACAACCTGGGCGAGGAGTGGACGCTCGCGAGCCTCCCCAAGGAGGAGGCCGGGGTCTACGACCAGCTGTGCCGGGCGGATGCCATCGGCGTCTTCCAGGTGGAGTCCCGCGCGCAGATGGGGCTGCTCCCGCGGCTCCAGCCCCGCGAGTTCTACCACCTCGTCGTGGAGATCGCCCTCGTGCGCCCCGGGCCGATCCAGGGCGGCGCCGTGCACCCCTACGTGCGCCGCAAGATGGGCACCGAGCCGATCACCTACCTGCACCCCAAGCTCGTGGAGCCGCTCGAGCGAACGCTCGGCATCCCGATCTTCCAGGAGCAGCTCATGCAGATCGCCGTCGCCGTGGGCGGCTGCACCCCGGATGACGCCGACCTGCTGCGCCGCGCGATGGGATCCAAGCGCGGGGTCGAGCGCATCGAGACGCTGCGCGCCAAGCTCTACGAGGGCATGGCCGGCAACGGCATCGTGGGGGTGGATGCCGACAACATCTACGCGCGCATCCAGGCTTTCGCGGGTTTCGGCTTCGCCGAGAGCCACGCCCTGAGCTTCGGGCTGCTCGTCTACGCGAGCGCGTGGCTGCGCCTGCACTACCCGGGCGCGTTCCTCGCGGCCCTGCTGCGCGCCCAGCCGATGGGCTTCTACTCGCCGCAATCCCTCACGGCGGATGCCCGGCGGCACGGTGTGCACGTGCACCGTCCCGACATCCTCAAGTCCGGGGTGCATGCGACGCTCGAGCCTCTCGAGCGGGTCGAGCCCACCGGGATGCCCGAGTGCCTCCACCACGAGCAGCCACCCGTCGGCGAGTTCGACCGGTCCGCCCCCGACCGCACCGCCGAGCACCGCCGCGACGGGAATCACGCGGTGCGGCTCGGGCTCGACGAGGTCGCCGGCATCGGCACGGCCGTCGCCGAGCGCATCGTGGCCGAGCGCGATCGCGGCGGCGACTACCGCGACATGAACGACCTCGTGCGGCGCACCGGACTGATCACCGCCCAACTCGAGTCGCTCGCCGCCGCGGGCGCCTTCGACGCCTTCGGACTCACCCGCCGCGAGGCGATGTGGAACGCCGGCAACGCCGCCCAGGATCGACCCGAGTACCTCGCCGGTACCATCGTGGCCACCCAGCCGCCGCTCTTCGAGCTGCCGTCGCCGATGGACGAGCTGATGTCCGACCTCTGGGCGACCGGCATCTCGACCGACAGCCATCCCGTTGCGCATCTGCGCGAGGCCCTCACCGAGCTGGGAATCCTCAGCGCTGCCGACCTCGCGACCGCGGAACCGCAGCGCCGCATCCGGATCGCGGGGATCGTGACCCACCGGCAGCGGCCCGCGACCGCGAGCGGCATCACTTTCGTCAACCTCGAGGACGAGACCGGGCTCACCAACGTGATCTGCAGCGTCGGGGTCTGGGGGCGCTACCGCCGGCTCGTGCGGGAGGCTCCCGCACTCATCGTGCGCGGGATGCTCGAGCGCTCCGCGGAGGGCGTCACCAACGTGATCGCCGACGGATTCGAGCCCCTCGCGATGGCGCCGCGCACGCGCTCGAGGGATTTCCGCTGATCAGGCCCGAATCGGCCGACCAAGCCCAAGATGACGTTTGGTTACCGGTTTGCGAATACATAGCGCTCGCAGCCGACTCCTGCTATACCCTTGGCTCATCGTGCGGGTCTCTAGAGATGCGGACGTGGCCTCGACTAGCGGGGCCGATTAACGCTCCTGGAGGAGTTTTACATGGCACTAGGTACCGTCAAGTGGTTCAACGCGGAAAAGGGCTTTGGTTTCATCGCCCCCGAGGATGGAAGTCCCGACGTGTTCGCCCACTACTCGGCCATCGCGACGAGCGGCTACAAGTCGCTCGACGAGAACCAGAAGGTTGAGTTCGACATCACGCAGGGACCCAAGGGTCCCCAGGCGGAGAACATCCGCCCCATCTGATCTTGTAAATCAGTAACCAGAACGCCCCCGGTCCATACCGGGGGCGTTTTCTTTTCGGGCCGGGCCGGGCCGGGCCGTGGCGGGGCGGGTCGCCGCGTCTGCTCAGGTCTCCGTCGGTCGCCCCGCGCGAATGCGCCTCACCGTCCACACGGCGAGAGCCACGATCACGATGCCGATCACGATCACCTGGAACGTGTCGGCGTAGGGCTCGATGATCTGCCAGTTCTCGCCGAGGAGGTATCCCGCAAGCACGAACACCGTGTTCCAGAGTGCGCTGCCCAGGAAGGTCAGCGCGGCGAACAGCGCGATGTTGAGTTTCGTCACGCCCGCCGGGATCGAGATGAGGCTGCGGAACACGGGGAGCATCCGACCGAAGAACACCGCTTTGGGTCCATGTCGCAGGAACCACTGTTCGGTGCGGTCGATATCCCGAACCTCCAGGAGCGGAACCCGGCGGGCGAAGGTGCGCAGCCGCTCCACCCCCAGGCCACGGCCCAGACCGTAGAGGATCATCGCCCCGGCGAGCGACCCGATGGTGGTCCACACCAGCACGTCCGTCAGGCCCAGATCGCCTCGACTGGCGGCCAGCCCCGCCAGCGGCAGGATGATCTCGCTCGGGATGGGGGGAAAGAGATTCTCCAGGGCCACCGCGAGCCCCGCTCCTGGCGCCCCGAGCACCTCCATCAGGCCCACCGCCCAGCCCGCGATTCCCGTGAGTTCCTCGGCCACGGGGTCAACCCTACGGGGCACCGATCCGAGCGGGCGAACTAGCGACGCATCGCCCGGCGGAGGTGATCGATGCGGGCCTGCAACTGGGTGACCGTCGCTTGAGCGACCGGCGGACCGCCATGGAGGCGCCGCAGTTCGGCGTGGATGAGGCCGTGCGCCTCCCCCGTGAGCTTCGAGCGCATCCCGACGAGCGAGTTGAGCAGCGTCCGCTGCTCCCGCAGCGTGCGGTACATCGCCGGCGGCTGCTCGTCGCGCGGCTTGCCCGCCGCACGCCGGGACTGGCGGGCCTGGCGTTGACGCAGCAGCTCGCGCACCTCCGCGGGCTCGAGGATGCCCGGCAGACCGATGAAGTCGAGCTCCTCGTCACTGCCGACGAACGCGGCGGATCCGAACTCGTCGCCGTCGAAGAGCACCTTGTCGAAGTTGGCGTCGGACTCGATCGCCTCCCACGTGAACTCGTCCGTCAACTCGTCGGACGTCGCCTGCTCACGGTTCTCCCGGTCGAGCAGCTCGTCCTCGAGCAGCATCGTGCCGTCCTGCTCCCGGTCGAGGGCGTGGTCGCGCTCGAGCTCGAGCTGGGTCGCGAGCGAGAGCAGACTCGGCACGCTCGGGAGGAAGATCGAGGCCGTCTCGCCACGGCGCCGCGCTCGAACGAAGCGGCCGACGGCCTGGGCGAAGTACAGCGGGGTCGATGCGCTCGTGGCGTACACCCCGACGGCGAGACGCGGAACGTCGACGCCCTCCGACACCATGCGCACCGCGACCATCCAGCGCGACTCCCCCGCAGCGAACCTCTCAATGCGCGAGGAGGATGCCTTCTCGTCGGAGAGCACGACCGCGGCGCTCTCGCCGGTGATGTCCGCGAGCAGTCCGGCGTAGGCGCGCGCCTGGAGCTGGTCGGTCGCGATGACGAGTCCCCCAGCATCCGGGATCGAATGGCGCACCTCGGTGAGGCGGCGGTCCGCGGCCCGGAGTACCGCCGGCATCCACTCGCCCTTCGGGTCGAGCGCCGTTCGCCACGCCTGCGCGGTGACGTCCTGCGTGTCGCCCTCGCCGAGGCGCGCCTCCATCTCATCGCCCATGCGCGTGCGCCAGCGCATGCGACCGGCGTAGGCGAGGAAGATCACCGGACGCACGACGCCATCCGCGAGGGCGCGCCCGTAGCCGTAGCTGTAGTCGGTGAGCGAGGTGCGGATGCCCTTCTCGTCGGGCGCGTAGGTGACGAACGGGATCGGGGCGGTGTCGCTGCGGAACGGGGTGCCCGTGAGCGACAGCCGTCGCGTCGCGGGCCCGAACGCCTCGCGGATCGCGTCGCCCCAGCTCAGGGCGTCGCCTCCGTGATGCACCTCGTCGAGGATCACGAGGGTGCGCGCCGAGCGGGTGATCTCCTCGTGCAGGGATGCCTTCACCGCGACCTGCGCGTACGTCACGGCCATGCCGTGGTAGCGCCGACCCGCCCACGTGTCGCCGTTCGAGTACGCGGGGTTGAGGCGCAGGCCCACGCGGTGCGCGGCATCCGCCCACTGGCGCTTGAGATGGTCGGTGGGCGCGACCACCGTGACGCGATCGACCACGCGGCGGGCGATGAGTTCCACGGCCAGCCGGAGCGCGAACGTGGTCTTGCCGGCGCCGGGCGTGGCGGCGGCCAGGAAGTCGCGGGGCTCTGCCTCGAAGTAGCGGTCGAGCGCCTCGGCCTGCCAGGCGCGGAGCTTGTCCGCGGTGCCCCGAGCGGCGCGCTCGGGATAGGCCGGGGAGAGGTGCTCGGCCGCGAAGGTGCCCACCGTCGGCCCCGGCAACGATCGCGGCGGGAAGTCGGACGGCGTGCTCACTTGATGGAACGTTACCCGATGGGAACGACAGTGCGGCCCGTGACGGTCAGTCTCGTTGGCCCAGACTCGGGCGTTCGGCGCGGCGGCTGCCGAGCAGGCGGGCCGGCGTGACCGCGTTGCGGCCGAAACGCGCCGAGGCGGCATCCATCACGTCCTCCGCCTCGCGCCAGCCCTCGGTGTCGTCCCAGAGCCCGAGGGGCACCTCGTCGGCACGCACGAGCTGCTCGGCGCGCACTCCCACGAGGCGGATCGCCGCATCCTGAGGCAGGGCAGCATGGATCGCGCGCACCTCGTCGTAGATCGTGCGGCCCAGATCCGTCGGCTCGGGGAGCGTGTGGGATCGGGTGATCGTCGTGAAGTCGCTGTAGCGCAGCTTGAGTACGACCGTGCGCGCGACCATCCCTGCCTTGCGCAGGCGCACGGCAACCATGCCCGACATCCGCAGCAGCTCCCGGCGGATCACGGCCGCGTCGGTCACATCCGTTTCGAACGTCATCTCGTGCCCGACGCTCTTCTCGTCGGCTCCCCCGTGAACGCGGCGGGGGTCGATCCCCCAGGCGAGGTCGTGCAGCCGGGCCGCGCCGGCCTCGCCGACGTACCGGCGCAGCAGGTCGGACGGGGTGTGCGCGAGATCCCCGATCGTGTGGATGCCGCGGGCCCGCAGCACCTCCTCCGTCTTGCCCCCGACGCCCCAGAGTTTCGCGATCGGCAGCGGATGGAGGAACGCCGTCGTGTCGTCGCGCGGGATCACGAGCAGGCCATCGGGTTTCGACATGCCCGAGGCGACCTTGGCGACGAACTTGGTCGCGGCCGCCCCGACGGAGCAGATCAGTCCGGTTTCGGCGCGCACCCGCTCCCGGAGGAGGCGGGCGACCTGCATCGGCGACCCGAACACCGTGCGGGCCCCCGCGACGTCGAGGAACGCTTCGTCGATGCCGAGCCGTTCCACGTTGGGGGTGAGATCGTCGCAAATCGCGAACACCTGCGTCGAAAAGTGGTGATAGCGGTCGAAGTGCGGCTCGAGGATGATCGCCTGGGGGCACCGACGCAGGGCGATCGACATCGGCAGTGCCGAGTTCACTCCGAATTTGCGCGCCTCGTAGGTCGCCGCGGTGACGATGGACCGGGCGGAGTGGTGCCCGACGATCACCGGCTTGCCGACGAGCTCCGGGTGATCGAGCAGTTCGACGCTCGCGAAGAAGGCGTCCATGTCGACATGGAGGATCGTCGCGGTGCTGTCGTCGACGCCGCCGACGGTGACCTGCCGGTCGGATCCGTCCTGCTTGCCCATGGGGACATCATCGCAGCCGCGGGCGACACCGCCGGAAACGGACGACGGGCGGGCCCGGAATCCGGAACCCGCCCGCTCGTTCGCGTGGGATCAGCGCTTGCGACGCCCGGTGATGAGGCCGAAGACGAACAGCACGATGACCGCGCCGGCGATCGCGGTCAGCCATGACTGCCACGCCCAGAAGCCGTTGGCGTCGAGCAGATTGGTGCCGAAGACCAGCGAGGACAGCCATCCGCCGAGGAGCGCGCCGAGGACGCCGAGAACGATCGTGAGGAACCAGCCGACCTTCTGGCGAAGGATCAGCTTCGCGATGACGGCGGCGATGATGCCGAGGATGAGGAAGGAAAACCAGCCCATGGACGAACTCCCAGTGTTCAGTGACGCGGACCGATGCCCGCCATCCCAGCATGGCAGGTGCGCGGATCGCGCAGCAAGACGCCACGACAGGCGAGCCCGAAGCCGCCCCACGCGCCCGCCGCTGGTCGGCAGCGGTCGAGACGAGGCATGCTAGTGACATGACCCAGCAGCATCCGTGGATGAGGTATGTGGCGATCGGCGACTCCTTCACCGAGGGCATCGGTGATCCGGAGCCGAAGAGTCCTGGCGGTCATCGCGGCTGGGCCGACCGGGTCGCCGAAGAGCTGGCCGAACGCACCGACGACTTCGCGTATGCCAATCTCGCGATTCGCGGTCGTCTTCTCCAGCAGATCAGCGACGAGCAGGTGGATGCCGCGCTCGCCCTCAACCCCGATCTGATCAGCGTCTCCGCCGGAGGCAACGACATCATCCGTCCCGGCACGGACCCCGACGACGTCGCGGAGCGTTTCGAGGCGATGATCGTGCGGTTGCGTCGCGACGATGCCACGGTCGTGATGTTCAACGGACCCGACATCGGGATGACGCCCGTGCTGCGCCGGGTGCGCGGCAAGGTGGCCATCTACAACGAGAACCTCCGAGCGATCGCTCAGCGCCACGACTGCATCGTCGCGGACATGTGGGCCCTTCGCGACCTCAGCGATGCTCAGATGTGGGCGCCCGACCGCCTGCACTTCTCCCCGCTCGGGCATCACACCATCGCCCGGATGGTTCTCGATGCGCTCAATGTGGAGAACGACCTCGAACCGCTCACCCCCGAGCCGTTGCCCCAGTCATCATGGCGGCAGGCGCGCGTCGGCGACGCGGTCTGGGCGCGCGAGCACCTCGTGCCGTGGGTGCTGAGACGACTTCGGCGCCAGTCGTCGGGAGACGACGTGGCGCCGAAGAGGCCGGACTACGAGAGCTAGCCGGCGTAGCCGGTGCGCCCCGCGGCCGGGCAGTCGAACGGGTCGCCATCGGCGCCCAGCCCGACCTCGTTGAGGTGGCGGATGACGATGCCGTACGAGGTGAGGAGGCCCACCTCGGTGTAGAGGATGTTGCGGCTCGCGCAGTACTCCTTGACGATCTCGCCCGCGCGCTTGAGGCTCGGGCGCGGCATGCTCGGGAACAGGTGGTGCTCGACCTGGTAGTTGAGCCCGCCCATGAAGTGGTTCATGAAGAGCGACCCGCGGATGTTGCGGCTCGTGAGCACCTGGCGGCGCAGGAAGTCGACCTTCGAATCGCGGGGCAGGATCGGCATCCCCTTGTGGTTCGGAGCGAACGAGGCGCCCATGTAGAGGCCGAAGATCGCGAGCTGCACCCCGACGAAGGCGAAGGCCATCCCGAGCGGGAGGAACGTGAAGACCACGGCGAGGAAGCCCGCGTTGCGCACCGTCAGGAGCACGATCTCGAGCGCGCGCTTGTCGACCTTGCCCGGGGACAGCACGGTCCTGAAGGCCTGCACGTGGAGGTTGAGCCCCTCGGCCAGCAGTGCGGGGAAGAAGAACCAGCCCTGACGCTTGGCGAAGAAGCCGGCGAAGCCCTTGAGACCGACCGCGTGATCCTTCTGGAAGATGATGAAGTCCGTCTCGATGTCCGGATCCTTGTCCACCTGGTTGGGGTGCGCGTGGTGCCGGGTGTGCTTGCTCATCCACCAGGAGTAGCTGATCCCCACGACGAGGTCGGCCATGATGCGACCCGAGAACTCGTTGAGCTTGCCCGACTCGAACACCTGCCGGTGGGCGAGTTCATGGGTGATGAAGGCGTACTGGGTGAACAGGATGCCCATCGCACCCGCGATCAGCAGGGTGTACCAGGTGTCCTGCAGCATGGCGAAGCCGAACCAGGCGCCGACCATGGCGACCGTGATCACGGCGAAGGTCGCGATGTAGAAGCCGCGACGGCGGCGCAGCAGGCCCGCATCCCGGATGGTGTGCATCAACGCAGCGAACTCGCTGATCGGGTTCGGGATGCCCCGGGGGCCGGTCTTGATGATGCGGGCGGGTTCGGCAGACAGTGCAGCAGTCACGTGACCTCGAAGTTCGGATGACTTCACAGCCACAGGGGCGAGCAGAGCGCTCAGATACGGGTCAGCCTAGCGGGCAAGGCTGGGAAGTCCGTGCATATTCATGGAGTTCATCCGAGTCGGAACGGGTTGGTCAACCGCCACCACAGGCCGGGATCCTCGATCGGGTCCGCGAGTTCGACGTCGACGATGATGCTCTGCCCGTTGACCTGGAACTCGAGGTCGCCGACGTCGGCCCCCAGCTCGCCGAGGCGGAGGTCGTCGGTGACGAGCGAGGAGGTGATCGGCGTCCCGGTCCACACGACCGCCGATGCCGCGTCGGCCGTGATCGCGGTCGCGGAATCGCCCCAGACGGTCGTCCAGGTGGCCACGGGAACGCCGACCTCGACGAGGGGACGCCGCTGGAACCCGGCGTCGGCCTGGGCGAGCAGAGCCCGCACTTGCGCGGCGACGGTGGGATGATCCGGCCCGCCGAGCACCGCGCCCACGATGGTGATCGTCTCGGTGTCGACGGTGATGTCCTGCGAGAACAGCAGGCAGGCTCCCGACTCGTCGAGCGTGCCGGTCTTGATGCCGTCGACCCCGTCGATCCCGAGCAGGAGGTTGCGGTTGGTCACGGTGCCCACGCCCGGCACGTCGAGCGTCGTCGTGGCGACGATCGTGGAGATGACCGGGTCAGCGACCGCCCGCTTGCCGAGTTCGATCAGATCGGCGATCGTGCTCGTGTTGCCCGGCTGAATGCCGGTGGCGTCGATGATCGTCGTGCCGGTGAACCCCTCCGCGGCGAGCCACGCGCGCGCGGCGTCGACGTAGGCGGCCTCGGAGCCGAAGGCCCACGCCGCGAGCGACTGAGCGTAGTTGTTCGCCGAGGCCATGAGCGCGACGTCGAGCAGATTGCGCTGCGAGATGGTCTGGCCGAGGGCGACCGGGGCGACGATGCCGTCCTGGGCGACCATGTCGACGTAGAACTGCTGGTCGGGTTCGCCGAAGGTGATCGTGGGGCCGGCCTCGTCCACGGCGATCGGCCGGGCGTCCAGCACGACGAGCGCGGTGACGATCTTGGTGATCGACGCGATCGGCAGCGCGGTCGTCGCGCCCCCGGCGGCGAGAACGCCGTCGTACCCGACCGCTCCCATGCCGGAGGCGCCGTACGAGGGAAAGTCGATGACGGGCACGACGGGAGCGGGCGGAGCCACCGGGGACTCGACGGCGCTCACGAGCGGCACCGGGGCGAGGATCACGAACGGGAGCCAGAAGCCGACACCGAGCACGAGCGCGCCGAGACCGGCGACGGCGATCCGACGACGGCGGTAGATCTGCCGCCGAGTGAGAGTTCGGGTCCGTGAGGCAGGGCCGTCGGGCCGATCGACCGCCATTCCGGGCCGCGGGGCAGGCGGGCGGTTCTGCGGCATCCGGCCATGCTAACCCAGCGTGACCGCCGCCCCGGCGTAGGGTCGGGCCGTGGACGCCGTCGCCTTCGAACTCGCCGCGCTCGAGGCGTGGCCGTCGAAGTCGGCGTGGGATGCCGCGGCGGCGGGTCTCGTGGCGAGCGCCCTCGACCGCTGGCATCTCACCGCGGGCGACGCGTATGTGGGGGGCGAGTCCGGCGCGGTGCTGCGGGTCACGACCGCCGACGGTGACCCCGCGGTGCTCAAGGTCGGGTTCCCCCACGTCGAGGCCGTGGGTGAGGCGATCGCCCTCGAGGCCTGGGGCGCGGACCTGGCGCCCCAGGTGCGTCGCCAGGAACCGTGGACCTGGTGGATGCTGCTCGATCGGGTCGACCCCGGCATCCCGCTCTCCCGTGCCGGCCTCGCCGCCGACGCGGCCCTCGAGGTGGGAGCGACCCTGTTGGGCGAGCTCGCGGCGACGCGACCCCCGCCCGGACTGCCCACCCTGCGGGAGATCGTCTCCGAGTACCTCCGCTCGGCGCGAGCCCGCGGGCCGCGTCGGGCGGCGCAACTCGGCTCGGCGGAGCAGCTCGTGGAACGGGGCTTCGTCGAGGCGGAGACGCTGCTCGCCGACGACCGGCCGGTGGCCCTGCTCCACGGCGACTTCAACCCCGGCAACATCCTTCAGGCCGATCGCGCACGGTGGCGGGTCATCGACCCGAAGCCGATGCGCGGAGACCTCGAGTTCGACCTCTGGCCGCTCGTCGCGCAGGTGGGCGATCCCCTCTCCCGCGAGCGGCCCGAGGGTCGACTCGAGGCCCAGCTCGATCGGGTCGCCGGCATCGTCGGGGCCGACGCCGACCGGGCGGCCCGCTGGGGATTCTCGCGCGCCGCGCTCGACGTGACCTGGGCGGTCGAGGAGGGCCGCTCCTCCGCCGCGTCGCTCGCCGCGCTCACGGCGTGGCAGCGGGTCAGCGGCTCCTAGGCATCAGCAGCGCGCGACCGTCAGCTCCTGACTCGCAGCTCCCACAGCGCGACGGCGCTCGCCGACGCGACGTTGAGGGAATCGACGCCGTGCCGCATCGGGATCGTGACGATCGTGTCGGCGGCCTCCAAGGCGGCAGGGCTCAGCCCGTCGCCCTCGGTGCCCAGGACAAGGGCGAGGCGCGCGGGCGCGACGGCGGAGAAGTCGTCGAGGCTCACGGCATCCGGGGCCAGCGCGAGCGCCGCGACATGGAACCCGGATGCCCGCAACAGGTCCGCCCCGAGCGGCCAGTCCGGCAGGCGCGTCCACGGCACCTGAAGCACCGTCCCCATGGAGACGCGCACGCTGCGCCGGTAGAGCGGGTCCGCGCACCGGGGACTGATGAGCACGGCATCCGCGCCGAGTCCGGCGACGGCGCGGAAGATCGCCCCGACGTTGGTGTGATCCACGATGTCCTCGAGCACGACGACTCGACGAGCGTCGCGCAGCAGTTCGGAGACCTCGGGCAGCGTCGGCCGGTGCATCGCCGCGAGGGCGCCCCGGTGCAGCGTGAAGCCGGTGAGCGCCTCGAGCAGCTCGGCCGACCCGATGAAGACGGGGACGTCGTGGCCGGCCAGGAGCGGCCCGAGCGATTCCAGCCAGGGCTCGAGGATGAGCACCGACCGGGGCCGGTGCCCCGCCGCGAGTGCGCGCGCGATCACCTTCGACGACTCGGCGATGTAGAGCCCGCCCTCCGGCTCCAGCCGGCGGCGCAGCACGACGTCGGTGAGGTCGCGGTAGTCGGCCAGGCGCGGGTCGTCGAGGTCGGTGATGCGGATCGTCTCCATGGCGGTCCCACTCTGGCACGGCGCGCCCGCGGCGGTTCGCAGCGATCCGAAACATCCCGGAAAAGTGCGGCCCGTAGGGTGGGAGCAGTCAGGAGGTGAGCATGCCGTCGATTCTCACGGCCCCGGTGGAGAGCCCGAGCCTCGACGCGGCCATCCGCGCCCTCCGCGGGCGCACACTCGCCGTGCTCACGGGCGCTGGCGTGAGCACCGACTCGGGCATCCCGGACTACCGGGGCGAGGGCGCTCCCGTGCGCTCCCCGATGACCTTCCAGCAGTTCCTCGCCGACCCGGAGTACCGCAAGCGCTACTGGGCCGGAAGCCACCTCGGGTGGAAGCGGTTCAGCGCCGCCGAGCCGAACGAGGGCCACCGTGCCCTCGCCGCGCTCGAACTCGCGGGCGTCGCCGACGGCATCATCACCCAGAACGTCGACGGTCTGCACCTGCGCGCCGGCTCCCAGCGCGTGGTCGACCTGCACGGCACGATGGATCGCGTGCGCTGTCTCACGTGCGGCCAGTACTTCGCTCGGGAGAATGTCGCGGAGCGGATCTCGGCCGCGAACCCCTGGGTCGACACGCCGGAGGCGATCGAGCTCTCCCCCGACGGTGACGTCGATGTCGCCGACGCCTCGCACTTCGTCGTGCCCGAGTGCAGCGTCTGCGGCGGCGTGCTCAAGCCCGACGTCGTGTTCTTCGGCGAGTACGTGCCGGTCGAGAAGTTCACGGAAGCGACGGCGCTGCTGCACTCGGCCGAGGCCCTGCTCATCGCGGGATCCTCTCTCGTGGTCAACTCGGGCATCCGTCTGCTCGAGCGCGCGGCGCGGCGCCGCATCCCGATCGTCATCGTCAACCGGGGCGTGACCAAGGGAGACGGGCGCGCGACGGTTAAGATCGATGCGGGAACCAGCCAGACGCTCACGAGCCTGCTCGCCGCGCTGCGCCCCTGACCCGCCGTTCCCGCCGTTCACCAGGAGATTCCCTGTGCACCTGTACTTCGTTCGTCACGGCGAGACCGACTGGAACGCGGCCCGCCGGATCCAGGGGTCGACCGACATCCCGCTCAACGACACAGGGCGTCGTCAGGCCACCGCGACCGGTCGCCTGCTGGCGCGTCGATCCTGGGATGCGCTCTACTCCAGCCCGCTCGCGCGCGCGTTCGAGACCGCGAGCATCATCGGCGCCGAAACGGGGCTGCCGGCCCCGATCCCGCTGCCGGAGATCGTCGAGCGCAACTACGGCGAGGCGGAGGGCTTGACGGGCGCCGAGATCGATGCGCGCTTCCCCGGGGATGCCCCGGTGCCCGGGCGGGAGACCCGCGAGGAGGTCGTCGCGCGCGTGCTCCCGGCGCTCCTCGAGCTCGCGGAGCGGCACTCGGGCCAGAACGTCATCGTCGTCGGGCACGGCGGCGTCATCCGATCGGTGCTCCACGCGGTCGACCCCGAACACGATCACGGACCGATCACCAACGGCTCGGTGCACAGCTTCGTCCACGACGACGGCAGCTTCGAGCTCATCGCCTTCGATGACCCCATCGAGCACGAGTCGCTCGAGAGCGCCACCGGCCCGCTCGACATTCAGAACGAGCTCGAGCATCGCGAGGCGACGGGAGCCCCGACCGCATGACCGATCAACGCGCCGACGCCTTCGTCGCCCGTCTCGCCGACCTCGGGGTCGTCGTCGAGGCCCGCGAGATGGATGACACCACCCACACGGCTCAGCAGGCGGCCGAGGCGATCGGCTGCGACGTCGCGGCGATCGTGAAGAGTCTGCTGTTCCTCGCCGGATCCGAGGATGCCCGTGAGCCGGTGCTCGTGCTCGCGTCAGGACCCAACCGGGTGGACACCGAGCTCGTCGCCGCGATCGTCGGCGCGCCCGTCGTGATGTCGGATGCCAAGACCGTCAAGCTCGTGACGGGCTACTCGATCGGCGGAGTCCCGCCGCTCGGGCATCCGGAACCGCTGCGGACGGTGCTCGACGAGAGCCTCCTCGAGCTGCCCGAGGTCTGGGCGGCCGCCGGCAGCGCGAACTCGGTGTTCCCGATCGAGCCCGCCCGGCTCGTCGAGTTGACCGGAGCTACGGTCGCCCGCGTGAGCTGACGCGCTTCTCGACCGTCTCGGTCAGCACCGCGAGCAGCTGCCGGGCGGCATCCGGCCAGTTGAACCGGCGCGCCCACTCGACGGCCGCAGCGGAGCGGCGGGCCCACTCCCCCGGCTCTTCGAGCGCGCGCACGGCCGCCACGACCGAGTCGACGTCGTCGGGATCGAAGAAGCCCGCCGCCGGCCCGCCGATCTCGCGGAAGATCGGGATGTCGCTGATGAGCACCGGCGTGCCCAGGGCCTGCGCCTCGACCACGGGGAGGCCGAAGCCCTCCTCCCGGGAGGCCGTCACGAGCGCGGTCGCCTGACGCAGCGCCGTCTCGTACTGCTCGTCGCTCGCGCCGCCGAAGAACTCCATCGCGCCCTCGGGAGCGAGCGCGGTGAGCCGCGCACGCTCCTCGTCGGTCACCCGGCTCATCAGTTGCAGGCGGTAGCCGGGAAGCTTCGCCAGCGCGGCGACGAGCAGATCGACGTTCTTGTACGGCATGAACGAGCCCATGTAGACGAGGGTGCGCTCCGCCGGTGCAGTGCGCACGGGCGGCGTGTCCTGCTGCTCCGTTCCGAGGAGCACGACGTGCATCGGATTGCGCGTCATCCGGTGGTCCTCCATGAGCGCGCGCGTGGTCTCGGAGTCGACAAGGTGGGCGTCGGCCCGGTTGAGCACCGTGCGCTGCGGCCACCACGCCAGGTGGTACGCCCGCCACAGCAGCCGCAGCGCCCAGTTGAGGTCGCGCGGCGGGGTGCGGTGCGTGTAGTAGATCAGGTCATGAACGGTGGTCACGAGGGCGTAGTCGCGGCCACCCGGACCCATCGTCTGCATCGGGGTGAACACGACGTCGGGGGCCGCCCGGTTGACGATCCCGGCGATCCAGGGCTCGCGCGCCGACGTCGGGTCGGTCCCGAGGATCCAGGGCAGGTCGGGGAGCATCTGGAGCTGCCGCTCGTCGGAGATGAGCATCGTCACGGGATGCAGCTTCGCGAGCTCCTCCACGAGACGCGCGCCGTACCGACTGATGCCGTCGTGGCGACCGAGCCGGGTGTAACGGCAGTCGAAGACGATCTTCATGAGGTGCCCTTCGCGACGGAACCGACCCCGAGGAAGTCGACGATCGCCGCCGCGGCCTCGGCCGGCTTCTCGTAGTGCACGAGGTGGCCCACGTCCTCGAGGATCACGAGCCGGGCATCCGGGAACATCGTCGCGAGGTGCTCCTGCGCCGCGACCGTGGTGATCGGGTCGCGGTCGGCTCCGATGAGAAGCGTCGGCTGGGCGATCCGCGCGGCGACCTGGCTGACATCCGCGGAGATGGATGCCTCGAAGCCCTCGACCACGGAATCGCGCGTGGCATACCGGCTGAAGTAGGTGTGGTGCTGGTCGTGGATCCAGCGTCGGAGCGCGGGATCCTTCGTCTGCGCCAGGAACACGCTCATGAACCGCACGATGAGCCAGCTGCTGAGCAGGGCCGCGCCGACGCGCTCGGGAAGGGCGCGCCCGGTGCGGTAGTAGAACAGCGTCAGGCGGCTCATGAACCCGTTGGGGCCCTCGAGCGCGGGCGCCGCGATCGGGTTGATCAGGATGACCCGCGAGACCGCGAGCCCGTCGGCCACGGCGGCCGACACGACGATCGAGCCGAACGAGTGCCCGATGATCACCGGAGGACGCTCGAGCCCGAGCGCCGCGACGAAGGCGAGGAGCCACGCCGAGTAGCCCGCGATGTCGTGCCGGAGTCCGACGAGCGCCTCGGATTCGCCGAAGCCGGGCAGGTCGGCACTGATGATCCGCAAGCCCCGCAGCTGGGCGATCACGGGTTCGAGACCGTGGTGCTCGCCGCGGTAGCCGTGCACGACGACCACCGTCTCGGCCGCCTCCCTGGGGCCGTACTCCCAGTAGCGCGTCGTGGTGCCGAGCACCTCGAGGCTCGAATCGCGAGGGTCGGTCCCGGCCAGGAGCGAGGCGTACGGGGATTCGACGGGCACCGGCCAATCCTACCGAGCGGCGTTCTCACAAGCGCTTGCAGCGGTCCTAGACTCGGATGGTTGCCGACCGAAGGAGCCTGCGTGACGTTCACCGCCCCCATCCAGTTGCCCGGGCTGACGCTCGACCCGCAGTGGTACAAGCGCGCGGTGTTCTACGAGGTCATGGTGCGGTCGTTCTCCGATACCAATGGCGACGGATCGGGTGATCTCGCGGGCCTCATCGGCAAGCTCGACTACCTCCAGTGGCTCGGCATCGATGCGCTCTGGATCCCGCCGTTCTACAACTCGCCCCTGCGCGACGGCGGTTACGACGTCTCCGACTTCATGTCGGTGCTGCCCGAGTTCGGCACGCTCGACGAGTTCCGCGAACTCGTGACCAAGGCGCACGAGCGCAACATGCGCATCGTCATCGACTACCCGCTCAACCACACCTCGGACCAGCACGATTGGTTCCAGCAGTCGCGCCAGGACCCGGAGGGGCCGTACGGCGACTACTACGTGTGGAGCGACACCGACGAGAAGTACGAGAACATCCGCATCATCTTCGTCGACACCGAGGATTCCAACTGGGCGTTCGACCCTGTGCGCCGCCAGTACTACTTCCACCGCTTCTTCTCCCACCAGCCCGACCTCAACTTCGAGAATCCCGCGGTGCGCGAGGCGACCCTCGACACGATCCGGCACTGGATGAGCCTCGGCGTCGACGGCATCCGTCTGGATGCGATCCCCTACCTCTTCGAGTCCGAGGAGGGCAACGGCGAGGGCGAGCCCAAGACCCACGAGTTCATCAAGGAGATCCGGTCGATGGTCGACCGGGAGTTCCCCGGGCGCGTGCTCATCGCCGAGGCCAACCAGTGGCCGCAGGAGGTCGTGGCGTTCTTCGGCACCGACGAGGAGCCCGAGTGCCACATGGCGTTCAACTTCCCCGTGATGCCGCGCATCTTCTACTCGCTGCGGTCGCAGAATGCCGGGGAGCTCGTGCGCGTGCTCGCGGAGACCACCGAGATGCCGCAGACGGCGGCATGGGGCGTGTTCCTGCGCAACCACGACGAGCTCACGCTCGAGATGGTGAGCGAGGAGTACCGCCAGGCGATGTACGGGTGGTACGCCTATGACCCTCGGATGCGCTCCAACGTCGGAATCCGTCGTCGGCTCGCTCCGCTGCTCGACAACTCCCGCGCCGAGCTCGAACTCGCCCACGCGCTCCTGTTCTCGTTGCAGGGCAGCCCGTTCCTCTACTACGGGGACGAGATCGGCATGGGCGACAACATCTGGCTCAACGACCGGGACTCCAGCCGCACGCCGATGCAGTGGACACCGGACCGCAACGCCGGCTTCTCGAGCGCGGATCCCGGCAAGCTCTACCTGCCCGTCGTGCAGTCGCTCGTGTACAACTACTCGCTCATCAACGTGGAGTCGCAGCTCGCGCAGTCGCGGTCGCTGCTGCACTGGGTGCGCAACGTCATCCACGTGCGGAAGGGGCATCCGGTCTTCGGCCTCGGCTCGCTGCGCGTGCTCGAGACGAGCCACGAGTCGGTGCTCGCCTTCGTGCGCGAGTACGAAGGCGCCGACACCTCGTTCGGCGACTCCCCCGAGTCGGTGCTGTGCGTGTTCAGCTTCGCCCACAATCCGGTCTCGGTGGAGATCCGACTGCCCGGCTACGAAGGCTCGACGACGTTCGATCTCTTCGGCGGCGGCGAGTTTCCCGCGATCGACGAGCACGGCACCATCACGCTCACCCTGGGCACGCAGGCCTTCTACTGGCTGCACCTCGGGGACGCCTCGCGGGCCTAAGGTCACGGCGGGTGTCGGTGAACGCACCTACGCTGGGGGTCATGAGCAACTGGGGCCGGATCGGCGTGTTCGATCTCGAGACGACCGGAGTCGACGTCGACACGAGTCGCGTGGTGTCGGCGTGCGTCGCCGTTCTCGAACCTGATGGCCGTGTCGTTGCGCGCTGGGACTGGCTCGCCGACCCCGGCATCGAGATCCCCGAGGGAGCCTCGGCCGTCCACGGCATCACGACCGAGCGCGCCCGGCTCGAGGGGCGCCCCGCTCCGGGCGTGATCGCGGAGATCACGCAGACCCTGCGCACCCTGTTCGGTCTCGGGATGCCCGTGGTCGTCTACAACGCCCCCTACGACTTCACGCTGCTCGACCGGGAGTGCCGCCGCTACGGACTGGACCCGATCACCGATCCGTCCCCCGTGATCGACCCGCTCGTGCTCGACAAGGTCGTGGACCGGTTCCGCAAGGGCAAGCGCACGCTCGAGGTCACGACCGGCGTCTACGGCGTCGTGCTGGATGACGCCCACGATGCCGGGGCCGACGCCATCGCGGCGGGGCGCGTTGCTCAGGCGCTCGTGCGCGCCTATCCGGACGATCTTGCTCTGCCGCTCGCCGATCTGCACGGTCGGCAGGCGATCTGGTACGCCGAGCAGGCCGCGAGCTTTCAGGACTACATCCGCCGGGTGAAGGGCGATGAGACCTTCGTGGCCGAGGATGATTGGCCGATCCGCCCGATCGATGGCATCGGCGCGCTGGAGGACACCCAGCCGTTCGCGGCCCCGGCGCGACGGCCGAGCCTGACGATCCCGACTCTGGATCTGGATACCGGGGTGCTCGCTATCCAACCGCAGCTGGTCGACGCCGTCTTCGAGCTCGAAGCCCCCAGCGCGCTGGAGCCCGTCGTGGTGCCGATCGTCGAACCCGTCGTCCCACCCGTCGTCGAACCCGTCGTCCCACCCGTCGTCGAGCCCATCGTCGCGCCAGCACCGGCCCCAGTGGAGCAGAACCCCGGCATGCCCGCCACGACGATCGGGGCCGGGGCCGCCCGACGCCCGACCGTGCTGAGGGTCGCCGCGGGCATCCTCACCGATGGGGCCGGACGCACGCTCGTGGTGCGCAAACGCGGCACGAGCGCGTTCATGCAGGCCGGCGGCAAGATCGAGGAGGGCGAGAGCGCTCTCGATGCGCTGGCCCGCGAGCTTCGCGAGGAGATCGGGCTGGAACTCGACCTCGATGCCACGGAGTACCTCGGCAGCCACCGCGCGGTGGCGGCGAACGAGCCGAACACCGTCATCCGAGCAGAAGTGTTCGCGGTCGCCGTCGCGGGCGAGGTCGTCGCGTCGAACGAGATCGAGGAGCTGCTCTGGCTCGAGGCGACCGACCTCGACGCGGTCGAGCTCGCGCCGCTAACCCGCGACACGATTCTGCCGCTGTGGATCGGACGTCGGTCGGCCCTGTTCTAGGGGATCGATCGCTTAACGAAAAGAGGCGGCCGGGACATCCCGACCGCCCTTTTCTCGAGTGAAGACTCGGGTGAGGCTACTTGCTCTCGCCCGACGCGCCACCGAAGGCCTTGTAGCGCGAGTTGAACTTCTCGACGCGGCCGGCGGAGTCCATGATGCGCTGCTTGCCGGTGTAGAACGGGTGCGACTCGGACGAGATCTCGACGTCGATGACCGGGTACGTCGTGCCGTCCTCCCACTCGATCGTCTTGTCGCTCGACACGGTCGAACGGGTCAGGAAGGTCGCGCCGGAGGCCAGGTCGCGGAACACGACGGCCGCGTAGGCGGGGTGGATGTCGGACTTCATGGTGATTCCTTGGATGTTGAAGGTGTGGGAAGACTCTGCGGTTCGAGGCGCTCAGGCGGCGAGCCGACTATCCAGCCTACCAGAGGTCGGACGTGAAGGGCAGACGGTAGGTCAGGATGCGGCGCGCGCCGTGAAGCGCCCGTCCTCGTTGGTGACGCTGAGGTCGAGGCCGAAGGTCGCGGTGAGGTTCGGCGCCGTGATGACCTCGGCGATCGGTCCCGCGGCGCGAACGGCACCATCGGCGAGCAGAAGGGCGTGGGTGAAGCCCCGAGGGATCTCCTCGACGTGATGGGTGACCATGATGATCGCCGGAGCCTCGGTCGCGCTCGCGTAGCCGCCGAGGAGGTGCAGCAGCTCCTCGCGGGATCCGAGGTCGAGGCTCGCGGCCGGCTCGTCGAGCAGCAGGAGCTCCGGGTCGGTCATCACGGCGCGCGCGATCTGCACGCGCTTCTGCTCCCCGTCGGAGAGTCCGCCGAACTGACGCTGCTCGAGGGCGGAGAGCTTCCACTCCCCCAGCACACGCTGGGCGCGCCGCACGTCGACATCCTCGTACCGCTCGTTCCAGCGTCCCGTCACCGAGTACGCCGCCGTGAGCACGACGTTGAGCACACTTTCGTCGGCGGGCACGCGACGCGCCATCGCGGTCGACGCGAAACCGATCCGCGGCCGAAGGTCGAACAGGTCCGCCTTGCCGAGCTGGTCGTCGAGCACACGAACGCGGCCCCGGGTCGGGTGCAGCTGCGCCGCCGCGAGCTGCAGAAGGGTCGTCT
>CALRJN020000016.1:0-54079 GCA_943367555.1 Synechococcus sp. UW140 | reverse complement strand
AGCAAGACGAAGCCGCCCCTCCGGGGCGAACGGCGCATTAACGTGAGTCACGAAGACCTCCGGTTGACGAAGTGTGTGTGGTAACCCACATCGTCCCGGAGGTCTTCGCTAACTCAAACGTTCACAACGTCCCGGGGAACTACAGCTAGCCCGCGAGATCGGAACCGGGCGCGGCGATCGGCATCCCGAGACGGGATGCCGCGGCGAGCAGCCGCTCGTCGTAGGCGACGAAGGCCTCGAGTTCGTCCCCGAGAAGGAGGGCCGAGGCGAGGTGGATCGCGTCGAGGCTGCGCAGGGAGGGCGGGTCGAGCCGAGCCGCCGACTGAAGGACCGACTGCACGATCGCGATCTTCTGCACGTGCTCGAGCAGGGTCGCCGCTGTTGGCACTCGCGACGGGTTCGCACGGGCGACGGCCCGCGGAACCTCAGTAACGATCAGCGAACTTGACGTCATCGGGCGGCCGCTCGTGTAGTCGCGCAGCGCGGACGACCCGGCTTCGTCGATGATCAGCTTCGCCAGCGCGGATGAATCGACATAGATCACAGACGTTCCTCGCGCTGTTCATCAAGAATCTGAGCGATGGAGGGACCGTCGTAGTCCGGGTTCATCGGCTCTGGTGGGTTGGCCGCGAGCCATTCCCGGAAGTTACCGGTTCCCGGCGTCATGATCCCCTGCTCGATCAGCTCCTCCACGCGGGTCTTCTTCACCACGGGCACCGGGCCGAGCACGGCGATGGGCACCCCCCGCTCCGTGACCTCGATCGACTCCCCGCGTTTCACGCGCTCAAGGTAGCGGCTGGCGTTCTGGCGCAGCTCGCGCACCCCGATCCGGTCCATGTGCTACACGGTAGCACCTCGGTGGTGGGGACAGGACACACAACGGGCCGGTCACCCGAGGGTGCCGGCCCGTCGTGGGGGGATTATGCCGCTACTCGCTCGAGGCGCCCACCGTGGCGGGCTTCGAGGAGGTCGCGCTCGCGTTCGACTCGTACGACGTGTTGGTCGACTCGAAGAAGTTCACGAGCTGGAGGGTGTCGTTGGCGGCCGCCATCCACTTGGCCGGGTTCGAGACGTTGTAGTGCGCCTCGAAGCCGAGCTCCTCGAGCCGGCGGTCGGCCAGGTACTTGACGTACTGGTTGATGTAGGTGGCGTTGAGGCCGAGGATGCCGTTGGGGAGCAGGTCTCGGTTGTACTCCTCCTCCATCTCCACGGCGTCGAGGATCATCTGCTTGATCTCCTCGGCGAACTCCTCGGTCTGCAGGTCGGGGTTCTCCTCGAGCACCGTGAGGATGAGGTTGATGCCGAACTTGAGGTGCAGGCTCTCGTCGCGCACGACCCAGTCCATGAGCGAGCCGAAGTTGCGCAGCAGGTTGCGCTGGCGGAAGCTCAGGGCCACCATGAAGCCCGAGTAGAACCAGACGCCCTCGAGGATCACGTTGTAGGCGACGAGGTTGCGGATGAAGTCCTTCTTGCCCTCGGTCGTCGTGATGTCGAGGGTCTGCTCCGTCATGCGACGGATGAACTTGACCTCGAACTCCTCCTTGCGGGCCATCGACGGCACGTTCACGTGGGAGCCGTAGGCGGCCTCGCGATCGATCGGGAAGGTCTCGAGAACGTACTCGAAGCTCATGCAGTGGTTGGCTTCCTCCCACATCTGCTTGGCGAGGTAGAGGCTGCACTCCGCCGCGTTGACGTAGGGGTAGACGCCGAAGGCGAGCGCCTTGTTGACGAGCAGCTCGTTCGGGTTGAAGTAGCTCATGAGGAAGGTCACCGCGTGACGCTCCTCGTCGGTCATCTTCTTGAAGTCCGCGATGTCCTCACCGAGCTGGATCTCGTTGGGGAACCACGTGTTGGCCACGGCCTGGTCGTACAGGTCCATCGCCCACTGGTAGCGGATCGGCTTGAGGAGGAGGCCTTCCTGGAGGCCCGTTCCGAGAATTCCCATGTCAGTTGTCCTTACAAATCGTCGTGCGAGATCGAGAAGAGGTGGGGCGAGGCGCTACTGGCAGCTCTCGCACTGGAGGTCGTCCATCGGGTCGACCGGGACTTCGTACTCGGCGATGCGGTCCATCACGCCCCCGCCTTCGGGGCGAGGCCGCCGAAACCGCGGCGGGCGGGCGCAGCCGCCTGCGGCTGCGCCGAGCCGGGAGGCGAGGATTCGACTCCAGCCCCGGCCGCGGCCGACGCCGTGATCTCCTCGGCCTTGTTGACCTTGACCGTCGACTGCTCGGCGGTGTGGCGCGGCTTCATGTGCAGGTAGTACGTCGTCTTCACGCCGCGCTCCCAGGCCGCGTAGTAGATGTCCATCATGTCGCCGAGGTCGCGCGTCTCGAGGTACATGTTGCGGCTGATGGCCTGGTCGATCCACTTCTGCGCGCGGGCCGCGACCTCGAGGAATGCGTACGGCGAGAGCTGGAAGCTCGTCTTGTACACGGCCTTGAGGTGGTCCGGGATCGACGCGATCGACTGGATGTCGCCCTGGCTGCGCAGGATCGCCTCGCGCGTCGACTCCCAGATGCCCAGCTTCTGGAGGTCGCGCACGAGGTTCGCGTTGACCTCGAGGAACTTGCCGTTCGAGGTGGCGCGGCTGAAGATCTGCGCGAACTGCGGGTCGAGACCGGGAGTCGTGCCGGCGACGAGACCGATGGATGCCGTGGGCGCGATCGCCATGAGCGTCGCGTTGCGCATGCCGCCCTTCACCTTCGCGCGAAGGGCATCCCAGTCGAGCCGCGTGGTGCGGTTGACCTTGATCGCCAGTCCCCGGTCCGCCTCGGTGAGCGCGATCGAGTCGAGCGGCACCATCCCCTGCGACCAGCGGCTGCCCTCGAAGTTCGCGTAGGCGCCGCGCTCGGCCGCCAGCTCCGCCGAGGCGTCGATCGCCGCGTACGACACGTGCTCGAGGATCTCGTCGATGAGGTCGTAGGCCTCCTCGCTCTCGTAGGAGATGCCAAAGCGCTCGATCACGTCGGTGAAGCCCATGACCCCGAGGCCGACGGCGCGGTTCTGCTGGTTGGAGAAGTCCGCCTCGGTGACGCTCGAGCGGGTGATGTCGATGAGGTTGTCGAGCTGGCGCACCGCGAGGCGCGCCGACTCCTCGATCTTCGCGAAGTCCACGACGAGCGCGCCCGTGTCATCCGTGCGCAGGTGCTGCGACAGGTTGATCGAGGCGAGGTTGCAGACAGAGACGTTGTCGACATCCTGCGGCAGGGTGATCTCGGTGCACAGGTTGGAGAGGTGGATCGTGCCGGTGTTGTTGTTGAGGGCACGGTTGTTGATCGTGTCCTTCCAGGTGAGCCACGGGTGGCTCGTGGTCTGGAGGGAGATGAGGATCGACTTGAACTGCTCGCGCGCGGTGATCTTCTTGAACATGCGCAGCTCGCCGGCCTCGGCCATGGCGACGTACTCGTTGTAGCGCGCCGAGAAGGCCTTGCCGTAGAGCTCGTTGAGGTCGGCGACCTCAAGCGGGTCGAAGAGGTACCAGTCGTCGTCGTTCTGCACGCGCTTCATGAACTCGTCGCTGATCCACACCGCGGTGTTGGCGGTGCGGGTGCGGCGGTAGGGGTCGCCGGAGTTCTGGCGCAGGTCGAGGAACTCGGGGAAGTCGAGGTGCCAGTTCTCCATGTAGAAGCACAGGGCGCCGAACTTCTTGCCACCGCGGCTGACCGCGCGCAGGATCGAGTCGATCGTGTGCATGAACGGGATGGGCCCGGTCGACGTGGTGTTGTTCGAGCGGATCGGCGACCCCTGGGCGCGCAGCTTGGTGACCGAGAGGCCGATGCCGCCCGTGCCCTTGGTGAGCCACATCACGTCGCGCGTCGTCTTGGCGATGTGCTCCATGTCGTCCTGCATCTCCATGACGAAGCAGTTCGCGAGCTGGGGGTAGATCGTGCCGGCGTTGACGAGGGTGGATCCCGCCGCGAGGTACTCGAGGCTGGCCATCTTGCGGTAGAACTTGAGCGCCGTCTCGGTGGGGTTGGCCTCGTTGAGCGAGAGGCCCATCGCGATGCGCATCCAGAAGTACTGGGGAACCTCGAGCGCGTCACCGTTGCGACCCTTGATGCCGTAGCGGTTGTTGAGCGTGACGACGCCGATGTACTTGAGCAGTTCGTCGTGGGAGGGCTCGAGGTGGGCGGCGAGCTCGTCGAGGTCGAAGAGCTGGGTGAGGCGCGAGTCGAGCAGGCCCTCCTCGACGCCGCGGGCGACGTTGGGGGCGAAGTGCGAGCGGTGCAGCTCCTTGAGCTCCTCGGCGGTCTCGTAGTCGCCGAGCACGCGCTTGTAGATCGTCTTGAGCAGCAGACGGGCGGCGACGATGTCGAAGGCCGGGTCATCCTTGACGTTCTGAAGCGCCACCTGGATGACGGCCTCGTCGAGCTGCTGGGTGGTGATGCCGTCGAAGAGCGTCAGTTCGAGCTCGGAGGCGATCTGGGTGACCCACGTGATGTTGTCGTCGAGTCCGGTGGTCGCCGCCTCGATGGCCAGGTTGATCTTGTTGGCGTCGTAGGGCTCCCGTGCTCCACTGCGCTTGACGACCGTGATTCCCACGACAACTCCCTCTGTTGGCCCCCGCCAGGGGCATCCCGATGCTCAAAATCCATGTTCCGGGTGTTCCCCCGACCGGATGGATTCACCACTATATATCGTGCCCCCGACACTCGCCCAACCCCAGATGTAGTGGGCGTGTCGTCCACAGTTGTGGATAAGTTCGCGGACTTGTCCACAGGTTTTCGAGCGATCCTCGCCCAAAACTGGCGCGAAATCGCGGGGCTAAGCTGGACATCTCGTGAAGGCCTACCTCGATCTGCTGAGAACCCCCGGAGTCGCGCGCATCATCGCCGCGCAACTCACCGCCCGGTTCCCCGGCGGCATGCTCTCGCTCGCCTATCTGCTGCACATCGAGCATCTCTTCAACTCCTACGGGGCCGCCGGACTCGTGCTCGCGGCAACCAGCGTCGGTCAGGCGATCTCCGGGCCGCTCACGAGCCGGTGGATGGGGGCGTGGGCCATCCGTCCGGTGCTCATCCTCACGACGAGCGTGTGCGCCGCCTCGATGGCCGCCATCGCGTTCGTTCCCATGCCGATCGGCGGGTACATGATCGTCGGGCTCATCGGCGGGCTCAGCTACCCGCCCGTGCAGTCCGCCGTGCGCACGATCTACCCGAAGATGGTCAACTCGCGCCAGCTCATCCCGCTCTTCTCCCTCGACGCCTCGGCCCAGGAGATCATCTGGATCGCGGGCCCGGTGATCGTGACCTTCGTCTCGATCCAGCTCTCCACCGTGCTCGGCATCGTGCTCGCGATGGCGTTCCTCGTGTTCGGCGGCCTGTGGTTCATCTCCAGTCCCGAGGTCGGGCGGGTGCGCATCCCGCGCAGCAAGCGCAAGCTCGGCGTGGTGCTGACGCGCCCGCCGGTGCTGCTGGCCACCGTCGTCGGCTTCCTGCTCGTCGGGTCCTGCGCCGCCATCGAGGCCGGGGTCGTGGCGACGTTCGGCGAGAGCGGCCCGGTCGCGGGCACGGTGCTCGCCCTCTGGGCGATCTCCTCGCTCGCGGGAGGCCTGCTGCTGGGCCACCTCCCGGTGGGACCGTGGGCCCTCTTCCGCCGGATGCTCGTGGTCGCGATCGGCAGCGGCCTGGCGATCGTCGCGTGGGACGTCTGGTCGCTCTCCGTCGCTCTGCTCATCGCCGGCCTGTGCCTGGCTCCCGCCCTCGCCGTGATGTTCGCGATCGTGTCGGCGAGCGTCAAGTTCAGCGACACCGCCGAGGCCTACGGCTGGGTGGGCACGGGCCAGCTCATCGGTGCCGCGCTCGGCTCGGCGATCGCCGGCTTCCTCATCGACCACTGGGGCCCGGGCGGCGCGTTCTGGACCGCCGCCGGTTTCGCCGTGGTCGGGGCGCTCGTGCCGCTGATCTTCCGCGGGGCGCATCCGGACCTCCGCGGGCGCGACCCGAGCCCGATCCCCGACACGCAGCCGATCACGGTGCCGCCGAGCTGATGCTGCCCTGGATCAGGCGGGGCTGGCAGCACCGAACACGAGAACGCCCCCGGTGACGACGAGCGCGATCGTGAGCAGGATGCCGACGAGCGGCACCCAGAACGCCAGGCGCCGCAGCGCGAGCAGCACGATCGACAGGATCAGCACGATCAGCACGGGAGCCCACACGCCGTAGACGGCGATCGTCATCCCGGTTCCCATGCGGTCGTAGTCGCACACGCTCGAGGCGCCGCAGCTGTCGCTCGCGAAGGCGAGGAAGAACCCGAGGAAGCTCCCCATCGCCGTGACCACGAGGTAGACCACGAGCAGCACGATCGTGAGCACGAGATCCCAGATCCGCCGCGGGCGGCGAGCCGGGGCAGCGGGAGCGGAAGAGGCATCCGGAGCAGAAGCAGCGGCGGGAGCGACGTCGGTCATGCCGACAGCGTAGTCCTCAGGATGCCGCGGCCGACGCACGCGCGGCCCGGCGTCGACGGCGCTCGGCGCGGAAGTCGATCTCCTCGCCGACGACGACCCCCACGAGCACCGTGTTCGCGATCCACATGTGCGCGAGCGCGGTCAGGGAGACGATCTGGGTGAGGGAGATCGCCCCCAGCACCACGAGCACCGCGGTGCCGACGAGGTGGGACTTGAGCCACGGCGCCCCGATCGACCGCTTGAAGATGAGGTTGCCCACGAGGTACACGATCGGGGCCCCGTAGACGAGGGCGATGGTCAGCAGGCGGGCCGGCTCGGTGGGATGCGCGAGCACGAGTTCGTCCGAGACGGCGACGAGCACGATACCCCCGACAAGCACGACGTGGAGGTAGGTGTAGCTGTTCGCCGCGACGAGGCTCGGGTGGTCATGCCGGCGGATGAAGTGGCTCCCGCCGGCCTCCGCCCGGCTGAAGTAGAGCAGCCAGAGCAGGATGCTGCCGGTGACCGACCCGAGGAAGGCGAACGTCGAGGCCGCGCTGATCGGATTCGTCGTGAAGCTTGTGCCGGTGACGATGATCGACTCGCCGATCGCGATAATCACGAAGAGTCCGGCACGCTCCGCGATGTGAGCGCCTCGGATCGGAATGCCCCCGATGTAGGAGCTGCGCAGCCCCGGCACCCAGTACCGGCTGACCGGCCCGAGGTACTCGATCACGATGGCGACCCCCCAGAGCGCGAGCCGCCACCACGGGTCTTCGGCCGCAGCGCCCGCGAACCAGAAGATCGCACTGACGCCGAACCAGATCGTCAGTCGGGTGACGTTGAGCGCGTTGGCCGGTTCGAACCGGATCATGCTCGAGATCGTGAACAGCGCTCGGCCGATCTGCATCGTCACGTAGGCGCCGACGAACAGCCAGGCGCGATCGCCGAAGGCCTCGGGGATGGACGTGCTCATCACGAGGCCCAGCACCATGAGGGCGATGAGCATCCAGCGCACCGCGCCCTTGTCAGGATCGAGCCAGTTGGTCACCCAGGCCGTGTAGACCCAGACCCACCACACGGCGAGAACGACCACCGTGGACTCGAGAACCCCCTCGAGCGCCTTTCCCCCGTTGATCGAGTACACGAACGTGTGCGAGATCTGCGTGATCGCGAACACGAAGACGAGATCGAAGAACAGCTCGAGGAAGCTGACCTTGTCACCGTGACCGTCTTCGGTGCGCAGCAGATTGGTGCGCATTCCGAAGCGTCGGGACCAGTGCTCCACCGCGACCTCCGAATTCGTCTCGGCTAGCGTAGTGGCCGCAGCACCTCAGCGAGCCGGTCGAGCTCGTTGAGGGCCCGACCGAGGATCGCGGTGACCTTCTCGTCGCCCTGGAACACCCCATCCACCGGTCGCTGCGAGTTCAGGCTGATCTCGACATTGCTCGCGACCTTGACGAGGCCGACCGTGACGAGCACGGGGTCGAGGGCGGCCGCCGCACGACTGCCGGAGGAGACGCCGCCGTAGCTCACGAAGGCGACGGGCTTGTGGCTCCACTCGTGAAAGAGGAAGTCGATCGCGTTCTTGAGGGCCGGCGAGTAGGAGTGGTTGTACTCCGGGCTCACGAGGATGACGGCGTCCGCGGCCGCCACTCGCTCACTCCAGGCGATCGTGTGGGGCTTCGTGTACTCGCGCTTGCCCGGATGGCCGGGTTCGTCGAGGAACGGGAGGCCGAGCTGGACCAGGTCGACGAAGTCGACCGCGAAGCGATCATCCGCCTCGGCGAACCCGCGCACCCACTGGGCGATGGGGAGGCCGACACGGCCGGGGCGGACACTGCCGAGGATGATCATGAGATTGGTCATGTGACAAGTCAACCACTCTCCGCGAACCGATCACGTCTCGGCAGGCCGCGCCACGGCCCCGGGGCACGCCCGCTACGCGGCGCTGGCCTCGGCGAGCGCATCCTTCGACGCGGCCCCCGAGCTGCGGAAGTGACCGACAACGCACAGCAGGAGTCCCGCGGCCGCCCATCCGGCGAGCACGAGCCAGGGGAACAGCGTGTCGGCCTTCGGGAAGTAGCTGATGTCGCGCAACAGGGTCGCGGCGGCGCCCGGCGGGAACCACTGGCCGACGGCACCCCACGGCGCCGCAAGGAACTCGACCGGCTGAGCCGCTGCCGAGATCGGGTTGGCCACGAGCAGGAACACGATCGGCCCCACGGCGATCCCGGGTCGTCCGATGACCGAGACGAACCCGACGATGACCGCGCTGATCGAGAGCAGCGCGAGGGCCATCGCGCCCGCATTGGCCAGGTAGCTGCCCTGCAGTGCGCCGAACCAGCCCTGAAGGATGCCGGCGAGGCCGAGTCCTCCGACGACCGAGTACACGAGGATCGCCGCGACTCGGCGCCAGACGCCCACGATAACGATGGAGACGAGGATGCCGCCGAGCATCCCGCCGAGCACGAGCGGGAACGAGGATGACGCGAGCGCAGCACCGCGCGGATCGGTCGAGGCGAGCGGCACGACGTCCGTCACCTCGACGGTGATCGGACCGGGCAGCTCGATGCCCTGCGCTTGGGCCGCGGCGGCGAGCTGGGCCTGAAGAGCCGGGGCGAGGGCGGTGAGCAGCTGCGCCACGGGCGGGCTCGCCGCGGACGCGGTGAGCACCTCGGGCTGCGGGCCGAGCAGGATGGCGCCGTACACGGCGCGCGTCTCGATGAGCGCGACCGCGTCATCCCGCGTGTCGGCCGTCGTGAAGGCGAAGGTGCCGGGCGAGCGCTCCTCCAGTGCGGACTCGAGCTGGTCGGCCTGGGCGGTCGGGGCGACGACGGCGATCGGCAGCGACTTGACCGACGCGGACACGGTGGGCCAGAGGAACGCGACGACGATGATCCCGACGACGGCAGCGAGGGCGATCGCCACGACGACGACGCGCGGCCAGGGGGTGTGCGGAGTGTGAGACACGGGGGTTCCTCTCAAAAAGAATGTTCGTTCTCGGATACGGTCCCACCCGCGGGTCGACTTGTCAAGAACGTTCATTCTTTTTAGGGTGGGGCCATGCCCCGCGTCACCGAGCAGCATCGCCTCGCCCGTCGCGAGGAGATCCTCGATGCCGCGCTGCGGGCGTTCCAGCGCGACGGATTCCAGTCCGCGTCGATGGCCGACATCATCACTGAGAGCGGGCTGTCGGCCGGGGCGATCTACGGGCACTTCCCGAGCAAGACGTCGATCATCTACGAGGTCGCCGCCCGAGTGATCGGAGCGCGGGTCGATGATCTGGAGCGGCACATGGCCCAGGACCCGCTCCCCCCGCCCGCCAGCCTGCTCCGGGTGATCACGTCGGGGATGCTGCGCGACGTGGGCCGCGCGAGCATCGTCGTTCAGGTCTGGGGCGAGGCGGTCGCCGATCCGACCATCCGCGATCTCGTCCACGGGGTGTTCACGCGGCTCCTCGCGGCGTGGACCGCGTATCTGAGCCGGTGGCATCAGCAGGAGAGCGGTCTCGATCCTGCGCAGGCCGACGCCCTCGCGGCGGACCAGCTCCCGCTCTACCTCGCGGCCATGCAGGGCTACATCCTCCAGTCGTCGCTCCTGCCGGGCTTCGACTCAGAGGGCTACCTCACCGCCGCCGAGAAGTACCTTCCCCGCTGACCGCTACCAGCGCCCGTGGATCGCGGCGCGGAACGAGCGATCGTAGAGCTCGGTCACCTGGGCCGTGAACTCCGGGGTGAGCGCAGCGACCGACCCGGCGGACGCATTGGTGCGGGCCTGCGTCACGTTGCGCGCGCCCGGGATGACCGTCGTGACGCCCGGCAGCTGCGAGACCCAGGCCAGGGCCGCGACGGAGGCCGTGAGGCCCTGCGAGTCGGCGAACTCAGCGAACTCCGCCGCCGCCGCGACACCCGTGGCGTAGTCGACCCCGGAGAAGGTCTCGCCCTGGTCGAACTTCTCGCCGTGGCGGTTGTAGGTGCGGTGGTCGTTCTCGGCGAAGACGGTGTCCTTGGTGTACCGCCCGCTGAGCAGCCCTGACGCGAGCGGGACGCGGGCGATAATCGCCACGCCCGCGGCGAGCGCGGCGGGGAGCACGGCATCCAGCGGCTTGAGTCGGAACGCGTTGAGCACGATCTGCACGCTCGCCACTCCCGGTCGCGCGATCGCCGTGAGCGCCTGGTCCGCCGTCTCTACGCTCACGCCGTAGCGCGCGATCGAGCCGTCGGCGACGAGCGCGTCGAGGGCGTCGAAGACCCGGTCGTCGGAGAACACCGGGGTCGGCGGGCAGTGCAGTTGCACGAGGTCGAGGGTGTCGGTGCGGAGGTTGGTGCGCGACCGGTCGACCCAGGCGCGGAAGTTGGCGGCCGTGTAGTTCTCGGGAATCTGCTCGACGCGGCGACCGATCTTGGTGGCGACGAAGACGTCGAGCTCGGGACGGGCCGCCAGGAAGCCACCGATGATCGACTCGCTGCGGCCATCGCCGTAGGCGTCGGCCGTGTCGAAGATCCTGACGCCGGACTCGACGGAGGCCTCGAGCACGGCGACGGCATCCGCTTCGCTCACCTCACCCCAGTCCGCGCCGAGTTGCCAGGTTCCGAGGCCGATGACGGAGACGGGGCGGCCGAGACGGGGGGCGAGAGCAGTGCGCATGGTGTCCAGCGTAGGCGCGGTCAGTCGATGACCGCTGCCACCGCTCGGGCCAGACGCGGCCGAACGAGATGGTCGTTGACCTCCACGCGGTGCATGGTCACGTGCCGCATCTGCTCGATGATCTGCATGGTGCCGGGGGCGATGAACTGGTCGAGCGCGCCGTAGACGACGTCGATCGGCACGCGGACCGCCGCGATATCGCTCACCGTGGTCTGCGACTCGATGCAGTTCTTCAGACTCAGGATGAAGGGGTTCCAGTTGCGCTCGGTCACCTCGAGAGCCTTCCCGAGGTTGAGCAGGCGGGAGAGGGTGGCCGCACTGGCCATGGTGAAGTCCTTGTTCGCGCGAAGGAATTCGTAGGCCCGGAGGTACGCGCCCACCCGGGCCCGCACCTGCGGGTTGCCGATCGCGGCCGGGGCGATGTAGACGGGTGGGCTCACGAGCACGAGGCGGCTCACCTGGCGGGGGTACTGCGCCGTGTACCGCGCCGCCAGAAGGCTGCCGAGCGAATGTCCGACGAGGATGAACGGTGCGCCGAGCTTGAGGGAGTCGATCGTCGCGTTGATCGAGGCGACGTGCTCCTCGATCGTGTACGTCGCGTGCTCGGGAACCGGGGACTCACCGAATCCGAGCAGTTCGAGCGAGATGCACCGATAGTGCTCGTCGAGCAGCGGGATGAGGTTGCGGAACGTCGCCGCCGACGAGGCGATCCCGTGGAGCAGGATGATCACCGGCCCCTCGCCGACGTCCCCCGCGACATGGAGCAGAGGGATGGCCGGCCGTCCGCGCAGGCGGTCCCACAGGGCGCTCAGTCGGCTCATGCGTCCAGTATGTCGCCGGCGCCTGAACGACGGAACGGGAGCGCCCGCGGGCGCTCCCGTTCCGGTGGTCGCGATCAGGCCGTCGGGGCCGCCGGCGCAGCGGGAGCCGCCGGAGCCGCCGGGGCCGCGGGAGCGGCCGTCGCGGCGGGCGCCTCGTCCTCGCCGTCGAGCTTGTCCTTCACGAACCCCACGGCACCCTCGGCCGTGTCCTGCACGAACTCGGCGGCGGTGCCCGCCGCGTCCTTGACGTGCTCGGCAGCCGAGCCGGCCGCATCCTTCACGTTCTCGGCCGCGTCGCCCACGACATCCTTCGCCTTCTCGATGCCTTCGGCGATGTTCTCCTTGGCTTCCTCGAAGAAACCAGCCATTGTCGACCTCCCATCCCGGTCGGCACTGCACCGACACGAGGACAGGATAGTCGCCCGTCCGCCGGCCTGTGAGGAAACCGTGACGAGTCTCCCAGCGGGCGCTCAGGCGACGCGCAGAAGTGACGGTCGAATCGTGAGGAACGTTGGGTGGTGGCGCGGTGGGCTCGTCACTACCGTGAGATCCATGAGGCGCATCCTGATCGTTCCCACCGCAGTTCTTCTCACGGCGTTCGCCCTCACGGGGTGCGCGGCCGCCATGCCCGACTCCTCCTCCGGGGGCAGCGTCGGGATCTCCGGGCCCGCCCCCGCGGGCGACTCCGCCGTGTCGAGCGAGTCCGTGGCATCCGACGGGACCGTCTCCGTCGACCGCCAGGTGATCGTCACCGGCTACGTCACCGTGACCGTCGAGTCGCCCCGGGATGCCGCCGCCGAGGCGATCCGCATCACCGAGCAGATCGGCGGACGGGTCGACGGGCGCAACGAGTACGCCCCGGTGGACGGCGACAAGGGCAGCGCGACGCTGACCCTGCGCCTGCCGGCCGGGACCCTTCAGGCGACGATCGACAAGCTCTCCGCGCTCGGCGAGGTGCAGGAGATCTCGCTCAACAGCAACGACGTGACCATGACCACCCAGGACCTCGACGCGCGCATCACGGCAATGTCCGCCTCGGTCGACCGGCTGCTCGCGCTGCTGGCCACCGCGACCGACACCGACACGCTCATCCAGCTCGAAACGGCGATCTCCGACCGCCAGGCCCAGCTCGAGAGCATGGAGAGCGAGCGGCGGTACTACGCGGACCAGGTTGCGCTGTCGACGATCACCCTGTCGCTCGTCTCCACGGCGGATGCTCCTGTGAGGGAGCCCGACACCTTCGTGACCGGACTCATCGCGGGCTGGAACGCCTTCGTCGCCTTCTTCGCCGGGCTGCTCGTCGTGGCCGGCGTGCTGCTGCCGTGGCTCGTGCTCGCCGGCATCATCACGGTCGTGACGATCTGGCTGGTCAAGCGCTCCCAGAAGAAACGCGCGGCAACCCCGACGGAGTGACATCAACCGGTGATCGAGCCTGTCGAGATCTCGGCACGCTCGATCACCGGCTTGAGAGGATGTCCTTCACCATCGGCACGACCTTGGTGGCGTAGAGCTCGATCGAGTGCATCATCCGCTCGTGAGGCAGGGATCCCGCGCTGTACTTCATGTCGAACCGCTGGATGCCGAGCGTCGAGACCGTCTTGGCGAGCTTGCGGGCGACCGTCTCCGGCGACCCGGCGTAGAGCGACCCGTGCTCGATCTCACCCTGGAACTCGGCCTTGCTCGACGGCGGCCAGCCGCGCTCGGCGCCGATGCGGTCGCGCATGACGCTGTAGTGCGGCCAGAGCTGCTCGGCCGCCTCCTCGTCGGTGTCGGCGATGAACCCGGGCGAGTGCACCGCGATCGGCAGGTCGGGCTTCTCGAGCTGGCCGAGCGCGCGGTGGAACAGGTCCACGTAGGGCGAGAACCGCGCGGGGTCGCCGCCGATGATCGCGAGCACGAGGGGCATCCCGTACCGGGCGGCGCGCACGACGGACTCGGGGCTGCCCCCGACGCCGATCCACGTGCGCAGGTGGCCGCTCTCGGTGCGCGGGTAGACGTTCTGGTCGGTCAGCGGGGCGCGCACGCTGCCCGACCAGGTCACGGGCTCCTCGGTGAGCAGGGCCGAGAACAGGTCGAGCTTCTCCTCGAACAGGCGCTCGTAGTCGCGCAACTCGAATCCGAAGAGCGGGAACGACTCGGTGAACGAGCCGCGACCGAGGATGACCTCCGCGCGGCCATGAGAGAGAGCATCCACCGTCGCGAAGCGCTGGAATACCCGAATCGGGTCGTCGGAGCTCAGCACGGTGACCGCGGAGCCGAGCTTGATGCGGTTTGTGACGGTCGCCAGGCCCGCGAGCACGGTCTCGGGGGCCGAGACGGCGAAGTCGGCGCGGTGGTGCTCGCCGACGCCGAAGAAGTCGAGGCCGAGCTCGTCGGCGAGGGTGCCCTCGGCCACGAGGTTGCGGATCACCTGCGCCTGACTGATCGGAGTGCCATCCAGCGCGACGGTCACATCGCCGAAGGTGTCGAGTCCGAACTCGACGTCCGTGCTGTTGTCGGCCATGGTGCTCCTCGGTTCGAAATTCATGCAAACGTATCGGTGTGCGCAACGACGGCGCGAGGACCACTATTCCCGAGGTGACGACGAAAGGCCGCGCTCGACCGGCACGAGCCACCGCACGAGCAGGATCGCCAGGAGCGCCCCGACGAGCTGAGCCGCGATGAACCAGGGCGCCGACGCGGGCGCGATCCCCGCGAAGGTGTCCGAGATCATCCGCCCGATCGTGATGGCCGGGTTGGCGAAGCTCGACGAGCTCGTGAAGAAGTAGGCCGCGCCGATGTAGGCGCCGACCGCCCACGGGATCACCGCGGTCTGCTGGCGCCGGGCGAGGGCGAAGATCACGAGCACGAGTCCCGCGGTCGCGACGACCTCGGCGAGGAGGTGCTCGGGGGTCGCGCGATCGGTGGTGGAGAGCGACGTGGGCACGCCGAACATGAGGTTGGCGAGGATCGCGCCGCCGAGGCATCCGGCGATCTGGGCGGGAAGATAGCTCGCGAGCTCGCGCCACGGTCGGTGACCGAGCGCGGCATCCGCGAGCGTGACGACGGGGTTGAAGTGGGCGCCGCTGATCGGGCCGAACACGAGGATGAGCACGGGCAGGCCGAGCGCCGTGGCAAAGGCGTTCTCGAAGAGCTGAAGCCCGGTGTCGGTCGGCGAGAGCCGCTGGGCGGCGATCCCCGAGCCGACGACGAGCGCGGCGAGGAGGGCGCTGCCGAGCAACTCGGCGGTCAGGCGGCGGATCACGCCGTAACCAGCAGGCGCGCGACGGCGTCGAGCGAGCCGGGCACGAGCGCGTAGTAGGCCCACGTGCCGCGCTTGGTCCGGGTGAGGTAGCCCGCGTCGGTGAGCACCTTGAGGTGGTGGCTCACGGTCGGCTGGCCCAGGTCGAGCAGGTCGGTGAGGTCGCAGACGCAGGCCTCCTGGCCCTCGGATGCCGCGATGAGCGAGACGAGGCGCAGTCGCGCCGGGTCGGCGATCGCCTTGAGCGAGCGCGCGAGGTCGTCGGCCTGCACGGCGTCGAGCGGCTCGCGGGTCAACGGCGCGCAGCAGGCGGCGGCCTCGGTCACGGTCAACGGGAGAAGGGTTGCGGTGCTCATGCATCGACCATAGTCGATATTGACAGACATCGATATCCCGTGTCACAGTTCATCGACATCCATCGATGGAAGGAGGGACCATGGACACCGACACCGCGTGCGAGCTCGAGCTCGCCACCACCGGAACGTGCACGCCGGACTCGTGCTGCTGAGCGATCGATAGACTCCCGTCTATGGGTCTGGGGCGCGGGGATGCCGAGCGCATCGCGCAGAGCCTCCGCGCCCTCGCCGATCCCACGCGGGTGCAGCTGCTCTCGCTCCTCGTCGAGGCGGACGGCGGACGGCGCAGCGTCACCGACCTCGCCGAGGCCCTCGACCTCACCCAGCCCACGGTGAGCCACCACCTTCGCACCCTCGCCGATGAGGGCATCGTCGTGCGCGATCAGGTCGGTCGCACCGCCTGGTACTCGGTGGCCCCCACCCGGCTCGGGGATGTCGTGGAGGCCATGCGCGACGACCCGGTCGCCGCGGCGCTCGCCCCCGCCGTGCTCGAGCGGGTGGCCGACGATCTCGCCGAACGCTTCCGGGGCACCTTCTCCCGCGAGACGGTGGAGCGCTACGTCGTGGAGAGTCACGCGCTGCTCGTCGAGCGCGCCCAGGCCACCCGCTACGTCCCCTCGCTCACCGCGCGCTTCGCGGGCGACCGGCTCGCCGCCCTCGCCGCGGCGGACGAGGACGACGGTATCCCGCGCGTGCTCTTCGTGTGCGTGCAGAACGCCGGCCGATCCCAGCTCGCGTCGGCGCTGCTGCGCTCGATCGCCGGCGACCGCATCCGCGTGCTCACCGCCGGGTCGGAGCCCGCGAGCCTCGTCAACCCGCTCGTCGTCGCGGCGCTCGACGAGATCGGCGTGCCGCTCGCCGACGAGTACCCCAAGCCCCTGACCGACGAGGTCGTGCGGGCCGCGGACGTGGTCGTGACGATGGGATGCGGCGACGCGTGCCCGGTCTACCCCGGCCGCCGCTACCTGGACTGGGAGCTCGACGACCCCGCCGGGCTGTCCCTCGACGGCGTGCGGCGGGTGCGTGACGAGATCGCGTCACGGGTGCGCGGGCTGCTCGGGGAGCTCGACCTGAACGCTCGGTGAATGTCGTCGCCGCGGCATCCATTGCATAGATGATCGTCTATGCTTTATTCATGACTGATGCGACCCTCGCGACCAAGCCCACCGTTCTCTTCGTCTGCGTGCACAACGCGGGCCGCAGCCAGATGGCGGCGGGCTACCTCAAGGCTCTGGGGGGTGACCGCGTCGAGGTGCTCTCCGCGGGCTCCGAGCCCAAGGACCAGATCAACCCCGTCGCCATCGAGGCCATGGCTGAAGAGGGAATCGACATCGCGGGCAACGTGCCGAAGATCCTCACGGTCGAGGCCGTGAAGGAATCGGATGTCGTGATCACCATGGGCTGCGGCGACGCCTGCCCGATCTTCCCGGGCAAGCGCTACGAGGACTGGGAGCTCGCCGACCCGGCCGGCCAGGGCATCGAGTCGGTTCGCCCGATCCGCGACGACATCAAGCGCCGCATCGAGGTGCTGCTCTCCGAGATCCTCCCTGCGTAGCTCCGCGGGCCGGACTCAGCGGGCGTGAGTCAGGCCAGAATCTGCGCCTTCTTGGCGTCGAACTCGGCGTCGGTGAGGATGCCGGCGTCGCGCAGTTCACCGAGCTGCTTGAGCTGGGCGATCTTGGCATCCATGTCGGATGCCGGCGCAGCGGCAGCGGCGGCGGGAGCCGGAGCGGTAGCCGCGGCGGCCTGATCCTGCTGAGCCCACTTCTGCTGCTGGCGGCGCTGGTTGCGGCCGATCACGCTGCTGGCGACATGGGCGTGGGCGGCGGTGCGCAGGAGGCGGCTCATGAGTGGTCCTTCGCTTCGGCCGCGTCGAGCGCGGCATCCAGATCATCGACATCGACGGCACCCGCCGAGACGAGGGTGGCGCCGGCGGACTCCCACGCGGCGATCACGGGGAGCACGGTGAGCACCTCGTACACGAGCACGGCGGCCACGCTGCCGGGCTCAATGAGGGCTCCGGCGTCAGCGACGTCATCCCCGTCGATGAGGTGCGCGCTCGCGCCCGCGTAGTGCGCGAGGTCGAGTCCGTCGGCGTCGGCGAGCTCGGTCACCTCGATGACGGCCACGCCTCCGTCGGCGTCCTTCGCGACGAACTCGAGGTCGAGCACGAGAATCTGCCCGGCATCCACCAGGGCGTCGAGGCGCCGGAAGCCCTCCGCAGTCACATGACCGCCGGGAAACTCGACGACGAGGAACTCGATCGGACCCAGCCGATCGCCATGCTCAATGTCTGCCATGACTGAATGCTATGCGGCTGTCCCCGCGGGCAGAAGGGTCAGTCCGACAATTGCACGGTTTGCACCGGCACGAACGTCACCCGCACGGTCGAGACGTCGATGCCGGATGCCGCGAGCCGGGTCGTGAGGTCCTCCGTGTCGGGCGTCGGCAGTGGACCTTCGACGCGGATGTCGATGCGATTCGCCGAGGCCGTGACGGTGTCGACCGTCCAGCCGGCCTCCTCGGCCCACGGGTCAGTGGCAGCATGCACTTGACTCTCGAGGATCGACTTCGCCGTCACCTGCAGGCTCGTGAGCGCGAGCGGCGCGCCGATGAGCACGAGCATCACGGCGAGCAGGGCGATCGGTCGCCGCAGCGCGACTCGACGCGGAGTGCCCGAGTCGCCGAGGGCGGTGAGCTTGTTCACGCCGTAGACGCTCATCACCACGATGCCGGTGCCGATGATGGCGACGACATTGGTGACGAAGAGGAGGACCGCGCCGAGGGACTGGGCGATCGAGCCCGACTCGAGCGCGAGTCCGGCGACGGTGAGCGGCGGCACGAGCGAGATCGCGATCGCGACGCCCGGGAGCGTGTCCGAGATGTCCTTGCGCACGAGAGCGATCGAGCCGACCACGCCGGTGCCGAGGGCCGCGAGCAGGTCGATCAGGCCGGGCGTGACGCGGCCCGCGACCTGCGGGTTGGTGTCGGCGAGCACGTCGGTGACGACGAGCGTGCCCACGAGATAGCCGATCGCCATCGCCGCCGCCGCGCCCGCCACGACCAAGAGGAGTGAGCGGATGAGGTTGGCCCGGTCCCCGAGCACCGTCGCGAGCATCGTGCCCTGGATCGGCGTCATGAGCGGGGCCACGATCATCGCCCCGATCACGGTGGCCGTGGAGTCGGCGATGACTCCCGCCGAGGCGATCACCGCGGCGAGCACGAGCAGCAGCCAGAAGCGCGAGTACTTCGAGCTCGCGTTCTCGCCGTCGAAGAAGACCGAATCGCGCATCTCCGCGGCGGAGTTGAAGCGGGTATCCATGGGGTGAATCTAGTGCTGCGCGGGCGGCTGCGCCCACACCCGCCTGCGACTCATAAGCTGGCCGCATGTACCGGTTGCGTACGCCCGACGCTGCTCTCGCGCCTTACGTCGAGCACTACTGGTTCGTCACGCACCCCGATGGCGAGCCGGTGCAGCTGCGGGTCGATGTGTTCGTGGATGCTCGCGCCGACCTCATCCTCAACAGCGGGGTCTCCTACCTGCGCGAGACCATCGGCGGCGGTTCGGTGCAGCTCAGCGAGTCGAATCTCGACGCCCAACGGCTCGAGCCCATCCGCATCTCGCAGCGCGGACTCGTGGAGATCTCCGGTGTGCGATTCCGGCTCGGCGGCCTCGGGCCGTTCGTGCGGGAGCCGCTCGCGGCCTGGACCGGGCTGACCCCGCGGCCCGAGCTCGTGCTGGGCCCGGATGCAGTGCGACTTGAGCACGACCTCGCGGCCACCGACGACCTCGACGAGAAGACCCGGCTGCTCGACGAGTTCCTGCTCGGGCGCCTCGACACGGGCGGAACCTACGCCGCCTTCGCCGAACAGCTGGCCGAGCTCGTGGCCACCGACGGGATCACGTCCGCGCTCGTGGCCACCGCGACCGAGCGGCGGCACCGGGCGCGCCTCTTCGAACGGCACCTCGGCATCCCGCCCCGCACGGTCGGACGGATTCTGCGCTTTCAGTTCACGCTGCGGTCGCTCATGCGCGAGCCGGAAGGCTCTCTCGCCGCTCTCGCGTCCGCGGCCGGATACTACGACCAGGCCCACTTCATCCGCGAATTCCGGCAGATGACGGGAGGCGTGCCGCGCGGCTACCGCGGCTACTACCCGCCCGACGGGCCCGCCGACTTCGCCCCCAACCTCGTCGCGTACGTACAAGACGGTCCCCGCGCGATCCCGCAAAACTGAGCACCACCCGACACGAGGAGTGCGCCATGACCCAGAACTGGTCCGGACAGGGAACCGCTGCCGATCCCTGGCAGCTCAAGACCCCGCCCCTGACGAGCGACTACACGATCCACCGCGACGACGCGGCCGACCCTCCCCTTCTCATCTGCCAGGTCGGGAGCACCAAGCTCACCTACCTCGCCCGCGTGATCGACGACCTCCACGCGATGCTCAAGGCGCATGGCGACTGGATGCCGCTCGGCTCCGCCGACGAGGGCAAGGAGCCGGCCGCCGGAACCGTCGAGGCATGGGGCCGCTCGGAGTCGAACCCGGTCGGCGGCTGGTACGGCCAGCGCAAGGGCTATCGCGGTCGGGTCGGGATGTACCTGCCGCCGCTGCTCGAGGCTCTCGGCCTCGCGGAGGTCGAGCACGAAGCCCGCAACAACCGGATGCGGGCGCTCTGATGGCGACGCGCACGTCATCCCGGTTCTCGATGACCTACTCCGTCGACGCGGTCGTGCCTGCCTCGCCTGCCGCCGTGTGGGGGCTGCTGACGGATGCCGCCGGCTTCCCGTCGTGGAACAGCACCGTCACTTCGATCGAGGGCTCCATCGCGCTCGGGGAACGCCTCACGATTCGCGTGCCGATCTCGGAGCGGGCCTTCAAGCCCCGGGTCGTGGAGTTCGAGCCCGAGCAGCGGATGGTGTGGCAGGACGGCGCCGCCCCGATGTTCAAGGGCCGGCGCACCTTCACCCTCACGCCGACGGACGGCGGCACCGCGTTCTCGATGGTCGAGGAGTTCCGCGGGCTCATGGTGCCGATGATCGCGAAGTCGCTGCCCGACTTCGTTCCGGTGTTCGACCAGTACGCGGCCGACCTGGTCGCGGCAGGGGCGAAGGTGTAGCTGCCGGCACGGATTCGGCGGAGTAGATTCGCGTCCATGACCACCTACGAGTTCGTTGTGTCGTGCGAGCTGCCCGTCGAGCCGGCGAGCATCTACCGCGCCTGGCTGTCGAGCGAGGAGCACAGCGCGATGACCCGCGCGAGCGCCGAGGTCGACCCCGTCGTGGGCGGCGAGTTCACCGCGTGGGACGGCTACATCACCGGCCGCACCCTCGAGCTCGACCCCGACCGGCACATCGCGCAGTCGTGGCGCACCACCGAGTTCACCGCGGAGCAGGCCGACTCCCGAATCGATGTGCAACTGGATGCCACGGCCGCCGGCACCCTCGTCACCCTCACCCACAGCGGGGTTCCCGCCGACCAGCTCGGGTATGAGCAGGGCGGCTGGGAAGACAGCTACTTCGAGCCGATGCGCGCGTACTTCGCCCGCTGACGCCAGATGAGGCCGTAGGGGATGACCGACCGTCGGGCCGGCCATCCCCGAGTCGCTCAGTACAGCGAAACGTGCACGCGGTGGTGGTCACCGCTCTCGATGATGTCGACGATGCCCTTCGCGAAGTCGGCGCCCGAGATCGCGGTGGGGCCGTGGGAGAAGTCCGCGACCTCGCCCCCGAGCTGGTACGAACCCGTCGCCACGCCCGGGTCGTGGGCGCCGAAGTTGGCGGCCGGGCTCACGAACACCCAGTCCACCGCGCTGTCGGCGAGCACGGGAAGCAGAGCCGCCAGCTCCTGCGACTCGGCACGGTACTCGGCGGGGAAGTCGTCCCCCTCGACGATGCGGGGAGCGCCCGGCGCGGGGCGGAGCGAGCCGAACCCGCCGACGATCACGAACGGCACTCCGGCGGCGGCCGCGGCATCCACCACCAGGGCGTAGGCCTCGCCGATGCGTCCGGTCAGCTCGCCGCGCGGGGAGAGCGCACCCACGACGACGTCGGATCCGGCGATCACGGCGGCGACGGCAGCAGGATCGAGGGCGGAGCCCGCGCTCGCCTGCACTCCGTCGATGGTGCTGGCGGTGCGGCTGAGGGTCTTGACGGCGTGACCGCGGGTGAGGGCCTCGGTGACGATGGTGGCGCCGGCGAATCCGGTACCGCCGATAACGGCGATGGTGCTCATAGGGGTTCCTTTCGGGAGTTGGTATCCATTAGATACTAAGTCCCTTGTGGATACTAGCCACCTGAAGGTAACCTAGTCACCGAGAGGAGCGATCATGGACGGAAACCCCTACAACGATGGATGCCCGACGCGCCTGATCCTCGACCGCATCGGGCAGCGCTGGACGGTGCTCGTGATCGGCGTGCTCGATCGCGGCACGTCCCGGTTCTCGGAGATCATGCGGGCCATCCCCGGCCTCTCCCAGAAGATGCTCACCCAGACCCTGCGCGGACTGGAGCGCGATGGGCTCGTCACGCGCACGGTGACCGCCGAGGTGCCGGTGCGCGTCGAGTACTCCCTCACCGAGGCCGGGCGCACCCTCGGCGCGCCCCTCAGGGCCCTCGAGGCCTGGTCGATCGAGCACCTCTCGGCGGTGCTCGACGCGCAGAAGGAGTACGACCGGGTCGGCTGAGCGAGGCGGCTCCGCTACCAACGAGAAAAGCCGCCCGAAGGCGGCTTTTCTGTGCACTGGTGGACCCTAGGAGATTTGAACTCCTGACCTCCTCGATGCGAACGAGGCGCGCTACCAACTGCGCCAAGGGCCCGTGATGCGAGAACTAGGTTAGCATCCCTCGGCGCGCCGGTCGCGCGCGGGACAGCGAGCGGTCAGCCGGCGCGGCGGCGGGCGAGTGCGGCGTCGAGGTCCGGTGCGGGGGCCGGGGCATCCACGATCCCCATGCTCGCGAAGCGGCTGCGGGCCGCGGGGCGCTCAACGGCGGGCTCCCCGGCGCGCTCTTCGGGGGCGGCGGGCGGCGCCGAGGCTCGCAGCGCCTCTTCCGACGCGAGGGCGGCGGCGCGCAGCGATGCGGCGAGGTCCTCGCCGGACTCGCCGGTTTCCACGACGGTGCGGCTCAGGTACATCGGCTTGGGCACAGGCACGGGCGTCCACTCCGCGACGGCGGGCTCCTCGAACTGGTGGTCGGTGAATGCCTGTCCCGCGCGGCGGACGGCGGGCGCGCGACGGTTGCGGGAGACCTCCGCGAGGCGGCCTAGGAGGGCGACCGACAGCACGCCCGTGAGCGCGGATGCCCCCGCGAGCAGCCAGGCCGCACCGGCGACGGAGAACCCGCCCACGACCAGTGAGGCGACCAGCACGAGGGTCGCCATCGCCCGCGTGCGGCGAACGCGTCGGGCGGCCGTCAGCTGAGGATCGGGGCGGGGCGGCAGCGTAACCGGGCGCCCCACCGCGACCGGCCCCTGAGGTACCCGGTTCTGCGGAGCGCGACGCGGCGCCACGGTCGGCGGCTCCGCCGTCTCGGCGAGCACCCGGATGGTCTGCTGCAGCCGCACGGCGTTGCGCTCGGTCGCGAGGTACTCGCGTCGACGCAGCCAGCTGGGCATGAGGTAGACGAGCCACAGGGCCGCGGCGATGGCGAGCATGATGCCGCCGCCGAGTCCCGTGAGTTCCATCCCACTACGGTACGAGGGGCGTGGCTGGGCGGGTGGATGCCGCGCCGCGCCTCAGGGAACGATCGGCCGCGCGGCGAGCGCCCGGTCCGACGCGGGGATCGTGGCATCCCGCTCGGGAGCCTTGCCGTCGAGCCAGCGACGGAGCACGCCGGTCGGCAGCTCGTCGACCGTCAACGCGAAGCAGAAGTGGTCGCGCCAGTCGCCGTTGATGTGGATGTAGCGGCGGCGCAGTCCCTCGTAGCGGAAGCCGAGCTTCTCCACGACCCGCAAACTCGGCTCGTTCTCGGGACGGATGCAGATCTCCATGCGGTGCAGCCCCACCCCAAAGAAGCAGTGGTCGGTCGCGAGCGCGACCGCGGTGGGCGTGGCGCCCCGGCCGGCGAAGCGCTCCGAGACCCAGTAGCCGATCGTCGCCGTCGACAGCGAGCCGTAGGCGATGGATGACACGTTGAGCTGCCCCGCGAGCTCCCCGTCGTACTCGATCACGAACGGCAGTCCGAGACCGGCCCGCGCGTTCTGCTGCAGGGCGCGGATGCTGGAGCGCACGTCGTAGTTCATCGGCCCGTGCGGGTTGGTCGCCTCCCACTTGCGCAGCCAGCCGCGGTTGTCGGCGAGTTCGCGTTCGAGGGCGCGAGCATCCCGAAGTCGGATCGGGCGGATCGTGGTCTTGCCCTCGGTGAGGGTGGGCATGGTCGACACGGCGCTACTCCAGCGTCGAGGCGAAGTGCACCAGCCACGGACGCAGCTCGGGACCGAGGTCGTCGCGCTCGACCGCGAGCTGGATGATCGCCTTGATGTAGTCCAGGCGATCACCCGTGTCGTACCGGCGCCCGCGGAAGACGACGCCGAAGACGCCGCCCGCGATGTTGTCGCGCGCCATCGTCTCGAGCGCGTCGGTGAGCTGGATCTCGTCGCCCTTGCCCGGGGCCGTGGTCTCGAGCACGTCGAAGACCTCGGGCCGCAGCACGTAGCGTCCGATGATCGCGAGGTTCGACGGGGCGGTTCCGCGCGCCGGCTTCTCGACGAGTCCGGTGATGCGCACGATGTCGGCGTCGTCCGTCGGCTCGACGGTCGCGATGCCGTAGAGGTGGGTCGAGGCGGGGTCCACCTCCATGAGCGCGATGATCGTGGCATCCCGGCCCAGCTGCTCGTCGAGCATGCGGGAGAGCAGCACGTCGCGCGGGTCGATGAGGTCGTCACCGAGCAGCACCGCGAAGGGCTCCCGCCCCACGTGCATCCGGGCGCGCAGGATGGCGTGGCCGAGTCCGCGAGGGTCGCCCTGCCGCACGTAGTGCATGTCGGCCAGGTCGTTGGAGTACTCGACCTTCTTGAGCTTGTCGACGTCACCCTTCTCCTCAAGGGTGGCCTCGAGCTCCGTCATCCGGTCGAAATGGTTCTCGAGGGCGTTCTTGTTGCGCCCCGTGATCATGAGCACGTCGGTGAGTCCGGCGTGCACGGCCTCCTCGACGACGTACTGGATGGCCGGCTTGTCGACGACGGGCAGCATCTCCTTGGGCATCGCCTTCGTCGCCGGAAGGAAGCGCGTTCCGAGCCCTGCTGCGGGGATCACGGCTTTGGTGATGCGGAATGACATGCTCACAGGCTATCGGCGCAGTGCAGCGAGCGCGGTATCTCGGCTGCGCCCGGCGATACACGCCGTTAACGCCCCGATCGTAGAATGACGCCATGCCGGACGACGTGAGCAACGCCAAGCGCGCCCTCCGGGCCGAACTGCGCGAGCGCCGGCGCATCACGAGCCCGGCCCAGCGCGAGCGCGCGGATGCGGCGATCACCCGGCACCTCGTCGATCTGGCGAGCGATCTCGGCTCCCGCTCCCTCGCGGCGTACCTCTCGACCCCGGAGGAGCCGGGCACCCGCGCCTTCCTCGCGTGGGCGTGCGAGAACGACATCCGGGTGCTGCTGCCCATCTCGCGCCCCGACGGCCTGCTCGACTGGGCGCCCTACGACGGGAAGGACGAGGACGAGGACCACCTGGGCATGCCGACCCCGACGAGCGAACTGCTCAGCCCGCTCGCAATCAACTCTGTCGATCTCATCCTCGTGCCGGCGGCGGCCGTGGACCGCACCGGGATGCGCATGGGCTGGGGCCGCGGCTACTTCGACAAGACCCTCGGCTCCATGGAGAACTGCCCCCCGGTCTATGCTGTGATCTTCGACGAGGAACTCGTCGACAGCGTGCCGAGCGAACGGCACGACCAGCGCGTCGACGGGGTCGTCACCCCGTCCGGCATCGTCGCCTTCTGACGACTCAGCATTCAGACCAGAGGAACCATGCCCACCTATTCGTATCGCTGCACCGAGTGCGCGAACGCCTTCGACATCCATCAGGCCTTCACGGATGACACGCTCACGGTGTGCCCGACGTGCGGCGGGGTGCTGCGCAAGGTGTTCTCCCCCGTGGGCGTGACCTTCAGCGGCTCGGGCTTCTACCGCACGGACTCGCGCGCGAAGCCGAGCTCGGGTGACTCGGGCTCGAGCTCGAGCGGCTCGGGATCGAGCGGCTCGGGATCGAGCGGCTCCGACTCGGGCAGCTCGACGCCCTCGACCCCGTCGAAGACCCCGGCCGCCGCGCCGACCTCCACCTCGTCATCCTCCCCGTCGACCTCCGGCGGGGGCTCGACCACCTAAGGAACGCACCATGCTCAAGGGATTCAGGGAGTTCATCCTCCGCGGAAACGTGATCGACCTCGCAGTCGCCGTCGTGATCGGCGCGGCCTTCACGGGCATCGTCAACGCGATCGTCGGCAGCGTGCTCAACCCGGCGCTCGGCGCGCTGTTCAACGCGGAGAGCCTCGCCACGGCGCTGCCCGTGACGATCCCCACGACGTCCGGCGGCGAGGCCACCCTGTTCTTCGGCGCGGTCATCGCGGCGATCATCCAGTTCGTGCTCGTGGCCGTGGTGGTCTACTTCGCCCTCGTCGTGCCGATCAACGCCGTGAAGCGCACCGCGTTCCGCAAGCGCGAGCAGCCGGATGCCGACGCCGAGCCCGCGCCGCCGACCGAGCTCGAGCTGCTCGCCGAGATCCGCGACCTGCTGAAGAAGTAGGTCCTCAGCCCCAGTGCGGCGGCTTGTCGGCCTTCAGCCGCTCATCGTTCTCGCGCGCCCGGTGCCGCGGGGGCTCGCCCGTCGGCAGTGGGTCGCTGCCCTCGGGGGGCTCGGTCGTCACGCGCCGCGACTTGCGCGGCGGCTTCTCAGGCGGCTGAACGGCCCGGTGCTCGGGACCGTCAGGCATGCTGAAGGGGAAGCGGCTCGGTGACCGGGGCCGACTCACCACCGAGCATCGCGACGACGCGATGCGCGACCGCCTCGGGGTCGGCGAACAGCTCGAACGCGTGGATGCGCAGGTAGTGCCACCCGAGCCGCCGCAGCAGTTCGGGGCGCAGGCGCAGGGACTCGCGCAGCGTGGATCGCAGCAGCACGGCATCCGTCTCGATGGCGACGCAGCGTCCGCCACGGGATGCCACGAGCCCGAGCTTGCCGCGGTGCCCGAGCGCCACGGTGAGACCACGGCCCTCGAGGCGACGCGCGAGGTCGACGAGCATCGGCTCGGAGTCATCCGGAACCGGAAGCTCGGCCAGCCGCGCGCCCACCTCGGTGAGGATGTCGGCGAGCGCGACCGCGCCGTGGGCCATGCGTCCGTCGTCGAGGTCGCTCGGCGTGAAGGAGGTGACGATCACCATCGAGCGGCGCGCGCGGGTCATCGCGACGGCGAGCAGGCGCTCCCCGCCGGGGCGACCGAGCGAGCCGAAGTCGCTCAGCACGCGGCCGTGCGGGGTGCGGCCGTAGCCCACGGAGAAGATCACGCGGTCGCGGCTCTCGGCCACGGCCTGGTCGATCGTCGACACCGCGAAGGGCTCGGGGCGGTCGGAGATCACGAACTCGGCGAGCTCGGGGTTGTTCCCGGTCTCGGCGAGCACGGCCTGCATCACGCGCACCGAGTGCTTCTGGCTCGCCGTGATCACCATGAGGGATTCCTGCGGACGCTTGCGGGCGTGGTCGATCACGAGGTCGACGACGCGCTCGAGCTCCGCATCGGGGCTCTCCACGGCGCCGGAGTCGGGGTCGGGCATCCCGTGGCCGTCGGCCACGTAGTCGAGCGCGAGGCTGCCGTGTCCGAGGAAGCTGCCGGCCCACGGCAGGCTCTGGATGCGCCCGCCGTAGAACCGGCGGTTGACGAGCTCGGCGAGGTCCTCGCCGCCGGGGCGGTAGCTGCGCGTGAGGGTGAGGGTCGGCAGCACGGTCGCGATGCGGGCGAGGGCAGAGGCGTCGTGCCGGTCGTCAGCGGCGTCATCCTCCTCGTCCGGCGCGGCCGCGTCGTCAGTGATCGCGAGGGCGAACGGTGCCGGGGTCTGGGTGACGGGGTCGCCCACGGCGACAACCTGTTTGGCGCGGCGGATCGCCCCGACGTTCTCGGCGAGGGTCGTCGCACCCGCGTCGAGCAGGATCACGGCATCGAACGGCATCGTGTCGACGATCGTGTCGATCTCGTAGGGGCTCGCGAGCCACACCGGCGCGACCGTGCGCGAGAGGTGCGGCGCCGTGGTCTGCAGGTCGAAGGCGGTGATCGACTCGCGGCCGAGCAGGCGCTTGAGCAGGGATGCCTCATCCGGCCAGTCGACGAGGCCGATGGTCCAGTTCTCGGCGAGCTGCCACGACAGCAGCTGCGCGTTGGCGGAGGCGTGCGCTTCATCCACGAGCCGGAAGTCGGCCTCGAGCCGGTCGAGCACGGGCGTGTTCGCGCCGAGCAGCGCGCGGTCGGCCTCGAGCAGCATCTCCAGCGCCGAGCGCCACCAGGCCTGCTCGAGCTCGGCCGCCACCTCGCTCTCGGGCACGTGGCGCCGGGCGAGGTCGTCGATGAGCGGGTCGAGGTCGAGCTGCCGCAACGCCGTCATCAGGGCGGTGCGGTCCTGGAGGTTGTGCAGCACGTCGGACTCGGCGGCGAGCCCGGCGAGGCGAGTGACCACCTCGGCAACAGGCCGGTGGGCGAGCTGTGTCTCCGGTTCGCGGTGACCGAGCGGCTCGTCGAGCGCGGCGAGATCCTGCGACACCTGTTGGAACGCGACCTGCACGTCGCCGATGCCGACGGGCACCTCGGGGCTCACGCCCTCCGCGACGTAGCGGTGCCAGAGCACGCGCTGGTGCTGGATGCGGATGAGCGCCGCGTTGAGGTCGCCGACCCGCACGCCGGGGCGCACGTACTCGAGCGCGAGCTTCTTGAGCCGGCGGCGGTTGCCCCCGGTCATCTCGGGGAAGTCCTTGCGCGGTGCCGTCGCGGCGATGAGCTCGCTGATCGAGCGGTCGAAGACCATCGGCAGGAACTTGTCGAGGGTGTCGCGGAGGTCCACGAGCAGGCGCAGGTAGACGCCGAGCTCGGCGATCGTCTGGAACGGCCGCAGGTGGGTGCCGGCGATGAGCTCGTTGGCGCGCTCGAGCAGGTGGGGCAGGCCGGTGGTGTTGAGGCGCTTGGCGATCTCGTGGGCGCGCAGCGCGGCATCCCCGTTGGCGAATTGGGCGCCGTACCAGGGCGAGTCGCCGGGCCCGTACTTGAACTCCCCGAGCTTGGCGGCGGCCACCATGATCTCGGTCGCGCGGGTGCGGTCCGACGCGAGCGAGCGCACCGAGTTCGGGGAGAGTCGCGCGGTCGTGGCCGGGGCGTTGGGGAGCAGGGCGAGGCGGCTCAACTCGGTGACGCACTCCAGCACGGAGACGCCGAGCACGGCATCCGACCGGGAGACCGCGCCGCGGTAGCCCTGCAGCACCGAGCGCAGGCGCACGAGCGCCTCATCCACTTCGCCGATGTCGGGCTTCTGCGCCTTCTCGCTGCGGGAGATCGAGCGGATGATGTCGCGGCGCAGCGTGCGCGGCGAGACGGCGAGGCCGCCGAGGCCCACATCGCCGAGGCGCTGCGCGACCGACTGGAGGGATGCGCGGCGGGCGCTCACGACGAGCACCCGACGGTTCTGGGCCACGAGGGCGCCGATCGCGTTGACGATGGTCTGCGTGCCGCCGGTGCCGGGGAGGGTCTTCACGACGAGCGAGTTGCCCGCGGCGATCTGGGCGATCACCTGCTCCTGCTCGGCGTCGGCGTCGAGCAGGAGATTGTCGGTCTGCGGCGAGCGCTCGTCGCTCGGGGTGACCTGCACGGGCACGTGACCCTCGGCGAGCGTGTGGCGCGCCGACTCGTTGCCCGCGAGCGCGTCGAGCAGCGGGTGGCTGAGATCGCTCGCGTCCGCGGCGAGCGCGGGGCCGACCTGGGCAAACGACGAGACGATGAGCCGCGGGCTCACCGTGAACCACTCGAGGTGCGAGGTGAGTCCGCGCAGCCGGTCGATCACGGGGTTGGGCTTGAAGGTGCCATCGTCGTCGGTGAGCGCGACGAAGGCCTGAGCATCCAGCCGCACCCCGAACTGCGCGTCGAGGGCGTGCGCGAGCGCGGGGTTGAGCACGGCGGCGCCGCGGAGCTTGACCTCGAAGTCGCGGCCGTGGCGGCGGATGGCCAGCGGTCGCAGCAGCACGGGCGCGCGAAACCGCTCCCCCTCGAAGCGCCACTCGGCGAGGCCGATGCCGAGGTGGATGGAGTCGATGCCGCGCGACGTGGCGAGCTCGAGGCCCTTCGCGGCGACCGCGGCCGCGGCGACCTTGGACGAGCGCAGGGCGATCTCGTCGCGGATCAGGCTCGATAGCAGGGTGGGCCGCCCGGTGATGAACTGGGCGAGGCCACCGGGGTGGGTCGTGGAGAGCTCGATGCGCGTGCGCGGGGAGTCCTCGAAGTGCACGAGCGGGGACCGGCCGCCCAGCTCGGCGAGTTCGGAGCGCCACTGGGCCCACGTCGCCTCCGCCGCGTTCACGGGGCTCAGCCGCGGATCGCCCACACTGATCGTGTGCGGACTCGTCACCTGCACATAGGCGGGCAGGTCATCGAATTCAGGCTCGACAAGGCCCGGATCGACTGTGAAGTCGTCGGAATTCCTGTCGGCACGCCACACAGGGCCACTTTAAGCGCGCAACTCGGGCAATTCGGGGAGCCCGACAGGGTTTCGCCAGACTGCCGAATCGTAGACTGGGCGCCATGGACGTGGTCTCCGGTATCGCGACCGGGGTCGTGACCCTCGTCATCCTCATCACCGCACTCGTGATCGTCGGGTTCATCGTGCTGTTCCGGCGGCGCGGGAAGACCGGCGTGGCCGCCGCGGGACCGAACGACCTCGGCTCGCTCGGCCGCCGGGCGGGCACCCTGCTGGTGGCCGTGGACGACGCCCTGCGCGACGCCGACCAGGAGCTCGGCTACGCGATCGCGCAGTTCGGCGCCGAGAGGACGCGGGCCTACGGCGAGGTGCTCGCCGACGCCCGCGCGAAGGTGACCGAGGCGTTCCGCCTCCAGCAGGCGCTCGACGACTCCGTGCCCGACAGCGACCGGCAGCGCCGCGAGTGGACGCTCCAGGTGATCGCCAACTGCGAGAAGGCGCAGAAGGCGCTCGGCGGCAAGGACGCCGAGTTCGCCGAGTTGCGCTCCCTCGAGGTGAACGCAAGCGGCACGCTCGACGATCTGCGCCGCCGCATCGCCGACGGCCGCGCCCGCGTGACGGCCGCGAAGGCGACGCTCGACGGGCTGCGGAAGACCTACGACGATGCGGTCGTGCGCGGCGTGGTGGGGCATCCGGCCGCCGCCGACTCCCTCATCGCCGATGCCGAGAAGCTGCTGGATGCCGCGGCGCCCGCCATCTCGCCCACCGGCGTGAACGCGGTCTCCCCCTCCCTCACCGAGGCTGGCCAGGCGGTGCACCGTGCCGACGACCTGCTCGACGCCATCGACCGCACGGCCCGGGATCTCGCCGAGGCGGCTGACGCCCTCGCCGCGTTGCGCACCGCGACCGCCGCCGATGTCACTCAGGCCCGCGTGCAGGCGGATGCCGCCCCCGACGCGGACACCGGCCGCGGCATCCTCGATGCCATCGTCGCCGTCGAAGCGGCGGAGAAGGCCAGCGACGGCAGCGACCCGGTGGCCGAGCTGGACCGGCTCGGGGATGCCGTCGCCGGACTCGACCTCGCGCTCGCGAGCGCGCGCAACCAGGCCCAGCGGCTCGAGCACGCCCGCACCGCGTACGCCGGGACCGTGATCTCGGCACGCAACCAGATCGCGACCGCGCGCGACTTCATCGCCACCCACGGCGGCGGCGCCGAGGCCCGCACCCGGCTGGCCGAGGCCGACCGGCAGGTCGCGATCGCCGCGGCGGCCGCGGATCCCGTGGAGGCGCTCGACACGATCCGTCGCGCGGTCACCCTGGCCCGCGATGCCGACGCGCTCGCGCGGTACGACACCATGGGGCGCCGCTAATTTTCGCGGGCTACGCGCGTTCGATCAGAATCACAGGGTCGGTGGTGGGGGCGGCCGAGCCGCCGACGGGTTCGACGGAGACGCCCACGACATCCCCGGGCCGGATGGCACCGTCGAGCACGCGCCACGTCGCGGACCCGTCGGTCGTGAACGTGCCCGCCGAGCGCGCGCCCGCCTCGGTGATGAACCACAGCTGGTAGACGCGGTCGCGCGGCAGAGGTGCGAGGCCCTCCACGACGAGCGCGGCGCTCGCGAGCGAGCTCGACCACACGAGCACGGCGCTGCCGCCCGGCTCGAGGCCCACCGAGGCGCGTTGCACGTCGTCCGCGCCAGTGATCGCAGCGAGCCGGTCGACCTGCTCCTGCTGCTCGACGCCCTGGCGGATCGTGGTGGACACGACGCCGGCCCCGGCGAGCAGACCGATCACCGCGGCGGCGGCCGCGAGCGCGGTGACAGGACGGGACATCCACCGGGTCTGGGCTTGTCGCTCGGCCGGGCCGGTCGCCGCGAGCTGCGGCGTGGCATCCAACTGGCCGAGGATGCGGGACTTGAGGCCGGCGGGCGGGTCGACGGGGTCCACGGCGAGGCCGAGGAGCACGGCGGTGTCGCGCAGCTCCGTCACCTCGTCTCGGGCGGTGTCGCTGCCGGCGACGTGCGCCTCGAAGGCGGCCACCTCATCCGCGTCGAGGGCGTTGAGGGCGTAGGAGCCGGACAGGTTGGTGGGGTCGGTGCTCACGAGGCCACCCCCAGTTCGTCGCGCAGGCGGATCATCCCGTCACGGATGCGGGTCTTGATGGTGCCGATCGGCACGCTGAGAATCTCGGCGACCTCGCTGTTGGAGTAGCCGCCGTAGTACGAGAGCTGGATGGCCTGGCGTTGCAGCTCGGTGAGCCGTGCCATCGCCTTCTCCACTCTGTCGTGCTCCACCCGCACCTCCACGGAGGCCGAGACGTGGTCGTAGGCGGCCTCGAAGTCGCGGATGCCGACCTTCACATCGCGAGTGCGTGACGCCTGCGAGGCCCGCACCCGGTCCACCGCGCGGCGGTGGGCCATGGTGAGAATCCACGTCGTCGCTCCCCCTTTGTTCGGATCGAACCGGCTCGCGGTTTGCCAGACCTCGAGGAAGATCTCCTGCGTCACCTCCTCCGACTGGGAGGGGTCACGCAGCAGGCGCCCCACGAGTCCGAAGACCCGCGGGGCGAGCTCGTCGTAGAGGTCGGAGAACGCGGCACGGTCGCCGGTTGCGACGCGCGCGAGGAGGCGCTGCAGCCGGCTCGCCGGAGTCTGCTCGACCGTGGGGTCGGTCTCTCGGTCGCGCGGCACGACATCCAGCATCCCGTATTCGCCCGCCGATCGCACGACGGTGGTTCGTAGGCGCGCTGGAGCTGGGAGCGAAGGCCATTTCTGGCCTTCGCCGCGACGCCAGCGCCGACCGCCGTCCCGGCGGTCGGTCTTCGTGGTCCCCAGGCATGAGAAATGCCGGGCCGCAGAACGCCTCTCGGCGCAAGGCCGCTCGGAGCGGCTATTAGTGGAGCCCGGGGTTACTGCGGCCCGGCCGAAGAAGTTTACCGCACCCCTACTCCAGGTTGCCCGCCCGGTACAGCCGCGCACATGCCGTGAACTCCTCCGCGGTGAGCGAGAGGCGGGCGGCGCGGGTGGTCAGTTCGGTGGCGCGTTCGGGATGCACGGGGTCGGCGTCATCCGCCACGCTCGTCGCCCCGGCGCTGAGGATGCGGCAGAAGGCCGCCGCGCGGTCGAGCGCGACCCCGAAGTCGCCGCGGAACAGTCCCCGCAGGATCTGGTCGGCGAGCTCGGTGATCTCGTCCGGCCCGGTGGGCATGGGCGCGCCGGCGACGGCCGCGTCGATGGTGGCGAGCACCTCGGTGCCGCGCTGGAACAGGAATGACGTGCCCGTGGCATCCTGTCGGATCAGCACGCGGATGAGGTAGATGCGCCACAGCGCCCCCGGCAGGCTGCGCGGGCTGGAGCGCGCCCACAACTCGGCGAGCGCGTCGATACCGTTGGCGTCGGTGTAGGCGACGAGCCGGTCGACGACGGCCGGATCCTCGGTCTCGCGCGCCCGGTCGACCAGCGCGTGGGCGCTGTCGTGGGCGGCCCGCATGATGGCGGCCGGATCCTCGCCGCCCTCGTACTCGTCGAACTTGTCGCCCGAGTACTGGGTGGGTTTGTGGAAGTCGTCGGCCATCGCCTCCACGCTACGCGGTCCGCGGCTCGGAGGGAGTGCTGGGGCAATCCCCAGATGGCGCACAGGTCGCGCATCCCCTCTCTTCAGGAGCCCATCGTTGACTGGGGAGCACGCCACGCGCCGCCGCGTGAACGACCTCGGGGCGGGTTCCAACCGCTCGTCCCAGGGAACGTGGGGCGCCGCCGGGTGGGTTCCGGCGGCGTCCCTGCGGCGGTGCGGCCCCGGTACTCTGGTCGGGTAGGGCCTGTAGCTCAGTTGGCAGAGCATCGGACTTTTAATCCGCGGGTCGTGGGTTCGAGCCCCACCGGGCCCACCGTTGGTGACGTGCCCACCGGGCGCGACGCCAACGTGCGACCGGATGTAGAAGAACTTTTCGTGGGCCCACAGCCGCCGGTTCCGGCGCATCGCCCCTCTCACGGCCAGGGCACCTCCGAGTGACCGGCGATGTGACGGCCGTGCACCGCTGGGGAGCCGAGCCCCACCGGGCCCACGATGGTGGCGTGCCCACCGGGCGCGACGCCAACGTGCGACCGGATGTAGAAGAACTTTTCGTGGGCCCACAGCCGCCGGTTCCGGCGCATCGCCCCTCTCGCGGCGCGAGCACTTCGAGTGACCGGCGATGTGACGGCCGTGCGCCGCTGGGGAGCCGAGCCCCACAGGGCCCGCTGTCATGAATGCTGGGCAGCGTTGCGCATCATCGGGATCACCGCTGCTGACGCGATCTCGTGCCCTGCCCACATTTTGCCCACGACTACTCAAGCCTTGACGCGCTGAGTACGTCTCCAACCGCATCGAGGTCGTTGTTGAACAGGGCGTCCTTATCGGCAAGTAACGGTTCGCCCTTTCAAGCTCGCGCGGCCTTGTTCCTGATGACTGTTGTTTAACGAACAACCAAGACCTCAAACACCCAACAAAGGGACTTCGAGATGGTTGCTCACAACCACCAAAGATTGCATGTTTGTTCTGCTAATAGCACAATGTCTTGCGATTATCGCTATTTGCACTACATTCGGATACATGGACGCTGCAATTATCGAACGTGTCCGCGCAACAATGACAGACCTGCGCCTATCGAACCGACAGTTCGCTGAGCGCATCGGGCTCGATGAGGACAAGCTCTCCAAGAGCCTCAACGGCATCCGACGATTCAGCCCTTTGGAGTTGGCGACAATCTCCGAACTGAGCGGCAAGTCGACGGACTGGTATCTGACTGGCGCCGAGCCCCGGCACATGGGTTTGGCGGCACGCGCCAATCCGGCCGCCGCCGATGAGATCCAGCAAGTCCACGAATCGTTGGCAGCGCGATTTACGAATGCTCAGGATGTCCTCGTCGGCTTGGGGCGGGCGCGGACCCCAGCACCCCTGCCCCAGATCACTCTCACCGGCAGGTTTGTCGGCGAAGGCCAAGCAATGGCGGCTTGGGCCAGCTCCCACATCAGTGAAGAAGTGTTGCTCGGCAGCTCGAGAGAGTTCATCTTCGCCCTAGAAGACACGTTCTTTGTGGATGTTGCGACTGTTTCCGAGCTGCCCGCGGGCTGCGATGGCCTGTCGTTCCAAGATGAAGGTTTCAGGCTTATCTTGCTCGCCGCAACTGCGAACTGGACACGCAAGCGCTTCACGCTCGCTCATGAACTCGGCCACGTCCTATGGGGCGATGCCAGCGACAGGATCCTGCCTGAATCAGTAAACCCAGGGTTGGAAACCGAATACCTAGAAAAGCGCGCGAATGCATTTGCTGGCGCTTTCCTCATGCCGGAAGCATTAGTCTTTGCGGCCATCGCCGGACAGGAAGTAAATGAACATCTGTTCCACCACCTTGTGATGACCTTCAAGGTCTCGCCTAGCGCTATGGCCGCTCGCCTCTCCCAGCTTGGACAGATCACCAAGAACGAAGCGGCCGGTTACAAGAGCCTCAGCACTCAGCAGTCCGCTGACGCACTAGATCGAGCCTTCGAATCCGTTACAGAGAGCGCGGAGGCCAGCCTTAACCTCCCGCCCTCGAACATGATTATGGAGTTCGCTAGCGCATATATCGCGCGCGAGGTAGGCGCAAAGCCATTGGTTTCGCTGACGGGATTGTCCGCAAAGGACATTAGAACGCTCTTCAATGAAGACGGCCCAAAGCCCGCTGCAGCCACTGAAGCGGGACTAGTCGACGAAGAAGAGCAACTCGCGTTCCAACCGTAACGAGATCGAATAACTGAAGATGTTCTGGTTCCCCGACAATACGGTGCTGTGCAATTTTGCAGCGACCGGGCGACTAGATCTACTGAAGGAGTTCATCGGAGACCGCGGCCTGATCGCGGAAAGCATTGCCTACGAGGTAGGCAATTCGGTGGCCTACTATGCCGCCTTGGAAGCCGTCTTCTCTGATTCGTGGTTCCCTGATCCCATTCGCGCAGATGCACCTGGCGAGCCCGCGAAGGTCGAGACCTTTAGGCGAGTTCGGATGTTCGGCGATCCCAGCAAGCCTCGCGAGCATCTAGGGGAGAGCGAGACGTTCGTGTTGCTGCAGGGCCGGCCCGAATATGCGGGCTCCACCTTCCTCACGGACGACCATGACGCGTTCCGCGTCATGGATCAGTTTGGAGTCGCCGTTCGAGACACGCGGCATGTACTCACAACCCTGGTGGCTCGGCACTCAATCACGGCCCACGACGCGTTCGACTTGACTGTTCGCATGGAAGAGCAAGGACGAGAGTTGCGTAGACCCCCAGCCACGGCCGCGGATCTCGAAGAATAGCTTGCGATAATCGCAAACTGGTGTACTCTGAGACTGCTTGCGATAATCGCAAGATCTCAGGAGGTGCATCAAGTGTTCTTCATTCACGGCGATGAGTCGGAAGAGCTCATCAAAATCAGGGACAACGAGGTGCCGCGCGAAGTTCGCGACCTCCTTACGGACGCGGATGATCTGATCTGGGTTATCGACGAGGACGAGCCGCTCGCCCTCGACGTCGTCCTGACCGACCTGGCGAAGGGTCGTAGAACCCTCATCCGTCACCGCTGCAAGAAGGTGAACGTCACGGTTCAGTACAACGGGCTGGAATCCGTGTTCCGACTGGCCCCCTCCCGCAAGATCAAGGCAGTCATCCGGAAGGCCCTCGCCGATCCGAAGTTCGAGATCGACCCGACCAGCGCCGCCGAACTCGAACTGCGTATCCCCGGCGCTGATGAAGCCCTCGATGGCCCCCTTCCGATCGGACGATTCGTGCGCAAGGGCAAGTGCGAGCTTCTGCTCCTGGTTGTGGTCGCGGTCCGTCACGCCGGGTGAGCCCAATGAACATCCCGAGTCCAGCCAGTGTCCGTCTGCAGGTCGATCTGCAAGATGCGGATCTGCAGGCGGGCGTGGACGCGGACCGCTGGCGCATCCTTCGTCACGTTGGCAATGAACTAATCATCGAGGTTCGAATCGGCGAGTCCGACAGCTACTTGGCGATCAAACTGGACGTGGCCGACTATCCCGCCGTCGCCCCGGCCGGGTCGCCGTGGGACATGGCCTTAGATCAGCCTCTCGCGCAAGACAAGTGGCCGGTTTGGTCTCTTCCTGACATGGGCTTCAGGAAGGACTGGTCCCCGTCGAATGGAAATGGGCCCTACTGGTCCTGGGACCGAGTCGCCCTCGCTAGCCACCCGGATTGGTCAAACGTGATGCCTGGAAAAGCGTGGCACGGAGGTCGGACGATCTTGCACTACTTGCGCGAGACGGCCCGTGAGATGGAGACGAGCTCGGTAGCGATGGTGAGCGTCTAGTGGCCGCCAAGGTAGTCGAGATCTCAAGACATCGGCTTTCGCGGACCATACGAGAGCTGGCGCGCAGAGGTGAGGGCAAGCGTGAGTCTGGCGCCTTCCTGCTGTCACGGCTGGCGGAACGACCTTTGGGTCAGGGCCCATGGCCGGTAGCTCATGTCGCCTTCTACGACGATCTCGACGCCGAGTGCTTGACGGGTGGAATCACCTTCACCGCCTTCGAAGATCTTTGGAGGTTGTGCCGCGAGCTCAAGATGACCGTCGTCGCCGATGTCCATACGCATCCAGGCGCGTGGGTAGCGCAAAGCTCTATAGACGCGGAGAACCCGATGATTTCAAGCATTGGGCACGTCGCCGTAATCGTCCCCAACTTCGCCCAACACTCACCGAGGTCGGCGGACTTCGGTGTCCACGTTCACCTCGGAGGGAAGAGGTGGAAGAGCTTCCACGGTGCGGAGGGCACAGCATTCGTGATAAGCAGTTCCTTCCTTGCCGCATGGCATGCACTTCAGAATCGTCTGGGCAGGAAAGTGAATTCATGGAAGTCTTGAACACAGACTTGGTATCGCGATCTGACTTGGCCCTGATAGATGACGGCGCATTCCGGAGCTTGGATGACGCCCGCGACTATCTGGCCAGCTTCCAGCCGCTCATCGTGATCGGCCCCGCGTCTTGCGGGTCGCCCAGCGCGCAAGCGGCTGCCATCTCGGTAGCCACGACGGCGGTGCGTGCTTTCGGAGGTGCGACCGCGGTAGTTCCCTCTCACTCTTCTAATCTCTGGCCGGGAAGCGAAGCCACGACTCTCGCTGACGCGATGGAAGAAGTTGGAGCCACCTTGGAGCCCGAACCAACGGCTCGCCGTTTCTGCATTCTCATCGGGGATGCATCAGTTGACGACTCTCTGTTCGAGACTGTACTCCGGGTGACGTGGGAGTCCTGGAGTGGCATGGTCGGCTCTGGGAGCGACGCCCGTCGACTTGTAGAGGACGACATACTTTTTCTGGCTCCCGTTGTCGCGGCGGGCCTTGCGGTAAGTGAGCTTTTCGAGATTGCGCGCTCCCGACCTGAAGCTGGCGAGCGGGATGTCACGCTCAATTTGTGGACGATGAGTACGGATCCAGCCAAAGCGGGCCCTCGCCTCGGCGAGGTCCCGGCATCGTGGTGGTTGGTGGGTTTGGGGCACCTAGGCCAAGGGAATGCTTGGGCGCTCTCTTGGCTCCCGACGCCTGCGACCCGCAAGGTCCTTGTCACTCTGCAAGACGACGAGGCTCTGGTCGAGGCGAACCTGTCAACCAGTCTCTGCGCGCGCAACGGCGATCTTGGAAGCTCGAAGGTGAGGACCGTCGCCAAGGTCCTCGAAACGGCTGGCTACGAAACCCGACTGCTCGAGCGGAGACTAGAGGACTCGTTTGTCGCGCTTCCGAAAGATCAGCAGATCGCGCTGTTCGGAGTTGACAAGCCGGAGGCAAGGCGCGCGATCAGCGCACATGGGTGGCCTCTGTCGATCGATGTTGGCCTCGGGTCAGGCGCTAGAGACTTCGGTGCGATTAGCGTTCATGTGTTCCCGGGATCCGCCATGAGCGACGAGATTGAGTCGTGGAAGCCATCTGAGGACGTCAAGAGTCGCGCTGGCCGGCGAATGCAGAAGGAGGGCTTTCGAGGCCTTCTCGACGATCACGACGTCTGTGGCGTTGAGAAGCTGGCGGGCGTCAATGTTGCGGCGTCGTTCGTAGGAATGGTTGCTGGGTGCATCTCGGTGAGCGAAAGCCTTAGGCGCATGGTCGGTGGGGCGGCTTTTGACAGCGTGGGCATCGAGCTCTGGGATGTCGATCCTATGGTGAACCCGGCCACATCTTCCTCAGCCCCAATCAGCTTGCGACTGAGCCGGTAATCGGCCGCCAGGCGTCCAGCGTTCCAATTCGTCAAGAACCGGGCTCGGCGAGGGCCTCGTGAGGGGTAGCTAGCCGGGCTGATGGCGACTTTTCGGAGGTTGCGGCTTCTCTTCATCGACCGTCCTGTTGGCGACAATTGGGTATCTGTCGGAGGAGATTTCGTGCATCACTCGGGCGACGATCGGGTCTTGCATTGGTGGCCAACTTGCCACCCATTTCACAAAAGTCACATTGCCTGCCGGATTGACTAGTGCGTCCCTCTCGTCGTCGTTCAGAAGGTTGAGGCGTTCCAAGAGTTTGGATCGGAACGCCTCGACCGCAAGGTAGAAGTCTCGGGAAAGGAATGTCTCGTTGTAATCGGGGACCTCCCAGCGAGCCACCGCGTCGAGGATCATGCCCTCGGTTACGATGCCGACGCTCATCGCCCGGGCCCACACTGTGGCATGCGCCACTGCGCTCGTTGGCGCGAGGTAAAGGCGCACGATTCGGTCGTGCTGCTCTATCTCGAGTAGAGCGTCTGCCCGTCGCTGGGACTGAGTCACTTCGGCAAATGGGGTCGACTCGATCATTTCAAGCAGGCGCCCCGTCGCCCACTCGACGTTGGACCCATGAGCGAACTCTCTGAAGAAAGCAACAGTGGTGGCGTGCACGCTCTCGCCAATCGAAGGCTCGAATGTCTCCACGATCGAGTTCAATGTGAACCATCGGCCTACGAACGCCGTTGAACTACGTGCGTGACGGATGAACTGCCAGTTCTCGACAAGTGATTGGGCGAGGAAGGTTAGGTTGAAGTAGATCGCGTGGCCTGCAGCATCGATCCAGTAGTCGAGGGATTCAGCCGCAGCAGAAGCGACCAAGTACGCAAAACTGTCACAAAGAAGTTCTTCCATCGATGGCTCGGAACGATCCATAAGGTGGCTAATGTCTTCGCCGAGAAGTGTCACCGACTCGCCCGCAGCAACCCGCGCTCTCACCGCATGAGCGAACTCATGTGCCATCCAGAAAAGCACCGCCCACTCTGCGGAAAGCTCGGCCATCGCCCGCGCTTGATCGGGTCCCGTCAGATTGAAGGGCTGCCACAGCTCGCCGAACGCAATCGAGAGGCATTCGAAGGCGAGGACTCGGCGGGTCACCGGGCTAGCGGACGCCCAATTGAGATATTCGGTCCCTTCGTCTGTGGACTGCTCGTCCCTGGCTTCTAGCGGCGAACTCTCAGCTGGGCCCTTGGCCGCGTTGCTTTGGTCCTCAAGCCAGCTAAGGAACGTCAACGTGACGTGCCTGGTGAAGTCGGCAACACCGTCATTTATTAGGATCCGACTTTGACCATTGGGGCGAAGGTGCGCAGACTGCGATGGAACTCCGTTGTGAAACGATTCGACTTGAACTTCCGCGTGAATTGACGACAACGTCGAATCGGCCACGATGACGCGTCCGATTGCACCCCACAGACGCTGCAGTCTTTGCTCCACCACCGGCACGGAGAGCTCACGAATCGTGTTTAGGATCTCGTCATCGGGGACCGCGGACCAATCTGCGGCTTCCTGCCAGTCGGGCCGAACGATAGCGTTTGGGTCTTGCTCTACCCTTGGCCAGCCCCCAAAAGCACTTCGAAATGCGTCAACAAGGTCGTCGGAGGGTGGTCCAGCGTCGTCGAAATAGCCGGGACCATCTTCTTGATCCTCGGGGCCGGGCGGATCAACTGGGCTGGCAGCCATCGCAGTATCCGTTGGCGACGTTTCTCACAACGAGGGCAACCGCATAGCCAAGTGCGATTGGATTGGCCCACTCGGGCCCGAATGATCCGATCGCTACGACGGCCAATACTTCGCGCGTCACGGTGATCATGTCTGAGTCGGTTCCCAACAGCCTGAGGATTGGACCGCACAGGGTCTCACGGAACTTCTTCTCTGAAGCCGCAAAGAGCTCGTTAGCGAACTTCGTTACTGAGGCCGGCGGGAACCTTCCAGCACCATCGATCAATGCGGTTCCGATGGCTCGAAACAACTCGTCCTCGGGCGCGGACATCGCCCATTGCAATACTGAATCGTCAACATGAACCATAGTCACGTGCCTCCAGGGCGATACTTTCAGTTCAGGGTTCCCGACGCCAGTGAGGACGAGGCATATTCACCATCGAGATATCTCGCGTTCACGGTCCGCACCCGGCCGCGAGCGACATTCCATCTGACGAATGGCCTCGGTCGGCGCCACCCGCTGGCGAGGGTCAAGTTGCAACGAATCTTGAGGCGCAAGGCGACCGAATCGGCGGCGTTCATGGGCCGTCGATGCACTCCGAATTCGATCCTCCTTACAGGGAGCGGCTGGATTCAGGCTTTACCGAACCCACTCAACCAATTCGGAATCGCGTCGCAAGTAGAGCGGGTGCCGCGGGTGCCCGCGCTTCGTGATGCCGAGCGCGTGCAACGGGGGCAGCAGCGCGATGCCGTTGGCGAAACCGTGGCTGACCCCGTGCTCCGTCTTGAGCCAGTTCATGATCTCGGTGTGCTTCTCGAATCCGGTGGGCTCTATCATCGCGAACCACTCCGGCATGGTGTGGCCGGTCTTCTCCTGGAGGTTTGAGAATGGGTCGCTCATGGGGATCATTGTGGCCCTGAGGTGGGGTGTGGGCAATGGCGCGCTGCCCGCCCCTACGCTTGCTCCATGAACCTCATCGGCTTGCTCGGCGGCATGAGCTGGGAGTCGACGGCGCACTACTACCGCATCCTCAATGAGACCGTGCGCGACCGGGTCGGGGGCGTGCACTCGGCGCCGATCGTGATGCACAGCGTCGACTTCGCCGAGATCGTGCGGATGCAGGAGGCCGCCGACTGGGCCGGCGCCGGCGAGCTGCTCGGCGCCGCTGCTCGCGGGCTCGCCGACAGCGGCGCGGCCTTCATCGTGATGGCCACCAACACGATGCATGTCGTGGCGGACCAGATCGAGGCGGCCGCCGGCATCCCGCTGCTGCACATCGCCGACCCGACCGCGGATGCGATCCTCGCCGCCGACCTCACCACCGTCGGCCTGCTCGGCACCCGCTTCACGATGGAGATGGACTTCTACCGCGAGCGCCTCGAGGCCCGCGGGCTGACGGTGATCGTTCCGTCCGCGGATGACCGGCTCATGGTCAACCGCGTGATCTACGACGAGCTCGTGCACGGCGTCGTCACGGAGGCGTCGCGCGAGGAGTATCGCGCGGTCATCCGCCGGCTCATCGAGGCGGGGGCGCAGGGCGTCATCCTGGGATGCACCGAAATCACGATGCTCGTCGGTGCGAGCGACAGCGCGGTGCCCGTGTTCGACACGACCGAGTTGCACGCGCTCGGGGCGGTGGCTCGGGCGCTGGGTTAGTTCGCGCCTACGACGCCGGGTCGTACTGGAACTCCCGCACCTCCTGCGCGCACCGGCACGCGACCGCGATGCGGCGGGCCCACTCCAGAGCCTCTTCGCGGGTCGGCACCTCGAGCACGGTGAAGCCGCCGCGGAGGTTGGTGGTCTGCGGGTAGGTCTCCGCCGTGACGGTGCCGTCGCCCGCGACCTGCACCGGGTCGACGTCTTCGTTGATGCCGCCGCCGAAGACCCAGACGCCGGCGTCCTTTGCCTGCTGCACGACCTCGTGGGAGTCGCGCACGACATCCTCGAACTCGCCCTCGGGGATGATCATCGCCTCGCTGGGGAACGAGATCAGAAACTTGGTCATGGGGTAGCCTCCTTCGACGTGGTCAGCCTACCGATAGCGGAATGCACCGCGCCCTGGTGGTGCAATGCCGTCGCACGGGACACACTGAGCACGTGACCCACCGCATCCCGTCGCCCTCTGCACCCGATGTGCGCGGGCGTCCCCCGCACGCGACGAAGGACCACCGGCTCAGCCGGATGCTGCGGGTGCTGGGCCCGGGACTCGTCACCGGGGCGGCGGACGACGACCCCTCGGGCATCGCGACCCACACGCAGTCGGGGGCGCAGTACGGGTTCCTGACCCTCTGGACGGTGGTCTTCACGCTGCCCCTCATGATCTCCGTGCAGGAGGCGTGCATGCGCATCGGCGCGGTCACGGGCAAGGGGCTCGCAGCGGTCGTGCGGGAGACCTACTCGCGCAAAATCCTCTACCCGGTCGTGCTGCTCGCCGTCGTGGCCAACACGATCAACATCGGGTCCGACATCGGCGCGATGGCGGGCAGCCTCGCCCTGCTTCTGCCCGCCGTGCCGGTCGTTCTGCTCGCCGTCGCGTTCGCCCTGATCATCGTCGCGCTGGAGATTCTCATCTCCTACCGCGTGTACATCCGGGTTCTCAAGTGGCTCGCCCTGGCCCTGTTCGCGTACGTGATCACCGCGTTCATCGTCGGGGTGCCGTGGGGCGAGGTGATCGTGGCGACCATCGTTCCGCACATCCAGTTCACCCCCGAGTTCCTCTACCTGCTCGTCGCCATCCTCGGCACCACCATCTCGCCCTACCTGTTCTTCTGGCAGACCAGCAACGTGGTCGAGGACGAGATCGCCGACAAGCGCGTGCCGGAGGCCGGCGGGCGTCCCCGCATCAGCGCGGGCTACCTGCGGCGGCTGCGCATCGACACCGTGCTCGGCATGTTCTTCGCCAACCTCATCGCCTGGTTCATCATGATCGTGGGCGCGGTGGTGCTGAATGCGGGCGGCATCACCGAGATCACCAGCGCTGCGGATGCCGCGGCCGCCCTCCGCCCGTTGGTGGACGGGTTCCCCAACGCCGGCATCCTCGCCCAGGCCATCTTCGCGATCGGCGTCATCGGTGTCGGACTGATGAGCGTCCCGGTGCTCGCCGGCGCGTCGGCCTACGCGCTCTCGGAGACGTTCGGCTGGCGCGAGGGCCTCTCCCGCCGCTTCACGCAGGCCCCGCTGTTCTACCTCACGATCGCGGGCGGCACGCTCATCGGGATGGCGCTGAGCTTCTTCGGCATCGATCCGATTCAGGCGCTGGTGGCCACCGCCGTGATCAATGGCATCGTTGCGGTCCCGCTGATCTTCCTGATCCTGCGGGTCTCGTCGCGAGCCGACGTGATGGGCCCCTACCGCAGCGGTCGGTGGTCCCGGCTCGGCCTCTGGGTGACCTTCGTGCTCATGGGCGCGGCAGCGGTGGCGCTGCTCGCGTCGTTCGTGTTCCGCTGAGCCGGTCATCCGCGAGGCCCAGACCCCGGCATCCGTGGTCGCCGTGGTGCAATGGAGGCGTGCAATGGGCCGGTCTGAGAAGCGTCGGGGTGCAAGCGGGCCTCGCGGCCGCCATCCTGTTCGGCGCCGGCACGCCGCTCGCCAAACTGCTGCTCGGATCCGTGAGCCCGTGGATGCTCGCGGGCCTGCTCTATCTCGGATCTGGCCTGGGCCTGGGCCTCTACCGCCTGATCGCCCGACCGGGTCGGGTGCGCCTCTCGCGCGGCGAGATCCTCCCACTGGTCGGGGCGATCGGGTTCGGCGGCGTGCTCGGGCCGGTGCTGCTGATGTTCGGTCTGGCGGGGATGCCCGCCACCGGCGCCTCGCTGCTGCTCAACGCCGAGGGCGTCTTCACCGCGCTGCTCGCGTGGTTCGTCTTCAAGGAGAACTTCGACCGTCGCGTCGCGATCGGCATGGCGGCCATCGTCGCCGGTGCGATCGTGCTGAGCATTCCGACCAGCGCCGAGTTCGGGCCGATCTGGCCGAGCCTGGCCATCCTCGCCGCCTGCCTGTGCTGGGGAATCGACAACAACCTCACCCGCAAGGTGGCGCTCACCGACGCGACGTGGCTCGCCGCGGTCAAGGGCGGCATCGCGGGCCCCGTGAACCTCGGGATCGCCTTCGCCCTCGGCGCGACGCTCCCTCCGGTCGCCTCCATCGCCGGCGCGATGGTCGTAGGCCTCGTCGCCTACGGCGTGAGCCTCGTGCTGTTCATCATCGCGATGCGGAACGTGGGCACTGCCCGCGCCGGCGCGTACTTCTCGGTCGCGCCGTTCTTCGGCGCCGTGCTGGCGCTGGCCCTCGGCGCGCCGCTCACGATCCCTCTCGTGGTCGCGGCCGGCCTCATGGCGATCGGCGTGTGGCTGCACCTCACGGAGCGGCACGAGCATCCGCACACCCACGAACCCCTCGTGCACGATCATTGGCACGTTCACGACGAGCATCACCAGCACGAGCATCCCGAGCCGGTGCCTGCGGGCACCCGGCACCGCCACGAGCACCGGCACGAGCCGATCACCCACACCCACGAGCACTACCCGGACGCGCACCACCGTCATCACGGTTAGTGGGCGGCTCTGCTCTGCCCCTGGGATTCCACCGAAATCGCCAAAGTTGCGAGTCCCGGGCAACCGACACCAGCAACAGTGGCGATCTCGGTGACGGAGCCCGACAGCTCAGGCCCGCGCGGCCACCAGCGCCGCGAGTTCCCGCGCCCACACCGCCGAGGCCTCGAGCTCGCCGTCGACCACCGGCCCCTCATACCCGTGCACGCGGAACGTCTTCGCCTTGGCGGCGGTGTCGAACCCGTGCGAGCGCAGCTCCTGACGGGCGGCCTTGGCCGCCGAGCCGGGCATCCGCGGGGTGTCCACCCGGGTGTCGAACGCGGCCGCCGGCACCTTCGTGATGGCGGGGGCGAGAGCATCCAGCCACTCGCGGATGCCGCGCGTCGGAACGTGCGGCGCACTCTTGTCGGTCGCCGCGGACGCCCGCGTGCTCGCGCGGCTCATGGAGAACGCGTGCGTCGGACCGCCGACCACGACGAGGTCGAACCCTTCGACGGATGCCGGTGCCGCCTCCGCGTCGACCACCTCGACCTCCATGGTCGTGCTCAGCTCAGCGGCCACCGCCCGCGCCAGCTTCTCGGTGTTTCCCCCCAGGGATTCGTAGACCACGATCGCGCGCATGATGTCTCCTCGGTTGAACTCGTGCTTCGAGTCCACGCTCGCCGAGGAGCTCGGGGCAGAGGCGAACGTCCCGCGCTCGGCAGGCGAGGATCGCGCCTGCGTCAGTCCGTGATCGTGATCGGCGTGCCGAGCGGGAGCTGGCTGACGGCGGGTCGGCCTAGCAGTCCTGGCCGTAGACCACCGGCGACGTGAAGATGTCGACGACGTTGTTCTTGATGACCGCCGAGGCGCCGTAGGCGTCGCCGCTGTCGATGTCGCCGCCCTTCACGTCGTAGGCGAGGATCTGGATGCCGCCGCCGAAGTCGATCAGCGGGGCGCTGCTGTTGGCGGCGATCGTCGCCGCACCATCGGATCCGACCCACTGCCCGCTGAGCATCGCGACGGTCTTGCCGTTGCTCGTCGTCTTGGAGTCGGCCTGGGCGTAGAACTGGGCGCCGCCCGGAGCGGTGGCGTAGGGGGAGTAGAAGCTGATGGCGCCCCACGTGACCTTCTGCAAGTCTCCACCGCACGCCGCGGACGGGGTGGTCGTGGTGATCGGCTGCAGGCCGATGGCGTCGCTCAGTTGCGTCGCCGCGGTCGCCGGGTCCGTCGTGAAGGGGATGTCGATGAGCTGCCCGCCCTCGGAGATGTTCACGCTCACGCTGTCGCCATCGATGACGATCGACGAGACATTGGCGCCGGGCTCGGGCTCGGCCGTCGGCTGGGCAGTCTCCGTGGCCGGCGCGGGCGCGACGGTCGGATCCGCGACCGGCGGCGCGGGCGGAGGCGTGCAGGCGGTCATCCCCCCGATCGTGAGAGAGATCATCGCCACAACCGACATCAACTTCTGAGCGCTATTCACCAGCAGATGCTATCGGTTCCTCCAGCCGACCCACAGCCATTCTTCAGACAGTGTTCAGCGAAATCGCGCGGGGCCCGAGATTGGGCCAGCAACCCTTACAAACTCGTGACAACACCGCACGCGCACCCGGGCCCTTCGGGGGCCCGTGGCAGGCTGGAGCCATGAACAAGCGCGCGCTCATCGCCGTCGGTGTGCTCCTCGCCCTGATCGTCGGAGCCGTGGGCGTCTTCGTCGCCACGCGCCCCGGCGAGACGCCCGCCGCGGTCAGCTCGCCCAGCGCCCCCGCGGCTGAGACAGCTCCGAGCGCGGAACCCGAGAGCGACGCCGAGCCGGCAAGATCCGCCGGCGTCTATGTCGACTACAGCCCGACGGCGATCGCCGAAGCCGAGGGACGCACGCTGCTCTTCTTCCACGCGCCGTGGTGCCCGCAGTGCCGTTCCGTGGAGTCCGACATCCTCGCCGAGGGCGTCCCTGCGGGAGTCACGATCATCAAGGTCGACTACGACACCAATCAGGACCTCCGCCAGCAGTATGGGGTCACGCTCCAGACCACGTTCGTGGAGGTCGACTCTGCCGGAGCCGGCCTTCAGACCTACGTGGCGTACGAGGACCCTCGCCTGCAGGCCGTCATCGACGCGATGCTGTAGGGCCCGATGCCCGGCCTCCTCCTGCTCTCGTTCGTCGCGGGCATCCTCACGGTCGCCGCGCCCTGCGTGCTGCCGCTCCTGCCCGTCATTGTCGGCGGATCGATCGTGCGCACGGATGCCGACCGTGCCGTCGCCGAGCGCCAGTGGTTCCGGCCGGTCGTGATCGCCACCAGCCTCGCGGTCTCGGTCGTGGTCTTCACGTTGCTCCTCAAGGCCACCACGGCACTGCTCGGGGTGCCGCAGTTCGTCTGGCAGCTGATCGCCGGCGGCATCCTCGTGATCTTCGGGCTCACTCTGGTGTTCCCGGTGCTGTGGGAGCGGGTGATGACCGCGACCGGCTTGCAGAATCGGGCCAACGCGGCGCTCGACCGCTCCTACCGGCGCGGCGGCATCGGCGGCGACATCCTGCTCGGCGCGGCGCTCGGCCCCACCTTCAGCAGCTGCTCGCCCACCTACGCCCTCATCCTCGCGACGGTGCTGCCGGTCTCGTTCGCCGAGGGAGTGCTCTACATCGTCGTCTACGCGATCGGGCTGGCCGTGGCCCTCCTGCTCGTGGCCTTCCTCGGGCAGGCGTTCGCGCGGCGGCTCGGCTGGCTCTCTTCCCCGACCGGGTGGTTCCGTCGCGTGGTCGGCATCCTGCTCATCGTCGTCGGCCTCGCCGTGATCCTCGGCCTCGACAAGCAGTTCCAGGCCTTCGTGCTCGAGCAGGGCTGGTACGACCCGATCCAGCGGTTCGAAGAGGGCATCACCGGATGACGGTGCGCCGCCCCCGGCGCGCTTAGGCCGCGGCGGCCTCGTGCCGCGGCAGCCGAACGTCGAAACGGCATCCGCCCGGGACGTTGCGCACGCTGATGCCGCCCGAGTGCGCCTCGACGATGCCCTGCACGATTGCCAGACCCAGTCCCGCCCCCGTCGACTGGCCCCAGACCTGCTCGGGCGTGCGGGACGACGTTCCGCGCCAGCCGGCGAGGAACACCTTGGGGAGGTCGGCCTCGGGGATGCCGCCGCCGGCATCCTCGACGGAGAGAACGACGTCCCCGTTGTCGGCCCGTTCGGTGCTCACCGAGATGACGCTGTCGGACGGGGAGTGCTGGATCGCGTTCATGAGGAGGTTGCCCACGACGCGAGCGAGCTCGCGCTGGTCGCCGACGACGGTGAAGTCGCCGTGATCGGGCGCACGCAGGGTGATGTTGCGCGAGACCGCGAGGGTGTGGAGCTCGGCCACGGCGTCGCTGACGAGGTCGTAGAGCGACACTGGCTCAAGCGAGAGGCGCAGGGTTCCCGAGTGGATCTTGGACAACTCGAACAGGTCGTCGACCAGCGCGGAGAGGTGATCGACCTGCGACCGCATCTGCCGGTGGAAGCGCTGGGGATCGTCGGCGAGATCGTCCTCCAGAGCCTCGGCCATCGCCCGCAGGCCGGCGAGCGGCGTTCGCAGGTCGTGCGAGATCCAGGCGACGAGTTCACGCCGGGAGGCGTCGATCGCCGCGACCTCCTCGCGGGCCTCGGCCAGCCGGTCGCCGGTCGCGGCGAGGTCCGCCGCGAGGGCCGCGTACTCGGTCGTGCCGCCGGAGGTGGAGTCCACCGCGAGACGCTGCCCCTCGCCGAGCGCCTGGGCGAGCATCCGGAGCCGCTTGCTCGACCGGGTGAACGCGCGGCCGAGCACCACCGCCACCCCCAGGGAGACGATTGCGGAGACGCTGGCGACCGTGACCATCACGATCAGATCGTGGCCCGAGACGTACATGGCGCCCGAGACCGCGATCATGCCCGCCGTGATCGAGAGGATCGCCGACGCGGCGATGACGAGAAGCTGCACCTGCATCGAGGCCCTGCGGGCGAGCCTCAGAGCGACGAGTCCCGCCCCGCCGACGACGACCGCGCAGCCCAGAGCGATCCCGATGATCTGAATCAGGTCGACGAACGGGAGCATGGGCATCCTCAGGCGGTGACTCGGTCGGGCAGCGCGAGGCGGTACCCGACGCCCCAGACGGTCACGAGGATGAGGGGGTTGGCGGGATCGTTCTCGATCTTCTCCCGCACGCGCCGAACCGTGACGGTGACGGTGGAGAGATCCCCGAAGTCCCAGTGCCAGACCGCCTTGAGCAGTTGCTGACGGCTGAACGCCTGACGGGGATGCTTGAGCAGGAAGGCGAACAGGTCGAACTCGCGCGTCGAGAGGGCGAGCACCTCGCCGTTGCGCGCGATGACCCGAGCGGAGGGGTCGAGCGAGAACTCCCCCAGCTCGAACGGCGCCTCGGGGGTCAGCTCGGTGACACTGCGGCGCAGGATCGATTGGGCCCGCAGAACGAGCTCGCGAGGGGAGAACGGCTTCGTCAGGTAGTCATCGGCTCCGGCCTCCAGCCCGGTGATGCGATCCTCGGTCGACCCCAGCGCGGTGAGCATGATGATGGGAACCGTGGTGCCGGCGCGGATGCGGCGGCACACCTCGGCCCCGTCGATCCCCGGAAGCATCCGATCAAGCACGATGAGGTCGGGCCGCACGGTGGCGACTGCCTCCATGGCCGCGTACCCGTCGTTCGCGGTGCTCACGATGAAGCCGGCCGCCTCCAGGTAGCTCACGGCGACCTCGCGGACCGTGGGGTCGTCCTCCACGACGAGCACGCGCCGATCGAGCAGCACGTCAGTGCGCTGCGGGAACGGGATCGGAGAGCTCACCCTTGAAGGATAGGTTCGCAACGCCGCAGCGCGACACCTTCTCCGGGCCGCAGGGCGGTGTCGTCTTCGTTTCGTAAGGATTGGGGCTCCCGCCGGAACGGCGCGCTCCCTAGTGTCGAAGACGTGCTGGCGACCGTGTCGCGCCCACCGCCACTCAGGCCTCAACTCAGGAGACGATGTGAACGACTACCCGATGATGATCGCGGGCAAGAATCTGGTGCAGCCCGCCCCGCGGCGGGTGCGGGGCTACCTCGCGGGACGGCTGCTCTTCGATACCACGCAGGCGATGTATGTGTGGGAGAAGCCGCACTACCCCTACTACTACATCCCGATCGACGATGTGAACGACGATCTGCTGGTCGACGAGATGTACGAGAAGCACCAGACGCTCGGCACCTACATGCGCTACGGGCTCAAGGTCGGCGACCGCGAGGTGCCGAAGGCCGCGAAGATGTACACCGATGACGCGCTCGAGGGCCTCGCCGGCCTCGTGAAGTTCGAGTGGGAGGCCCTCGACGAGTGGTTCGAGGAGGACGAGCAGGTCTTCGTGCACCCGCGCAATCCCTACACGCGCGTGGATGCCGTGCGCTCGACCCGCACGGTGCGCATCGAGCTCGACGGGGTCGTGCTCGCCGAGTCCTCGTCGCCCGTGATGGTGTTCGAGACCGGTCTGCCGACGCGCTACTACCTCAACCGCACCGACGTGAACTTCGAGCACCTCGTGCACACCGACACGGTCTCGGAGTGCCCGTACAAGGGCACCACGGGCGACTACTGGTCGGTGTCGATCGGAGGCACGGTGCATCCGGACCTCGCCTGGTCGTATGTGTTCCCCACTCGCCAGCTGCTGCCGATCACGGGGCTGATCGCCTTCTACAACGAAAAGGTCGATACGTTCATCGACAACGAGTTGATGCCTCGAGCGTCGACCCACTTCTTCCCCACGACGACGGCACCGGAGGCCACCAATGGATGACACGACCGACTACCGCGACCTGAAGGCCGTGTACATCAACTGCACCCTCAAGCGCAGCCCGGAGCGGTCGCACACGCAGGGACTCATGGACCGCAGCATCCAATTGATGCGCGATCAGGGCGTGCAGGTCGATACGGTGCGCCTGATCGATCAGGATGTCGCGACCGGCGTGTATCCCGACATGCGCGAGCACGGCTGGGCGACCGACGGCTGGCCCGAGACGGTGTGGCCGCTCGTGGAGGCCGCCGACATCCTCGTGGTCGGGGGACCCCTGTGGCTGGGCGACAACGCCTCGGTCACGCGTCTTCTGATCGAGCGGCTCTACGCGATGAGCGGGCTGTTCAACGAGAAGGGGCAGTACGTCTTCTACGGCAAGGTCGCCGGCGCCCTGATCACCGGCAACGAGGACGGCGTGAAGCACGCGGCCATGTCGACGCTCTACAGCCTCCAGCACATCGGCTACACGATCCCGCCCGCCGCGGACGCGGGCTGGATCGGCGAGGTCGGTCCGGGTCCCAGCTACCTCGACGAGGGGTCGGGCGGGCCGGAGAACGACTTCACCAACCGCAACACCACGTTCATGACGTGGAACCTGCTGCACCTGGCGCGCATCCTCAAGGATGCCGGGGGCATCCCCGCCTACGGCAACCTGCGCAAAGAGTGGAACTCGGGCGAGCGCTTCGGCTTCAACCCCGAGTACCGGTAACGCCATGGCCGCCACGACCGACCGGGTCGAGTTCGCCGGCTCGCAGGGCGAGCTGCTCGCCGCTCGGCTCGAACTGCCTGCGGGCGGGATTCGCGCCTTCGCCCTGTTCGCGCACTGCTTCACCTGCAGCAAGGATGCCGTGGCGGCCAGCCGGATCGCGCGCGCCCTCACCGACTCCGGCATCGCCGTGCTCCGCTTCGACTTCACGGGTCTCGGCCAGTCGGGCGGCGACTTCGCCAACACGAACTTCTCGTCGAACGTCGACGACGTCGTGCGCGCGGCCGAGTTTCTCGCGGAGAAGTATCGCGCGCCGAGCATCCTCATCGGGCACTCGCTGGGTGGTGCCGCGGTGCTCGCCGCCGCGAGTCGGCTTCCCGAGATCGCCGCGGTGGTCACGATCGGCGCCCCCGCCGACCCGCAGCACGTCGTGCATCTGCTCGGCGATGATCTCACCGCGATCGAACGCGATGGGGTCGCCGAGCTCGACCTCGGGGGTCGCCCGTTCCGCATCCAGCTGCAGTTCCTCCGTGATCTCGAGATGCAGCCGCAGCGGGAGCGCATTGCGAACCTCGGAGCGGCGTTGCTCGTGATCCATTCGCCCGTGGATGACACGGTCGGCATCGACAACGCGCGCATGATCTTCGAGGCGGCGCGGCATCCCAAGTCCTTCGTGGCGATCGACGGCGCGAACCACCTGCTCACCGACCGGGACGACGCCGCCTACGTGGCGAGTCTCATCGGCACGTGGGCGAGCCGGTACGCGCTCGACCCGGAGCCGCACCAGGTCGGGGCGCCGGATCCCGAGCTCGCCGAGGGCCACGTGCGCGTGTCCGAGACCTCTGCGCAGGGGTTCGCGCAGGAGATCCGCGCCGGCCGTCACCTGCTCCACGCCGACGAGCCCCTCGGAGTCGGCACCGACACCGGACCCAGCCCCTACGACCTGCTGCTCGCCGGGCTCGGCGCGTGCACGTCCATGACGATCCGGTTGTACGCCGCCCGCAAGCAGTGGCCGCTCGAGCACGTGAGCGTCGAGCTGTCGCACTCCCGCACCCACGCCAACGACTGCGCGACGTGCGACGTGTCGACCGAGCATCTGCAGCTCATCGAGCGCACGATCACCCTCACGGGCGATCTCGACGAAGCTCAACGGGAGGCCCTGCTCGCGATCGCCGACAAATGCCCCGTGCATCGGACGATCCACTCGGGAGTGCTGATCACGACCGCGTTGGCGTAGCGCCACCGACGAGACTCCGGCCACCGCGGGTGGTCGGCGGAGGCGGAGATTCCCGCCCACCAACAAGGAGGAAAGCAACATGTTCACAGCTAGGAACAAGGGCCGATTCGCTCTGGGAGCGATCGTGGTCGGGGCGGCATTGGCCCTGTCAGGGTGCGCCGCCGGTGATCCGCTGGCCACGGATGACACGGCTGCCCCGTCCGACACCATTGTGGTCGGTTCGCAGGCGTACTACTCGAACGAGATCATCGCCGAGATCTACTCGCAGGCGCTGGAGAACGCCGGGTTCACGGTCGAGCGCAAGTTCCAGATCGGTCAGCGCGACGCGTACCTGCCGGCGTTGGAGTCCGGTGAGGTGGACCTGTTCCCGGAGTACACCGGCAACCTGCTCCAGTTCTACAGCCCCGACACCACCGCCACCACGTCGGAGGATGTGTTCGCGGAGCTGGCGACCGCCCTGCCGGAGGGTCTGGTCGTGCTCGACCAGGCGTCGGCGACCGATCAGGACTCCTACAACGTCACGGCCGACTTCGCGGCCGCCAACAACCTGACCTCGCTGGAGGACCTCGCCGCGGTCACCACCCCGCTGGTGCTGGGCGGCAACGCCGAACTCGAGGAGCGCCCCTACGGTCCGTCTGGTCTGCTGGAGAAGTACGGCGTGACCGTGGGCTTCTCCGCCACCGGCGACACCACCGTCGAGGACCTGCTGGCCGGCACGGTGAACATCGCCAACGTGTACTCCGCCGACCCGCGCATCCAGACCGAGAACCTCGTCACCCTCGCCGACCC
>CALRJN020000015.1:0-61124 GCA_943367555.1 Synechococcus sp. UW140 | reverse complement strand
TCGGCGGGCAGCGCGGTCAGGGCCATCTCGACGGCGCGACCGGTGCCGGGGATGTCGTCCTGGTCGACGATCACGGCCGTGGGAAGCAGGTCGGTGACCATCGCGACCACCGCATCGCGCTCATGCCGCACGACCGCGATGACGTGCCCCGGCGCGAGCTCGGCCGCGGTCACGAGCACATGCCCGATGAGGGAACGTCCCGCGATGGTGTGGAGCACCTTGGGGCGGGAGGACTTCATGCGGGTGCCCTGGCCGGCGGCGAGCACGATCACGGCGAGGTTCTGGTCCATGGGTCTATTCTCGCGTGTCCGCGGCCGCCTTCGGGCGAGCCGTCGACGACGCGCGCGCGATCTGCTCGGGCGCCGTCATGAGTGCCCGCCGCCAGGGAGCGACCCCCTCGATCTCGATCTGAAGCGAGAAGCTCAGGATCGTGCGGATGAGCACGACGATCGCGAGCACGATGGCATCCGTCAACGACGGGGTGGATGTGACGGTGCGCACGAGGTCGGCGGCGACGAGGATCTCAAGTCCCAGCAGGATGACGAGCCCGATCGAATCGCGGAGGGTCTTGAACGCGACCTTGCCATCACGACTGCGCGCCCACGAGCGGATGCCGAGCCCGACCGCCACGAGGATCCCGAGCGCCATCGCACCCACCCCCGCCACTTCGAACGCGGCGGTGACGATCTCGAAGAAGGCGACGCGGTCCATGAGCACCATCATGGTGGGTCAGGCGGGCCCGTGGTGAGGAAGACCGCGAGGCGTTAGAAGGTCGGAACCAGCCCCACGAGCCGCACCCTGCCGTCGTCCTCCCAGTAGCAGGTCTGGAGGATGGCGGCCACGGCCATGCCCGAGGTCGCCGAGGATGCGGGGTCGCCGGCCCGGGCATCCCGGGCCTCGCTCACGACGTAAGTGCCGTCGAGCCCGGTGCCGGACAGGGTCACCGTGTCACCGAGGCGCATGTCGAGCACGACATCACCGCCGCAGTAGTTGTGCGCGCCGACGATCGGGGCGGCCGCGCCGAGGTCCATGCGCACCCAATCGCACTGGTCGATCTGGGCCTGGTGGCCGATGGTGTCGATCTGGATCTCCCAGCGACCCGCCCCCGTGGCCGGCAGCGAGGCGAGGGTCTCACCGGTCGCGATGCCGGCGGTCGTAGGCTCGACGGCCGCGGTTTCGACAGCCGAGGGTTCGACGGCCAGCGTCGGCAGCTGAAGATCGGGGAACGGCTTGAGCGCATACGCGAATCCCCGCGCCTGCACCGACGCGACCGCGGACGGCGTCGCTGCCGCGACACCCCACAGGGTCAGCCCGGTCGCGGCGACCCCGGCGACGAGCGCAATCGCGAGCCCGCGCAGGGCGGAATTGCGCCTGCGGGCACGGTGAAACTCGCGGAATGTGTCGGGGGCCACAGGGCGAGACTACCCGAAACGACCGTTCACGTAGTCGAAAGTTCGCGAATCCGTGGGGCTCTCGAACATCACGCCCGTGTCGCCCTGCTCCACGATCGCGCCCGGGGTGCCCTGGGCGGCGAGGAAGAACGCGCAGTTGTCGGAGACGCGCTGAGCCTGCTGCATGTTGTGGGTCACGATCACGATGGTGACCTCGCGCGCGAGCTCGAGCATGGTCTCCTCGATCACGCGGGTCGAGGTGGGGTCGAGGGCCGAGCACGGCTCGTCCATGAGCAGCACGCGGGGGCGCACGGCGAGGGAGCGCGCGATGCAGAGACGCTGCTGCTGACCACCGGAGAGGCCGCCACCGGGCTGGCGCAGGCGGTCCCGAACCTCCTTCCAGAGGCCGGCCTTGGTGAGGCTGAGCTCCACGAGGCGGTCCTTCTCGTCGCGGCTCGCCGACGTTCCGGTGAGCTTGAGACCGGCGATCACGTTGTCGTAGATCGACATCGCGGGGAACGGGTTGGGCTTCTGGAACACCATGCCGATGTGGCGGCGGGCCTCCGTGAGGCGCTTGCTCGCACCGTAGATGTCCTCGCCGTCGAGGAGCACCTCGCCCGCGAGGGAGGCGGACGGCACCATCTCGTGCATCCGGTTGAGGATGCGCAAGAAGGTGGACTTGCCGCAGCCGGACGGACCGATGAGCGCGGTGATCTTGCCCGCCTCCATCGTCAGATCGACCCGGTCGAGCACCTTGCGCTCGCCGAACCACGCGGAGATCGCGCGAGCCTCGAGCACCGCGAGGGACACCTCAGGCGCGTCGACGAGGAGCGTTTCGACCCCGAGGTGCACGGCGACCTTCGAGGGCGCCTCCCCCCGCGCCGGAGTGTTCTCCTGGCCGCGAGCCTCGGCGGGGGCCTCGGTCATGGTGTCAGTCATTGTGGGCTTCTTCCTAGGAGTTCGGGATGATCAGAGCAGATTGGGGAGGGCGTTCATGGCGGCGCCGGCCGTCATGGCACCGACGGCGAGCAGCACGGGGACGGCAACCACCCAGGTCTGCCACATCCCCCACTTGGAGCGCACCCAGCGCACGGCGATCACCGCGGCGAGCAGCCACTGGAAGGAGAACAGGATGCCGAGCCACGCGCCCGGGTCGGTCGCCATGGCGAACTCGGCCGGGCTGAGCACCTCCTTGGTGAACACCGGGGAGGGGGTCTCCTGCGTCTCGCTCGTCAGCTTGGCGTCGATGTGGAGGGAACCCGACGGGGCGAGCGGAAGCCCGTCGGCGGTGACCAGCTCGAGACGTCCTTCGCCGGCGGCCAGCGGCTGGGGCAGCAGGTCGCCCGCCTGTCGAACCCCGAACACTTCGAACGTCGAGGTTCCTTGACCGGTCACGACTTCGATCACGTCGCCCGTCTCGAGTCCGGCGAGCAGACTGAACGGCCCACCGTAGGTGGCCTGACGGCCCATGATGATGCTCGTCCCCTCCTGTCCGGGCATCACGGTGTCGCGTCGGTGGCCGGGACCGTTGGTGAGATCCGCGGAGGTGGTCCCCTGCACGATGACCTCGGCGACGCCGAGACGCTCGATCGTCAGGTAGCCGATCGGCGTGCCGTTGGCCACGAGGTCGCCGTTGACGTCGAGTTGGCCGAGCGGCGCCGTCGCGAGTGCCAGGCTCGAGCGCAACTGCTGGTAGAGCACGTACTGCGCCCGCGAGTGCTGAAGGGAGCCCACGAGGGTGACGTGAGCAACGAACCCGAGGGCCAGGGTCGAGATGAGCAGCCAGGAGACACCGATCCACCAGCGGATCTCGCGGGGCGTCGGGGCCGGCCGTCGCACCTTGGGGCGCGAAGGCGGCTTACGCAGCCAGATCGGGAGATTGGATGCCGCCGGCTTGGAGGTCTTGGGTGCGTCGACGATGAAGGTCTCCACGCCCTGGTGAACCGCGACCTTGCTGGGCGGCTCCACTCGAGGCAACGTCGACTGCGGGGCGCCGTCGGTCATGGCGTCGGTCCCGTCGGCGCGAGTCCGCCAGCCGGCAGCCTGGAAGCCGGGCGTCGGAAGTAGATCAGCGTGGCGATGAGGGCGGCGAGGAGTACTCCGAGCACGACGAGCACCCACCAGAGCCACGGGAACGCGCCGGCCGCACCGGGCACGAACACCTGGAACGGTGCGTTCTTCACCACGGCGGACTGCCATCCGGTCGCTTCGACGACGTAGTCGCCGGCGGGCGCGAACTCGGTCATGCGGAAGCGGGCCTCGACCTTGCCGGTCGAGTCGGCGAGGAAGCTCCCGATGATGATCGCGCCGGGGTAGAGCACGAACTGCACCTTCTCACCGGGGGCATAGCCGGTTCCGGTCGCGATGATCCACTCGCCGACCGGGATCGAATCCTTGTCGAGGACGAGCTTGGGAGCGCCGTCCGTCGGCTTCGACGGCGGGATCGGGCTGCCGTCGGGGAGCGTGGGCAGGTCACCGTCGGCGTCCGTGATGGGTCCACCCGTACCCGTTCCGGTGCCGGTGCCCCCGCCGCCGCCGCCGGTCGAGGTGCTCGACGGGCTGGGCGAGGCACTGGGCGAGGCGCTGCCCGATGGTCCCGGGATGACCACGGTCACCGGCACGGAGACGACGGACGGGGTCGGAGTGGGGTCCGCGGCGTAGCCCGCCGGCGCGATGATCAGACTGACCGTCGTGGCAACGACCACGACCGCACCCCAGGCACCGAACGCGAAACCCGACCTCATTGCTTGGGGTCCTCAGCGTCTCGATCGGCCAGCGCTTCCCGCCGGGCGTTCTCGGCGGCCTCGTCGATCGCGAGGTAAAAGCGCTCGCGGGTGCCTCCGATGTAGCGCACGATCAGGAAGATCACCGCGATGACGAGCACGAAGAGTGCCAGAAGCGTCCAAGAGATCGCGACGCCGGGAACCGTCTGGGAGACCGGCTCGAAGGACAGCTCGGGGTCGGTCTCGACGATGGCCTCCGTGCTGGTCGGCGTCGGCTCGAGTGTCGGCTCTGCTGAGGGGCTCTCGGTCGGGGCCGGGGTCGGTGTGGCTGACGGATCCGCTTCCGCATCGTCGGTGGCCGGATTGAGCCCGCCGCCGACCGGGGCCGGGACGGCCGTCACCTGGGAGAAGACGAGGGCGAAGGCCGCGATCGCGGGCAATTCCCCGATCATCCGGACCGACTGACGAGGAAGGAGTTCCGAGAGAGGCTCCATCTCGAGCTCACCCAGCGGGATGCCGAAGGGTCCGGTCACGGCGATGGTGGGCAGAACATCCAGGCGCTGGTTGCCCGTGTTGCGCAGATCGAAGGCGACCACGAGCTCACCCGGAGCGAACGGGTTGAGTGACGGGGTGAATGAGGAGGTGACACCGGCCAGTTCGACGCTGGCCACCTGAGCGCCCGAGACGTTGAGGTACACGCGGGCTCCGACGCGCTGCTCGAGGGTGACCGCGGCCCCCTCGTCGTTCTCGCCGGTCGTGATCACCGAGGCGACGATTCCGGCGATGTGCTCGCCCGGGTCGGCGTCCGACGGGACGAGGAGGTTGAACGGCACCGTCGCCTGAGTGCCCGGCTGGAGCGTGAGCTTCTCGTCGACGAGGGTGATCCAGCCGCCGACGTCGGCGGGCTCGACGTCGCTGGCCAGAAGGCCGAACGCGCCCGTCTCGGGCTCGTTGATCGCATCGGTGGCGTAGATGATGAACTCCGCGGCAGTCTCACCGGCGTTCGTGATCACGACGCTGTCGGTGATCTGGGTGCCGGGGTCCACGGAGTATTCGAAGGTGCGACGCTGCCCCTGGGGAGTCGGAGCAGGCTCGACGCTCCACGTGACGTCGCCATCGGCCGACCGGGCGGCCATCGCCGGCGCGCCGAGGATCAGGGAGGAGCCGGCCAGCACGAGGGCGAGCACGAACGCGGGGGCGGCGGCGATTCGGGACATCGGGTTGAGCCAATCAGGAGAAGAGGAGCGGGACATGAACGGACGGTGAACGAGATGTGGAGCGGGTTGGGATCGACCGAAGCCGACCCCAACCCGCCCGGGGTGACGTGACCTTAGATGAGGGTCAGCGTCAGGGTCGCGGAGTACGCGCCCTGGGGGGTGTTCGACGGAGCGGCGAGCGCGAGCAGAGCCGACGCGTTGGTGACCGTGCCGGCGTTGTTCGGCTGGCCCGTCGCGAGGGTGCTGATCGACTTGATGCCGTTTCCGGTGCTGGGCGTCGCGGGGAGCACGACGGCACCGGCAACCGAGGACTCCGGGCCGGAGACCGCAGAGCCCGAGACCGCCGGGGTCCAACCGAGGTACTTACCGTTGAGCACCTTGCCACCGGACGCGGTGAAGTCGCCCACCTGGCCGGTGAGGCTCCACGCCGGGTAGTCCAGCTGGCGCGTGTCGGTGACAACCGAGTTCAGCGTGCCGGACGCGTTGAGCGTGCCGCCACCGAGAACCGCGGTGCCGAGGTTGACCGACGACGACACACCGGTCAGCGTGAGCGCACCCACGTTGTTCGGGATCGTCACGTTGATCGTCGACGTGGCCGTGATGCCACCGACCTGCACCGAGGCGCCGGTCGAGGTCGAGCCCGCGTACACCGTGTCGCCCGAGACGAACTCGGCCGTGTAGGTGTGCGAGCCGTCGGCGACACCGGTGAGCGACGCCGTCGCGACGCCGGAGACGACGGGAACGGTGGCGACCGTGGTGGCGCCCTCCTTGAAGACGACGTTACCGGTGGCCAGGGTGGCCGTGGTGGTGTCGGGCTTCTTGACGGTGGCGGTGAGGGTGACCGTGCTGGCGGCCGCGCTCGCGGTGAGCGAGGTGGTCGTCGCGATGGCGGCCGTGAAGACCGACCAGGCACCCGTGGTGGCGTTGTACGTCATGTCGAGCTTGATGTACGGGTCCGTCGCACGGTTCGGCGAGGTGTTCGAGGCGAAGTAGTAGAACCGCAGCTCGAACGCACCGGTCGCCAGCGGCGTGCTCAGGGCGTTGAGGAGCTTGTTCGACACGAAGTTGTTCGTCGGGGAGATCGAGCGGTCCATGAAGACGGGCAGGTTGCCGTCGAGACCGTTCGTGCCAGCCGTGGACGGCATGGCGGTGGTGCGCGAGTTGGACACGGAGCCCATCTCGACACCGCCCTGGTAGACGAACGTGCCACCGAGGGCGCGGAAGCCGACCGGAGCAGCAGCGCTGGCAGCGATGCTGTTCAGGAAGTACGTGTCCGTGTTGACGTTGCCGGAGGTGGGGGTGATGGTGAGGGTCGCGCCCGGGATCTCGGCCGCGGAAGCGGACTGAGCAACGCTCAGGCCACCAGCCACCACGGCGCCGATGACGGCGAGCGCGGCGAGCTTCTTCTTGATGTTCATGATTCCGTTTCCTGTTGAGGGGGGTTAAGGAACGACGGACCGCTTAGTAGCGGAACGCCTGCTTGTAGGTGGTGGTGTTACCGCAGAGCGAACCGATGGTTCCGAAGCCGAGCTGCTTGATCGTGGCCGTGGCCGCGCAGACAGTCGATCCGGTTCCAGCGAACGTGGACTGGAGCTCCACGTCGGCCGCCGAAACGCCGGTCAGACGCGAGGTCTGAACAACGTTGAACACAAGGCGGTTGATCGGGAACGCGGTGTTGAGCTCCACGCCGCCACCGGCGGTGAGGAGGATCGGCTTGACCGTGTCGACGTTGCCGAGCTCGATGTTTCCACGACGCTCGATCACATTGACGGCCGAGATCGAGCCGTGGTTACCCTGCGCGATGTACTGCGCGATCGAGAACGGAGCGATGTCGCCCGCGTTGACGATGTAGGTACCGTTGTGCTCCTGCGCCGTGTTGCCGATGTCCGTCGTCGGGGTGCCGACGATGGCGGACTCAGAGAGGCCGAGCGCGCCCAGCCAGAACGAACGCGTGCCGGAACCGGCCTGCGGGATGATCGGGCGGATCGTGACCGAGTTGAAGTCGCCATCAACGTAGGTCGTGACCGTGCCACGGTAGATGTTGCGGAGGGTGAAGGGGGCCGGCGAAATCGCGTCCTGCCCGGCGTTGCCGAGCGCGATGTCGCGCGGGAAGTCGCTCGCCGCGGAGACCGCGTACGTGACGGCGTCACGGGCGAACGGGATGAACGTCAGGTCGGTGCCGACGAACGAGCCGCTGGGGGCGCTCGAGCTGCGGGCGAAGTCGATCTGGCCGGTGATGCTCACGCCACCCGAAGCGGGGAACGTGCGCGTGCCGGTGTTGTTCACCGAGGCCGAGAGCGCCTGAACGCCCGCGGTCGATCCGTTGGGACGGTTGAACGTCGGTCCGCCGGAGCGCACCTGGATCGTGGCCGACCCAGTCGCGTCGTAGGAACCGATGGCCGGGATGACCGCGCCGAGCGCACCAACGACATCCTGAGTGGTGTCGGAACCGACGCCCACCAGGTTCTTGAAGCCCGACGGGTCTGCGTAAGCAGGCGCCGCCGCGCTGACCGCGAGGAGGGCGACCGCGGCTGCGGCCACCGCGCCCAGGCGCAGCTTGTTCTTGCTTGACATTTTTCCAACCTCTGTTTGGTAAGGTGCCCCAGTAGTTCAGTCCTTGGGTGGACTAGCCCCTCATTGCTCTTTGGTGGATCAATGGGGGGTTCTCCGTTCGGGCGGGGCGGGATGCCCGAAGGAAGCCTTGGTTGTCGTTAGCGAAGCCCTCCTCGGAAGAGGATGGGTGCCACGAGGAAGCCGGCCAAGCCGATGACCAGAGCGATGACGAGGGCGTTGCGAGCGATCGGCTCGGATGACGAGGCTTCGGTCACGCCGCTGGCGAGTTCATCCACCCCGGTGGTCTCCGTGGGGTCGGCGCCCGTCGTGCTCGACTCGGTCGGCAGCTCCGATCCGAACTCGAAGGTGTCCTGAGCGATGCCGTTGGTCGCGGTCGTTGTCGTCGTCGTCTTGGGCGGGGTGTAGGTGCGCACCTCGTTGACCACGGCTGTCGACGACGTGGTCAACTCCGCGGTGAGCGGCAGGTAGCCGACGGGAAGCTGACCGATGGCCGCCCCACGCACCTGCCCGGAGGTGGTGATCTGCTTGAGCAGGTCGGCGATCGTCGTGCGGGAGGCCGGGGTGCTCTTCGACAGGTTGACGGCCGCGTAGGTGACCATCGTCATGGGGTAGCCCGAGGTGGGAACCTTGCTCGGATCGATCTGCTTCACGGTGTCCAGGCTGGTGGCGGCGAGTCCGGCGAGGGCGTTGGCCATCCCTTCCTCATCGGGCAACTGGGCGACGGTGCTGTTCGGCACGCGCACCGCGGCCGTGTTCAGGCCGTAACGGATGGCCGAGACGCTGTCCGTGATGACGATCATGAACTTCTGGCCGGGAACCTGAGCGCCGCTCGTGACCCAGTCCCCGGAGGTTCCGATGGAGTTGGGGCGGTTCGGATCCCAGATCGTCCTGGAGTTCGGGTCGGCGCGGAAGCCCTGGCGCGCGGCGGACAGCAGGTCCTCGACATAGGGCGCAAACTGGATCGAGTCGAACCGGGACTGAGTGCTGTACGAGAGCTGGATCGGCATGAGCGTCTCGTCGTTCTTGGGGAACGTGTCGAGAACCTGTTCGGTGAGCTTCTGCGGAGTTCCGTCGAGGTTGGTCAGCCCCACCTGTCGGGTGGTGGGAGTGGCGAGCGGCTGCCTCACGTCGTCGAGGTACCACGGCACGACCGCGGCCGGGTTGCCCTTCGGGAGGTAGTACGGGTTGACGGTCATCCCGGGCTTGCCGTCCGGTGTCGTGAACCCGTCGGGCGTTCCGTTGAGGAACGCGACGGCGTCGGCGTCGGCGAAGATCCACCGCCAGAGCTGGCGGATCGCGTCGGCACCCGACGGGCCGGGCAGCACCACGGCCGGGGGCGTCGTGAACTGGAGGTAGTTGGTGGGGTTCAGGGCCTGGAACTCGGGGTCCAGGTAGATGTAGGTGTAGCGGCGGTTCACCTCTCCGAGCTGGGTGGCATTCTGCGCCGTGCTCGACGTGCTCTGCGGCACGAGGAAAGGATAGGACTGGGTGAGGATCTTCGCCATCAGTCGCGGGGACAGGTTGAGGCTCTCCTGTCGCCCCGACGCCGACTCGGCGATGAATCCGATGACCACGGACGAGATTGCGACCGGGGCGTATACGAGCTTGGTCTTCGCCAGGAGAGTGCGCTGGTCATCCGTAGGCAACTCGCCTGAACTCACGGGGAAGCCGGTATAGGCGACGCCCGCCGAGCTCGCCCCGGTCTCGAGCACATTCGTGCGCGCGACGGAGTCGGGGTTCGTGGCGAAGCTGAACGTGGTTCCGATCGTCTGGCAGAGCGACGGCTGCCAGGAACTCATCGCCCCGATCATCAGCTGGGAGCCGGTCACCCGGAACTCGGAGCTGCCGACGGGGCACGTGTTGCCGGTGGGAGTGAAGTCGAGGGGCACCACGATGCGGTTGTCCCAGTAGTCGCACTGGTCGTTGACCGGGCTGCCGCCCTGGATGGCGTTGGCCTTGCCATAGGTGTAGGGGTCGTAGTTGTTACGCGGGTCAAGGATGCCGCTGCACTCCACCCCGTTGCCACCGAAGTGGGAGCCGCGGGGAACGACGACGAGCCAGCACCTCAGGGCAGCCGCGGTGCCGCAGCCGAGGTGGGGGGCCTGATCGGAGCTCTGCGTCTCGAAGTCGAAGTAGCCGGTGCCGTCGGAGCCGACGCGCGCGCTGACGACCTCATTGGTGGTACTGGGGCCGAAGAGGTCGAGGATCGGGTACTTCTCGTTGCCGTTGACCGTGATCCTCTTGCCCGAGTACTCGGTTCCGCCGATGGTACGGAACGGCACATCGTGGGTCGTGGGTCGGGCGCTATCGAAGTCGAGCGGGCCGGTGCGCGCGGCGTTGTCGGAGATGACCGAGTCGCCGAGGCCGTTGCGCTCGACGAGGTAGCGGCCACCCCACTGGCAGGTCTCGTTGAAGTCGTCGGCGAGGGGATCCGGCCCCCAGCACTGCATGGCCTGGAGGTAGTTCATCGCGTTGTCGGCGCGGGTCTCCTGCTGGTACGACGAGACCGTGCCGGCGAATCCCTCGACGCTCACCCGAATGGCCTGATCGAGGATCGCGGTGGTCTGCGACACCGTGATCTTGATGTCCTTGAAGTCGTTGTAGTGGGGGCTCGACGGCAGGCGGTCGGGCTGGAACTGACGGGCGTCCGAGGTGTCCGCGTTCCACGAGACGGTGAGCGCGGAGGTTGTCGCCGCCTGCGCCGGCTCAGCGGAGGTGGGCACGATCACGAGGCCAGCGACCATCGCGACGGTCACCAAGGTGAACGAGACCACTCTGGGGGCAGCACTGCGGAGCATGAAGAACTTCCTGTCGCGGGGGATCGACGCGGTGGTCACGTTATTGATCCCCCGAAGGAGGCACTCCACGGCCACCTCTACTAACGAAGGACGGGAGGTTAACTTTTGGGATTCGCCGGGTCTTGGCCGCGTACTGCACCTGAGGAGAAGGACCGTTTCCCGGAGCTCTCGACGTCGGCCCCCGCGGACCAACGGCCGCGAGTGCGGCACGGCGGCGCGAGATCACGGGAGGCAGAAGAACCGCGGCGAGGGCGAGCACGGCCGCGAGCAGCATGAGCAGGAGAGTCGGGATCGGGATGCCGCGCTCGGGCAGCTCCTGGGGCGATCCGGCGACGATGGGGTCGCCGCCGCCGGACAAGCCGGTTGGAGCACCATCGAGGGATTCCGTGGTGAGTTGGCCGTCGGTTCCGTCGGTCGCGGCGTTCGTCCTCGTCGACGATCCGGAACCGGAGGAGCTGGTCGTCGCCTCGGTGACCGTGCCCGCCGCGCCACCGGTGCCCGTCAGGCACTGGTCGGCACCGCGCTTGTCGCACGCCTGGGGCTGCGGTGCCGTTGCGGCGAGCTTGTTCGTCCCGTCGGGCGAGAACGTGGGGTTGTTGCACGACGCGATGGACTTGTTCAGGGGATCGCCGCCCGGGATCTTGAGGATCTGCTCGAGGCCCGCAGAGGCGAGGTTGACGGGCAGCGGCGAATAGCCGAGCACCTCGGCCTGCTGCTGACCCTCGCACAGGAAGTACGAGGCGAAGTCGGCGAGGGTGAGGCCCTTGTCCTCCGTGAAGCTTCCCTCGATCGAGGTCGGGATGATGATGTAGGAGTACGAGGAGAGGGGATAGGCGCGAGGGTCGGGATTGGTGTAGACGCCGCTCAGATTTGCAGTGAGATAGTCGACCGATTGGGAATCGTTGTTGATCACGGCGTTGAGGAGAGAGACCGCGACGTTCGACGCCGTGGGTTCGGTGTAGTAGCCCGCGGAGTTGAGCATCTTCGCCACCGGGAATCCGGCCTTGAGCGGGTAGGACGCCTCGACGTAGGTGATGGCCCCGACCGACTTGGACTGAGCGACGAGACCCGCCACACCGTTGGAGCCCTGCTGCCCGATGAACGCGGAGCCTGACACCACCGGGTAGTTGGATGTGATGCCGCAGTTGGAGCGACCGGCCTTCGCGCAGTAGGCGTTCCACAACGTCGGGTACTGCGACCGCATCCACGTCGTCAACTGCGCCGTCGTCCCCGAGCCGTCGGAGCGGACCACCGGCACGATCTGGATCGCGGGGAGGGCGAGCTTCGGGTTGTCGGACGCAATGGCGGGGTCGTTCCACTTCGTGATGACCCCGGTGAAGATCTTGGCTATGGTCTCGCCGGACAGTCTCAGGTTCGTGACCCGCTTGCCGCCGATGACGAGGTTGTACATGAACGACGTTCCGCCGGCCACGATCGGCACGTATGCGAACGGTCGTTGAGGCCGGGGGTCTGGGCTGTCACTCCCACTGAGCTGGTACGGGATCTCGGACACCGCGAAGTCGACGGTGCCCTGGGAGAACAGCTGGCGACCGGCGGAGGACCCCGAGTCGTCGAAGGTGACCTTCCAGCGGTAGTTGTCGAACACGTTGCGGATCCACTGCTGCAGCGCGTTGGCCGACCAGGTGGAGCCGGCCCCGGCGATCGGGAAGTAGGTGGTGCCCACGGCCTCCGCCGGAGTGGCGAGACCGACGGACGGGACGACGGACGTCGCCGCAATGACGGCCATGGCGACGATCATCCGGAACGGACGACGGGGGCTGGAGGTGGTCACGGTGCTTCCTCGGGGGTCGGGGGCACGGCATCCGTCGCGGGGGCGGCGGGGGGAGCGGACGCGGGTCTGCGTCCGGGGAGGGTAGGCAATCTCAGACGTGGACCGGATGGGGAGCCTGCCGGCACCCCGAGGTCGCGGGCACGGTAGCGGTAGTCATCGTCACGCGACTGGCGCGTGCGAGCACGAGCCTGCCGCGCGCTGAGCTGGCCGGGGCCGCGCCCGCCGATCGCCCGGGCGAGGGCGAAGAGAAGCACGACGAGCACCATCAGCACCGCGGCGGTGCCGAACCCGCGGGCGATCATCGTCGGCTCGGGCGACTTGACGAAGGTGAAGGTGGTGAGCGGCAGCGACGTCATCGGTCCGCTGAAGGGGTTGAAGTTGAAGAACGTCGTCGCCCCGGCGGTGAGGAGCACGGGCGAGGTCTCCCCGATGCCGCGGGCGGTGCCGAGGATGATCGCGGTCGTGAGGCCCGAGCGCGCCGTCGGCAGCGTGACCGTCCAGACCGTGCGGAAGGTCGATGCGCCGAGCGCCCGCGCCGCCTCCTTGAGGTTGCCCGGCACGAGGCGCAGCACGACGTCGGCCGAGCGGATGATGATCGGGAGCATCATGACGGTGATCGCCAGCGATGCGGCGAACCCGGAGCGGTTGAACCCGAGTGCCGTGATCACCGTCGCGTAGATGAAGAGACCGGCAACGATGGACGGCAGCGCGGTCATCGCCTCCACGACCGTGCGCACGAAGCTCGCGAAACGTCCGGGGTACTCGGTGAGGAACACCGCGGTGAGCAAGCCGAGGGGAATGCTGAACGCGAGCGCGATCGTGATCATGATCAGCGTGCCGACGATCGCGTGGAGGATGCCTCCGACGGAGAGCGGCTCCTGCGGGCCCGCCGCGCTCATGTCCTGCACGAAGAAGTTGGCGTTGCCGAGCGGCTCGAGGCCTCGACCGACGGTGTAGAAGACCACGGTGACCAGCGTGAAGAGCAGCAGGAACGCCAGCGAGTGCACGATCACGGCGACGAGTCGGTCGCGCACCGTCGGGCGGTTCTCGTCGAAGGCGGTGAGAAGGGTGAAGAGCAGGAGGAAGAATCCGTAGGAAAGAACGATGAAGCCGAGCACGCCATCCAGCGGCAGGGCGAAGAAGTAGAGCCAGCTGGTGAAGCCGATCGCCGCGACGGCGCACCCGATGAGCCGGATCACGTCGACCGTGCGGATCGTCGCCGTCGCGCGGCGCGGCTCGGCGGGAGCATCCCCGGTGACCTCGCGGATCCACGTGCGCGGTGCTTCGGTAGGGAGCGGCGCGACGGGGCCCTCGTCGGTCTCGGCGAGGTTCGGAACGTCGATCACGGTGGTCATCAGTCGCTCTGGCTTCCGGATCGGCTGCGCGCGATGATCGACGACGCGAGGAAGTTGACGGCGAGGGTGATGAGGAAGAGGGCGAGACCGGCGGCCATGAGCGCGGAGATCTCGAAGTCGCTCGCCTCGCTGTAGCGCAGGGCGATGAGCGCCGAGATGGAGTTGCTGCCCTTCTCGAGAATGTGGGGCTGGATCACGAACACCGGCGAGATGATGAGGAACACCGCGATCGTCTCGCCGAGGGCGCGGCCCAGGCCGAGCATCGTGCCGCCGATGATGCCGCCGCGGCCGAACGGGAGCACGACGCTGGAGATCATCCCCCACTTGGTGGCGCCGAGCGCCAGCGCACCCTCGCGCTCGCCGAGTGGGGCCTGCATGAACACCTCGCGCATGATCGAGCTCGTGATCGGCGCCACCATGAGCGCGACGACGATGCCGGCGATGAATGTGGATGCCGCGAAGACCGTCGGCGTGGCCAGCGGGTCATTCGGGTCGAAGCCGGAGACCGCGAAGATCGGGATCCACCCGAAGTAGGTCGTGATCCACTGGGACACCGGCAGGATGTTCGGCTGAAGCAGGAACAGGCCCCAGAGCCCGTAGACGACCGAGGGGATGGCGGCCATCAGGTCGACGATCGCAACGAGGCCGGCCTTGATCTTGAGGGGCGCGTACTCGCTGATGTAGAGGGCCGTGCCGAGGGAGAGCGGCAGCGCGAAGAAGATCGCGGTGAGGGCGATGAGCACCGTGCCGGTGAGCACGGCCGCGATGCCGAACTTTCCGGAGTTCGGGTCCCAGGCCTGCTCCGTGATGAAGTTGGGTCCGGCGACCTGCAGGGCCTGGAAGCCCTGGAACAGGAGGAAGAGGCCGACGAGCGACATCACGGAGACGACGATCGTGCCGCTGCCGCGGGCGATCCAGCGGAACGCGGCATCCGGCCGGTCCACGGCCGACGTCAGGGTGCGGGGGGAGTCCTGCTTGCTGTCCGCGATCGCCTGCTCGACGACGTCCGCCTCGAGAACCGTGGTCTCTGCGGCGTCCGGGCGCTCGGTGGGCTCAGGCACGGTCACCAGCCAGGAGGGCGGGGTTGGTCAGACGGGCGCCGGCGTGCAGCGTGGCAACCGGGATCGAGCGCACGGCGAGATCGATCGAGTGACGGCGGTCGCGCGCGGTGAGATACCAGCGGGCGCACGTCACGACGGGCACTCCTCCGATCGCCGCGAACCAGCCGTAGACCCCGCGCCCGGGCTCGCTCACCTGCTCGAGCTCGAGATCGCTCTCGGCCACCACCATCGAGGCGTGCGCGCGAGCGGCCTCGAAGCTCTCGTGGGCGCCGAACCCGCGAGCGAGCTCGCGGTTGTTCGCCGAGACGAGCTGCCACACCACGACTCCGGTTGACGGAACGGGATGCTCGACCCCGGTGTCGGCCCCGAGAACCCGGCTCGCGTGGTTGAGCCACGGCACGAGCTTGGGACTGTCACTCGTGACGAAGCGCACGAAGACGATGCGCGGGCCTACCGACATGGGGGGAGGTACTTTCTTGCTCGGGCTGCTGCGGGGGATCAGCGATAGGGAGTCAAGAAGTTGCCGCCCAACGGCGACACTCGCCTGCGTGCACAGCCGCAAGCGCGCAGGTGAACAATGGGTGTCCGAGCGGCGGGTCGGGGTCGGGGTGTCCCCCGCCCGTCCCCCGCCGAGCTCCGCCTCCAGGACTCGAACCTGGACCGTACAGCTCCAAAGGCTGACGTGCTGCCATTACACCAAGGCGGATCGCACCGCAGGCAAGTCTGCCAGAGCAGCCTCCCCCCGGTGACGGCCGGGCGCGTTCACGAGGCGTTCACCCCGATCCCGCACCCTGTGGTCATCATGAACCCGAACCGCATCCCCCTCTTCGCTGCTCTGCCGGTCATCGCGATCCTCGGTCTCACCGCGTGCACCGCGCCGGCTGCTGGCCCCACCGACGACGAGACCTACGTGTCAGACTCCGCGGCACCGGGCGAGACGCCTGCTCCTGTCGTGACCCCGAACCCGATCGAAGCAGACACCACCCTGATCGTGCGCGCGACGGCGACGGCCGCCAACGGGTCCCAGGTCGGCCTTGAGATGCAGGTGCATCGGTCCATCGCCTGGGATGACGTGGCCAGCCAGACGCTTCCCGCCGCCCTTCTCGAGGACTGCGCCTCCCTCTTCACCGGCGAGCAGTTCGCCACGGAGCAGTGGAGCTTCACCCGGGTCAACGTCACGGCGATTCCCACCGCGGCATCCACCGCAGACTGGCCGAGCGATGCGACGATCACGCTCGCACCCAGCGCAGAGTTCGTGCCCGTGGCGGGTCGAGGAGACCTTCTGAGTGCGGGCACGAACTCGACTCCGCTCTGCCAGCGCGACGTCTTCCTCGCCGGCCCGGGTCGCGGCGGCCTCGCCTTCGGCATCCCGGGCGATGGAACCACGCTGACCGCGTGGGCGGGCCACGCCTTCGGATTCCGGGTTGCTGGCGCAGAACTGACCGACTGCACCTCGGAGCTCACGGCCGAGGGCAGCAGCTGGGGCGGCGGCTCCGGGTGGACCACGGAGAGCACCGACGGCGCGTGTGTCATCGGTTCCGCCGACGAGGTCGCTGTCGGCTGATCGGCCGCTCGGCGTCAGCCGGGGTAGTCTCGCCGGGCCTCGGCTCGGCGGGCCTCAGCCGAGCTGGAGGATCAGCGGAGCCGTGCCGCCCATGTCCACCGTGGTGAGCACCGTGCCACCCTGGATGCCGAGCGGCCGCTTGAGCCAGCCCGTCTCGGTGGGATCGATGCGGTAGAGATCGTCATCCTGATCGAGCACGACGCTCACGACCCCGCCGACGGTGGTCGCCGAGGTGCGGCCGCTCGCCGTGATTCCGGTCGACTCGCGGTGCCAGCCCTCGATGTCCTGCCAGGCGCGGAACAGCAGGCCGTTCTCCACACTGAAGATCTCCGGCCAGCCACTCTCGGGCACGACGGCGGAGATCGGGCCCCAGATCTCGATGCCGGTGGACTGCGCGTGCCAGCCGTCCTCCTCGAGCCAGACCTCGTAGAGGAAGCCGCCCTGGGAGATGTAGATCGTCGGAACGAGCCCGCCGAGATCGACCGCGGCGACCTCGCCCGTGATCTCGATGCCAGTGTTCATGCGCTGCCAGCCCGACTCCGTGCTCGCGTTGAGAATCAGGAGCCCCTCGTCGATCGAGACGACGAAGGGCCGTTGACGCATCGTGACGGCGGCGAGCGTCTCGGCGGTCGACCGCACGCCGGTGCTCGTGACCGTCCACGTTCCGGCCGCGGAATCCGCCTGCTGGAGGAGGCCGTCGGCGGAGAAGAAGATGGTCGGGTCGGTTCCTGCCAAGCGCAGCGCGCTCATCGCGCTCGCGGTCGGATCGATCCCCGTGCCGCGCACCTGCCACCCGGCATCCGTGGAGACCACCTGTCGCAGCCAGTCGGTCGTGTCGAGGTAGTGGATGAAGTTCGACACCGTGGCCGGGTCGACGATCCGGTAGGTGAGCGGCCCGAGCTGATCACCGCCGTGCCAGAAGTCCTCGGAGATGAGGATCGTGCCGTCCTCATTGACGGCCTCGACATAGGCGACGTGGCCGTCCGGGCCGTTGCCGCCGGCCCCGGCGGTCCAGTGCGCGACGGATCCGACCGTGGGCACCGCATCGACAAGATACCCGTCGGCGATCGCACGCTCGGCCCACGTGGTCGCGTCACCGGGGTGGGTTCGCGGCTGAGAGACTCCGGCACCGATCAACCGCCACGCCACGTAGTTGGTGCAGTTGTGGCCGGGGCTCATGCCCCAGTAGGACTTCTCGTTCGTCTCGCCGCGGGCGATCTTCCACGCCCCGGCGTCGCACTCGTCGCCGATGCACGCGTCGACCGCGAAGGCGGGCACGACGGATCCGAAGACGATGGCGAGGGCGAGGACGGAGGCCGCGGCAGCGCGCCGGGGTCCGAAGCTTCGGCCCGCGTTTCGGGGGTTCGCGGGAAGCATTCCTCCATGCTGCCACCCTCGAATGGGGCCCTGAGAGGATTCCGGATGACGCCGCCGAGAGTTGCGTGATCGTCCAGTGCTCGTTCACCAACCGGTCACCGTTCGGGGGTGGGCCCGTCGAACGGGAGCCGAGCGGGATAATGGAGAAATGCCCACCAGTGACGAAGTCGACCGCATCGTCGATTCGTGGAGTCGGGAGCGTCCCGACCTCGACTTCTCGCCGCTGCAAGTGCTCAGCCGGGTAGGTCGCCTCTCCCGCCACCTCGAGCGGGCGCGTCGCATGGCGTTCGCCGCCTCCGATCTCGAGCTCTGGGAGTTCGACGTGCTCTCCGCGCTGCGTCGGGCCGGGCATCCCTACCAGTTGAGCCCCAAGGCGCTGCTCCAGCAGACCCTCGTCTCGAGCGGCACGATGACCAACCGCATCGACCGGCTCGTCGACCGCGGCCTGGTCGAGCGGCGCACCGACCCGAACGACGGCCGCGGCATCCTCGTGATCATGACCTCGCTCGGGCGGGAACGGGTGGACTCCGCGATCAGCACGCTGCTCGCCGCGGAGTCGGAGTTGCTCGATCGCCTCAGCGCGCCCGATCAGGAGCGGCTGAGCAGCCTGCTGCGCAAGCTCAGTCTCGACTTCGACGAGCCGGAGGCCTAGCGGCCGACGGCGTGCGGGCATCCCATAGCCGCAGGCCGATGTTGACCGGGATCAGCGCGAGCCAGAAGTACATCGCCACCACGCCCGACAGGAAGATCGCGACCGGGATCGAGAGCCCGAAGACGATGGGCGTGAGCAGCTGGTTGCGGCGCACGTACTTGTAGAGCGCCTCGTCGATCTCCCGTTCGATGAAGCCCTTGCGCCAGGCGTACTGCCAGATCGCGTACTGCAGCAGACCGATGATCCCGACGACCGCGGCATAGAGCACCACGGCGACGGGCTCACCGGAGTAGTCGCTCAGCAGACTCGTGGGGAACGGGAGGAACGCGACGAAGAACAGCAGCACGAGGTCGATGATCATGAGCGGTCCGTCGTGCGACTTGATCACCCGGAACTTGCGGTGGTGGCCCATCCAGTTGAGGCCGATGATCGCGAACGACAGGGCGTAGGCGAAGAGATCGTCCTGCTGACTGGTGATGATCTCCCACGGCGTTTGGGTCCCCGGCACGGGCACCTTGAGGTCGATCACCAGGAGAGTCATCGCGATCGCGAAGACCGCGTCGCTGAAGAACACGAGTCGCTCGGTCGTGGTGCCGCTCGCGAAGACCTTGTCGTAGCGGTCGCGCACGTCCATGGGGCCACCCTAGCTAGATTGGGCTCGTGCCCACAGCAGAGGACCTCATCGCTCCCGTTCGCGAACGGCGGCTCAACCCGCTCACCGACGGACTCGGGTCGAGCGCGCGCGCCCACGAGCACCGCGTGCTCTCCGCCGCGCGCCCCGCCCTGCCGTTGCTCAACTGGCTCGGAACGCTCGCCCGCCCGCTCATGAAGGTGCCCGGGCTGGGATGGATCACCGCCGACCCGCTCACGGCGCGTGCGGTGCTCAACGACCCCGATCACTTCACCCTGCTCAGCGAGGGCGGCGTCGGCCACCTCTGGGCGCAGATTCTCGGGGACTGGGTCTACGACCTCTTCGACGGCCCCGGCCACCACGACCTGCGCACCCGCAGCCGCGAGCTCTTCACCGAGAAGACCTCGTTCGACTTCGTCGAGCACGCGTGGGGCTCGCGTATCGCCGCCGCCCGGCTCGCGTTCGACGCGGGCGAGGAGCTCGACCTCGCCGACCTGTCCCGCATCCTCGTCGGCCAGATGGTGTCGACCCTGCTCGGGATGCCGGTGCCCGCCGCCCCGAGCGGGGACCCGGATGACGCGTACCGCCAGATCTTCCGCACCGGGGAGGAACTGGCATCCACCGCCCTCGGCACCACCGCGGACACTGTGCTGCCGCCGCACAAGATCGCCCGCGCGCGCGAGATCGTCGAGCGGCTCACGGGCCACATCGACGAGGCCTTCGCCACGGCGCCCGGCAACACGGTGATCGGCCGCTGCCGCGAGCTCGGGCTCTCGATCCAGGAGACCAAGGGGCTCTCGACGCTGCTCATGGTCGCGGGGACCGAGACGGCGGCCTCGGCGATGGCCCGCACGGCGGCGCTGCTCCACGACACCGGGGAGCAGCACCGGCTCATCGCCCAGCCGAAACTGATGGAGAACGCGGTGCGTGAGGCGCTGCGCGTGACCTCCCCCGCCCCGGTGATCGGGCGCTCGGTGCTCGCCGACCTCACGATCGGCGGCCGCACCCTGCGCGCGGGAGAGCGCATCATGGTGCTCACCTGGACGGCCAACAACCTCGCCGGCGAGTACCGCGTCGACCGCGACTACCTGCCGCAGAACCGGCAGCTGTGGTTCGGCGCGGGGCGCCACCTGTGCCTGGGCGGGCCGCTCGCGCGGGCGGAGCTGACGAAGATCGTCGAGCTGCTGATCGGCGACGGGCGCCCGTTCGAGATCGTGTCGCGAGTGTACGGGCGGAACGTGCTCATTCCGGCCTACGAGTCGCTGGTGGTTCGGAAATCCCGATAGCGGGTCGAGCTTGTCGAGACCTCACCGACGAGATCTCGCGGGTGAGGTCTCGACGAGCTCGACCCGCGGAATGCCTCTAGTCGTGCGTCGGGTGCTCGTGCTCCCCGTGTGACGCGGGCTCGAGCTGGAAGGTCGAGTGCTCGATCGACACCGCGAAGTGTCCCGCGACGCACGCCTGCAACTGGTCGAGCATCTTCGGGGCGTGTCCGTCGTGGAAGCACTCGTCGTCGACGACGACGTGCGCCGTAAGAACGGGCAGCCCGGTCGCGATCTGACTCACGTGCAGGTCGTGCACGCCGCGCACGTGCTCGACCTCGAGCAGGTGGGCGCGCAGATCCTCCAGATCCAGACCCTGGGGCGTCGACTCGAGCAGCACATTGGCGGAGTCCCGCAGCAGGAGGATCGCGCGCGGCACGATCAGCGCGCCGATGATCAGCGCCGCGATCGCGTCGGCCAACGGGAAACCGGTCAAGGCGATGACGATGGCCGCGACGATCACCGCGACCGATCCGAGGGCGTCGCTTCCCACCTCGAGGAACGCGGCGCGCAGGTTGAGGGTGGCCTTGCGGGCCCCCGCGAGCACGGCGAGGGAGGCGATGTTGCCGAGCAGGCCGATCACGCCGAACACGAGCAGCAGCCCGCCCGGGATCTCCGGCGGCTCGCTGAAGCGGCGGATCGCCTCAATCACGACGAACACGCCGACGGCGAGCAGCAGCGCGGCCTGGGCTCCCGCACCCAGCACCTCGGCCCGTCGGAACCCCCACGTGCGGCGCTGACTCGGCGCCCGTCGCGAGAGCTGCGCGGCCACGAGGGCGACGGCGAGGCCGCCGGCGTCGGTGAGCATGTGCGCGGCATCCACGAGCAGAGCCAGGCTCTGGGTGAGCCACGCGCCGATGAGCTCGGCGACGAGCACGGCGACCGTGATGCCGAGGGCGATGCCCAGGCGCGCTCGCCCCGTCGTCGCGGGCGCGTGGTCGTGGGTCACGGGACCATTGTCGCGGTTACCAGCGCTCTGCGCCGTCCAAGCTCGTCGGGCGCGGGCGATAGCCGAGCCGCTCGCGCGCGGCGGTGAGGTCGAGGCTGCGCTCCTGCCCCAGTTGGCTCACGGCGTAGCGCGTGAGCCGGGGACGGCGCCGGGTCGCCCGCGCCGCCGTCTCGAGCGCGCCCGCCGCCGCGAACGCCGCGCGGTACGGGATGCCCGTGATCGTGACATCCCCCCGCCCCCGACGGGCGAGGAACTCGCGCAGCACCGCCGCGAGCAGCACGTCGGTGTCGTCGCCGACGTTGTAGGTGCCGGCCGGTGCCCGGAGCCCGAGCTCGACCGCGTCGACGAGGTTCTCGATGCGCGTGAGGGTGTGAGTGACCTCGGCGCCGGCCGGAAGCACGAGGCGCGATCCGCGGATGCCGGCGAGGATGCGCGGGAGCAGTGTCGTGTCGCCGGGGCCGTACACCGCGTGCGGGCGGAGGATCACGGCATCCGCCCCGACCAGCTCAGCCTCGGCGGCAGTCTTCGACTCCGAGTAGCTCGAGAGGAAGCGGGTGACCGGGGCCGCGTCCTCCCTCACGCGCACGTTCGGGGCGAACGCGTCGTAGACGCTCGACGTGGAGAGGTGCACGATGCGCGCCCCGGCGGCGCTCGCGACGACCGTGCGGGTGCCGAGCTGGTTCGCGCGCATCGCGTCGCCGATCGGCGCCCAGTCGTCGGCGAGAGCGGCGCTGTGCACGATCGCGTCGAACCCGTCGGCGCGCGGACCGGAGTCGAGGTCCCACACCACATAGCGACCGGCCGGATGCCTCCAGCCGTGGGGCCGACGTCCGAACCCGGTGACCTCGTGGCCGCGCTCGGCGAGCGCCGTGGCCACGGCTCCCCCGATGAAGCCGCTCGCGCCGGTGACCCCGACCCTCACGAGAGGCTCCGTGTCAGGGCGGCACGATCGAGCTTGCGGCTGCGCCCGGCGGTCGGGAGGGCATCCACGAGCACGATTCGGTCGGGGAGCACGGCCGCGTCGATGAGGCCGGGCAGGGCGCGGCGCAGCGCGTCCTCGTCGAAGCCCGGCCCCGGCACGATGGCGAGCACGATGGCGTCGTCGCCGATGGCATCCGGGATGCCGACCATCGCGACCTCGGCGACGCCCGGCAGTCCGGCGATCACCGGCTCGTAGAGACCGGGGTACACGTTGGTCGTCCCCCGGATGAACATGTCCTTGCTGCGGCCTTCCAGCACGAGGGTGGTGCCGTCGAGTCGGGCCAGATCGCCGGTGCGCAGCTCGACGAGGTCTGGCTGGCCGAGGTAGCGCGGGGCGAGGCCCTCGCCCGCGAGCACGAGTTCGCCGTCGTCGATGCGCGCCCGGATGTGGGACATGACCGTGCCCACGAGGTCACCCGTGCCGGTGAAGGCGAGCTTGTCGTCGCCGTCCGCGATCGCGACCGGGAGGATCTCCGTCATCCCGTAGATCGCGTGCATGCGCGTGCCCGGCAGTCGCGCGCGCATGCGCTCCAGCAGCGGGCGCAGCACAGGCGCCCCGCCGAGGAGCACGGCGCGCAGTCGCGGCGTGAGCTCGGGCCGCCGGTCGAGCAGGGTGAGGATCGCGTCGAGCGCGGCGGGGACCGCGAACAGTACGTCGGCCTCCGGCAGCAGGCGGAGGTACTTCTCAGGACGCGCGCCCGGGTCGGCGCCGGGCGGCGGGAGGATCCAGTGCGCTCCGCCGATGAGCGCGGGGATGCCGACCATGAGCTGGTCCGTGAGCACGCGCTCGCCGGGCACGAAGCCGATCGCCGCCGCGAAGTCGTCGAGCCCGGTGCCGAGCGAGGCGCGGGTGTGCACGACGGCCTTGGGGGCGTCGGTGGTGCCGGAGGTGAAGATGATCAACGCCTCGTCGCGGGTCGAGCTTGTCGAGACCTCACCGGGAGTGACACGTGGGTGAGATCTCGACAAGCTCGATCCGCTCGATCCGCGGAGGAGGCTCGACACCTTCAGCGCGCCTTTCGGCACCCCCGGCAGCCACCTCCCCGACACCAGGTGCCGAGCATCCGGAACCACCGTCGCGTAATCCGGCAGCTCGAGCCCGCGGCGACGCGCGATGCCCCTCAGGGGCCCGGATGACGCGGCGTACAGCACCGACTCCGCCGCGACCCACGCGGGGGCGGCGAGCGCCGCGCGCGCCCGGAACAGGGCCTCCCCCGCGCCCGGGTCGGCGAACACCACCGTGCCGCCCGCGTGGATGATCCCGAGCGCGAGGCTGATGCCGTCGAGGCCCGGGCGCACGGAGAAGAGCACCCGATCGCCGGGGCGCATCCCCTCCGCCGTGAGGGAGGATGACACGCGGTCGATCCGGTCGGCGAGGTCGCGATAGCGCAGTGTCGTCCTCCCCAACGTCATCGCGGGCGCGTCCGGCGTCCGGTCGCAGGCCTCGAGCAGGGCGGCGAGGATGTCGGTCATGCGGCACCCGCCGACCCGTCGGTGAGGTCTCGACGGGCTCGACCCGCGTGGAGCGTGAGCAACTCGTACGACGGGATGAGCACCCCGCGTGCGGCCCGACGCGAGGCAATCGTCAGCGGCCCAGCCGCCAGCAGCGCGCCGAGCGTCGCCCGCGTCTGCGCCATCGCGAGCGGGGCTCCGAGGCAGAAGTGCGTGCCCGCGCCGAACCAGAGCTGCTTGAGCGAGGCCGCCGGGTTGCCGACCGGATCGAACGCCCCGGACGCGCCATTGGCGGCGAAGGTCGCGAGGATGACCCGGTCCCCGACCCGCACGGGCACCGACCCGATCGCGGTGTCGGCCACCACGCTGCGCAGCATCACCGGCGAGGGCGTGGTCACGCGCAGGCCCTCGGCGATGGCAGGTTCGACGAGGGCGGGGTCGGAGGCCAGCCGCGTCATCCACCCGGAATCGATCAGCAACGCGATGAGCCGCGGGATGTACGAGACGAGCGTCTCGGTGCCCGTGAGCACGAACGCGCCCACGGCGCCCATCGCCTCGTCCTCGCTCAGGCCGAGGGCGCGCATCCGGCCCGGCACCGTCGAGGGGTCGCCCGCGTACGCGACCCGTGCGTGGGCGGTGAGCTCGGCGAGGATGCCGCGAGCGGCCGTCACCTGGGAGTCGCTGAGTCGCGGGCGCGACAGCCGCACGAACCGCGTGATCGACGACACCCGGCGGAACAGCGCGTCGTCGACCTGGGCCTCGGGCAGCCCGACGAGCTGGCTGATCATGATGCTCGCGTTGCGCTTGGCCTCGGCGACGAGATCCACGGGCTCGCCTGCGACCAGTCGCGCGGTGAGCTGCGCCGTGGGCAGGGATGCCGCGACGAGCGGGTCCACGTAGGCGGGCGCGAACAGCGGCCCGAGGGTGCGACGCAGCGCGAGGTGGTCGGCGCCCTCCATGTTGAGCAGCACCGCAGGACCGAGCACGGGCGTCCACAGGTCGCTCGGGGCGCCGGGTCCGGTCTTGGAGAAGTGCTCGGTGTCCATGAGGGTCGCCCGCAGCAGGGCGGCGTCGCGCACGAGCACCCCGAGGCGCGGGATGCGCTGCACGGGCGCAGTCGACGCGCGCAGGGCGGGCCACGCGATCGGGTGGGCGGCGCGCATGACACGGTGCTCCCAGCGGGTTGCGAGGTCGGTCATCTGATATCCACGTGCTCGGGCCGGTACGCGTGATCCTTGTACCAGAGCAGGGTGTTCTTGAGACCCCACGCGGTGACCCGCCGGGACGAGCCGTAGACGACGACATCCCGCCGGCGCGCATAGCGGTTGGTGATCCGCCGCACGGCGTTGACGAGGGCGCGGTCCTCGTGCAGGTCCTCGATCGCGGTGCGCGGGAAGCCGCCGGCCTCGACGTAGAGCTCGGCGGTGATGCCGACGTTGCAGCCGGCGGCCATCATGTAGGGCCCGCGGTATTCGGGGCTGCGGTTGCCCGGGCGGATGCGCCCGAACGCCTCCGCGAGCTCGACCGCGCCGCGCAGCAGGGCGCGGCGGCCGAGCGAGAGGCCCTCGTCGTGGCGCGGCACGAGTTCGCCGCCGACGAGCCCGAGGCCCTCCGTCGTGAGGGCGCGGCGCACCGACGCGGTCCAGTCGTGGCGCGGGAGGCAGTCGGCGTCGGTGCGCGCGAGCAGGGTCGCGCCCGCGGCGATGGCGGCACGCATCCCCGTGTCGGCGGCGGCGCCCGTGCCCTTCTGCGCCTCGGGGATCACGTGCCACCGCGGGCGGGCGTAGCTCGCGATGATCGCGGCCGAGTCATCCGTGGAGTTGTTGTCGACGAAGAACACGTCGAAGTCGGCATCGTCCTGTTCGATCAGCGCCTGAAGTGTGGGCCGGATGCCGGCCGCCTCGTTGTAGACCGGCACGACGACGGCGAGACTCACAACCGCACCACCATGAGCCCGAGCGAGATTCCGCCCGCGAGCCCGATGAGCAGCACGAGGCTGCCCGGCCCGACCATGCCGCTCTCCCGCGCAATGGACAGCTGCAACGGCAGCGTCACCGACGCGAGGTTGCCGTGGTCGGCGATCGTGATCACGCTCTTGCCCTGCTCCACCCCGAGCCGGTCGAAGATCGGCGGCAGGTAGGGCAGCGCCACCTGGTGGATCGCGACGAGGTCGAAGTCGTCCCACGTGAGCCCGTTGCGCTCGAGCAGTTCGAGCACGGGCGCCGGCCCCAGCTCCAGGAACGCCTGCTGCAGCCCGTGCCCGTCCATGTCGAAGTACGCGTGCTCGATGCTCCGCGGGTTCATCGACCCGCCGGTGGGCAGGGTGCCGATCTCCCAGTGCTTCGAGACGGCGACGAAGCTCGAATCGAGGATGCCGGTGCCCGCGTCATCCGTCGCCTCGAGGATCACGGCCGCTCCACCGTCGCTCATCGTGTAGCCGGGGAACGAACGGATGAACTGGTCCTGGTCGCGCAGGTCCCACCGCACCGCGTGGCTGGGCTGCTCGCCGCTCGCGATGAGCACGCGCTGGTACTGACCGCTCGCGATGAGCGCCTCGCCGACCTGCATCGCGTTGATGACGGAGTTGCACGCGTTCTTGATGTCCATGACCGGCGCCGTGAGGCCGAGCTTCGCGGCGACGATGTGGCTCGTCGCCGGCTCGATGAGGTCCTGGCTGGCGCTGGCGAAGATCACAAGGTCCGGGTCGCCGGGCGACTCCGCGAGGGCGATCCGGGATGCCGCGACCGCGAGATCGGACGTGTGCCAGCCCTCGGGCCGCACGTGCACGGACTCGACCCCGGTCATCCGGCTGATCAGTCCGGTCGCCAGCTTCAGCCTCGGGTTCGCGGCCCGGAGGTCGCGCTCCGTCTGGGCGGTGGTGCGCACGCGCTCGGGCAGGTGGATGCCGAGACCCGCGATTCGGGCGGACGCGCGGTGTCGGTCGAAGGGGGCGAGCACGGAGCGAGCCTAGTGGGCGCGGGGCGCGGCCACGCCGACAGCTCAGTGGCCGAGCAGGTCGTCCAGTTCGAGCATCCGGAACTCGACGGCCTCGAGCTGCTCCTCGAAATCCTTGAGCCGCGTGGCGAGGTCGCCGAGTCCGACGTAGTCGCTCTGGTCGTGCGCGGCCATGGAGAGGTGCAGGTCGGCGATCTGGGCACCGAGCTTCTCGATCTTGCGTCCGGCCGCCGCGTGCTCCTTCTGGGCGTTGCGCAGTTCGGCGCCGGTCAGGCGGGTCGAGCTCGTCGAGACCTCACCGGGTGTCGCTGAGGGAGATCTCGTCGAGACCGGCGCCTTCGATCCGCCCTTCGCCTGCGCCGCCCGGATCTCGAGGTACTGGTCCACCCCGCGCGGCAGGTGCCGCAGCCCGCCGTCGATCACGGCGTACTGCTGGTCGGTGACGCGCTCGACGAGATACCGGTCGTGGCTCACGACGAGCAGCGTGCCGGGGAAGGAGTCGAGCAGGTCCTCGATCGCCGCGAGCATGTCGGTGTCGAGGTCGTTGGTGGGCTCGTCGAGGATGAGCACGTTCGGCTCGCTCAGCAGGATGAGCAGCAGCTGGAGCCGACGCTTCTGGCCACCCGAGAGGTCCTTGACGGGCGTGCTCAGCTGCGCGCTCTGGAACCCGACGCGCTCGAGCAGCTGCCCCGGCGTCATCTCCTTGCCGCCGGCGATGTACGTGCTCTTCTGGCGGCCGAGCACCTCGCTCACGCGGTCGTTCCAGACGTCCTTGAGCTCGGCGAGCTGCTGCGTGAGGGTCGCGACCTTGATCGTCTTGCCGCGCTTCACCCGTCCGGTCGTGGGATGCAGGCTGCCCGCCACGAGGGAGAGAAGCGTCGACTTGCCGGCGCCGTTGACCCCGAGGATGCCCGTACGCTCGCCCGGAGCGATGCGCCAGGTCACGTCGTGCAGCACGGACTTGTCGCCGTAGGACACCCCGACGTTCTCGAGGTCGACGACATCCTTGCCCAGCCGCTGCATCGCCATCTGCGAGAGGGCGACACTGTCGCGCACGGGCGGCTCGTTGGCGATGAGCTCGTTGGCCGCGTCGATGCGGAACTTCGGCTTGGCCGTGCGGGCGGGGGCTCCGCGGCGCAGCCACGCGAGCTCCTTCTTCATGAGGTTCTGGCGCTTCGACTCCATCGTCGCGGCCATCTTGTCGCGCTCGACGCGCTGGAGGATGTACGCGGCGTAGCCACCCTCGAAAGGTTCGATGAGCCGGTCGTGCACCTCCCACGTGGCGGTGCAGATCTCGTCGAGGAACCACCGGTCGTGGGTCACGACCACGAGCCCGCCGGCGTTCGTTGACCAGCGGCGCTTGAGGTGGGCGGCGAGCCAGGCGATGCCCTCGACGTCGAGGTGGTTGGTGGGCTCGTCGAGGAAGATGATGTCGTGGTCGCCGATGAGCAGGGCCGCAAGCGCGACCCGGCGGCGCTGTCCGCCCGAGAGATCGGAGACGAGGGCCTCCCACGGGAGGTCGGAGATCAGGCCGGCGATGACATCCCGAACCTGGGGGTCGCCCGCCCAGACGTGCTCGTCGATGTCGCCGATCACGGTCTGGTGCACGGTCTTCGACCCGTCGAGCTCGTCGGCCTGATCGAGCATCGCGAGGGTGACGCCACCCCGCCGCGTGACCCGGCCGCCGTCGGGCTCGATGCGCCCGGCGAGCAGGCGCAGCAGCGTGGACTTGCCGTCGCCGTTGCGACCGACGATGCCGATGCGATCGCCCTCGTCGATGCCGATCGTGACCTTGTCGAAGATCACGCGGGTCGGGTACTCGAGGTGCAGCGCTTCAGCGCCGAGGAGGTGTGCCACTCGCTCAACCCTAGTTCGGCGGGAGGGTGCCGCCCGCCGCGCGGCGCTTTCGCCCAGCTTCGCCGGCGAGAGTGCAGTTGTTGCGGGTGGCAGCGGAAACTATCCGCGACAACTGCACTCTCGACGGCTGCCGGGTCACCCACGCGGCGTGCGCGCCTCGAGAATCGGGCGGATGCGCGCAGCCAGCTGACCGCGCACCTTCAGATGGCGGCCGCGCACTCGCACCACTCGCCAGTCCGCGCGCTCGAACATCTCGCGCCGCTCGATGTCCTCCTCAAACACTGTGAGGTCGGTCCTGTGGATCTCCCCCTCGTACTCGATCGCGATCCGCTGCGCGACGTAAGCGAGGTCGGGAGTGCCGACAAAGAAGCCGTCATCGTCCCTCACCGTGTACCTGACCGCCGGCTCGGGAAGTCCCGCTCGAACGAGTTCGAGCCGCATCCGTGACTCCGGGGGCGAGTCCGTGCCGGGGCGAATATCGACCAGCGCCCGGCGCGCCCGCGAGATTCCCCTGCGCGACCTGGCGGCATCGACGGCTGCCCGAAGCCTGTCCACCGTGCTCGCCGGGCGCTCCCGACGAACGAGGTGATCCCCTGCGACCACGAGCTCATCCACGCTGAGCATCGGCGCGATTTCGAGCCACGCGACCTCGGGCGGCGCCACCGGAAGGCCGTGCACCTGCGCGAGCACGTGCGCGACTCGGTGACCGATCACCCCGCGCATCCGCGGCTGGATGCCACGCCCGGTCGACACGTCGATCTCGGCACGAGCCTCGAGCGATCGGGGAAGCGGGATGCCGTGAAGCCGGGCGGCGGTCACGTGGCTGAAGACGGTATCCACCGGACCCACGGGGAGATACGCGCGGCAGCGCTCGATCAGCTCGGCTCGGGCGCGTGCCCATTCGTCGCCGTCGGGAAGAACAGGAGCCGGTGTGCGTGCGCCGCGGAAGGGAGCGACGAGGTCGGATGCGCGCAGCCGGTGACCGGTGACGCCGAGCGCTCGGGCCTCGGCTACCGCGAACCGGGCGGGCAAGGTCGAGGGCAGCGGGCGGCGGCGGGTCATCCCTCACAGGTATCTCCCGCGGCCCTGGACTCGCCCGTTCCATCCACACGTCCCCGCCCTGAGCGTCGAGAGTGCACTTGTCGCGGTTCGTCTGGCCGAGTACTCACGACAACTGCACTCTCGACGACCTGGACAGGCGCCGCGCGGCAGAATGGACCCGTGGATGCCCTGCCGCACGAGACGCCGATCGAGCTCGTCTCGCTGCTCGCGTCGCCGCTCCACCGCTACGAGGGCCGTCCCGCGGACGGGCCGCGTGCGGCCATCGGAGCCGAGGTGCGCGAGTCGATCCTCGTGCGAGCGAATCTGGGGATCGTCGGGGACCGCTACTTCGGGCACGCGGCGCACGTCTCGGCATCCGTGACGATCATGGCCATCGAGTCGCTCGAGCACGTCGCCCGCACGCTCGGCCTCGACGCCGCGCTCGACCCCGCCGACACCCGCCGCAACCTCATCGTGCGCGGGATGCCGATCGACCGGATGCGCGGCGAGACCTTCTCGATCGACACGAGCTCGGGGCCGGTGCTGTTCCGCGCGAATCGTCCCGCGAACCCGTGCGCGTGGATGGATGTCGCCCTCGCCCCCGGCGCGCACCGCGCCCTGCTGCGTCGGGGCGGGATGCGCTGCACTCCCCTCTCCGACGGCGAGTTGCACGTGGGGCCGGCGGTGCTGCGCACGGCATCCCCGATCGGGGCGCCCGCGCTGTTCTGAGCCCTAGACCACCGTCCCGGTGATGCCCTAGACCACCGTCACCGTGATCGTGTGGTACCCCTCGGCGCCGTCGGGGATGACGTCGACGCGCTGCTCCGACTGGGTCTGGCCCGCGGCATCCGTCGCCCGCACCTCGAGCACGTGGTTGCCGGGCGTCGCGTCCCACTCCCACACCCACTGCACCCACGTGTCGGCCGAGATCGCCGTCGCGAGGCGGGCCCGGTTCCAGGCGCCGCCGTCGACGCGCACCTCGACTCGGTCGATGCCGGTGTGCTGCGCCCACGCCACCCCGGCGACGGGAACGGTGCCGGCCTCGACCTGGCGTCCGAGCTTGGGCGTGTCGATGCGTGACGACGTCTTGACCGGTCCGAGCGGCGACCAGCCGCGCTGGGTCCAGTAGGCCGCCTCGAAGGCGAAGCGCGTGACCTTGAGCTCGGTGACCCACTTGGTCGCCGAGACGTAGCCGTAGAGGCCGGGCACGACCATCCGCACCGGGAACCCGTGCTCGAGCGGCAGGGGCTCGCCGTTCATTCCGACCGCGAGCAGGCAGTCGCGGTCCTCCTCGAGCAGTACCGAGAGGGGGCTGGATGCCGTGAAGCCGTCGTCACTGCGCGAGAGCACCATGTCGGCGCCCGCCTTGGGCTTCGCCCGCTTCAGCACCTCGCGGATCGGATACCCGAGCCAGACCGCGTTGCCGATGAGTGTTCCGCCCACCTCGTTGGAGACGCACATCAGGGTGACCACGCTCTCCTGCAGCGGAAGCGCGAGCAGGTCGGCGTAACTGAGCTCGATCTCCTCCTCGACCATCCCGGTGATCTTGAGGCGCCAGGTCTCGGCGTCGATGATCGGCACCTGCAGTGCGGTGTCGATGCGGTAGAAGCTCCCGTTGGGCGTGACGAGCGCCGAGACGCCTCGTACGCCGATCTCGGCTCCGGCCGGGATCGGGGCGGCTGCGACCGCCGGAGCGGGCAGGGCGATCGCCTGGCGCACCGTGTTGGCGGCGCTCTGCACGGCCCCCATCGCCCGGGCGACGCCGGCGCCCACGAGGGCGACCCCGGCCGAGACGCCGATCGCGGCGAGGAAACGACGACGGTCGAGGCCGGTGCGCTGCAGGGACAGCTGGGCCGCTCCCGCCGACTCGACCCAGCGGCGCAGCCGCTCCGTCCCGATGCGCAACGTGAAGGCGCCCGCGACCATGCCGATCGCGGTGGGCACCGCCCAGTCGAGCGTTGCGCCGGAGCGCGTCAGGGCCGCGCCGGAGGCGACGACGCCGACGGCGACGAGCACGACGACGCCCCAGGGCGGGCGGCGGTACTCCAGCAGTCCCGCGACGACGGCGAGGATTGCGACGAGGATGCCGAGGCACACGAGCAGCGCGACCTTGTCCCCGGTGCCGAACAGGGCGATCGCGGTCTCCTTCACCCACGGAGGAACGATGTCGATGACCCAGGAACCGACGGCGAAGAGCGGGCTCGCGGCGGCATCCACGAACTGAGCGGTCAGATCGCCGACGGCCACGGTCGCGGCCGCGGCGACCAGTCCGATGAGGGCGGCCCAGAGGCGTTCGCGGCGCAGCGTCATGGCCCGGATGCTACCGTGCCCGGCTGGGGATTCGGCCCTACTCGGTCACAATGCGCGCGCCGTGCACCGGGCCGGTCGCCCGCACCGCGGTGAGCCGGGCGGCGCTCAAGGCGATCTGGAGTTCGAGGGCGGAGTCGACATCGGCGGCGAGGAATGCGATCGTCGGACCCGAGCCGGACACGATTCCCGCGAGCGCGCCGTTCTGCTCCCCCAGCTCCAGCACCGCACCGAGGGAGGGTTCGAGTTTCAGGGCGGGAGCCTGAAGGTCGTTGTACAGGGTCTCGGCGAGCATGTGCGGGTCGCCCGCGCGGAGCGCCTGGAGCACGTTGGCATCCACCGTCGGGGCGACCGGCGCGGGGAAGATGTCCTGCGCGTGCCGGTCGCGATGCACGTCGAGCTCGCGGTAGACCTCGGGGGTCGACAGTCCGAAGTCCGCGAGCGCGAGCACCCACTGGAACTGCCCCTTCGCGAGCGCGGGGCTCAGCTGGTCGCCCCGACCCGTGCCGATCGCTGTGCCGCCGGTGAACGCGAACGGCACGTCCGCGCCGAGCTGGGCGGCGAGCTCGAGCATGTCCTCGCGCGGGAGGCCGGTGCCCCAGAGGGCGTCGCACGCCAGGAGGGTGGCCGCGGCATCCGCCGACCCGCCCCCCATGCCGCCCGTCACGGGCACGTGCTTGTCGATCTCGAGCCGCACTCCGCCGCGGTAGCCGGTCGTGCGAGCGAGGAGCAGCGCGGCCTTGATCGCGATGTTGCTGGCATCCGTCGGCACCCGGGAGAGCTCGACGCTCCCCGTGACCGAGACGGAGAAGTCGTCGGCCGGGTAGGCTCGCACGTCCTCGGAGAGCGAGACGGCCTGGTAGGCGATCGCGACGTCGTGGTAGCCGTCGTCAAGCAGCGCGCCGACCTTGAGGAACACATTGATCTTGCCCGGCGCCCGCGCATGAACCATGGTCGGGGTGGCCGGGGAGGTCATGGGTCCAACCTATCGCGCTGGTCGTGTGGGTTATCGCGTCACCCAAACGCTTCTGCCGCCCGCCCGAATCGTCTTGTCGTGGATCGGACCCTTCATGTTGCGAACCCTTCTCGTCCCCTCGATCAGGAGCTGACGGGGGCGACGATCAGGGACACCAACGACGAGACAGACCAGATGGTGGAGAACACCCCGACCCAGATCGACGAGATCGCAACCGGAAGCCCTCCGCCTAGCCTTGCGTAGCGCACGCCAGCAATGCCAACGACAACCGCGGCGATCGATAGTGCCGCTTGCGGAACCAGCATCGCGACGAGGACCCAGTCGGCCACTGGACTCGGTGCGGTCGCAACAAAGAACCCGGCGAGCTGCAGCACCGCAGCACCTAGTGCCAACCACAGAGATACAGCAGCCGGGCGATTCAGGCGGGTGCGATAGGCGCGCTCGAAGCCTGGACCGTATATGGACGGAAGAGGCGTCCGAGCCGTGTGCTCGGTCCACGCGTACCCGTTCCACCACCGGTCACGACCCGACCCACTCGGGTCGTCGTACCAGCCGCGTTTCGGCGGCAGACCGACGTCAGCAACCGAAGGATCACTCATGCGGCAAGTGAATCACACGCGCTTGCTGTTCGGTCATGTCGATCCCTCCCGCGCGCGTCCGCGCCACGGGCCGCACCCTAGCCGGTTGGCGGCACCGCGATCCTCCCGGATTGGCACTTTCGTGTCGTGACGAATTGCGCCGACTGCCGCCCCGGATCGGCGACCCTCAAGGTGAAGCGTCGCGTCATGGATTGGGCTAGCGCTCCTTGTCGCCCTCCTCGTCTCGACGCAGGCGTTCACCCGCTATCGAGACAGAATCGAGATCGCGACAACAGTCGGCATCGACGCCGCGACGGCTCCGCCCACGATGGCGTTGATGGCGGCAGCGAGTCCACCCCACCGGCGGGCGCGTCGAATGCCGAAGGCTCCAAGCACGATCGCGGCGACGGCAAGCAACCACTGCGGGATGAGGAAGATCGCTAGCACGCGAAAAAGGCTCAGATCCGCCCCGGTGAGTCCTGCGACCAAGAACGCGAGGATGAAGCCAAGAAACAATATGAGGGCGGCGCCGGAGCACCATTGACCGATGAAGGCCAATCGATTGGGGCGTGCCCGCATGAATCGCTCGTAGCCAGGGCCGAACATCGATGCACGTGGCGCTCGAGCCGTGTCCTCGGTCCACTCGTACCCGTTCCACCACCGGTCGCGACCGGACCCGCTCGGGTCGTCGTACCAGCCGCGCTTCGGCGGCAAACCGACGTCGGCGACCGAAGGATCACTCATGGGGCAAGTGAATCACACCGCCTCAGGCCCGCGCGATCGCCAGGAACTGCTCCACCGTGAGCTCCTCGCCGCGCGCCGTCGGCGCGATCCCCGCGGCCTCAAGGCGAGCGGATGCCGTGGCCGAGTCGCCGAGAACGGGCCCGAGCGCCTGCCGCAGCATCTTGCGTCGCTGCTGGAATGCGGCATCCACGAGCGCGAAGGTCGCGAGTCGCTCCTCCTCGGTGCCGGGCTGCTCGTGGCGCTCGAAGCGCACGAGGATCGAGTCGACGTTGGGCACGGGCCAGAACACCTGGCGGCTCACCTTGCCCGCGGTCGAGAAGGCGCCGTACCAGGCGGCCTTGACCGAGGGGGCACCGTAGACCTTCGAGCCGGGGCCGGCGGCGACGCGCTCCCCCACCTCGGCCTGCACCATCACGAGGCCGCGATCGATCGTCGGGAAGTGCTCGAGGAAGTGCAGCAGCACCGGCACCGAAACGTTGTAGGGCAGGTTCGCGACGAACACGGTCGGGTCGCCGGGGAGCTCCGTCACCCGAAGCGCGTCCTCTGTGATCACGGTGAGGTCGGCATCCGGCGCCAGCTCGGCGACGGTGATCGGCAGCTGAGCGGCGAGGCGCTGGTCGATCTCGACCGCGACGACCGAGGCTCCGGTCTCGAGCAGGCCGAGCGTCAGCGAGCCCAGACCCGGGCCCACCTCGACGACGTGCTCCCCCGCGGCGACGCCCGCCGATTTGACGATGCGTCGCACCGTGTTGGCGTCGATGACGAAGTTCTGGCCGAGCTTCTTGGTGGGCTGGATGCCGAGCAGGTCGGCGAGGTCGCGGATCTCCGCCGGCCCCAGCAACGTCACTGTCACGCCAGGTCCCCGTGGTGCGCCTCGGGCGCGAGCGCGTCGATCTGCAGCGGCTCGGCATCCCACGATCCGTAGACCGCTTCGGTGTTCGACGACACCTGGGCGGCGAGCATCGACACGTCGGTGCCGAGGTGGTCGGCCATCGCGCGCAGGGTGATCGGGATGAGGTACGGCGCGTTCGGCCGCCCGCGGAACGGGTGCGGGGTGAGGTAGGGCGCATCCGTCTCGACGAGGATGCGGTCGCGCGGGATCACCTCGAGCGCCTCCCGCAGGCCCACGGCGTTCTTGAACGTGACCGTGCCGGCGAACGAGAGGTACCAGCCGCGGTCGGCGCACAGCCGTGCCATCTCGGCGTCCCCGCTGAAGCAGTGGAACACCGTGCGCTCGGGGGCCCCGACGCGCTCGAGCGTGGCGATGACCTCGGAGTGGGCATCCCGGTCGTGGATCTGCAGCGCGAGATCGTGCCGTTTGGCCATCGCGATGTGCGCCTCGAAGGCCGCGTACTGCGCGTCACGCCCATCGTCGCCCGTGCGGAAGAAGTCGAGCCCTGTCTCCCCGATCGCCCGCACGCGCGGCAGGGCGGCGAGCCGGTCGATCTCGGCGAGCGCCGCCTCCAGGTCACCGGATGCCGCGAGCTCCGGCACGTCGTTGGGGTGCAGCGCCACGGCCGCGAGCACCCGGGGCTCCCGCGACGCGATCTCGGCGGACCACTGCGAGGTCGCCACGTCCGTGCCGACCTGCACGACCCCGCGGATGCCGACGCTCGAGGCCCGGTCGAGCTGCTCGCGGTAGTCGAGCTCCCCGCCCGGACCGCCGTCCGCGATCTCGAGGTGGGTGTGGTTGTCGTACACCCCCACGGTCAGCGCCTCGGGCAGCGGCGGGTACTCGAGGTCGCGAGTGCCGTCGGTTGCGCGCTGGCGCAGGAAGGGCTCGGTCACGCCGGCACGGCATCCTCGGACTCGATGCGCGGGAACAGCGACGTCTCGAGCGGCGACACGCGCGTACCGACCGTGACCGCCGCGGCCGTGTCGATGCGCTGGTGGTCGACGAGCCCGGTGCCGCCGAGCGCCGCCCAGAGGCGCGCGGTCGCCTGCGGGAGCACGGGGGCCAGGAGCACGGCGAGCACGCCGAGTCCATAGACCGTGCTCGCGAGCACCTGCTCGAGCCGCTCGCGATCGTCGGGGCTCTTCGCGAGCGTCCACGGCGCCTGCTCGGTGATGTATCCGTTGAGCTCGTCGACGAGCTCCCAGATCACGGCGAGCGCCTCGTTGATCGCGAAAGTGTCGATCGCCGCGTTGGCCGCCGCGGTCACGCGCTCCGCGGTGGCCCGGATCGGAGCATCCACCGCCACCTGCGGGATCGCGCCATCGAAGTACTTGGTCACCATCGCGATCACGCGCGACGCGAGGTTTCCGAAACCGTTGGCGAGCTCGGCCTGGTAGCGCGCCGACAGGTCCTCCCAGCTGAACGAGCCGTCCTGCCCGAACGTGATCGCCGAGAGGAAGTAGTAGCGGAACGCATCCGAGCCGAAGGTGTCGGTGATCTGCGCGGGCGCGATGCCGGTGAGCTTGGACTTGGACATCTTCTCGCCGCCCACGAGCAGCCAGCCGTGGCCGAAGACCGCGCGCGGCACCTCGAGCCCCGCGGCCATGAGCATGGCCGGCCAGATCACGGCGTGGAAGCGTGCGATGTCCTTGCCCACGATGTGCACGGCGGGCCAGTGGCGCTGGAACTTCTCCTCGTCCACGCCGTAGCCGATCGCGGTGATGTAGTTGAGCAGAGCGTCGAACCAGACGTAGACCACGTGCGTCTCGTCCCACGGCACCTTGATGCCCCAGTCGAAACTCGAGCGCGAGATCGAGAGGTCGGCGAGTCCCTGCCTGACGAACTGCACGATCTCGTTGCGCACGCTCGCGGGCTGCACGAAGTCGGTGTTCTCGTAGAGGTCCAGCAGGCGCTGCTCGAACGCGCTCATGCGGAAGAAGTAGTTCTTCTCCTTGAGCACCTCCACCGGGCGGCCATGGATGCGGCACACCAGCTGGCCGGCGTAGTCCCCGTCCGCGGTCTCCATGAGATCGTCGAGCTGCTTGTACTCCTCGCACCCGACGCAGTAGTAGCCCTCGTACTCGCCCGAGTAGATGTGACCGTCGTCGTAGAGCTTCTGCAGGAAGAGGGCGACCGCGCTCTCGTGGCGCTCCTCCGTCGTGCGGATGAAGTCGTCGTTGCGGATGTCGATGGTCGCCAGCAGCGGCTTCCACGCGTCCTCGACGAGCTTGTCGGCCCAGGCCTGCGGCGTCGTGTCATTGGCGACGGCGGTGCGGAGGATCTTCTGGCCATGCTCGTCGGTGCCGGTGAGCAGCCACGTGTCGTCACCGCGCTGGCGGTGCCAGCGCGCGAGCACGTCCGCGGCCACCTCCGTGTACGCGTGCCCGATGTGGGGCACGTCATTGACGTAGAAGATGGGCGTGGTGATGTAGAAGGACTCGCCGGAGGGCATGGGGTCAAGTCTACGGATGCCGCGGAGCGTGTTACCGCGGCACGCACCCCGGTACAGTGGCGCCATGGATGTGACCCTCGGCGACGTCATCGGACACGCGCTCCCCCTTGCCGTGGGTGTCGCGCTGAGTCCGTTCCCGCTCATCGCCGCCGTGCTGCTGCTCATGTCGCCGCGTGGCCGGGTGGCGGGCCCCCTGTTCCTGGCCGGACGCGTGATCGGCCTCAGCATCCTGCTCACGATCGTCGTGCTCGCGTCGGAGGCGCTGTACACGCTCGCCGCTGGCACGGGCATCCCGACCCTCGTCAAGCTGCTCATCGGTGTCGCACTCATCGTGCTCGGGTTCTCCAAGTGGCGGCCCAAGCCCGCCGGCGTCGAGCCCTCGCTGCCCGGCTGGATGTCGGCGATCGACGGGTTCTCACCGGCCAAGAGCTTCGGCCTCGGGATCGTGCTCTCGGTCACCAACCCCAAGGAGCTCGCGCTCGCGATCCCGCTGGGCGTGACGATCGGCGGAGCGCTGCTCGGGGTGGGCGAGACGGTGCTCGTCGGGGCGGTCTTCATCGTGGTCGCGTGCCTGCTCATCGCCGTGCCAGTGTTCGCCTTCGTCGCAGCCCCCGACCGGATGCGCCCGAGACTCGATCGGCTGCGGACCTGGCTGACGCAGAACCACTCGGTGGTCATGGGCGTGCTGCTCATCGTGATCGGCGCGGTCGTCGCCGGCGGCGCGATCAGCGACTACTGAGCCCTACCGAGACCGGAGCGCTTCCTCGTAGAGGTCGCGCCGGCTGAGTCCCGTCGCCTCCGCGACCTCGGCGCAGGCGTCCTTGAGCTTGGCGCCCGCCGCGACGAGGGAGAGCACCTGAGCCACACCCGTCGGCAGATCCGCGATGGATGCCGGCGCTCCCGCCACGACGAGGCAGATCTCGCCGCGCGCCCCCTCCGCGAAGCGCGCCGCGAGCTCGGCGGCGGTGCCGCGCACGACCTCCTCGTGCAGCTTCGTCAGCTCGCGGCACACGACCACCCGGCGGTCGTCGCCGAGCGCAGTGGCGAGGTCGGCGAGCGCCGCGGCGAGCCGGTTGGGGCTCTCGAAGAACACCATCGTGCGCTCCTCGCGGGCGAGCGAGCGGAAGTACGTCACTCGGCTCTTGCGCGGCAGGAACCCCTCGAACGTGAAGCGATCGGTCGGCAGCCCCGACACCGCGAGGGCCGTGAGCACGGCGCTCGGTCCCGGGATCGCCGTCACGGTCACCCCGGCGGCGGCGGCCGCCTGCACGAGCGGGAATCCGGGATCGCTGATGGCGGGCATCCCGGCGTCGCTGAGCACGAGCACGTCGGTGGTGCGGGCCAGCTCGACGATCTCGGCGGCCTTCTCGCTCTCGTTGTGCTCGTGCAGCGGGATCAGTCGCGGACGGTTCTCGATGCCGAGCGCGCGCATGAGGTGGATCGTGGTGCGGGTGTCCTCGCTCGCGATGACCTCCGCGGTGGTGAGCGCCGCGATGAGGCGGGCGGAGGCATCCCCGAGGTTGCCGATGGGCGTCGCCGCGAGGATGATCACGGTCCATCCTCCCGCACAGGCGGCTCGAAGTAGCATGGCGGGGTGGCGAAGGCGGAGGCAGAGTTCGACGAACTCCTCGACGGCGACCCCACCGACCCCGCTGACGACGAGCCCGGCCCCACCGGCTCGCGCCTCGACGACTGGTGGGCCTCCCGCTCGGAGTCGTTCCGTCGGGGCGCTCGCTGGGCCGCGCCCGCCGCGGTCGTCGGCATCGCCGCCGCGACGCGCCTCTGGAACCTCGGCTCGCCGCGCGAGCTCGTCTTCGACGAGACCTTCTACGTCAAGGACTCCTGGTCGCTCGTCAACCTCGGCTACGAGTCGCAGTGGCCGGCCGAGGCCGACACCCTGTTCGCCGGCGGCCAGACCGATATACTCCTGACCGACCCGTCGTTCGTCGTGCACCCGCCGCTGGGCAAGTGGATCATCGGGCTCGGGATGCTCGCCTTCGGCCCCGACAACGCCGTCGGCTGGCGCATCGGCACGGCGGTCATCGGCATCCTCGCGGTCATCCTCATCATGCTCATCGCGAAGAAGCTGTTCGGATCGACGCTGCTGGCCACGATCGCCGGTTTCCTGTTCGCGATCTCCGGCAACGCGATCGTCATGAGCCGGGTCGGTCTTCTCGACAACATGGTGATGTTCTTCGCGCTGCTGGGCTTTGGCGCGATCCTGCTCGACCGCGAGTGGTCGGCCCTTCGGCTGGCCGTCTGGATCGGTCGGCGCACGGGGGCCGGCAAGGGCACGGACTGGGGTCCGGCGCTCTGGTGGCGACCGTGGCTGTTCGCGGCGGGGGCGGCGTTCGGCGCGGCGGCGGCCGTCAAGTGGAGCGGCCTCTACTTCCTCGCTGCCTTCGCCCTCTACACGCTCGTCGTGGATGCCCTGGCTCGGCGCCGCGCCGGCATCCCGTTCTGGCTGTCGGGCACCGTGCTCAAGCAGGCGCCGGTCTCCTTCCTGCTGACGGTGCCCGTGGCCGTCGCGGTGTACCTGTCCACCTGGACCGGCTGGTTCCTCAGCGACAACGGGTACGACCGCACCTGGGCCGAGGAACCGGGCCGCGCGTGGACGGGCGCGTTCGCCTGGGTGCCGCTGAGCCTCCAGAGTCTCTGGCACTTCGAGAACTCGGTGTACGACTACCACGTCGGCGAGAGTCGCCCCCACGGGTACCAGGCCAACCCCCTCACCTGGCTGCTGATGATCCGGCCGACGAGCATGTGGTACCAGGGTTCGGCCGCGGGCGAGAACGGCTGCCAGTGGGAGAGCTGCGGAGCATCCATCACCGGCATCGCCAACCCAGTGATCTGGTGGGCCGCCACGGCCGCCGCGCTCTACCTCGTCTACCGGCTCGTGCGCCACCGCGAATGGCGGGTCGGGCTCATCCTCATGGGACTCGTGGCGGGGTACCTCCCGTGGCTGCTCTACCTCGGCCGCACGGTGTTCCAGTTCTACTCGATCGCCTTCGAGCCCTACCTGATCCTCGCGCTGACGATGGTGATCGGGCTGATTCTCGGATCGGCGATCGACCCGCGGGATCGACGCGTCAGTGGGCTGCGCACGGTCGGGATCTTCCTCGGGCTCGCAACCCTCGTGAGCGTCTTCTACTGGCCGCTCTGGACGGGCATCCAACTCGACTTCACCTACCTGCGTCTGCACTGGTGGCTGCCGACCTGGCGCTGAATTCTTAACCATGCAGAAACATGGATTCGGGTAGCCTGTGGTGTTGGACCACCCATCCACTACCCCTTCGACGTCCCCCGAGGCCTTGATGACCCACCGCAGCCCCTCTTCCGCGCGCCGCCGCGCTCTTCTGGCCACGCTCGCCGCAGGGATCGTCGCGCTCCCGCTGCTCGTCGGCCTCCCGTCCGCTGTCGCGGCGCCCTCCGTCTCGCTCGACTCGCCGGGGGACGGGACGCAGACCACCGCCAGCACGATCACCACCACCATCACGGTCGACAACACCGCGGTCTGGGCCGGAGCCGAGTCCCGCACCCTCGTGGGCGGATTCTCGAGCGGGTCCTGCTCGGTGCTCATCGAGGTGCTGCTGACGGTCAACTGCGACGTCGCCCTCAACGACTTCGGGCTCTTCGAGGTTCGCGCGTGGGCCCGCAACGCGGCCGATGAATACACCTACACGCCGTGGGTACTCGTCACCCGCGGCGGGACGCAGGCGATACAGATCGACTCCCCCTCGGACGACGAGGACGTCTACGACGACACCCTCGACATCACGGGGACGGGCCCGTCGTTCGGCCTCATCACCCTGTCCAGCACCGTGGGCGGCGGCGCGAGCACGCCCTTCTGCACGACGAACGTGGACTACGACGGCCAGTTCGCCTGCTCGGCGCCGGTTCCCGGCTACGGCCCCGTGACCCTCGATGCCACCGGGACCGACCTCGACGGCACCAACACGTTCGACACGGTCGGGTTCACGATCATCCCGCCGCTGCCCGACGTGGAGATCCTCGCGTCCGAGGGGTCGATCACCGCGACCGCGAACGCGGTCGCCGGTGGGAACGTCGGCCTCTCCATCCGGCCCGCCGGCGAGTACCCCACGTTCTGTCCGGTCTCGTGGGCGTCAGGAACTCCGGGTGGTGAGACCGAGACCTGCGTGTTCGACGACTACGCGAGCCTGCTCTTCGTCGAGTCGGTCCAGCAGGTGAATGGGACGAACTCATTGGCGCGCGAGGATCTCGCCTGGATCCCACCGGCGCCGATCATCACCGGCGAGACCGAGATCAAGAAGGGCACCCTGCTCCTCAGCGGCACCAAGCAGGGCTCGTTCTCGACCTTCACCGAGGCGGCCGCGTCGGGCACCTCCGTCACGGTGTACGAGGGCGACGTCGAGGTCTGCTCGGCCAATGCCTACGGCTCGACGACCTGGTCGTGCCTAGCCACCCTCACACCCGGCACTCACACCCTGCACGCGGTCGCGACCGCGGAGAACTTCCGCGCGATGGTCGCGGGCTACGAGTCGGCCGTCGGCGGCATCTCGGCGCCCTCGGACCCCTATGTCACCGGTGCCGTCGGCGTCGCCGGATCCGTGCTCTACAGCCTGACCCCGGGTGCGATCTCCGCCCGCGCCACCGCCTCCCCGGGCGGTGAGTTGTCGGTCGAGCTGTGGTCCTTCGACGGCGAGGGCTCGGTGCTCAACGACAGCTGCCCCGCGGGCGCCACCTGGGAGGAGCACCTCTACGGCGGCCCGCTGATCACGTGCGACTTCGGCACTCTTGCGCCCGGGGAATGGAACGTCTGGACCAACCAGCGCATCTCGGCCGTCGAGTACGAGGTGTGGGACGACTACATCCTGATCCCGCAGGCCCCCACGCTGGGCGCCTCCGTCGCCGCTGACGGCCGGGTGACCCTGTCCGGCACCGCGGAGCCCGGGGCGCTCGTGCGGGTGGACGATGCGAACGGGTCCCAGCGCTGCTCGACGACCGCCTCGGCGGCCGGCACCTGGTCGTGCGGACCGCTCTCCGCGAATGGCACGACCGTGTGGCGAGCCACCCAGCGGGTTGCCGACTACACGTGGTCGGGGTGCGACGAGGGCGGCTGCGATGCCGGCATCCGCTCCTTCCGCGGCTTCTCTCCGTACTCCGCGTCGGCGGTCACCTCGGTGCTCGCCCAGACCGGCGGCAACAACGACGAGCCGCCCGCGCCCACCCCGCCCGTCACGTGGACCCTCGACGGATTGAGCACGACCTACAAGGCCGGCCAGACGGTCGCCCTGAGCGGCGACGGTCTCATCCCCGGTTCGCGCGTCGACGTCGAGATCCGGTCGACCCCGCGTCAGCTCGGCACCACCGCGGCCAACGCCGTCGGCTACTTCCAGATCACCGTGACGATTCCGGCCGACCTGGAGCCCGGTAAGCACACGCTCGTCGTCATCGTCACGCCGCCGGGAGGCGGGGCCGCGACGAGCCAGTCCCAGACCGTGACGATCCTGGCCCCGGATGCCGGCAAGACCGCGGCTGCACCTCCGGCGAAGGACCCGGAAGCGGTCGCGGCCGCGGCCGCCGCCGCGGCGGCCGGCGGCGAGGGCGACGGCTCGGGCCCCGTGGACCGCAGCCTGCCCGGCGCCCCGACCTCCCTCACCTCCTCGGTGCCGACCGCGGAAGAGATCTTCCGTCAGCCGCTCTCGGTCCTGGGTGCGGGCGGGCTCGCTCTCGCGCTGCTGCTGCTCGTCGCCTTCCCGACCGAGCTGCTGAACTCGACGCTCTCGTCGAACTCGCAGCGCCTCGGTCGTGGCTTCGCCGCGGTCGAGGGCGCGATCGCCCGGGCGACCGCGTGGTTCATCGCGGTCACGCGCACTCCGGCGCTCGCCGCGGCCGTGGTCGTGCTCATCACGAGCGTGATCTTCGGCTTCGTGGACCCCGACTTCGGGTTCGACCTCGCCTCGCTGCGCCTTGTGCTGTCCCTGGGCATCGCGTTGTTCCTCGTGAGCTACGTCACCTCGTGGATCAGTGGCGCGATCATCAAGCGCGCGTGGGGCGTCGAATCGAGCATCCAGTTGCAACCGGCCGCCCTGATCTTCGCGGTCGGTGGCGTCGCCCTCGCCCGCGTGCTCGACTTCTCCCCCGGGTTCCTCGTCGGTCTCGTGATCGGCCTCGAGATCGCCACGCGCACCAAGGAGCCCTACCGCTCCCGTGCCACGGTCGTGCAGCTCGGCGTGCTCGCCGGCGTCGCGGTGGTCGCCTGGATCGCCTACTCGATCGCCACCGGGATGATGCCGGCCGAGCCGAACTTCGGTCAGGCGCTCACGGTGGACACGCTCTCGGCGACCGTCGTGGAGGGGCTCACCGCTGCGGCAGTCGCGATCCTCCCGCTCGGCTTCCTCGAGGGACGGGAACTGTTCAAGCACTCCAAGCGCCTCTGGCTCGCCGTGTTCCTCGGACTCGCCCTGCTGTTCAGCCTGCTCGTGCTTCCGCTCGCGACCAACGCGAGCGGCCCGTCCGACTGGCTGGTCTGGGGCCTCGTGCTGATCGGCTTCGCCGCGGTCACCCTCATCGTGTGGGCGATCTTCCAGTTCACGGGACGCAACGACGACCCGCACGAGGAGGACGAGAACGCCGTCACGTTCGAGCAGGCCGACGCGCGCTGACACTGGCGCGGGTCGGGGCCTCGGTGGTTCACTCGATCCCATGACCGACGACGAGTTCCGCTTCCTGCCCGGCCAGGCGGCGGCGCTCGGCGCGCCCGTGCCGTCTGTGGCGCGCGTGCGCACGCCCGACGGCGACATCGCCGGGCTGGCGTGGGGGGATGCCGCGGCGCGCGTCACTCTTCTCCACGGCGCCGGGCTCAACGCCCACGCGTGGGACACCGTGCTCCTCACCCTCGGTCGGCCTGCCCTCGCCCTCGATCTGCCCGGGCACGGCGATTCCGCCTGGCGCGATGACCTCGACTACGCGCCGGAGACGAGCGGGCCGACGATCGCGGCGGCTCTGCCCGTTCTCGCGCCCGGGCCCCAGCTTCTCGTCGGGCACTCGCTCGGCGGTCTCGTCGCGGCGGTCGTCGCCGCCCAGCATCCCGAGCTCGTGCGGCACCTCCTCCTCGTCGAGTCGCTGCCCTTCTCGAACGCCTCCTTCGCCGGGCCCAACCCCGTGCGGGACTTCATGGCGGGGCCCCGCACCTACCCCTCCCGACAGGCGATCGTCGACCGCGCACTCGCCCTCGGGTTCGGGCCGACCCCCGCCGACATCGCCCGCAGCGTCGAGCTCAACACCGTCGTCCTCCCCGACGGCACCGTCACGTGGAAGTACCACCTCGGCACGCTCGAGGGCGTCACCGTCTTCGACAGTGACTTCAGCGCCACGTGGGCGACCTTCGACGCTCTCAGCGTGCCGGTCACGCTCGTGCACGGCACCCATGGTCTCGTGGGCCCCGACCTCGTCGCCGAGTTCCGGCGCCGGGTTCCGCACGGCGAGGTCATCGCTCTGGATGCCGGCCACAACATCCACGAGGAGCAGCCCGTCCGCCTCGTGCAGATCCTGGAGGACCTCGATGCTTGACGCCACCCCCGAACTCGCCGCAGACACTCCGGAGGCCCGGGCCGCCGCGGCCCTAGTGCTCGAGTTCTTCGAGGTCGTGCTCGGCCCGGCCCACGACGGCGACGCTCTCCCTCGGTTCCTCGCGGCGACCTTCGTCGACCACGACCCCGCGGGCGACGACGCCGGTCTCGCGGGCGTCGGTGCGAAGCTCGCCGGGCTCTGGTCGGCGCTGCCCGACGGCCGCTACGTGCCGGATGCCGTGGTCGCCGCCGACGAGCTCGTCGCCGTGCGCTCGCGGTTGATCGCCCCGGCGACCGGATCGGCCCCCGCGATCTCGGTCCCGTTCGCCGACACCTACCGCGTCGTCGACGGCCTCATCGCCGAGCACTGGCACGTCGTGGATGCCACTGCGCTCGGCACCGCCCTCGCCTCGCGCGCCCGCCCCGAACTGGGGTAATCGATTCTGGGAGTTGGCGTCACGTTTCTCAGGTTCGCGGGTGTTACTGGCAGACACCCGATCCGCTCCCCCTGAGGCTTCCGCATGAACTCTCCGACGCCCGCGTACGATTCCGTGCCCGACGAACAGCTCGTCGACCTCGCCCGGGACGGCGATGCCGCCGCCTACGGCGAGCTCTGGCGACGCCACTCTGGCATCGGGCTCGCGATCGCGCGCCGCTACTACGACGTCGCCGACGCCGACGATCTGGTCGCCGAGTCGTTCGCGCGCATCCTCTCCACCCTGCGCCGCGGTGGCGGTCCGCGTGCCGGATTCCGCCCCTACCTCATCACCACGATCGGCAACGTCGCGCGCCGCTGGGCCAGCCGGCGCAAGGAGGGCGCGAGCGACGAGCTCGACCTGCTCCAGGATCCGCGAACGATCGACGACCCGGTCGTCGCCTCGGAGGATCGCGACTTCGCCCTCGAGGCGTTCCGCTCGCTGCCCGAGCGCTGGCAGGCGGTGCTCTGGTACAGCGCCGTCGAGGGGATGGGGCCCACCGAGATCGCCACCCACCTCGGCATCACCCCGAACGCCACCGCCGTGCTCGCCCATCGGGCCCGCGCTGGCCTGCGCACCGCGTGGGTGCAGGCCCACCTCAACGATGAGACCCTCCCGGTGGAATGCCGGTCGACCGCGGGGCGGCTCGGTCGGCGCGCCACGGGCTCGCTCAACCCGCGCGAACTCGAGCAGGTGCGCGCGCATCTGGCTACGTGCCTCGCCTGCCGGTCGCGCGCCCGCGAACTCGACCAGGTGAGTGCGCGGCTCGCGGTGTGGCTCGTGCCGGCCCTGCTCGGACTGGGGCTGCCGTTCCTCGATGACGGCGCCCCCGCATCCGCCCTCGTCCCCGCCACCGCGACGAGTCCGCTCGCCGCGACGAGTCAGGTGCCGGTATGGCTCACGACTGCCGCCGGTCTCGGGGCGGCGGCGAGCCTCGTCACGGCGCTGCTCCTGGGTGCCCCGGCGCCTCAGTCGACACCCGAGTCCCAGGACAGCCCCAGCCGCGTGCACGAGGCCACCGAGCCGCAGCCCGACTCCGCCACGACCCCCGACCTGACCACGCTGGCCTCGTCGGACCCGCAGCCGCTCGATGAGGCCGGATCCGACTCGGGAACCCCCGCCGCCAGCATCCCGACCAAGCCCGCTCCGACCGCCCCGCCGCGCCCGATCGCACCCACGCTCGCCGCGCCCACGATCGGCCTCACCATCGATCCCGACGCGCTGCGACCGCCGAGCCTCGTCGGCACCGGCGCTCCGGGAGCCACCATCGTCGCGGCGGACGAGACCGGCGCGATCGTCGGCGGCGGTGTCGTGGATCCGACGGGCGCGTGGTCCACGGGCGAACTCGTGACGCTCTCTCCCGCCGCCGCCGCCCTCGTCGTGTGGCAGCAGGATGCCGCCGGCCGCGTGTCCCCGTCCGTCACCGCGCCGCTCGCCGCCCGCCCGTCGAGCACGGGCACCGTCACGCCGCTCGCGCCGGACTGGCACCTCACGAACGACATGTACACGCCACTCACGCTCGACCTCGCCGGCTGGCCCGGGGCGACGGTGCAGATCGAGCACCGCAACACCGGGCATCCGGCGGAACCCTTGTTCCCAACGGAGGTTCGGCTCGATTCCGACGGGCGCGCGTCGCTGACGATCCCCAATCCGTGGCCGGGAAGCCACTCGGTGACCGTGCGCTACGTGGACGGAGCGCGCCAATCGTCCGGGTCGGCGACACTGGCGATCTGGGTCGACTGGTTCCCCGATTGAACGTGAGTCCCTTTCGAGGGGCTCTCTCCCCGTCCTAGACTCATGGGGACTCCGGGCCCCCGACCGAAAGAGCACCCATGACGCACACCCGACGCTGGTTGTCTGCTGCCGCCGTGCTTGCCCTTGGCTTGGGTGGTGCCCTCGTCAGCGCCACGCCGGCCTCCGCTGCCACCTTCACAGTGACGAGTGCGGCCGATTCCGGGGCGGGGTCGCTCCGCGATCAGATCGCCGCGGCGAACGGCGCGGCCGGGCTCGACACCATCGACTTCCAGGCCGGGCTCGCCGACATCGTGCTCACCAGCGGGCCCATCCCGATCACGGGGGGCCTCATCATCGACGGACCCGGAGCGAGCGCGCTCTCGATCGTGCTCAACGCGGCCCCCGGCCCGATCTTCACGGTCAACACCGGCGGAGATGTCACGATTCAGGAGCTCGACTTCATCGGCAACGGCAACGGCAGCGCCGTGGGGATCTCCACCGTCTCCGACTTCGTCGTCACCGACTGCGTGTTCGGCGGCTTCACCTCGCCCGACGAGGGTGGGGCGATCAGTGTGCTCAGCGCGGTCGACGACGTGTCGATCGAGGGCTCGACGTTCGCCGCCAACAGTGCGTCGCTTCCGGGCGGCGCGATCTACCTCGGCGACGTGGGCGGCGACGTCGTCGTCGAGGACTCGGTCTTCGACGGCAACGACACCGGCAGCACCGGCGGGGCGATCTTCGGCAACGACCTCGGAGCGCTGAGGATCACGAACACCGAGTTCACCGGCAACGCCGCAAGCCTGTCCGGCGGAGCCGTCGCGTTCAACGGGATCGCGGGCACCGGCCTGATCGAAGGCTCGCTCTTCGACGGCAACACCGCCGGTACGGCCGGCGCCAACGAGACTCAGGGCGGCGCCATCTACCTCGCCGAAGTCTCCTCGGGCCAGACCTTCACCATCCGCACGAGCGAGATCGTGGACAACCTCCTCATCCCCGGCACGATCAACCCGGGCGGTGCCGGACTCTTCGTCGACCAGATCGACGGCTCGCTCATCGTGGACTCCTCCACCTTCGCGCTCAACGCGATCACCAGCGGTGTCGGAGCCAGTGGGCTCTCGATCGGCGTGTGCGATGTCAACCCCACGGGGCTGCTGCGGATCATCAACTCGACGTCCGACGAGAGTTCGGCCGACCCGATCCACAACATCGACCTGTGCACCAACAGCGGCGGAGTGGAACTGCTGTACTCCACGTTCGTCGGCCCGGGCATCCTGCGCATCGGCACCAACGGCGGACCGGGCGGTCTCGTCTCCAGCTCGATCATCGACGGCAACAACGGGGCGATCAATGCCCTCGCGGTCGACGGCGCGCCGATCCTCGTCGAGTGGAGCGTGCTCTCGATGCCGTCGGGCGTGTTCGGAATCGACGAGGGCGCGGGAAACCAGTTCTCCGTCACCGACCCCAAGCTCGGGCCCCTCGTGAACAACGGAGGGCCGACCCGCACCCGCCTCCTCCTGCCGGGAAGCCCCGCGCTCGACCTCGGCAACCCGGCGGTCTCCGGCCAGCCCTCGTTCGACCAGCGCGGGTCGGGCTATCCGCGCGTCGTCGGCCGCATCGACATCGGCGCCATCGAGATGCCGCGCACCCTCCCGGCCACGGGATCCACCATCCCGCTCCCGCTCCTCATCGGCGCGATCGCGTTCGTCGTCGTCGGGGTGGCCGTGGTCGTGATCGGGCGACTGCGCCGGCGGCGCCCCAACGCGTAACCACGCCCCACCCCGTAACTATATGTGCTCGCTCGGGTGGTATCGGTGAGCGTGTGTGCAGCCCTGCGGATCGGGTAGTCCCCGGGGTTCACCGGCTCACCGGACGGGCCATTCCCCCCACGGAGCACCTCCCTTCGGGCGGCAGCACCGGGTTCCTTCCGGAATGTGAGGCCCTTCCCGCGGCGCCGCGGGAGGGGCTTCCTCATGTTCGCCACCCCCGCCGCACCTGCGTCGCCGTGTTACCGCGCGTGACGAAGCGTGACGACGGAATCGGTAGCCTGAGGGGATGTCCGAGACCTCACCCGACCGCGAGTACGGCTTCCGCACCCGCGCGATCCACGCCGGAAACATCCCCGACGCCGTCACCGGCGCCCGCGCCCTGCCGATCTACCAGACCAGCGCGTTCGTCTTCGATGACACCGCGGATGCCGCCGCCCGCTTCGCGCTGCAGAAGTACGGCAACATCTACTCCCGGCTCGCCAACCCGACCGTCGCGAGCTTCGAGGAGCGCGTCGCCTCCCTCGAGGGCGGACTCGGCGCGGTCGCAACCGCGAGCGGTCTCGGCGCGCAGTTCATCACCTTCGCCTCCCTCGCCGGCGCCGGCGACCACATCGTCTCATCGGCCAACCTCTACGGCGGCTCGATCACCCAACTCGACATCACGCTGCGTCGATTCGGGGTCGAGACGACCTTCGTGCGCAGTTCCGACCCGGCCGACTACGCCGCGGCGATCACCGACAAGACCAAGCTGATCTTCGCCGAGACGATCGCCAACCCGTCGGGCGAGATCGCCGACATCGAGGGGCTCGCCGACGTCGCCCACGCGCATCACCTCCCCCTCATCGTCGACTCAACGGTCGCGACTCCCTACCTCAACCGGCCGATCGAGTGGGGAGCCGACGTGGTCACCCACTCGGCCACCAAGTTCCTCGGCGGGGCCGGCACCACCCTCGGCGGTGTGGTCGTCGAGTCCGGCCGGTTCCACTGGGCCAACGAGCACTTCCCGTTGTTCGACCAGCCGGTGCCGAGCTACGGCGGGCTCAACTGGCACGGCAACTTCGGCGAGTACGCGTTCCTCACCCGCCTCCGTGCCGAGCAGCTGCGCGACATCGGCCCCGTGCTCGCCCCGCACTCCGCGTGGCTGCTCGCCCAGGGGGTGGAGACGCTGCCGTTCCGGATGCAGGCCCACGTCGACAACGCGAAGATCGTCGCCGAATGGCTGGATGCCGACCCGCGCGTCGAGTTCGTCAACTGGGCGGGTTTGCCGGGCCACGCTCACCACGAGCGCGCGAAGAAGTACCTCCCGAAGGGCCCTGGGTCCGTGTTCAGCTTCGGTGTGAAGGGCGGCCGCGAGACGGGCCAGCGCTTCATCGAGAGTGTGAACCTCGCCAGCCACCTGGCCAACATCGGGGATGCCAAGACCCTCGTCATCCACCCGGCCTCCACCACCCACGCGCAGCTCACCGAGCAGCAGCTCATCGATGCGGGCGTGCTGCCCGGCGTCGTGCGCATCAGCGTGGGAATAGAGGACCCCGAGGACATCGTTGATGATCTCGACCAGGCGCTTTCCGCTGCGACGAAGGGCTGAGCATGACCATCACCGACACCGTCACGTCTCAGCTCGCGAACGGGCTCACCTGCGAGCTGCCGGCGGACTCCCCGCTGGCGAAGCTGCTCAAGTCGCAGCGAACCTGGATCGGCCCGAGCGCCAAGGAGCGCCTCGCCATCCTGCGCAAGGCGAAGTCGATCGCGATCGTCGGGGCCTCCCCCAACCCCACGCGCTCGAGCTACTTCGTCGCCACCTACCTGCTCCAGTCGAGCGACTACACCGTCTACTTCGTCAACCCCATGGTCGACGAGATCCTCGGCCAGAAGTCCTACAAGTCGCTCGCCGATCTGCCCGAGGTGCCCGACATCGTGGACGTCTTCCGCAAGGGCAGCGACATCCCCGAGGTCATCGACGAGGCGATCGCGATCGGCGCGAAGACCGTCTGGGTGCAGCTCGGCATCTGGAATCAGGATGCCGCGATCTACGGCGAGTCGAAGGGCCTCACGATCGTGATGGACCGCTGCATCAAGATCGAGCACGCTCGGTTCCACGGCGGCCTCCACCTGCTCGGGTTCGACACCGGCGTGATCACCGCGCGCAAGACCGTGCGCTAGTGACCGCGTAACTCGCGGGACCCCGCGGGGTCGTAGCAGTAAGCCCTGCCACGAAACCGAGGTCCCATGTCCGCGTTCCGCATCCGCTCCGTCGCGCCCCTGAGCGTTCTCGCCGCGTCGCTCCTGATCCTTCCCCTCCTCCTCCCGGCGCCGGCCTACGCCGCCGACATCCCCGTGACCGACGGCAGTGACGACGGTCCGGACACGCTCCGTCAGGCTCTCGCCGCAGCCAACGCCTCGGGCGGGCAGGACGTCATCACGATCGACCCTGCGGTCGGAACCATCACCCTCTCGTCGAGTGTCGTGATCACCGACGGGGTCACGATCAACGGCAACGGCACGACGATCGCGCGGGACGGCTCGTTCGCGATGATGGTCGTCGACCTCGCGACACCGGGGTCGGTGCACCTCGACTCCCTCGACTTCGAGGCGGACGCGAGCACCGTCGGGCGAGCCGTGCTCGCGACCACGTCCAGTGGAGACGACCTCACGGTCACCGACTCGACCTTCACCGGGTTCAACCCCGATCCCGGGTTGCCCTACTACGACGCCGACCACCAGGCGGGCGGCGCGATCAAGATGGATTCGGGCCGTCTCACCATCTCAGGCACGCGGTTCGAGGCCAACCAGGCATTCGAGGGCGGGGGTGCGATCTGGGTGGGGACCCTGACCGGGGACAGCACGATCACCCGCAGCGTGTTCGCGGAGAACTTCACGATGGCCTTCGACAACAGCGGCGGCGCCGGGCTGTCGGTGCGCACGATCGCCCCGGACGTGACACTGCACGTGCTCGAGAGCACCTTCGTGGGAAACCTCGCCACCGGCACCCGGCGCACGGGCTTCCGTGGCGTCGCGATGAATGTCGGCACCGTTCAGGGTGCCCTGATCGTCGACTCGTCCACCTTCGACCACCAGCACATCATCTGGCCCGACACCGCGACGGCTCCCTCGTCGGGGTGGAGCCTCGGAGTGGATCGAGTCGTCTCCGGCGGATCGGTGCACGTCATCAACTCCACCTTCGATGAGCCCGACCTCGGCGACCCCGGAGTGATCTTCGTCCTCGCGACGGGTGCCGTGGAGCCGGGGGCGACGTACACGGTGGACCACTCGACGATCGTGGGCGGCGGAACGCTCGTCATCGCCGATAACCGCGGTCAGAGCATCCTGCGCAACACGATCGCCGAGGGCCTCAGCGCACGGAACACCGTGCTCGTCCAGTCGGGAAACCCGGTCGAAGTGAGCTACAACGCGATCTCGAGCGCGTTCACCCCGGCGAACGTGCTCGACCGCGGCGGCAACCAGTTCTCGGTCGACGACATGATGCTGCAGCCCCTCGCGGACAACGGCGGGCCCACGCGCACGATGATGATCGGACCCGTGGGGCCCGCCGTGGGCACCGGCATGCCGACTGCTCTGCCCACCGAGCCCAGCCGAGAGCAGCGCGGGGCGGGCTTTCTGCGGCGCCAGGGTCTGCTCGACATCGGGGCGGTCGAACTTCCCGGCGAGCTGCCCACACTGCCGCTCACCGACTCGCCGAGGACCTCAACGACCCTCGCCGCGACCGGGTCCCCCGTCGCATCGGGCCTCCTGCTCGCGGTGCTTGGCTTCAGTCTCGGGGGCGCGCTCGTCGGCGTGGCGCGGCGCCGAGCAGCGAGGACCTAGGGCCCAGCACTCGGGACTCGATTGGGCATAGTCTCGGGGTATGTCGGAGATGGCGATCACGTACATCGGCGGCCCCACCGCGATCCTCGAGTATGCGGGCCTGCGCCTGATGACGGATCCGACGTTCGATTCCCCCCAGCGCTACGTCGAACCGGGCTCGACCGAGCTGGTGAAGACGGCCGGTCCCGGATCGCCGAGCGCTTTCCCGACATCTCGGTCGCGGTGCTGTTCGCGGGCGCGGTGCGGGTTCCCGGCATCACGGGCCTCCTGACCGTGGATGCCGCAGGCGCCGTCGAGGCCGCACGCATCCTCGAGGCGCCTCGGGTCATCGGCCTCCACGCCGAGGACTGGGAGCACTTCACCGAGGACCGTGCCGCGCTGGAGTCCGCGTTCGCCGGCACGGGGCTGCTCGTCGACACCCCGCGTGGCGTGCGCGTGACGGTCTAGAACGCTCTAGAAGGTGGCCGTGTCGGGGTTCGACCCGACGCGCATCCCCTGGTCGAGCGAGTCGATCGCCGCCATCTCGTCCGCGGTGAGCTCGAAGCCGAAGACATCGAAGTTGCTCACGATGCGCTCGGGGGTGGACGACTTGGGGAACACGATGATCCCGCTCTGCAGGTGCCAGCGGATGATCACCTGCGTGCCGGTCACGCCGTGGGCGGCCGCGGCATCCGCGATCGGCGCCATCACGGTGAGGTCGACCTTGCCGCCTCCGAGCGGGCTCCACGCCTCGATGGCGATGTCGTGCGCCGCGGCGAACTCGCGGATCGGCTTCTGCGCGAAGGCCGGGTGCAGCTCGATCTGGTCGACGACCGGGACCGTGCCGCCCTCCGCGAGCACGCGCTCGAGGTGGGGGATGTGGAAGTTCGAGACCCCGATCGACGTGGTCTTGCCGTCGGCCTTCAGCTGCTCGAAGGTGTGCCAGGTCTCGAGGTACTTGTCGAGGTCGGGGCGCGGCCAGTGGATGAGGTACAGGTCCACGTGGTCCAGGCCGAGCTTCCCGAGGCTCTCGTCCATCGCATCGATCGCGGACTGGGTGCCCTGGCGGTTGTTCCACAGCTTCGTGGTGACGTAGAGCTCCTCACGCGGGATGCCGGATGCCGCGATGGCTCGTCCGACACCCTCCTCGTTCTTGTAGATCGCGGCGGTGTCGATGTGCCGGTAGCCGGCCTCGAGCGCCACGGAGACGATGCGCTCTGCCCCGGCGGGGTCGACTTGGAACACCCCGAAGCCGAGCTGGGGGATCGTGGTGCCGTCGTTGAGCGTGATCATCGGAACAGTCATGCCCCCAGTCTCCCACCCGGTGGGATCGATCGCCCCCGCCCCATAAGCTGGAGGGCTCATGTCCGAGATCCCCGTCATCCACTACCCGCCGGAGCTGCCCGTCAGCCAGCGGAAGGACGACATCGCGCGCGCGCTCACCGACCACCAGGTGGTGATCGTCGCAGGGGCGACCGGTTCCGGCAAGACCACGCAGCTGCCCAAGATCCTGCTCGAGCTGGGGAAGACGAGCATCGGCCACACCCAGCCCCGACGGCTCGCCGCGCGCACGATCGCCGAGCGGGTGGCGAGTGAACTGGGCAGCGAACTGGGCGGGCTGGTGGGCTACCAGGTGCGCTTCACCGACACGGTGGGCAAGAACACGCGCATCAAGCTCATGACCGACGGCATCCTGCTCAACGAGATCCACCGCGACCGCGACCTCCGCAAGTACGACGCGATCATCATCGACGAGGCCCACGAACGCAGCCTCACGGTCGACTTCCTGCTCGGCTATCTCAAGCAGCTCATCCCTCGGCGCCCCGACCTCACCGTCGTGATCACGAGCGCGACGATCGACCCCGAGAGCTTCGCCCGCCACTTCGCGGATGCCTCGGGCGAACCGGCCCCGATCATCGAGGTCTCCGGCCGCACCTACCCCGTCGAGATCCGGTACCGGCCGCTCGTGGCCGAAGCGCTCGAGGCGGAGGACGCCGAGGAGGCCGCCGCGAACGCGGCCGACCGCGACTACCTCCAGGGCATCAACGACGCGCTCGACGAGCTCGCCCGCGAGGGCGACGGCGACGTGCTCGTCTTCCTCTCGGGGGAGACCGAGATTCGGGATGCCGAGGACGCCATCCGCGGACGGAACCTCCCCGGCACCGAGGTCCTCCCTCTCTACGGGCGACTCAGCGCCGCCGACCAGCACCGCGTGTTCGAGACGAGTCGCACCCCCGGCACGCGCCGGCGGGTGGTGCTCGCGACGAACGTCGCGGAGACGAGTCTCACGGTGCCCGGCATCCGCTACGTCGTCGACGCCGGAACGGCGCGGATCAGCCGCTACAGCGTGCGGTCCAAGATCCAACGGCTGCCGATCGAGGCCATCAGTCAGGCGAGCGCCAACCAGCGCTCGGGGCGCTCGGGTCGCACGAGCGACGGCATCGCGATCCGCCTCTACAGCGAGGAGGACTTCGAGAAGCGGCCCGCGTTCACCGAGCCCGAGATCCTGCGCACCAACCTTGCGGCGGTCATCCTGCAGATGATCTCGCTCGGCCTCGGCGACATCGCGAGCTTCCCGTTCCTCCAGCCGCCCGACTCGCGCGGGGTCAAGGACGGGCTCGACCTGCTCAAGGAGCTCGCCGCCGTCACGGCCGACGGCAGGATCACCCCGATCGGCAAGCAGCTCGCCCGGATGCCGATCGACCCGCGTCTGGCCCGGATGGTCGCGGAATCGAAGCGGCACGGAGTCACTCGCGAGGTCATGGCGATCGTCGCGGGCCTGAGCATCCAGGACCCGCGAGAGCGCCCGCTCGACAAGCGCACCCAGGCGGACCAGCAGCATGCCCGCTTCGTCGACCCGACGAGCGACTTCCTCACCCTGCTGAACCTCTGGAACTACCTCGAGGAGACCCAAGGCCAGATCTCCGGCAACCAGTTCCGTCGCCGGGTGAAGGCCGAGTACCTCAACTACCTGCGGGTGCGCGAGTGGCAGGACGTGTACCGCCAACTCACCCGGATGGCGAAGACCCTGGGGCTCACCGTGAACGAGCGCAGTGACGACGGGACGGGCATCCATCGCTCGCTGCTCGCCGGCCTGCTCAGCCACCTGGGGCTGCGGGACCTCGCGAAGAAGGACTACCTCGGGGCGCGCGGAACGCGATTCGTCGTGTTCCCCGGATCGGCGCTCGCCAAGAAGCAGCCCGCGGCGATCATGAGCGCCGAGCTCGTGGAGACCAGTCGGCTGTTCGCTCGGATGAACGCGGCCATCGATCCGGCCTGGGCCGAACCGATCGCGGGCGACCTCGCCAAGCGCAGCTACTCCGAGCCGCACTGGGAGAAGAAGCAGGGCGCGGTGGTCGCCTACGAGAAGGTCACCCTCTACGGGCTGCCGATCATCCCGAAGCGCCGCGTGCAGTTCCTCAAGATCGATCCGGCCTACGCCCGCGAGCTCTTCATCCGCCACGCGCTCGTCGAGGGCGAGTTGGACATCGCCTCGCTCGACAAACGGCTCTCCGCGTTCGACCGCGACAACCGGGCGCTGCGGCGGCAGCTCGCCGAGCTCGAGGAGCGCACGCGGCGCCGCGACATCCTCTACGACGACGAGGCCGTCTTCGAGTTCTACCAGCGGCGCATCCCGGCCGATGTCGCGAGCACGCGCACCTTCGAGAGCTGGTGGAAGGCGACCCACGCGGTCACACCCGACCTGCTCACGATGACGCCCGAGAATCTCATGCCCGAGGATGCCGACACCCTCGACGAGGACGCCTTCCCGGGCACCTGGGTGCAGCGGGATCAGACCCTCGCCCTGACGTATCGGTTCGAGCCCGGTGCCGCCGACGACGGGGTGACGGTGCGCGTGCCCCTGCCGCTGCTCGCCGGGCTCTCGGCCGACGGCTTCGACTGGCAGGTGCCGGGCCTGCGCGAGGAGCTCGTCACGGCGCTGCTCAAGTCGCTGCCGAAGCACCTGCGCAAGAACGTCGTGCCGGCCGGGGACTGGGCCCGCAAGCTGCTCGCGGCGCTTCCGGCACTGTCGACCGGCTCGATCACCGAGGCGCTCGCGCGAGAGATCACCGCCCAGACCTACGTGGCGGTGACTCCCGCGGACTTCGACCTCGACCGTATCCCACCCCACCTGCGCATGACCTTCGCCGTCATCGACGAGCGGGGCAAACAGCTCGGCGCGAGCAAGGCGCTGAGCGCGCTCCAGGCCAGCCTCAAGCCGGCCGCGCGCGCGTCCGTGGCGAAGGCGGTGGATGCCGCGCAGCCGAGCGCCCACGACCGCGTCGAGCGCTCGGGTCTGACCCGCTGGGACGTCGACGAGCTTCCGCGCATCTCGACCACGACGATCGGCGGCTCCACGATCCGCGCCTACCCCGCTCTCGTCGATGACGGCCCGACCGTGTCCGTGCGCCTGCTCAGCACGCCCGAGGATCAGGCCCTCGCGCACCCGCGCGGCGTGCGCCGCCTGCTGCTGCACGCCATCCCCTCGCCGCTCGGCTACGTGCAGGAGCACCTCACCACGCAGGAGAAGCTCACGCTCGCGCAGTCGCCGTACCGCACGACCGGCGAGTTGTTCGACGATTGTCTGCTCGCGTGCATCGACGCGGTCGTGGCGGGCCGCGACATCCGCACCCGCGCCGAATTCGAGCGAGCCCGGGATGACGTGTCGGCCGGCATCGTCGACGCCCTGTTCCGCACGGTCGGCCTCGTCGCCCGCATCGTCGCGGCCGGACGCGACGTCGACCGGGCGATCAAGGGTGCCACGAGCATCGCCCTGATCGCCCCGCTCGGGGACGCCCGCAGCCAGCTCGACGCGCTCCTGCACCCGGGCTTCGTCTCGAGGATGGGGCTGGCCCGGCTCCCCCGCCTGACGGTCTACCTCCAGGGGCTGACCCATCGCATCGACCGGCTGGCCGACAACGTCGGCCGCGATCGGGTCTGGATGGCCGACGTGCAGCAGGCCACCGAACGCTACCTCTCCGCCGGCGGGAGCCTCCCGCTCGCGGACGACGCTCCCCACCGGATCGTAAAGGCGCGGTGGATGCTGGAGGAGCTTCGGCTCTCCCTCTTCGCACAACACCTCGGGGCCGACGGGCCCGTGAGCCTCCAGCGGATCACGAAAGCGCTCGCCGAGGACTGACCGGCGCAGCCCCGCGCAGCGAGTAGCCTGTGTGCTGTACCTGAACACTCGAGGAAGAGAACGCCGTGGCCGACACAAACCCGACTCGCACTGTCTCCGCGGAGATCGCGCGCTCGTGGCTGCTCGTCGCGGGGACGAAGCCCGAGACCTTCAGCGCCGCTGAGTCGTCGCGGGCCGACCAGATCATTCTCGACATCGAGGATGCCGTCGATCCCCGCCTCAAGGACCAGGCCCGCACCGACGTGGTGGCGTGGCTGAATGCGGGTGGCAGCGGCTGGGTGCGCATCAACGACCGCACGAGCGACTTCTGGTCGGACGACGTGGATGCCCTCGCCGGTCTTCCCGGCCTGCGCGGCGTCATGCTGGCCAAGGCGGAGGCCGCGGCCCACGTCTCGGAGACCTTCGACCGGTTGCGTGGGGCGACCCCGGTGATCGCCCTCGTCGAGTCGGCGCTCGGCATCGAGGAGGCTGCGACGATCGCGCGGGCGCGCGGCGCCTACCGCCTCGCCTTCGGCAGCGGCGACTACCGTCGCGATACAGGCACGAGCTCCGATGATCTCGCGATGGCGTACCCTCGATCGCGCCTCGTGGTGGCGAGCCGAGTCGGCAACCTGCCCGGGCCCATCGACGGACCGACGGTCGGCACGAGCCATCCGGTGCTGCGCGAGCAGGGCGCGATGGCGGTGGCCCTCGGGATGACCGGCAAGCTCTGCCTCGACACCGAACAACTGCCGATCATCAACGAGGTCATCAGCCCCACCCGATCCGACGTGGCGTGGGCGCGCGAGTTCCTTGCGGACTTCGAGGCCCGCGGCCGCGTCATCCGGGACGGCAGCGACCTGCCTCGCCTCGGTCGCGCGGAGAAGATCGACAAGCTCGCGCGCGCGTTCGGGGTCGAGCCCTCCTAGGCCCTCACGTCGCGGGCACGCGGCGCGTAACGTGGGGTCATGCGCTCTGCCGTCATCGTCGATGCCCTGAGAACTCCGTCCGGCCGAGGGAAGCCCGGCGGTGCGCTCGCCGACTGGCACCCCGTGGACCTGCTCGGCACGGTGCTGCGCGAGCTCGTGCTGCGGAACGATCTCGACCCGGCGACGATCGATGATGTGATCGGCGGATGCCTGTCCCAGGTCGGCACGCAAGCGGTCAACATCACCCGCAACGCCGTGCTCGCCGCCGGGTTCCCCGAGTCCGTGCCCGGAACGACCGTCGACCGGCAGTGCGGCTCGAGTCAGCAGGCGGCCGCGTTCGCCGCGCAGGGGGTCATCGCCGGCGCGTACGACGTCGTCATCGCCTGCGGGGTCGAGTTGATGAGCTCGCACCCGATCAACGTCGCCACCCTCGGCGAGGACCAGTGGGGTCCGCTCGTGCACGAGCGATACCCCGAGGGGCTGGTGGGCCAGGGGATCTCCGCGGAGCTCATCGCGGCCCGCTGGCGGCTCTCGCGGGAGGACCTCGACGAGTTCTCCGCACGGTCCCACAGCCTCGCCGCCGCCGCCGACTTCACCTCCGAGGTGCTGCCGATCGGCGACCTCGTGATCGACGAGACCATCCGCCCCGCGACCACCCCCGACTCGCTCGCGGCGCTCGCCCCGGCGTTTCGCGACGAGGCCCTCGCGGCCCGCTTCCCCCAGATCGACTGGCGCATCACGGCCGGCAACTCCTCTCCCTACACCGACGGCGCCTCGGCCGTGCTCATCATGAGCGAGGAGCGCGCCGCCGCTCTCGGCCTCACCCCCCGCGCGCGGTTCGTCGACCAGACCGTCGTCGGGAGCGACCCGATCGAGATGCTCACGGGCGTGCTCCCGGCCACCCGCCGCATCCTCGACCGCAGCCGGATGGACATCGACGAGTTCGACACCGTCGAAGTCAACGAGGCCTTCGCCTCGGTGCCGCTCGCGTGGCTCGCCGAGTTCCCGATCGAGGAGCAGCGGCTCAACCCGCGTGGCGGCGCGATCGCGCTCGGACACGCGCTCGGCTCGTCCGGCACCCGGCTGCTCATGACGATGGTCAACCAGCTCGAGCAGACGGGTGGCCGTTTCGGTCTCCAGGTGATGTGCGAGGGTGCCGGCATGGCCAACGCGACGATCATCGAGAGGATCTGATGGACATCCGGGATGCTGCGGCGCTCGTCACGGGCGGAGCCTCCGGGCTGGGGCTGGCCACCGCCCGCACTCTCATCGCAGCGGGTGCGCGCGTCGTCATCGCCGACCTCGCCACCTCCCGGGGCGCCGAGGTCGCCGCCGAGCACGGGTTCCTCTTCGTGCCGTGCGACGTCACGGTGGATGACGACGTCGCCCGCGCCGTCGGGGCGGCCACCGAGGTCGGCCCCGTGCGCGTCGCGGTGTGCTGTGCCGGGGTCGCGACCGCCGAGCGCGCCGTTGGCCGCGAGGGACCGCTGCCCCTCGAGCGCTTCGAGCGGGTCATCGCGATCAATCTCACGGGCACGTTCGCCGTGGCCCGGCTGGCCGCGGCGGCCATGGCCGCGACCGAACCCGTCGACGGCGAGCGCGGCGTCATCGTCACGACCGCGTCCGTCGCGGCGTTCGACGGGCAGATCGGTCAGGCCGCCTACTCCGCGTCGAAAGCCGGGGTCGCCGGGATGACGCTGCCGCTGGCGCGCGAGTTCGCCCAGCACCTCGTGCGGGTCGTCTCGATCGCGCCGGGGATCTTCGAGACCCCGATGATGGCGGGGCTGCCCGAGGCCGCTCAGGAGTCGCTGGCGACCCAGGTGCCGCATCCGTCCCGCCTCGGCCGGCCCGATGAGTACGCGGCGCTCGTGCGCCACATCATGGACAACCCGTACCTCAACGGCGAGACGATCCGCCTCGACGGCGCGATCCGGATGGGGCCGCGCTAGCTGTAGTTCCCCGTGACGTTGTGAACGCGTTGGGCTGGTGTTGAGCCGCCGATGCCGGTGTGGGGTCGATGGTGATTGTAGTGATGCAGCCAGGCGGGGTAGTCGTCGGCTCGGGCCTCGTCGGTTGAGTAGCTGTTGGCGTAGGCCCAT
>CALRJN020000014.1:0-65783 GCA_943367555.1 Synechococcus sp. UW140 | reverse complement strand
AGAGACGGTGCACGCCCGTCGTGGTCTCCTCGGTCACGCCCTTGATCTCGGCGGCGATCTTCGTCCAGCGGTCGCCGCTCGCGGCGAGCGAGCGGCGCAGGGTGTCGAGCACGACGGTCCATTCGGCGCTCGCGTCGGCGGGCGTCGCGGGCACGGCACCGGCGAGCTCGAACTCGCGGCCCTTGTGCACGAGCAGCGTGGCATCGCCGCCGTCGTCGAGGATCATGTTGGGGCCGACGGCGCCCTCCGCGGACCAGTCGAAGATCTGCTCGGTGCACCACCAGTACTCCTCGAGCGTCTCGCCCTTCCACGCGAACACGGGGACGCCCGCGGGGGCCTCGGGGGTGCCGGTCGGGCCGACGGCGATGGCGGCGGCCGCGTCATCCTGCGTGGAGAAGATGTTGCAGCTGGCCCAGCGCACCTGCGCGCCCAACGCGACGAGGGTCTCGATGAGCACGGCGGTCTGCACCGTCATGTGGAGGGAGCCGGCGATGCGGGCGCCCGCGAGGGGCTGCGTGGGGCCGAACTCCTCGCGCAGCGACATGAGTCCGGGCATCTCGTTCTCGGCCAGGCGGATCTGGTGACGGCCGGCCTCCGCGAGGGCGAGGTCGGCGACCTTGAACGGGAGGGCAGTGGTGACGGAGGTCATGGCATCCATTGTCGCAGAGTCGCCCGGAGAATCAGCGTGCGGGAAGGGGGGCCACCGGGAAGGGACCGGCCCCGGCATCCATCCACTCGCAGATCGCCGTGACGACGTCGAGGGTCTGCTCCCAGCCGTGGATCGCGATCGAGGTGACGCCCATCGCGTAGACCGGGTAGTCGTTGCCGCCCTCGTCGAGGCGATCGCCGATGAAGACGAGCTCGTCGGTGGATGCCCCGATCCGCTCGAGCAGGCGCGTCACGCCGTACGCCTTGTCGATCCCCTTGCGGGTGACGTCGATCGAGGTGGATCCGCCGCTGCGCACCTCGAGGTCGGGCAAGCGCTCGGCCGCGTAGCCCGCGAGCGCGCGCTTCTTGGCGCCATCCGGATCCCAGGCCACCTTCTCCTCGACCGGGGCGCGCTGGCCGAGCGCGGAGAACGTGATCTGGCTGCCGCGGTCCTCGATGATGTCGCCCCAGGGTCCGGGATGCCACAGCCCCAGCTCCTTCGCACCCTCCTCGAGCACGGCGATCGTGCGGGCCTTCTCGTCATCGGTGAGGTCCTCGGCGTACTGGAGCGCCCACGCGCCGTCCTGCCAGAGGTAGTAGCGGGTGCCGCACGTCGGCATGAGATGCAGGCGGGCGAGCGCGTCATCCGTGGCCGTGAAGCCGGAGAGCGCCTGAGCCTCGAACTGCTCGAACCGGCCGCCCGAGATGATGCACACGGGAACCTGCTCGAGCAGGCGCGCGAGGGCGGCGCTCATCGTCGGGTGCATGGCGGACTTCGAAGCGGCGAGGGTGTCATCCAGATCGAAGACGACGGCCTTCACCGCGGAAGGGGTGGGGAAATTCACGCGCCCAATACTACGTGCCGCACGACCTGCCACCCTTGGGGCACACTGAGCCGGTCGGCGTGACGCTCGCAGAGGTCGTAGCTGTGCGGCTCCGCCGTCATGCTCAACGGGCCGAGCACCGCCATCGAATCGGCGTACACATAGGTGAGGGTGGCGACTGCATCCTGGTTGCAGGCGACCTTGCTGCACGGGCGACCATTCATCTCGTCGTCAGCCTAGGGCGTCGGCTCCCGAGTTCGGTCTTAGACTCGGGGCGTGGCGAGACCGACGAGACGCACTCCCCCGCCCTCGGTGCGGCGAGGCTGGCGGGACCGCCACGGGCGAGGGATGCGCTCGGCCGTCACCGGCCCGCATCTGCCCCTCCTGCGCTCGCGCGCGGGCGACTTCGAGATCACCGTCGCGTCGACCGCCGAGTACCTCAAGGACCTGTGGCCGGATGAGCTGGCCGACGTGAGCTTCGAGGTCGCCGGCCTGCCCTCCGAGCTCGGCAAGTCGCCGTCGGTGGACCGGTGGCGCGTCGTGATGCCGGATCGCCGCGTCATCCTCTACCGCCTGCCGATCGAGCGTCTCTCGCGCCTGCACCGGTACGACGACCTGCACCGCCGCATGATGGTGGAGAGCTGTGTGTTCCGTGCCGTGGCCGAACTGCTCGGCAAGGACCCGTGGGACTTGGCGCCGGACCGGTTCCGGCACCTATAGCCGATCGCGGAGGTCAGACCCCCGTCACGAGCCGAACGCCCGCCGCGACCTTCGACATCACGTACGCGGGGAGGCGGCCTGCCGGGTACGGGTCCAGGAACTCGCGGCTGACCGGCCCCACCTGCGAGACCAGCGCCACCGAGTCGCGGTCGAGCGCAGACACGTCGGTGGAGACCCGCACGTTGCCGGGGAACTCTTCGAGCGCGAGGTTCGACGTCAGTGGAACGACGAGCACGGTCTTGATGTCAGTCGCCAGCAGCCAATCATCCTGAATCACGATCGCTGGGCGGGTCTTGGCCGGCTCGGAGCCGCGAGGTTGACCGAAGTCCACCCAGACGATGTCGCCGCGAGCGATCACCACTCGACACCATCGCGGAGCAGGCGCTCAGACTCGCTCAACAGGGGGTCCACGGACGGCTGTCCCGCCCGGGCGATCACGGCGTTCGCAAGCCCGGTCAGTTCGGACGCGCCCTCGAGGTCGTCCGCGAAGCGTTGCGCCGCGATCCGATAGAACTCGGAGCGACTCATCCCCTGTCTGGCCGCGACGCGCTCGAACCGCGCAAAGTCGTCATCGGGAAGCGAGATCGCGGTCTTCACCCAAGCAGTATAACTGGTTATACCGGATCGCGGGATGGTCTGAAGGCGGGAAGGTGGTGGCGCCGTTTCGGTCACGCCCACACGGGATGGACCGGACCGCCCTCGCGGGCGCTCCGGTCCATTCCGGTGAACAGGTCGATCCTGCTCCGCCTGGGAGCGGAGGCCTACGGCCGCGTCGTGTACACCGTCGCACTCGCCGGCAGCACGAAGATCGTGGAGCCCTGCTGCGTGTAGACGCGGTCGGCCGTGTCCCAGTTGCCGTTGCTGTTGGTGAACGTGAAGCCGAAGGTCGACGGCACGTTGGCCAGCGTCACGGTCCACCAGTGTCGGTTGTTGATGAAGCCCTCGTAGGTCATCGGAACAGTGCTGTTGAGGCCGTTCCAGGTGTGAACCGAGTAGCTCGTCGCCGACTGCCACTCGGCGAACTTGATCGTCACGCTCTGGCCCTGCGGCACGGGGGTCGCCGAGTACTGCTTCGTCGATTCGTTGAACGTGATGTTGTAGGTGGTGTTGGATGCCACGGCGATGTCGCCGCCGCTCTGCACCGCGGTGCCGCTCAACCCGGTGCCGCCGTAATTGAGCGTCCAGTCACCGCGCACGTCGAACTTGAACCGCTGACTCGCGGCGGCGCCGAAGCTCACGTTGTTCGCCGTCCAGACGTTGCCCGACTTCGTCATCGGCGTGGTCGTCGCCCAGTTGTTGTTCGTGCCGCGCACATAGAGCGTCGACCAGGCTGTCCCCCGATACTTCTGGATGAACTGGGCGTAGCGGGTCGCGCCGGTGCCCGACGCCACCTCGCCGATGCGCAGCACGGTCATGCCGATGTAGGGGAAGTTGTCGAAGGCGTCGTTGACGTTGTTCCATCCGGTGTCGTTCGTCACCCCGCCCGAGAGGGCGTTCTCCCCCTTGATCGCGACGGACTGCCGCCCGGCCTCCGCGCCGAGCCAGCCGACGAGCGTCTTGGCCTGCGAGTACTGCGGAGCGAAGTTCTCGTCGCCGAACTCGAGGCACGTGAAGTGGAGGATCATCGACCGACCCGAGGTGGCGAACCGATTGGCGAGCCCCACGATGTTCGCGTATCCGCGACCCGTGGCGACCGCGTTCAGGTCCACGCTCGTGCGGATGAGGCCCGCGGCCGCTTCCGCCGCGCGCGGCGTGGGGCCGGTCATCGACCAGTGGACCCCGGGGATCTTGTAGCCGACCTTCGCTCCCGGGAAGCTCGTGCCGAGCGCCGTGATCACGCTGGTGAGCATGCGCTGCCCGTGGTCGACGAGAGACGCGTTGTACCAGTCGAAGAAGTCCTTGCCGTAGGTCGTGTTGCGGTAGTCGCCACTGGAGAAGAAGAAGCCGGCGTTGCTCGGCGGCTGGATCTGGGTCTGTGCGGTGAGGGCCGACCCCCACGCGGTGTTGATGCCCGCGAGCGTCGTGTACTTGGCGAGCGCGAACTGCTGGAAGCTCTTCACCGCGAGCGGGGAGTAGGCCTGGAGGGCGCCGCGCGTGGGGTATCCCGACCCGGAATCATGCCCGTTGTAGGAGGGGTAGCGCAGCTCGCCGGCCGGGCCGAGCGAGACGTTGATCTCCTGGAGCGAGGTGGCGTAGGTCGTGCCGTAGCGCGCCGTGAAGGCCGTCGTGAAGGCGGCGTACTCGTTCAGCACGAGCTGGTCGGCCCATCCCTGCACCGTCTCGCTGGAGAAGTTGCCCTGCTCGCTGCGGTGCTTGAGCCCGTTGATGTCGAGGGTCACCCCGTTGAGGGTCTGGCCGTTGTACTTGGCCCAGAGCCACGACGGCAGCGGGATGTTGCAGGTGTCGCCGACGTTGCCGCCGCACTGGTGGAACGAGAAGATCGGGACGATCTTCAGACCCTTCGCCGTGATCTTCTGGAACAGCGTGTCGTAGTAGGTCCAGTTGAACTGATTGTCACCAGCCCCCTCGACGGTGCCCCACCACACGTCGGCGCTCACGGCATCCACGCCGTAGTTCTTGACCGTCTGCAGCTGGGCGTCGAACTGCGCCCAGTCGGTGACGACCAACGGCGCCATGACATTGGCCGTGAAGTTGGGATTGTTCGTCGCGGTGGCGGCGGTCGCGCTGGAGGGGACGCTGAGCAGCGTGGCGACAAGCGCCAGCACGACCGCGGAGGCCCCGGAAAGTGAACGCAGAGATCGAAGAGACATCATTCCCCATTCCGGGGAACGCGACCCCGATGTCGCTTTCGAATCCCCGTTGCGGGCAAGTATCACTCACGAATGTCGAGCATGCAAGCGTTTTCACGATGTACCCCGAATGTGACCGGGAACACCCTACGGATACACACGGATCGAGGACGACCCCTCCCCAGGAGGCAGCACCGGATAGCCCGCGATGAGTCCCGGCTGCCCCACGCTCACGGCCCCGTAGAGGCGGTCGGCCCCCTCGATGAGCAGGGTGTCCCCGGCATCCACGGGAATCACGGTGCTCGATCCCCCGGCGAGGGTCACGGTGCCGCCGCCGACGGTCACGGTCACGGTCGTGTCCAGGGGGTTCACGAGGTGGAGCACCGACCCGTCGCGGTCGACGATCGTCACCTGGGTGGCCGTCGTGAGTTCGGGGGCGCCGGTCAGCCACGCGAAGTCGGTGATGCCGGGTGCGGCGGTCGAGACGCGCACGGCGGCGACCGTCGGCCGATCGGTTTCGACGCGCACGGTGTAGCTGCCGTCGAGCAGCTCGTCGAAGGGCACGTCGCTGACCCGGCCGGCATCCAGATCGAAGGTGAACGAGGTGCCGACGCCGGCGCCGTCCTCCGGGATGACGCTGATCGTGGTCTTCACCGTGCCCTCGCCCGGGGCGAAGAGTCGCAGGCTCGCGCGGAGGTCCTGATAGTCGGCCCCGCCGCCGAGCAGGGCCTGCACCGCATCCGCGCCGGAGATCACGACACCGGGGATGACGGTGTCCACGGACGGCGCGGTGGTGGGACCCACGATGTCGACCCCACCCGGCTCGAGGCCGCGCACGATCGACTGCTGCAGGGATGCGGCGACCTGACCGCCCGTGCTGGTGACGAGCACGACCGGCGAGACGACATCCGGCGCGAAGCCGGCGAGGGAGAGCACGCGCTGGCCATTGCTCGGCACGACGATGCCGCTCGTGCCGGGAGCCGCGACGAGGCCGTTCTCGCCGTAGATCGTGAGGTCCACCGTGGCCGGCACCTCGGTGGGGTTGGTGAGGCTCAGCAGCGTCGTGCGGCCGACGGCGGTCGACCCGCCGGCGAGCCAGCTCTGCCCGGCAACGGGGGTGCACGCCGCAGCGGCGAGGCCGATGAACTCCGACTCCGCGACCTCCTGCACCTGGGCGCCGCTGAGCAGCACGCGCTGCGTCGGGTCGGCGGCATCGGGCGGGGTGCTCACGATGACGGGGGCGGAGACCGTGCCTCCCGTGCCCGCATCCGACTGCTCCGCGGGCGTGCTCGTCGCGCCGCCCTGGGCGGACGCGATGTCGACGGTCGGCGCGCCCAGGGCGGACGAGGTGGTCGCCCCCTGACCGGAGTCGTCGGCGAGGCGCAGGACGGCACCCGGGCACACGAGCTGCTGTGCCGTGGGAACAGGAGTCACGAGCACCCCGACCGGCATCGAGCCGATCGTCGGGATCGGCAGCAGGGCGGCGGCGGCCACCGTCACGACGGCGACCCCGATGCCGACGGCGCCACTGACGACGCGGGCGCCGACGAGGGCGACCCGCTTGGCCGTGACGGGAGTGCGCACGCGCTCCGGCTCGGGCACGTCCTCGGGGAAATGCAGGGGTGGCAGCCCACCGGGCGCCGCGTCGGATCGAACGGGCTCGGGGATGTCGCGGTGGTCGGTCATGCCGCCTCCCCGTCGGTCTCGTCGCCCGTGACCCGGGTGGCGCGCACGCGGCGCCGCCGCGACGTGGGGATGGCCAGCAGCAGGGTCATGGCGAACACGATGCCCTGGCCGATGAGCACGCCGAGCCCGAGCGGAGTGTCGGTGTTGGCGGGTCCGCTGGGCGCGGCACCGTCGGCGAGCGCCTCGTAGTGCCAGAGGAATCCGGCGGATGTCGCCCCGATCGGCGAGAGGATGCGGTTGCCGTCGAGGGCCGCCTGGGCGCGCTCGTGCACGGCCGCGGCATCCGGATCCGTCGTCTCGGGAAGGAGCACGAACGCGATGCGCAGCGAATCGAGCTCCCCCGCGATGTCGAACCCGCTTCGGGAGGCGATGTTGCCGGCGAGCGTCGCGAGGCGCTGCTCGGGCTCCCCGATCGCGGTGCTCGTGGCGGCCAGAGTCGACTGCTCATCGAGCGTGGTGCCCGGCCCGCGATGGATCGTGGCGGCGAGTCCGCCGTCGGGCTGGGCGACGAGTTCGAGGGTGCCCAGGCTCGGGTCGGTGCTCGCCTCGGCCGACGCGAACGCGGGGAGGATGCGACCGTTGCTCGGCGTCACGGCGGTCGCGCCCGTCGCCGCGGCGACGAGCAGCGGCACCGCGACCGCCACGAGTGCGGCGCCGGTGACGAATGCCGGCGCGGCGCCGGCCCGACCGAGCGCTCCGATGGCGACGACCGTGGCCCCGAGGAGTCCGAGCCAGTAGAGGCTCAGGCCGGAGCCCGGCCACACGGGCGTCGTCGTCGAGCCCAGCACCGTGACGGCGAGGTGCGCCGACGCGACCGCGGTGACGAACCCGAGCAGGGCGATGACCATCGCGGGGATGGCGCGGCCGGAGCCCGGGAGGAACAGCGCGAGCACGGCGAGCACGGCGAGCGGCGCCAGGAGCACCGCGACGGCGAGGATCGCGAGCCCCGGCGGCAGACCGAGCGCAGCGAGGAAGGCGCTCCAGCCGTGGAGGGCGACCGCGGGCGAGGCGAGGGCGAGTTCCCACCCCGACGGCGCGGCACTGCCGACCGGCACGCCGGGGTCGGCGACGAGGGCGAGCGGGGTGCCTCGCAGGAACTGCTCCACGACGAGCGGCGCGAACAACGCGGCCGCCGGCACGACGATCCCGCCGATGCGGATCGCCGCACGGGGACGCGCGAGCATCCACGCGATCACCATGATCACGAGCGCGGGCACGAGGATCGGGGCGGACGCCGCGATCGCGGCGAACAGCAGGGCGGCGACGGCGGAGGCGGCCCAACTGCGTGCGGCGGTGACCATCGCGAGCACGAGCGCCGGGAGCAGCACGTGGGCGATCACGGCCCCGGGATGTCCGCCCGTGAGCGACGCGAGCAGCGGCGGCGCGACCGCCCACGCGAGCGCGGCGAGTCCGGGAGCCCAGCCCGAGGTCGACAGCCGCGCGGCGCACCACCACGCGGTGAGGGCGCTCAGCGGAATCGCGACGATCCACAGCAGCACGATCGACAGCGACGGGTTCCAGAAGGTCAGGGACCCGAGCACGGCGAGCAGGGCCGTGAACGGGTCGGAGGCGCCGACGAAGCCGGCCCCGACATCCCGCCAGGCGATCCCGACCTGCGACCACAGCTCGCTGACCGAGGTCGAGAGCGGGAGGAGCCCGCCACCGGTGAGGGCGCTCGCCCCGACGAATCGGTCGAACGCGAGCAGCCCGACGAGCACGGCGAGGAGCACGATCCACGCGCCGCCGCTGGCGAAGAAGCCCGGGGCGGTGCGCGCGGGTGCCGCGGGGAACGCGGCCGCGCGCTCGGTGGCGCGTCGTTCCCGCACCTCCTGCCAAGGCATCCTGAGCGCCCCGATCGACGCCCAACCGAGCACGCGGTTGCGGCGGATGCGGCCGCGGGCCCGCGGCACCGACCCATCGAAGGCGGCCCCGAGTGCCGCGGCGAGCTCCGCTCCCACCGCGCCGGGGCGTTTGGCGACGAGCTGACCGAGAGAGCGGAGGATGGCCAGCGGCAGCAGCGTGAGCCAGTGAAGCGGAACCGCCAGCACCGGCGCGTAGACGAGGCGGCGGTGCAGTTGGGCACGGCGTCGGATGCGATGCCCGGCCCCGACGGACACGCTGCGACGTCCGAAGACCTCGGCCGGCCCGGCGCTGGAGACCCGAGCGGCCGGGACTCCGATGACGCGGTGGCCGGCGAGGCGCGCGCGGACCGAGAAGTCGAGGGCGGCGTCGGCGCTCGGCAGCCCGGGGTCGAAACCGCCGAGCGCGGCGAAGACCGATCGGCGCACGAGCATCCCGCCCGCTGACACCCCGAGGATGTCGCTCTGGATGTCGTGCTGGGCCTGGTCGAGCTCGTCCACCACCACGGGCAGCGAGCGGCCGAACGGCGTCATCGTCTCGCCGAAGGTTGCGATGACCGCGGGGTCATCCCACCGCATGAGCTTGGGACCGGCGACCGCGACCGAGGGGGCGACCTCGACCGCGCCGAGGAGCGCGGAGAGCGCGCCGGGCGCAGGCGCGTTGTCGTGGCCGAGCAGCCAGAGCCACTCGTCGGCGTCGGGCAGGGGCGGCGCGAGCGGGAGGGCATGCGCGATCGCGTCGCCGAACCACCGGCGTCCGGGCGTCGTGATGAGCTGGCCCGGGGCCGCCTCGACGAGGAGGTCGCCCGACCGGTCGCTCGATCCGGCATCCACTGGAATCAGCCGGTCGGGTCGCCGAGTCTGCGCCGCGAGCGCGGCCAGGGTTCTCGGCAGGTACTGGGCCCCGTTGCGGGCGACCAGAACCGCGGTGACTCTCGGTTGCATGACACTTCGAGACTAGGCGCGGGTCATGCGGTGGCGGCCGGGGGCACGCCGAGCGGTCAGGAAGCTACGCGCGCTTCCGCAGCTTGCGGCGCTCGCGCTCGGACAGTCCACCCCAGATGCCGAAGCGCTCGTCGTTCTCGAGCGCGTACTCCAGGCACTGGGTGCGCACCTCGCACGAGGTGCAGATCTTCTTCGCGTCGCGCGTCGATCCGCCCTTCTCGGGGAAGAAGGCCTCGGGGTCGGTCTGGGCGCAGAGCGAGTCGGACTGCCACGCGAGCGGGTTGTCGTCCACGGTGGCCTGGCGCACGCCGGGCACGCCGAGTCGGACGGGATCGACGAACCAGTCGTCGGGAACGCCGGCGCGATACCCGTTGTTCGCCATGCTCGTTCTCCCCTCCGCGAACAGCCCGTGTCGGTGCGCGCGTTAGTGATAATTACACCGGTGTAGTTACCCTCACGTCAAGTCGGCGATCATAAATGTGCACAGACCGGTCTCAGCCCTTCGACGCGCCGCGTGTCGCTAACCATTGGGACTCGACCATCTCCGCGAGGGTGTGGCGCATCGCCCAGCCGAGATCGCGCGCGGCCAGGTCGCCCGCGGCGACGATCCGGGCCGGGTCGCCCGGTCGACGGGGCGCCGACTCGGGCGTGAAGTCGATCCCGGTGGCCGCAGCGACCGCGGCCATGATCTCCCCCACCGAGACGCCACTGCCGCTGCCGAGGTTGTAGGCGGGTTCGAGGGGTTCGCCCGCATCGAGGCGCTGAGCCGCCGCGACGTGCGCGAGCGCGAGGTCGGAGACGTGGATGTAATCGCGCACGCACGTGCCATCCGGGGTCGGGTAGTCGGTGCCGTTGATCCGGGGCGTGCGCCCCTCGACGAGCGCGGTGAACACGACCGGGAAGAGGTTGTGCGGGCTCGAGTCGTAGAGCTCGGGGGCCCCGGAGCCGACGACGTTGAAGTACCGCAGCGAGGTGTGGCGAAGACCCGTGGCGACGGCCTGGTCCTTGAGCAGCCACTCTCCGATGAGCTTGGACTCGCCGTAGGGCGACTGGGGGTTCTTCGGGGTGTCTTCGGTCACGAGCTCGGTGGTCGGCGTGCCATAGACGGCCGCGCTCGACGAGAACACGATGCGGTCGATCTCCCGCGAGGCCATCGCGGCGAGCAGGGTCGCGGTCCCCGTGACGTTCTGCGCATAGGTGTGGAGCGGGCGCGACACCGAGACGCCCGCGTACTTGTAGCCGGCCACGTGGATGACCCCGGTGACCTCGTGGTCCTCGAGCGCCTGGAGCACGAGCCCGCCGTCGAGGATCGTGCCCCGCACGAACGGCACCCCCCGGGGCAGGAACGACTCGTGGCCCGACGAGAGATCGTCGAGCACGACCGTGGGGAGGCCGGCCTCCCCGAGGGCGCGGACGACGTGCGAACCGATGTAGCCGGCGCCGCCGGTCACGAGCCAAGTCATGGCATCAACGGTACCGCGACCCGTGGTGGCAGAACCTCGATGCGTTGCGGCATCCCGCCACCGCTGGCAGGATGACTGACATCCATCGTTTCCTGCCACGGAGGTGCTCGTGCTCAAGAAGGTCACCCTGATCGCCATCCCGGGGGTCGCCCCTTTCGAGTTCGGCGTGGTCTGCGAGGTCTTCGGCATCGACCGCAGCGATTCCGGCGGCCCGGCGTTCGACTTCACGATCGCCACCGCCGAGCCGGGCGCGGTCCCCACGAGCCTCGGATACGACATGATGATCGAGCACGACCTCTCCGTGGCCGCCGATGCCGACCTCGTCGCGGTGCCGGCTCACGGCATCGAGAAGGCCGACCCCCGCTTCCTTCAGGCGATCCGCGATGCCGAGGCGCGCGGCGCGTGGGTGCTCAGCGTCTGCAGCGGGGCCTTCACTCTCGCTCAGGCGGGCATCCTCGAGGGACGGCGGGCGACGACCCACTGGATGCACGCCGACCGGCTCGCGCGGATGTACCCGGGCACCGAGGTGGACCCCGACGTGCTGTTCGTCGAGGACCGCAAGGTCGTCACGAGCGCCGGAACCGCCGCGGGCATCGACGCGGCCCTGCACATCGTGCGCAAGGAGTACGGCGCCGCCGCCACGAACGTGATCGCCCGCCGCATGGTCGTTCCCCCGCAACGCGACGGCGGCCAGAGCCAGTACATCGACGCCCCCGTTCCCGAGGTCACGAGCGACTCCTTCGCGCTCGTGACCGAATGGATGCTCGAGAACCTGCACGCGAACCTCACGGTCGATCAGCTCGCGCGCCGCGCCCTCATGTCGAGCCGCACGTTCGCGCGGCGCTTCCGGGCGGAGACGGGAACGACCCCGGCGGCGTGGCTCAACCGTCAGCGACTGCTGCGCGCCCAGCACCTGCTCGAACAGAGCAGCGCCAGCCTCGAACTGATCGCCCAGGAGACGGGCTTCGGCACCGCGGCCGTCATGAGGCACCACTTCGTGCGGGTGCTCCAGACCTCCCCGATCAACTACCGGCGCACGTTCGGCGAACGGCAGGCCGGGTAAGCGTCGATCAGCGCCGCACGGCGCTCGCGGCGAGCACGGCATCCCCCGAGCCGTCGAACCGAAGCTCGCCCTCGTCGGCCGTCACGAGCGCCGACTCGCCCCTCGCGAGCGTGATCGACGTCGATGGCGCGGACACCGTGAACCCCCCGCTCAGGCACAGCACGATCGCCTCCCCCTCCGGGGCGACGGTCGCCGGGCCGGAGACGCGCGCGAGGGCGAGGCGCTCGCCGGCCGGCGCGTACACCTCGACGGCCCCGGAGCGGGTCGGCTCGAGGATCGGCACGGGCAGGGAGGTGAAGTCGAGCACCGCGAGCAACTCGGTGATGTCGACGTGCTTGGGCGTCAGTCCGCCGCGCAGCACGTTGTCCGACGAGGCCATGAGCTCGATCCCGAGACCGACGAGATAGGCGTGGATGTTGCCGGCGGGAAGGTAGAGCGCCTCCCCCGCGGCCAGGCGCACGTGGTTGAGGAGCACGCTCACGGCGATCCCCGGATCCCCGGGGTAGTGCTCCGTGAGCCGACGGACGACGGCGAACTCGTCTCGGTCCCGCTCGGTGCCCTCGGCGAGCGCCGCATAGGTGCACAGGTTGTCCAGAACCGCGAGCTCGCCGTGCTCGTGGGCGATGAACCACTCGAACGTGGTTCTCAGCGCGTCCGGGCCGTCCAGGCGGCGGAAGAGCGGCTCGAAGGCGGGACCCTCGCCGCCGTGGGCGATGAGCTCGAAGATCTCGCGCGCGGCCGCCACGTCGCGGAAGCCGCACAGGGCCTCGAATCCGTCCGTGAGGGCGACGATGAGCTCGGGCTTGGCCGAGGCGTCGCGGTAGTTGCGATGCGGGGCATCGAGGGGGATGCCGGCGGCGTTCTCGCGCGCGAATCCCTCGACCGCCTGAGCGGGGGTCGGATGCGCCTGGAGCGAGAGCGGGGTCTGCGCGGCGAGAACCTTGAGCAGGAAGGGCAGCCCCGGCCGATCGGCGAGGGTGAGCGCTCCGGCGGCCTGATCCGGGTCGAGGATGATGCTCGGCGAGCCAGGATGACTCCCCAACCACAGTTCCGCCTCGGGGCGGCCGGAGGGCTCGCGGCCGAGCAGGTCGGCGATCGCCGTCGTCGAACCCCACGCGTAGTCGCGCGGCGTGTTGGTGATCCTGATGAACACGGCGAGGCCCTTCTCTCGCCCTTACGGTACCAAGGCCCGACAAGAGCCCCGCACCACGCGCATCGTCTACCCTTGCGACATGCCCGTCCTCGAGAGCCAGCGCCTTCGATCGGCGTGGCTCGTGCTGACTCTCGCGGTGCTGCTCGCGGGCGATGCGATTCGATTCACGATCGGCTGGGTGGCCTTCGGCGTGCTCGCCACGGCCGTGGGCGTCGTCGCTGCGCTCCTTCTCATCGCCGATCGCCGACGGTGGCGGGTGACCACGCTGCCGTACCCGCTGCTGGTGTTTCTGGTGCTCGCCACGGCATCCCTCGCGTGGTCGGCGTACCCGGCCGCGACCGCTCTCGGCCTCCTGACGACCTGGATGATCGCGCTTGCCGCGGTCGCGATCGCCGTGACGACCTCGCTGGCGCGGCTGGCACGAGGGCTGGCCGTGGTCATCGGGGCCGTTCTCGCCGCCTCGCTCGTGTTCGAGCTGTTCGTGGCGACCGTCATCCGGGGACCGATCCTGCCGCTGTTCTCGCAGCCGGGGGTGGACTACTCGCAGTACGAGACGATCCCGAAGATGCTCTACTGGTCGCGCAACGAGCTCTTCCAGGTGTTCAACGAGGGGCGCATCCAGGGCGTCGTCGGCAACGCCAACAACCTCGGATTCCTCGCCCTGCTCGGCGTCATCGTGTTCGCGATCATGCTCGCCGACCGGTCGCTCCGGCGCCGCTGGGCGATCGCCGGACTCGTGCTCTCCGCGGTGACGATCTTCCTCACCCGCTCGGCCACGGTGACCGTCGCGCTCGTCGGCGTCATCGTCGTCGCCCTCGCGATTCTCGCCCTGCGCCGCGCCGCGACCCCCCGCGCCCGCCTCGTCACCGGGAGCAGCATCATCGCGCTCACGGGGCTCGGCGCGGTGGCGGCATTCCTGCTGCGCGACCAACTGCTCGCACTCCTCGGCAAGAGCTCAGACCTCACCGGGCGGCTCGGGATCTGGGATGCCGTCATCGCCCTCGGGCAGCAGCGCCCGGTCGCGGGCTGGGGGTGGGTGAGCTACTGGGTGCCCTGGGCCGCGCCCTTCGACGAGCTCGCGTTCCGCAACGGAGTGCGCCAGCTGCAGGCGCACAACGCGTGGATCGACGTCTGGTTCCAGCTGGGGGTCATCGGCCTCGTCGTCTTCGCCGCGCTGGTGATCAGCACGGTCGCGCGATCGTGGTCTCTCGCGGTCGATCGTCCCCAGCATGTGCCCGAGCACGGGGATGCCTACCGCGCCACCACACTCCTGCCGATCCTCGTGCTCGCGGCACTCGTCGTGCAGAGCGTCGCGGAGAGCCGGTTGCTCGTGGAGTACGGCTGGGCGTTCCTCGTGATCTTCGCGGTGCAGTCCAAGCGCGGGGAGTCGGCGCCCGACGAGCGCCTCTGATGAGCGCGCCCCCCGAGGAGAGGAGCCTCGGTCCCGTTTCCGAGTTCTTCGCGTCACCTCGTCTCGTGTCGGCCGTCACCCTCGCGAGCATCGGGACCGCGGTGCTCAGCACGGCCCTGACCCGCACGATCGGCTGGGCGGGCCTGATCGCGATCCTGGCATCCCTGATGCTCCTCGCCGCGGTGTCGTTGTTCGCGCAACGGGACATGATCAAGTGGCAGGGACTGCTCCCGCTCTCCCTGCTGATCTTCCTCGGCTGGACCGCGCTGTCGCTCGTGTGGAGCCAGTACCAATGGGCCACCGTCGGGGGGCTCGCACTCCTCCTCGCGTTCACCGTGCTCGGGCTCTACGTCGCGCTCACGCGCGACACGATCCAGATCGTTCGCGCCTTCGGCGACGTGCTGCGGGTCGTGCTCGCGGCATCCCTCGCGCTGGAGATCGTCGCAGGGGTGCTCATCGACTCGCCGATCCGATTCCTCGGCATCCTCGGTGACCTCGATCAGCTGGGGCCGATCCAGGGCCTGCTCGGCACGCGCAACCAGCTCGGGCTCGTCGCCGTCCTCGCGGCGATCACCTTCGCGACGGAGTACCGCACGAAGTCGATCTCGCGCGGCCTCGGCATCGGCTCGCTCGTTCTTGCGGCCTCGTGCATCCTGCTGTCGCGGTCCCCGGTGATCGCCGGGGTCACGGTCGTGGTGGCGGTCGCCGTCGCCGCGCTCTACGGCCTGCGTCGGGTGCCCGCCGAGCGCCGCACGTTCTGGCAGCTCGCGCTGCTGATCGTGGTCGCCGTCGGCGTCGGCGTGACGTGGCTGGCCCGGGGAGCCGTGGTCGCGATCTTCAATGCCGGTGGCGCCCTCGACTATCGACTGGACATCTGGCGCCAGGTCTGGGCTCTCGTCGGGCTCCATCCGCTCGAGGGGTGGGGCTGGCTCGGTCCCTGGCGTCCAGACGTGCAGCCGTTCCCGCTCTTCGCCACGGCCGGGGGCCGCGTGCCGGGCAGTGCGCTCAACGCCTACCTCGACGTGTGGTTCCAGCTCGGGCTCATCGGATTCGTGCTGTTCGTCGGACTCCTCGGACTCGCCTTCGTGCGATCCTGGCTGCTCGCCGGTCGCAAGCGCAGCTTCATCTTCGCCTGGCCGGCGCTCGTGCTCGTGGCGCTGCTCGTGACCTCGCTGGCCGAGAGCGCGATCCTCGCCGACTACGGCTGGATGGTGTTCGTCGTGTGCTGCGTCAAGGCCGCGCGCGAGCTGAGCTGGCGCACCGCCCTGCGCGCCTAGGACTCGCGCGCCGCGAGGAGTTCGAGGTCGTGATCGACCATCGCGTGCACGATGCCCTCGAACGGCACCGTCGGGGCCCAGCCGAGCACCTCGCGCGCGTGCGTCGCGTCCCCGAGCTGCTGCGGGGCATCCCCACTGCGCAGCAGCTCGTCGTTGACGCTCACGTGGGCACGCCAGTCCTCGATTCCGACCCGGGCGAACGCGGCGGCCACGAACTCCTCGACGGAGTGGGCCACGCCCGTCGCGATCACGAAGTCGTCCGGTCGGTCGACCTGCCCGATGCGCACGAGGGCGTCGACGTAGTCGGGTGCCCAGCCCCAGTCGCGCCGCGCCGCGAGGTTGCCGAGCTCGAGCCGGTCCTGTCGGCCCCGGGAGATGCGGGCGGCGGCCGCGGTGATCTTGCGAGTGACGAAGGTCTCCGGGCGTCGGGGCGACTCGTGGTTGTAGAGGATCCCGGTGGATGCCCACACCCCGGCACCGCGATGAACCCCGACGAGGGCGTGGGCGTAGGCCTTCGCGGCGCCGTACGGGGAGGTCGGCCGGATCGCGGTCAGCTCGGTCTGGGGAACGTCGGCCGGCACCCCGAAGATCTCCGCGCTCGAGGCCTGCACGAAGCGCACCTCAGCGCCCGAGGAGTGCAGCTCCCGCACCGCCGCGAGCTGCTCGGCGACCGCGAGGCCGTTGATGCGGGCCGTCAACTCGGGCTGCTGCCACGATCCGTACACCGAGCTGATCGCCGCGAGGTTGTAGACGATGTCGGGGCGCAGGTCGCGCACGATCGAGCCGACGCCCGGCTCGGAGAGATCCTGCACGTGCACCTCGACGCCGGGGGTCACGCCCTCACCCGGGTTCTGAGCGGTGCCATGCACCTCGTGACCGCGGGCGAGGAGCTGCTCGGCCAGGTACGAGCCGTCCTGACCGGTGACGCCCGTGATGAGCACGCGGCTCATGCGAGGCCGGAGAGCCTCTTCTGCTCGGCCACATCGGACTCGACCATCATGGTCACGAGTTCGGTGAAGCCGACCTTGGGGGCCCAGCCGAGCTTCTCGCGCGCCTTCGTGGAGTCGCCGATCAGCAGATCGACCTCCGCGGGTCGCATGAAGCGCGGGTCCTGCGTGACGAGGCCCGACCAGTCGCTGATGCCGACCGCGCCGAACGCCGCGTCGAGGAGCGCCGAGATCGTGTGGGTCTCACCGGTGGAGATCACGTAGTCGTCGGCGACATCCTGCTGCAGCATGAGCCACATGGCCTCGACGTAGTCGCCGGCGAAGCCCCAGTCACGGCGGGCATCGAGGTTTCCGAGCGTGAGCGAGTCCTGAAGACCGAGATGGATGCGCGCGACCGCCTGACTGACCTTGCGGGTGACGAACTCCGGCCCCCGGCGCGGGGACTCGTGATTGAACAGCACGCCGGATGACGCATGCATGCCGTAGGACTCGCGGTAGTTGATCGTCATGTAGTGGCCGTAGACCTTGGCGACGCCGTAGGGCGAGCGCGGCCAGAGCAGGGTGTCCTCGTTCTGGGGCACGGCCTGCACCTTGCCGAACATCTCCGAGCTCGAGGCCTGGTAGAAGCGCACCTGCGTGCCGCTCGTCGCCTCGTAGAGGCGCACGGCTTCGAGGGCGTTGAGCACGCCCATCCCCGTTACCTCGCTCGTGAGGTGCGCGTTCTCCCACGAGTAGGCGACGAACGAGATCGCCCCGAGGTTGTAGAACTCGTCGGGCCGGGCGGTGTTCATGGCCCGCATCAGGCTGGACAGGTCGGTGAGGTCACCGGTGAGGATGGTGACGTCGGGGATGAGCTCGTCGAGCAGGGCCTTCTTGGGGTTGTTCTGCCCGCGCATCAGCCCGAAGACCTCGTAGCCCTTGGCGAGCAGCAACTCAGCGAGATACAGGCCGTCTTGACCGGTGATCCCGGTGATGAGTGCTCGCGCCATCTGTGTGGTTCCGTTCCGTGCTGGTCAAGGCCCAAGTCAATCGAGCAACTCAACGGTACTGGATGCACCGGGCCGCACCGCGACGACGAATCCCCCCGCGCGGCGGCGAAGGATCAGAACCGAGATGGCCTGCGCCGTCACCGAGACCAGCTCCCCGATCGCGAGGCCCCAGGCCCCGCCCGCCGCACCGAAGCTCGACGACAGCAGGATGATCGAAGGAACTCCCACGGCGGCCGCGAGCAGGACGCTCGCGAGGAAGGCGCGATTGCCGCCCATCCCGATCAGCGTGATCCGTCCGAGGCTCGTGCCCAGGGCGATTCCGAGGGTGGCGGCGCCCAGGCCCAGGGCCGTCAGCTCGTCGATCGCCACGGTCGGGCCGAAGAGCACCGCCGAGAGCCATGGACCGAGCAGCGCGAACGCGGCGAAACCCATCAGTCCCAGGCCGAGATGGAGGAGGAACGAGGTTCGCACGCGCCGCCCGAACGCGGCGGTGCCCTCCTCGACCACCCATCCCTGAAGCGCGTTGCCGAGCGCCGACACCGAGTACTGCCCGATGCGGTAGAGCTTGTCGCCCGACACGTAGGCCGCCGCCTGGGCGGTTGCCGCGGACGCGCCCACGAAGGAGACGGCGAGGGAGTTGTACGCGCCGCCGGCCATCTCGGTGGCCACCGCCGTGCGATTCGTGCGGAAGACGGATCCGAGGTCACGCCACCGGGCCGCGGCCCAGTCGGGCGCACGGAGGGTGCGCGCCGCATACCCGGCGACGCTCACGATGAGCGCGACGATGAGCAGGATCGGGTACGAGAGCACGGGGCCCCCGGTGACGACGATGATCGCAGCCGCCACGGTCGCCACGATTCTGGGCGCGATCTCGTAGATCGCGATCGAGGATGCCCGACCCAGCCCGATCATGTACCACGCCGACGAGAGCCCGGTCATCGTCATCGCCACGGCCATGAGTCCGGCCTCGAGCCGGTGGGATGCCGGAGCGATGAGCACGGCGACCGTCGCGGCGGCGAGCGCGCTCGGGATCCACACCAGCACGCGGGCGCGGAGGCTGCGGGCGAGCAGCGCCGGCCGAGCATCCTGCGCCGACACGGCGACCATCGGCGGGCCGACCGTGTTGTAGCCGAGGGCGACGATCAGAGCGAAGAACCCGCCCGCCGACTGGCCGACGGCGAAGGCGAGCCAGGCATCCGCCCCGGCCACGCGAGCCAGGATCGGAAGGAACAGGAACGGCGTGATGAGCGAGAGGAAAGGCAGACCGGCGAAGCCGATGATGCGCCTGGCGAACGAGCCGCGCGTCGCCGCCGTCATAGCCACGCACATCCGGTCGGCTCTGTGCTGCGCATCTGACCAAGGTACCAACCGGCTAGAATCTCATGAGTCCGCACGCCGCTTCCCGTTTCGGAGAATTCAATGACCGCTTCGACCGGATACGTGCACGAGACGGCGGATGTCGCGTCGAACGCCACCATCGCGGCCGGTGCGAAGATCTGGCACTACGCGCAGATCCGTGAGAACGCGACGATCGGCGAGAACGTCATCGTGGGCCGAGGGGCCTACGTCGGCACGGCGGTCGAGGTCGGCGACAACTGCAAGATCCAGAACTACGCCCTCGTCTACGAGCCCGCGAAGCTCGGCCGAGGGGTCTTCATCGGCCCGGCGGTCGTTCTCACCAACGACCACTTCCCGCGAGCCATCAACGCCGATGGCACCCCCAAGTCGGCCGACGATTGGCACCCCGTCGGGGTTGATATCCTCGAAGGCGCGTCGATCGGGGCCAGCAGCACGTGCGTCGCCCCGGTGACCATCGGCCGCTGGGCCCTCGTCGGCGCCGGCTCGGTGGTCATCAAGGACGTTCCCGACTTCGCGCTCGTCGTGGGCAGCCCCGCGCGCCGCGTGGGCTGGGTCGGCACGGCGGGCCACCCGCTCACGGAGGAATCCGCGGGCATCTGGGTCTGCCCGGTAACAGCAGCGCGCTACCAGCAGGTCGGCGATGATGAATTGATTGAGGTGCAGTAGATGATTCCAGCAGCCCGCCCGGAGATCGGTGACGAGGAGCGCGCGGCCGTCGATCGCGTCATGCGATCGGGGATGCTCGCCATGGGCCCCGAGGTCGCGGCGTTCGAGACGGAGTTCTCGGCGATCGTCAACGGCATGCACTCGATCGCCGTCAACTCGGGCACGTCCGCCCTCCACATGGCGTTCCTCGCCGCGGGGGTGGGCCCGGGCGATGAGGTCATCGTGCCCTCGTTCAGCTTCGCGGCGACCGCGAACTCCGTGGCCCTGACCGGGGCGACGCCCGTATTCGTCGACATCGAGCTCGACCACTTCAACGCCGCGCCGGCCGCCATCGAGGCCGCGATCACCCCGCGCACGAAGGCGATCATGCCGGTGCACCTCTACGGGCATCCGGCCGACCTCGTGGCGATCAAGGCGATCGCCGAGAAGCACGGCCTGCTGCTGTTCGAGGATGCCGCACAGGCCCATGCCGCGTCGGTCGACGGCATCCCGGTGGGCGCGTGGGGAATCGCCGCGAGCTTCTCGTTCTACCCGACCAAGAACATGACTTCGGGCGAGGGCGGAATGATCACCACGCCGTCCGAGGAGGTCGCGCGAATGTCGCGCGTGCTGCGCAACCAGGGCATGGAGCGCCGCTACGAGAACGAGGTCGTGGGCTTCAACACCCGCATGACCGACATCCACGCGGCGATCGGCCGGGTGCAGCTGACCAAGCTCGCGGGCTGGACGGCCAAGCGTCAGGCGAATGCAGCGTTCCTCAACGCGAACCTGAAGGGTGTCGTGACGCCGCCCACGGCGCCCGGGGCCGTGCACGTCTTCCACCAGTACACGATCCGCGTCGTCGACCACGATCGGGATGCCTTCGCCGCAGCGCTCGCCGAGCGCGGAGTCGGCAGCGGGGTGTACTACCCGACCCCGATCCACCGGCTGCCCTCGTTCCAGCTCGACCTCGACCTGCCCGTGACCGAGATCGCGGCGAGCCAGGTGCTGTCGCTGCCGATCTTCCCGTCGCTCACGGATGCCGAGCTGGAGACGATCGTCGAAGCGGTCAACGAGGTCGCGAAGGCCGGTTCCTAGTGGTGCTGCGCGCCGGACTCCTCGGTCTGGGGGTCATGGGCAGCAATCATGCGCGCGTGCTCTCCACTCTCGAGGGCGTCGAGTTCGTCGGCGTGTTCGACCCGTCGCCGACCGTGCCCGACCAGGTGTTCGAGCGGCCGGTCATCCGGGACCTCGATCAGTTCCTGGAACTCGGCCTCGACTACGCCGTCGTTGCCGCGCCCACGATCTACCACTTCGACATGGGCCGCCGCCTGGCCGAAGCCGGGGTCCATGCGCTCATCGAGAAGCCGGTCGCCTCGACCCTCGAGGAAGCCGTCGCCCTGCGGGATCTGTTCGCGTCGCGCGGGCTCATCGGGGGTGTCGGTCACATCGAGCGCTACAACCCGGCCCTGCAGGCGGCGCGCAAGCGCATCGAGGCGGGCATGATCGGGGAGGTCTACCAGATCGCCACCCGTCGCCAGGGGCCCTTCCCCGGGCGCATCGCCGACGTCGGCGTCATCAAGGATCTCGCGTCGCACGACATCGACCTCACCGCGTGGGTCGCCCAGCAGGAGTTCATCACGGTGAACGCGCGCACGGCGCACCGCAGCGGTCGGCCGCACGAGGACATGGTCGTGGCGATCGGAACCCTGTCGGGCGGAACGATCACGTCACACGTCGTGAACTGGCTCACCCCCTCCAAGGAGAGAGTGACCGTCATCACGGGCGAGAACGGGGTGCTCGTCGCCGACACCCTCAGCGCGGACCTCACGTACTACGAGAACGGGCGCATCCAGGTGGACTGGGACCCGGGAGAGTTCCGTGGCGTGTCGGAGGGCGACGTGACCCGCTTCGCCCTCGACCGCAAGGAACCGATGCTCACCGAGCACGAGGCGTTCCGCGATTCCGTCCTCGCGGGCGAACCTCGCGGCATCGTGACGTTCGCCGAGGGCACGCGCGTCGTGGAGATCGCGGAGAAGCTCGTCGCGGACGGGCTCGACCGGCGACTGTAGAGCGGCACGATCATGGCCCGGCGTGACTTCCTTGCCGCGGCTCGACCCGCCCGGTAGAATCGCTATCCACGAGCGCCGGGGGACGGATTGACGCCATGAGGGTACAACGCAACGGCGCTGCGCGCGCACCACTCGGCCTGCTCATGGCCGCGGCCCTGGTCGTCTCGAGCTTCATCGTCTCGTCGAGTCCTCCCGACGCTGCGCAGGCGTTCTCCGGCAGCGACTTCCAGCCGGGCAACATCATCAGCGACGACGCGTTCTACGACAGCAACGCGATGTCCGAGGAGGAGATCCAGGCCTTCCTCGACGACAAGATCGGCACGTGCGGCAACTCGAACTGCCTCAACGTCAAGCGCACCGATACCTTCAGCCGGGCCGCCGACCGCAACATCTGCACCGCCTACAGTGGCGCCCCGAGCGAGCGCACGTCGACCATCATCTTCAAGGTGCAGCGCGCCTGCGGCATCAGCGCGAAGGTGCTCCTCGTCACGTTGCAGAAGGAGCAGTCGCTCGTGACGGCGACCGCCCCGAGCGACTCCCGCCTGTCACGAGCGATGGGCTACGGATGCCCCGACAGCGCGAACGGCGGATGCGACGCCAACTACTACGGGCTGTACAACCAGCTCTACATGGCGGCCTGGCAGTTCAAGCGGTACAGCACGCCGACGCCGTGGGGACGGCACCAGCCGGGCACGCTCGCGATCGGCTACCACCCGAACAGCGCGTGCGGGTCGCTCACGGTCACCATCGTCAACAACGCGACCGCCGCGCTTTACAACTACACGCCGTACACCCCCAATGCCGCCGCCCTGAGCAACCTGCGCGGCGTCGGCGACTCGTGCTCGTCCTACGGCAACCGCAACTTCTGGACGTTCTACAACGACTGGTTCGGCGATCCTCTCGTCACCTTCCCGCCCGGCGTCACGACCGACCGGATCGGCGGCAGCGATCGCTACGACGTCTCGGTCGCCATCAGCCAGCAGAACTTCCCGAACCCGGTGGCGACGGTCTACATCGCGACCGGAGCGAACTACCCGGATGCCCTGAGCGCGGCACCGGCCGCCGCACAGGCCGGGGCGCCCTTGCTCCTGGTGCCCTCGGACTCCCTGCCCGCCTCCGTGCGCGCCGAGATCGTGCGCCTCGCACCGGCGGAGATCGTGGTCGTCGGGGGTCCGGCATCCGTGTCGCCCGCGGTCTTTTCCGAACTCTCTCTCCTGACGACGACGATCAGCCGCGACTCGGGAATCGACCGTTACGAGGCATCCCGCAACGTTGCCGCGCACGCCTTCGCCGCCGGCGCGACGATCGCCTACGTCGCGACCGGGGAGACCTTCCCCGACGCGCTCTCGGCGAGCGCCGCGGCGGGCTCGATCGGGGCGCCGGTCATCCTGATTCCCGGTCGGACCAGCACCCTCGACCCCGCCACCGCGACACTCATCGAGAGCCTCGGCGTGACGGAGATCCGGATCGCCGGAGGGCCTGCGAGCGTCATCCCGGTGGTGGAGGCGCAACTGGCCGCCATCCCGCAGGTGACTCTCGTGCGTCGGCTCACGGGGGACGATCGCTTCTTCGTCTCCGGCAACATCAACCGCGATGCGTTCTCCACGAGCACTCGGGTCTATGTGGCCTCGGGGATGAACTTCCCCGATGCCCTCAGCGGCGCGGCAGTCGCGGGGGCGCAGAGCGCGCCCCTCTACGTGATCCCCACCTCGTGCATCCCGTCCTACGTCATCCAGGACATCGTGTCGTTCGGGGCCACCCGAATGACCATCCTCGGTGGCCCGGCGAGCGTCGCGACCGGAGTGGAGCGATTCGCGCGGTGCCGCTGACGACCGTCAGGGCGTTTCGTCACGGGGCGGCCACGGCTCCGTCGGACGCCAGGACAGCTCGCGCTGGATCTCCGTGATGTCGGCGCAGCTGTAGCTGTCGACCTCCGGACCAATGACCACGGCACTCGCCGGCACGGTCAGGGCCTCGAGCAGGTCCCGATTGCTGCGCGGGATGCCGCTGCCGACGTTGAGCACCCGGAACCCCGAGTGCGCCGACCCCGCCGCCGCCAGCAGGGCCCGAGCCACATCATCGACGTGGACGTAGTCGCGCACGAAGCCGTCCACTCCGTTGAGTCGCACGGGCGCCTCCTCGGTCGCATTCTGGAGACGGGTGATGAGCGAGTCGGGCAGCTCCGGCCCATAGACGTTGAAGATCCGCAGCGCGTCGGCCGCCATCGATCCGCGCCCGCGCTCGACGGCCTCCTCCGCCCGGCGCTTGGTCGCGCCGTAGACCCCCGCGGGGGCAGGGTCGTCGGCCTCGGTGACCGGTCGTCGACCCGCCGTGCCGTAGACCGCGGCGGTGGATGCCAGCACGAACCGCTCGACACCGACCGCGTCGGCCGCCTCGACGAGCGCCGCCGTCCCCTCGACGTTGACCCGCTCGGCGGCAGCCGGATCGGAGTCGCAGGCCTGACCCACCACCGACGCGAGATGGATGATCGCCCGCGGTCGAAGCTCCTCGAGCAGGGCGCGCGTCGCGGCGTGATCCGTGACGTCGAGGATGCGACCCGCACCCGAACCGTGCCCGCTCGCCGTACCGATCATCCGCTCCGCGTCCGCGCCGACGCGCATGATCGCTCGGCCGAGCCGTCCGGTCGACCCCGTGACGAGCACCGGCCCGGCGGTCACTTGATCTCGAAGCCCATGCCGCGCAGGGTGTCCACCGCGTCGTCGTGCGAGATGGTGTACGCCAGGGTGCGCTCGAGGAGTGCCTCGATCGCCGCGACGAATGCGGCGCGATCGAACTGCTTCTCGCCGCGCACCACGAAGATCTTCTGGTTGCTTGTGCGGTCGACTCGGTCGGGCTCGTAGCTGAGCTCCTCGAACATCTTCTCGCCCGGGCGAAGGCCGGTGATCTGGATCTCGAGGGTCGGATCCACCGCGCGGATCAGGCTCTTCGCCAGATCGAGGATGCGCACCGGCTCGCCCATGTCGAGAACGAAGATCTCGCTGTCCTTGCCGAGGGCCGCCGACTGGATGATGAGCTGGCTGGCCTCGTCGATCGTCATGAAGAAGCGGGTGACCTCGGCGTGCGTGACCGTCAGGGGTTCGCGCTTGGCGATCTGCGACCGGAAGATCTGCATGACGCTGCCATTGCTCTCGATGACGTTGCCGAAACGCACGGCCGTGAACCGCGTCGGGCTCGCGGGGTCGGCCAGCGATTCCATGAGCATCTCGCCGATTCGCTTCGTCGACCCCATCACGTTCACGGGATTGACGGCCTTGTCCGTGGACACGTAGACGAAGTTGCTGACGCCCTGTTCCATGGCGAGCCGCATCACGTTGAGGCTTCCCCACACGTTGTTGTTGATCGCTTCGAGCGCGTTGCTCTGCATCAGAGGCACGTGCTTGTAGGCCGCGGCGTGGAACACGATGTCCGGGGCGAACTCCGAGAAGATCGCCTTCATGTGGGCGTGGTTCTTGATGTCGGCGATGCGCAACGTCACGTTCTCGCGGTCGGCGAGGGACTGTCCCAGGTAGAACATCCCGTTCTCCCACCAGTCCACGCAGAGCACCTCGGCGGCGCCGGCCGCCACGATGTGCTTGGTCAGTCGTGAGCCGATGGATCCCGCGCTGCCGGTGATGAGCACGCGCTTGCCCGCGAGAAACTGCTGCGCCACGACGACGTTGTGCTTGACCGGCTCCCGCCCGACGAGGTCGAGCACGTCGACATCGGTGAGGTCGTTGATGTTGACGGTCTCCTTGGACAGGATGTCGTACGTGCGGGGCACGATCGCGATGTCGACGGCGGTCGAGTCGATCGAGTTGATGAACTCCCGCACCTTGGCGGAGTTCGCCGTCGGAATGGCGAAGTAGACGAGATCGATGGCATGGGCAGAGACCACGTCGTTGACGTCGCCCAACGTCCCGAGCACCTCGTCGTGAGTCGACCGGTCGTCGAGGAACCCGACCACCTCGCCGCCGCGCGAACGGATGTCGTCGGCCAGCGAGATCCCCGCCGTGCCCCGACCCACGATCAGAATCCGATCCGTCACCGTTGCACCTCCGGTGCCGTGTAGGTCCCTTCGAGGACCGCATCCAACGTGCCCATCATGATCGTCCCGGCTCCCGCACGCATCGCGTACTTCTCAGCCCAGGCCCGACCCTTGAGGGCGATGCCCTCGAGCTGGCTCGGATCGTCCAGAAGCCGCTTGAGGTTGGTGTAGACCTGATGATGCTTGGTCACGACCCAGCACTCGTTGCTGCCTTCAGGGAGGTCGGACTCGACGTGCTCGTCGCAGCTCATCATGACCGCGCACCCGGCCGCGAGAGCCTCCGCTCCGAAGACGGTGGGAGAGAAGCCGTAGAACTGATTGAGCACGATGTGGGCGCGCCCGAGGGCGTCCTTGACTTCGGCGTTCGTCACGCCGATCAGCTCGCGGTACTCGAACTCGTACCCTTCGTCCTTGAGCTGGGCCACGGCGGCGCGCACGAGCGGGGTGCCCTTGATGACCGGCGCCGTCGTGGCGTGCACGACCCGCACCGGCGAGAGATCCGTGAACTTGTCGGGATGGGCCAGCGGCTCGTCGGCGAGGAAGTAGAGGAACGGCTCGGTGCCCATCGTCAGATAGCTCAGGTGGTCCACCGTGTTGCTGAACATCGCCGAGGCGTAGCGGCTGGAGACCTCGGCGATGCTCCGCTTGAGCTCGTCCCAGTGACTCGATTCGAGGAGGGCGTTCCGCTCGCCGATGTACGTGGAGATGTTGGGCATCCCCGTGGATCTCTCCAGCTCGTGCATCCTCACCGTCGACCGGATGTCGGAACCGCACCAGTAGCAGACGATCGGCACGCCCTTCTTGGCGAGGTACGCGAACTCGAACTCGCGGTGATCATCATCGGCGAGGAGGTAGCCGGTCGACCCGACGTAGATGAAGCCGGACGCCTGATTCATCAGGCGACCGAGCAGGATCGGCCCCGTGAGGATGCGCTCGGCCAGCCGGAAGCGCGAGCGGGAGCCGGTGCGCAACGGATGATCGTACTGGGCCTGGTACGCGACCTCCTCGGTGAAGCTCACCGAGTAGGAGCCCGGGATCGCCGCGGCGATCTGGAGCACCATCGACGCGCACTCGTCGGGGCCGACCACCCACGAGATGGGCGTTCGGCGCAGCGACGTGCGCCGCGCGCGATGCACGTGGTAGCTGATGACCAGTGCCGCCCTCTGGTAGGCGGCGACCAGCCGGGAACGAAGACTCATCGGAGTCCAGCCAGCGCCGCCTGACGCGCGAAGTCCGGGAACGCGGAGATCAGCTCATCGAAGGTTCCGCTGCCGACGACCTCGCCCTCCTGCATGAAGAAGATGCGGTCGGCGTGGCGGATCGTGGCAAGCCGGTGGGCGACGATGATCTTCGTCACCCCGCCGCCGATGGCGTCGAGGCCCGCCATCACGAGCGCCTCCGTCGTCGTGTCCAGGGCGCTGGTGGCCTCATCCAGCACGAGAACCAGCGGGTCGCTGTACAGCGCCCGGGCGATCCCGAGCCGCTGGCGCTGGCCGCCCGAGAGCGAGAGGCCGCGCTCGCCGACCCGTGCCTGGATGCCATCCGTGCGCGCCGAGACGAGCTCCCAGAGCTGGGCCTGCTCCAGGGCCGCGCGAACGCGGTCGGGATCGTAGCCGTCACCCCACGTGAGCGCGACGTTCTGCGCGATGGTCGCGTCGAACAGGGCGACTTCCTGCGGAACGTAGCCGACCCGCGATCGCCAGTCGCTGCGCACCTCGGTCAACGAGACCCCGTCGACGGAGATCGTTCCCTCGGTCGGCTCGAGCAGGCTGATCAGGAGGTCGACCATCGTCGACTTGCCCGATCCGGATGCCCCGACGAACGCCACGGTGGACCCGAACGGGATGCTCAAGGACACCTCCTTGAGCGCGGGGGCGGCGTCGGCGCTGTACCGGAACACCACGTCGTCCATCACGATGTTGCGCGGGTGCTCGGGAACCGGGTCCGAGGGACGAGCGGCGACCTCGGCCGTGGAGCGCTCCGTGTCGGCCAGTTCGGCGAGCACGCGACGGGGATACTCGGAGATGGAGACCATGAGCGCGAGCACCGACTGCACCCGGATGACCGAGGGCGCCATCCGGAATCCCGCAAGGGCGAAGAGGGCCACGGCCGCGATCGCCTGTTCGATGCCGCCGAGCAGGAACCCGACGCCTCCGATGACGACGAACCCGACGATGAGGCCGGACTCGAGGGCGTAGCGCGGAAGCTGCCCGAAGAAGTACATGTTGCCGCGCGCCTTCGCGCTCAGGGTGCGGGTCTGCGCCACGACATCGGCGACCTCGCCTTCCTTGTTTCGCAGCGAGACCTCCTTCATCGCTCCGACGATCTCCAGCACGAGCCGCGAGGCGCCGATCGTGTTGTGAACGTGCACCTCACCCGCGGTGCGCACCGGCCGGGCGATGCCGAAGAACAGCACGGAGCCGAGGAGGAGCAGGTAGACAAGGGTCGTGATCGCCAGGATCGGCTGCACGATGGCGAGGGTTCCGATGATCACCACGAGGCTCACGAGCTCGCCGAGCAGGGTCGCTCCGGGGAGCACGAAGCTGTTGACGGTCGCGTCGACTCCGGTGTCCGAGAACCGCATGATGTCGGCCGAGTTCTTCTTCAGGCGGTCCCGCCACGGTGCCGTGATGTAGGCGCGGAACAGTCGATCGCCGATCGCGACCTCGTAGCGCGGGATCCGGCGAGTCGCCCACCACGTGACCAGAACGGCCAGCGCTCCCTTGGCGACCATGAGCACGCAGATCACGAGGATGACCCACACCACCCCCATCGAGTCGAGGGTGCCGACCAGCGGGAGGGTGACCGGGGTGCCCGAGGTGACGGGCCCGATGACGGCGGCGAGAAGACCCAGCGCGCCGGCATCGAAGATGGCGAGGGAGGCGAGCAACCACGAGTAGAGGTTCAGGAACCGCGCCCCGCCGAGCGGAAAGACCGACACGACATCGCGGTACAGCCTGAGTACGGACTTCACTGGAGCCTCCATTCGGCGAACCTCGAGAGTCTACCCGGCCAACCGAGGGCTGGTCGTCACGGCTCGGAGAGGGCCCGCACCTGGCTGGGCGTCGGATAGCTGATGAGCACCGCGCGATGCTTGCCGTTGAGCACGAACATGCTGCCGGCCGCGACGGCCGACGCCCCCGCCCGGAGCGCGGGCCTGAAGTCGTCGTACCCGCTCGCGCCACCGAGGGCGACCACGGGCACCGTGACCGCCTGGGTGACCGCCTCGATCAGGGGCAGGTCGAACCCCGAGAACGAACTCTCGCGGTCGATGGAGGAGAGGAGCACCTCGCCGGCGCCGAGGTCCTGGGCGCGTCGGGCCGCCTCCGTCGGGCTCATCCCCGTCTTGCGCCGTCCCCGCTCGACGGCGGTATCCCAGCCGCCGGTGAGCCGCCGCCGCGCATCGACGCTGACCACCGTGCTCGACGATCCGAGTGCGTCGGCGATCTCCGTGATCGCGTCCGGGTTCGTGAAGGCGGCCGTCCCCAGCACCACCTTCTCGATCCCGATCCCCGTGATGCGCCTCGCGTCGGCGGCCGAGGTCACTCCGCCGCCGTAGCCCACCGGCATGAAGGCCTCGCTCGCGATCTCCTCGATGAGGGTGTAGTTCACGCCCGTGTTCTTGACGGTCGCGTCGATATCGCAGATGAACAGCTCATCCACCTGCTTCTCGTTGAAGATGCGCACGGCGTTGATCGGGTCACCGATGTAGGGCTCGCCCTTGAATCGCACCGGCTTCACCAGATAGCCGTCGCTGACGAGGAGCACCGGAATCACCCGGGGGAACCCGCTCATGATGCCGCGAAATTCTTGAGGATGGTCATCCCGAACGCGTGGCTCTTCTCGGGGTGGAACTGGGCCCCGACCACGTTGCCGGCCCGGATCATCGACGCGAACGGCCCGCCGTAGTTCGTCGTGCCGAGCTCGTCCTCCGGGCGATCGGGAACCACGCGATAGCTGTGCACGAAGTAGAAGCGGCTGTCCTCGGGGAGGCCGTCGACGAGGGGATCGACGCGCGTCGGTTCGACGATGTTCCAGCCCATGTGCGGCACGCGCACCCCCGCGGTCTCGCTGAAGCGCACGCTGCGGCCGCGCACGAGTCCGAGCCCCGGAGTCTGGCCTTCTTCGCTGCCGTCGAGCAGCAGCTGCATCCCGAGGCAGATGCCGAACAGGGGTCGGCCCGATGCGGCGAAATCGCGGAGCGGCTCCACGAGCCCGCGATCGTGCAGCCGCGCCATCCCCTCATCGAACGCGCCGATGCCGGGCAGGAGCACGCGCTCGCTCGCGAGCACTTCGTCCGGGGTGGAGATCAGGGTGACCTTGGCGCCCGCCCGCTTCGCCATGTTCACCACCGAGCCCAGGTTGCCCAGCCCGTAGTCGATGAGCGAAATGCTCATCGAAGGAGTCCGACCTTCCTGAGCAACCCGCCCACCCGCGCCGTGAAGTCGAACAGGGCCTTGGTCGACGCTTCACTGTTGGGATAGTCGGTGTAGCTGCGCGCCGGCGTCGCCAAGATCTCATCGAGCTCGCCGACCGAGATGCCGAGCTTCTTGGCGATGAACTCGTGGTCCTGAACCCGCAGCTCCTCGGGGTAGTTCGGGGCGCTCAGCATCGCGAGGGCCTCGTCGCGGCTCATCTCGCCCGCGAGGATCAGCGAGGAGTAGTGCGCGAGTCGCTTGTCGAAACCGAACCGCTCCGGGAGGTAGTAGCCCTGGAACCAGCGCGTGAACACCGACTCGTAGTGCTTCCCTCCGTAGTCGCGCCAGCCGACCTCGGCCGCGATCTGCTCCTTCGCATCCGCGTAGTGATACGGCAGGTAGTTCAGCAGGGCATGAGTGGAGATCCCCCGCACGTACGGATACCAGAGCGTGCGCACGAGCGAACTCATCACCGGATAGGTCTTGAGCTTGGCGCTGCCGAACCGGCGGTGGATGGCCTTGAGGTGCTTGGAGTCCGCGGAGGTGTAGCCCCAGGCCGTCGGCAGGATCGACTCGCTCACGAGGTTGCTGCCCGAGAGGATGTGCTTGATGCCGTACTTCTGGGCCTGGTGGTAGGCGACGTACCCGAACGCGTGGTCGGTCGGAGTGTCGGCATTCGCGGTGCCGGACTTCAGGAATGCCAGCTGCAGGTCCCTCATCTCGCGCCAGTCGACGACCTGCGTGTAGAGGTCGAGGCCGAGGCTCGTGACGAGATTGTGGATGTTGTCGACGGCGGCCTCGGAGTTCCATCCGCTGTCGAAGTGCACGCACAGCGGACGCAGGCCCAGCCGCACCGCGCTGAGGGTGAGGTAGGTGCTGTCCACTCCGCCGGAGATGCCGATCACGATGTCGTAGGGCTTGCCCCGACCATCCGCCTTGATCTTCTCCACGAGGGCCGACAGCTCGTCCGCTCGCTCACCCCGCTGGGCGCGCTCGAGAGTGGCCGCGTAGCGCGTGTTGAAGAACGAGACGTACGACGACGCACCATCCGCATCGAACTGGATGTCGGGATCCGTCGTGTCCATGACGGTCACCGTGCACTGCTGATACGCGCGCGTCTCCCGAGCGACTACCGTCACAGTCCACCTCCACGATCTTCACGAGCCAGCTGTTGGCCGCCCGCGCAATTCTACGTGGGCCGCGGCACCCGTGCCCGCGGACGGCGATCGAGGATGTCGCGAGGCCGAGGTCCGGGCGCGCGAAGGCCATCCCCGTACAATTGCGGGGTGCTGACGCGATGCCCTGGAGTCGAAGGAACCCCGTGAAGATTCTCAGCGTGGTCGGAGCCCGTCCGCAGTTCGTCAAGCTCGCCCCCATCGCGCGGGCGATGGTCGGGCGCGCCGAGCATCTCATCGTGCACACCGGCCAGCACTACGACGAACTGATGAGTGACGTGTTCTTCCGCGATCTCGGAATTCCTGCCCCGGATGTCAATCTCGAGGTCGGATCGGGAGCGCACGGCGCGCAGACCGGCGCGATGCTGGCGGGCCTCGAGGACGTGCTCGAGGCGCACCGACCCGACTGGGTGCTCGTGTACGGCGATACCAACTCCACGCTCGCGGCCGCCATCGCGGCCGTCAAGCTGCACCTCCCGGTGGCCCACCTCGAGGCCGGTCTCCGGTCGTTCAATCGTCGGATGCCCGAGGAGCACAATCGCGTTCTCACCGACCACGCGTCTGACCTGCTTCTGGCGCCCACGACGAGCGCGATGGACCACCTCCGGGACGAGGGTCTCGAGTCCCGCTCGCTCCTCGTGGGGGACGTGATGACCGACGTGCTTCATTCGATTCGGGACGGAATCGCTCGGGAGGGTGCTGACGCGCCCCTCGGCCTGCCCGCGGGCTCGTTCTTCGTGGCCACCATCCACCGCCCGGACAACACCGACGATCCGGTGCGGCTCGCGGGTATCCTCGCGGCGCTCGCGGACCTGCCGAAGCCCGTGGTGCTGTTCGTGCATCCCCGACTGCGATCGCTTGCGGAGCGGTACGGGATCGTTCTCGAGCAGGGCGGGCTGCGCACGTCGCCGCCGCTGCCGTATCCGGAGCTCGTCGCGGCCGTCATGCAGAGCGCGGGCGTGATCACCGACTCGGGCGGGCTCCAGAAGGAGGCGTTCCTCCTGCGGGTTCCCGCGACGACGATTCGCGCCGAGACCGAGTGGACCGAGACGGTCGACCTGGGCTGGAACGTGCTGGCGAACGAGGTCGACGAGATCGCCGCCGCCGTTTCGCGGCCCGCTCCGCCCGCCACCGACGCTCAACCGTACGGGGATGGGCACGCGGCAGAGCGGGTCGTCACCGCCCTGCTTCAGTGGCCAGCATCTGCCTGATCACGCCCTCGAACGTCTCGAGCTGATGCTCGCCCGACAGCTCCCGGGCCGCCCGGTCTGATCCGGCCTTCCAGCCCGCCACCTGCTCCGGGGTCAGGGTGTCGAGCAGCTCGGTGAGCGAGGCCACGGTGAAGTCGCTCGTGACCGCTCCGAGGCCATGCTCCCGAACGAGTCGTGCCATCTCCGGTGACGGCCCGATGATGATGCCGAGTCGAGCCTGCACGTAGTCGAAGAACTTGTTGGGGAGCGCCCACCGGTGATTGAAGTTGATCGGCGGGAGCAGATGCACCCCGAGGTCGTGCTGGCTGAGCACGTCGATCAGGTGCGCATTGGGCACCGCACCGTGGATCGTCACCTTCGACGATCCGTGGGCGAGCTCCTTGAGGCTCTGGAGGTACGCGCCCCCGGTGTCGACGAGGTAGAGATCGAGGCTGACGTCGGCCGTCGTCTTCTTCACCGCCTCGATCATCACCTCGATGTGTCGCGCCGGGCTGGGCACGGCGCTGTGCACGATCCGGATGGGCGACCCCACGGGCGTCGGCGCCTTCTCCCGATAGGCGGCGGCGTTCGCGACGACGACCGGAGCGACCCCGAACTCGCGGGCGTACTCGTCGGCGATCCCCTGACTCACCGTCGTCACGCGCGCCACTCGCCGCAGCATGGTCCTCAGAACCCACCGGAAGTAGCGGGACGAGGTGAGCCGGAACATCAGGGACTCGTCGGCCTGACGGGGTGAGTACTCATGAAGATCCGCGAGCACCCCCGACCGTGCCGTGAGTCGCATCGCCAGCGGAAGCGCGGTCACGTCGTTGGCGACGATGACATCCCACTCGCGCGACCCCAGAATCGCCGCGGCACTGCGGTCCTGCGGGTTGCGTTCGGTCAGTCCCGCGAAGCGACCCAGGATGAAGGATGCCGCGTAGCGCAGTCGCGCGAGTCGCCCGCCGAGGTACGGCGGCAGCTCCTCCAACTCGAGGTGCTCGACGCCGGCGACGGGCGACGGACCGAATGCCGCCGAGGTCACCTCGAACCGGTCGCGGAGCCATTGGATCTGGCGGAGCACTCGAGCATCCAGAGCCAGCTGGGAGTAGACGAGAATGAGGACGCGGGGTCGGCCCGCCGGTTCGTTCATCTGGTTCCCCGTCCACCGTGACGTGCGAAAGAGCGACGCATGGACGACGCGGGTAACAGGATAGCCCACCGCTTCCGGGCGGGCCGGGCTCCGGGGACCGAAGCCGTAGACTCGTCGGCATGCATCGCGACCACCTCACGGGACGAGCCCTCTAAGTGCCGCCGAAGAAGATCCTCTGCGTCTCCTTCTCTCCGATCCACGCCGACTCGCGAGTTCTGCGCCAGCTCGAGGTGCTGCGCCAGCACGGCGAGGTGACGACCGTCGGTTACGGGCCGGCCCCGGAGGGCGTCGTGCGGCACATCGAAGTGCCCGAGAACGCGTCATCCCTGCCGGAGACGATGCTGGGAGTCGCCCGGCTGGCTCTTCACCTGCATAACGCCGTCGAGCTGACCGCGCCGGGCGAGAAGGCCGTGCGCGACGAGACGGTGCAGGCCGGACCGTTCGACCTCGTCGTCGCGAACGACGCTCGCGCCCTGCCGCTGGCGTTCGCCGCGGCCGGAGACGCCCCCGTGCTCGCCGACATGCACGAGTGGGCCGCCGAAGAGCGCGCGACCGTGTTCATCTGGCGCCTGCTCGTCGGGCCGTACATGGAGCACCTCTGCACGAAGTACCTTCCCCGCACGACGGCGGTCACGAGCGTCAGCTCGGGTCTGGCCGGCCTCTACACCGAGCGCTACGGCGTGGCCACCGAGATCGTGCGCAACGCCGCCGACTTCCAGAAGCTCGCCCCGTCACCGGTCGATCCGGCGGTCATCAAGCTGGTGCACAGCGGCACCGCCGATGCGGAGCGCAACATCATGGAGCTCATCGAGGCCGTGGATCGACTGGGCGAGCGCTTCAGCCTCGACCTCTACCTGCTCGAGGTTCCGGGCGGCCACCTCGACGTCATCCGCAAGAAGGCGGCCGTCACGCCGCGCGTCACGGTGCATCCGCCGGTGCCGCCGGAGACCCTGCCTCGCGTTCTGAACCAGTACGATCTGGGCGTCTTCCTCTACCCTCTGCGCACCCTCAGCCACCTGTACCACCTGCCGAACAAGTTCTTCGACTTCGTGCAGGCCCGGCTCGGGCTCGTCTTCTCCCCCGCACCCGAGATCGACGCGCACGTCGCTCAGTACGGTCTCGGCATCATCACCGCGGACACGAGCGCGGATGCCCTCGTGGACGCCCTGCGCGACATCACCGTCGACGACGTGGTCGGCTTCAAGAACGCGGCGGATCGCTCCGCCCGAGCGCTCTCGAGCGAGCCCGACCGCGCCACCCAGGACGCCCTCGTCGCGAGACTCCTCGCCGCCCGATGAGGGTCGTGATCGCCAGCAGGATCTACGCGCCCGAGGTCTCCGCGGCATCCGGCATCCTGCGAATCTGGGCCGAGGAGTTCCGCGACCGCGGATTCGAGGTGACCATCCTCACCGCCCGGCCCCCGAAGGGCGCGGTGATCGACGATCCCCCGGGCATCGACGTGCGCCGGGCGCCCGTGAAGCGGGACCGGCAGCAGTACGTCCGCGGCTATCTGAGCTACATGAGCTTCGACATCCCCCTGGCCTTCCGGCTGCTGTTCTCGCGGCGGGCCGACCTCTACGTCGTCGAACCGCCGCCCACGACGGTCGCCGTCGTGCGGGTGATCGCGGCCCTGCGCCGCACCCCGTACGTCGTGCGCGCCGCCGACTACTGGACGGAGGCGGCAGAGCTCGTGACGGGCTCGCGCCTGGTGCTCGGCACGCTCCGTCGGCTCGAGGCCTGGGGACTCGGTGGCGCGGCGACCCTGTTCGCCGCCCACCAGCCGCTCATCGATCGGTTCCGGGCCGTCGGGATCGCGACGCCGGCCATCCCCATCGGGTTCGGGGCCGACACCAAGGACTTCCACTACGACGGTCAGGGCGCTCCGCGCGAACCCGTGTTCGTCTACGCGGGCACCCATTCCGAGTGGCATGGCGCCGGAATCTTCGTCGACGCGATGCCCGCGGTGCTCGAGAGGTTCCCGGGCGCTCGTCTGCTCTACTACGGCAACGGCGAGGAGCGGGACGGGATGCTCGCGCGAGCGCGCGAGCTCGGGATCGAGGCATCCGTCGCCTTCCACGGACCCATCTCACCGGCGGCGCTCTCGCCGATCCTGTCGTCGGCAACCGCCTCCGTCGCTAGCCTCACGCCGGTTCCGGCGAACGAGTACGCGCTCGCCACCAAGGTCTACTCGTCGCTGGCCGCTGGATGCCCCGTGATCTTCGCCGGCGTGGGCCCCACGATGGAGTTCCTCAATGACGCGGGCCATCCGCAGGCCGGCGTCGCCGTTGCCTACGATCGGGATGCCACGGCCGCCGCCATGATCGCGGCCGCAACCGACCCGCTCGACCCCGGGTCCCGCGCGGAGCTCGCCGAGTGGTCGGCCGGCCAGTACTCGTTGCGTGCCATCGCCGAACAGGTGGTCGACGAGAGCCTCGCGATCATCCGCGGGTAGAATCGTTGAATCCCCCACACTCTGGAGAAATTCCGTGAAGATCGCTGTCATCGCCCTGGGCAAGATCGGGCTTCCGCTCGCCGTGCAGTTCGCCAGCAAGGGACACGACGTGATCGGCGTCGATGTGTCCCAGCGCACCGTCGACCTGATCAACGACGGCATCGAGCCGTTCCCCGGCGAGGCGCATCTTCAGGAACTGCTCTCCGAGCTCGTTCCGGCGGGCAAGCTGCGCGCGACCACCGACTACTCCGAAGCGGTCCCCGGCGCCGACGCCGTCGTGCTCGTGGTGCCGCTCTTCGTTGACGAGGAGACGGCCGAACCGGACTTCGGGTGGATGGATGGCGCGACGCGCTCCCTGGGCGCCGTTCTGGCTCCCGGCACCCTCGTCTCCTACGAGACGACCCTGCCGGTCGGCACGACCCGCAGCCGGTGGAAGCCGATGCTCGAGGAGGCATCCGGCCTCACCGAGGGCGTCGACTTCGACCTCGTCTTCTCCCCCGAGCGGGTGCTCACCGGTCGGGTCTTCGCGGATCTGCGCAAGTACCCGAAGCTCGTCGGTGGGCTGTCCGAGCGCGGAGCCGCCAAGGCCGTGGACTTCTACCGCGCCGTGCTCGACTTCGATGAGCGCCCCGACCTGGTTCGCCCCAACGGCGTGTGGGACCTCGGCAGTGCGGAAGCCGCCGAGCTCGCGAAGCTCGCCGAGACGACCTACCGTGACGTCAACATCGGCCTGGCCAACCAGTTCGCGCGCTACGCCGCGACCGCGGGGATCGACGTGTACCAGGTCATCGAGGCCTCGAACTCGCAGCCGTACTCGCACATCCACCAGCCGGGCATCGCCGTGGGCGGTCACTGCATCCCCGTGTATCCGCGCCTCTACCTCTGGACCGACCCGGAGGCGACCGTCGTCTCGGCAGCGCGGGTCGCCAACGCCGGGATGCCGGACTACACGATCGGACTCCTCGAGGGCGCCTACGGCGACCTCACGGGCGCGAAGGTCGCCGTGCTCGGCGCGGCGTATCGCGGCGGCGTCAAGGAGACGGCGTTCTCCGGCGTGTTCGGCGCGGTCGACGCCCTCACGCAGCGCGGCGCGACCGCCGTCGTTCAGGACCCGCTCTACACCGACGAGGAGCTGACGTCGCTCGGCTTCACCCCGTACCACCTCGGCGAGCCGGTCGATGCGGTCGTCGTTCAGGCCGACCATGCGGAGTACCGCACGCTCACGTCGGAGGATCTCCCCGGCATCACGGCCTTCATCGACGGCCGCCGCGTGTCGTCCGCCGAGCAGTGGCCGGGGATCGCCTACCGCGTGATCGGCAAAGCGATCGCCTGATCGATCCGGGTCAGGCGCCGACCTCGGCGAGGAACCGGGGGCCTTCGCCTCGAGTCGAGAGATCCGACGCGGCACGGCCGGCGGCCTGCTTCATGGCGGCGATCTGCTCGGGCGTGAGCGCGTTGATCGCCGCGGCCAGATCGGCCGCCGACCAGCCGTCGACGACGACGCCGAACCCTCGCTCCCGCACGAATCCGACGATCTCGGGACTCTCGCCGATGACGACGCCGAGCCGGCCCTGGATCGCCTCGAAGAACTTGTTCGGCAGCGCGTAGATGTTGTTCGCGAAGCGGGGCGGGAAGAAGATCAGCTCGAGGTCGTAGCCGTTGAGCGCGCGCGCCACCTCCGTCACTGCGACCGGATCGCGGAAGACGGCGCGACCGGCGGCGACCGCCGGGTGCGCGCGGAGGGGGGCGAGCGACCGCTCGTCGCCGAGCACCATCAACACGAGATGGAAGCGTTCGTCGAGCAGCAACGAGGCATCGAGCATGATGTCGATCCCCCGTTCGACCGCGGCATAGCCGTGGTGCACGAGCACGATGTGATCGGGGTCGACCGGCGAGGGCTCCAGCTCCTCGTACGGCGCGATGTTGCGGATCACACCCGGGCGCGCGATGCCGTACTGGTCGCGATACAGGTCGGCGATTCCTTCGGCCACCGTGAGGTGCTTGGTGAACACCGGGGACGTGATGAACGTCAGCAGCCAGTCGTCGTAGGGCGCGATGAGCGTGTTGTAGACGATGCCGGTTCCGTTTCCCGAGTAGACCTCGTGAAGGTCGAGTACGACGGGGCCCTTCGCGATCGCGGGAACGGCCTCCACGACCCACGGCAGCAGGTGGTGGTCATTGACGATCACGAGGTCGTACGACTGACCGGCCAGCTCGGCGGTGGGAAGGTACTTGCCCACGAGCCGCGGAAATCGAGCCCTCGCCGGCAGGAGCACGTGGATGGCCACCCGCGCGACGAGCGGAGGCTGGCCGATGCGGAACTGGCGCCCCGAGGCATCCGGATGCTCGGGTCCCTTGCTGAGGATGTCGACCCGGTAGCCGGCCGCCTCGAGCCATCGAATCTGGTTGGAGACCCGACCGTCACTGCCGACCGACGAGTAGCACATGATGAGGGCACTCTTCGAGCGCGCAGTTTCCTGGCCTGACACCACGCCATCCTATCCGCTCGCTCAGTCGGGCCCTCGGCCGCGGCCCTCAGCGGTCCGCTCGAATCGACATGGCATGATAGATCGTTGTGCGTGCCCGCTGATGTGTCGCGCGGCGAGCCCCAACGACAGAATCGGAGAACTACACGTGTGCGGAATCTTTGGCTTCATCGGCCCGGATGCCCTCGAGTCCTCGTCGGCCAAGTTCCTCGTCAAGCACGCACAGCAGCGCGGTCGGGACTCGAGCGGCATGGTCATCCACGAGGCCGACGGGTACCACGCCTACCGCGCTGACTACCAGATCGATTGGCTGCTCAAGCGCATCCCCCCGCTCGGCAACCTCTTCTTCGGGCACAGCCGACTCGTGACGAACGGCACCGGCGACAACCAGCCGGTCTCGCGCGAGCAGGTCATCGTTCTGCACAACGGCATCGTCGTCAACGAGGCGGCGATCTGGAAGGAGCTCGACAAGACTCCCCACCTGCAGGTCGATTCCGAGGTCATCCCGGCCATCATCGCCTCGCACCTCGCGAGCGGCGGATCCGTGGAGACCGCGGCGGCTCGCGTGCTCTCGATCGCCGAGGGCGTGGTGGCCTGTGCCGCGCTCATCCCCCACCTGGGCAAGCTGCTGCTGTTCTCCAACAACGGAAGCCTCTACGTCGCCGAGAAGAGCGGCGGCACGGTCTTCTCGTCCGAGCGCTACCCCCTCGAGCAGATCCATGCCGAGAACATCCGCCAGGTGCGCGGCGGTGAGGGAGTCGTCGTGGATGTTCCGACGCAGCAGGAGGAGATCCCGATCACCGAGTGGGCGAACCGCAACATCGATCTCGTCCCGGGACTCGGCTACTCCGCGGAGGAGGAAGCCCTCCTCATCTACCCCAAGCCCGACTTCCGCCGGTGCACCAAGTGCGTGCTCCCCGAGACGATGCCGTTCATCGCCTTCGACGAGAACGGCGTCTGCAACTACTGCCTCAACTACAAGCCGCGCAACCACCCGCGGCCGAAGGAGGAGCTGTTCGAGCTGATCGAGCCCTTCCGCCGCGCCAGCGGGGATGAGGTGCTCGTGCCCTTCTCCGGGGGTCGCGACAGCTCCTACGGGTTGCACCTCATCATCCACGAGCTCAAGCTGCGGCCGGTGACCTACACCTACGACTGGGGCATGGTGACCGACCTCGGTCGTCGCAACGTGAGCCGCATGTCGTCGAGACTGGGCGTGGAGAACATCATCGTCGCCGCCGACATCACCACGAAGCGCGACTACATCCGCCGCAACCTCAACGCGTGGATCAAGTCGCCGCACCTGGGGATGCTCAGCGTGCTGACCGCGGGAGACAAGCACTTCTTCCGCCACATCGAGACGCTCAAGCGACAGACGGGTGTGACCCTCAACCTGTGGGGCATCAACCCGCTGGAGGTCACCCACTTCAAGTCCGGCTTCCTCGGGGTCCCGCCGGACTTCGCCGAGGAGCGCGTCTACAGCCACGGGGCGATGAAGCAGCTGCGCTACCAGTCGCTGCGCCTCAAGGCCATGATGCAGAGCCCCGGCTACTTCAACCGCTCGATCCCCGACACCCTGCTGGGCGAGTACTACCGCAGCTTCACCACGAAGAGCGACTACTTCCACATCTTCGACTACTGGCGGTGGGACGAGAAGCTCATCGACGACACCCTCAAGGACGAGTACGACTGGGAGCGGGCGCCCGACACGCAGACGACGTGGCGGATCGGCGACGGCACGGCCGCGTTCTACAACTACGCGTACTACACGATCGCGGGGTTCACGGAGCACGATACGTTCCGCAGCAACCAGGTGCGCGAGGGAGACATTACCCGCGAGGAGGCCCTGCGTCTCGTCGAGGAGGAGAACACCCCCCGCTACCCGAACCTGAAGTGGTACCTGGATGTCGTCGGCGTTGACTTCACGGCGGCCATCACGGCGATCAACAACGCGCCGCGGCTCTTCAAGGAACTAGACCGGGACTGAGGCACTGCGGCTGCGCCGCAACTGCGGCCACAGCACGGCCAGCAGGGCGACGTAGGCGACGACCCCGATCACCCACACGAACGACGGGCCGACCGGGAAGCTCGGCCACCACCATTCGGCGCCCGCGTCGAGGTTGGGGCCCTGCTGGTCGGCGCCCGTGACGTAGCGACGCAGGTTCACCTGCAGCGAGACGAGGTTCGCGATGGCGAGCGCGCCGAGGATCGTGAAGGTCTGAAGACGTGAGAATCCGAGCTCGCGCCCGGCCGGCATCGTCACGAGCAGCAGCGACAGCAGCAGGATGAGGGGCAGCAGATAGCGCGGCTGGAGCGCTTGTCCGACCGTCATCCCTCCCACGGTGAGCACGTAGACCGGAAGCACGACGAGAACGACCAGCACCCCACTGATGCTGATCGCCTTGCGCCAGTTGAGCCGACCCAGACCTGTGAAACCCACGGCGATGAACGCCGCCACCGCGGCCCACGGGACGATCGCCGGCAGCACCGTGTCGAACCAGCCGAGCGCCCACGTGCCCCAGACTCCCGACCACAGATACGGGAGCATCAGGAGGTTGTACGCCGCCAAGGCGAATCCGGAGAGCTGGGCGCCCGACGAGGTGCCGCTTCCATCGACTCCCGGGTTCGTCGCCCCGCCTCCGGTGAAGCCGATGGCTCCGACCCCGGACTGGCCCGCCGTGACGACGAAGAACACCGCGATCACGGTCCCGACGAGGGGCAGGATCGCCCGCACCGTCCACTCGCGCGTGCGCGCCCACGAGATGATCGAGGCGGTCAGACTCGCGCCGACCACGTACACCCCCGCATCGCCCCGCGACCCGGCCGCCATGATCACCCCGACGAGGTAGAGCGCTCCGAGCGCCCAGCGTCGACGGCCGGTCGACTCGAACCACCCGAGAAGCGCAAGGAACGCCGTTCCGACGCCGGTGATCGCCCAGCCGCTCGGGTTGTTCGACGGGATGAGGAAGATCCCGAGCGGGATCATCGCGACGAGCCAGCCCCAGAGCAGTGTGGGTCTGCGCGTCAACGGGAGCAAGACGAACAGCGCTGTCGTGAGCGCGACGAAGAGAGCCGCATTGACGAGCCTCATGGTGAGGGCACTGGCCTGGAGATCCGACCCGGCGAAGAGATGCATCGCGGCGTAGTACACGGGCGGGTACTCCCCGACGAAGTTGCCGCGTTTCGTCTCGAAGCGACCGGCGGCGTCGAGCGTTCCCGTCTGACACGCGGCACTGGCGTTCTGATCGCCCGCGTAGCAGATGATGTGGAGGAAGCCGGCATCCACGCTTCGGTTCTCCGGCTTCGAGCCGGGCTGGCACTCGGCGCTGCCTCCCACGGCGCACCACGTGCTGATGAGGTGGTAGTCGTCGTCGGGCCCAGCACCGATCGGCGAGCCGAACGCCCAGGCCGAGAGCGCGAGGAAGGCGAACGCGGGCGCGAGATGGATCCAGCGCAGCCGACGCAGCGCCTCACGAAGACGGTTCACGCGTCGACTCCTTCGGTGCGCTCGCGACGGAGCCACGTGACTCCCAGGATGGTGACGGCCGCCGCGAACGTCAGCGAGCCGAAGATCCAGAGCACGGTGGGACCGACGGGGAAGCCCGACCACCACCACTCGGCGCCGGACTCCAGACTGAACTGCTCCACATCGAAGCCCGTGATGTAGCGCCGGAGGTTCGTGTACAGGGCGATGAGGTTCGCTCCCGCGAGGAGCACGATCGCCGGGATGATGTGCCAGCCTCCGGGCTGCAGGGGGCGGCCGGACATCCTCAGTGCGATGAGCCCCGCGAGCACGATCACGAGCGGGAGGATGTAGCGCGGCTGGACGTTCTCGCTCACGACGCTGCCGCCGCGGGTGAGGATGTAGAGCGGCAGCAGATAGAGGGTGGCGACGAGCGCGAGCACCATGGCCGCCTTGCGCCACGGCATCACGAGGATGCCGAGCGACGCGATGCCGATGAAGACGGCGAGACCGGCGAACTCCACCATCCAGAAGCCCGGCCACACCTCCATGCGCCAGCCGAGACCCCACGAGCCGAAGACCCCGGTCCACAGCTGCGGGATCGAGATGGCGTTGAAGGCGAGCACCGACGACGGGGGTCGAACCGTGCTGTCGGGAACTCCTCCGTTGAGCCCGCCCAGGGCGACGCCCGCGTATCCCGAGGTGAAGTAGAAGAGGATCGCCATGAGCACGAGCCCGGCGGGGAGCAGAAGCTTGAGGCCGAACGCCCGCGTGCGCGCGAAGGCGAGCACGGAGGCGACGCCCAGCCCGATGATGGAGTAGATCGCGGCGTCGGTGCGCGCTCCGGCCGCGAGGAGAACGCAGAAGGCCGTGAGTGCCCCGAGCGCCCAGGACCGTCGACCCGTGGTCTGGAACCAGCCGAGCGCTGCGAGCCAGGATCCGCCGACCCCGATGATCGCCCAGGCGCCGGGATTGTTGGAGGCGACGAGATAGGCCCCGAGCGGAACCATCGTGAGCGACCACCCGACGACGAGCGGCACGCGGAAGCGGGCGGGAAGAAGCACGGCGAGCGCGGTTGCCACCCCGACGAACAGCAGCACGTTGACCAAGCGCATGACGAGCGCGGACGTCTGGATGTCCGTCGTCGCGAACAGGTTCATCACGGCGTAGAAGACGGGCGGGTACGCCCCGATCCAGTTGCCGTGATCGGCCGGGACGGTGGGGGTCGGATCGGCCGTCCACTCCTGGCAGCCCCCGCTGGAGGTGCCATCCGCGACGAAGCACGGCGCCGTCGTGATGCCGGGAAGCACGACGCGCCAGCCCTCGCCGTTCACGGGGTCGGCGGTGCACAGGTCGGTGCGCGCCTCGTTGGCGCACCAGATGCTCGCCAGATGGTAATCGTCATCCGGCGACGAGCCGATCGGCGACGCGAACGCCCACGCGGACAGCGCGAGCACGGCGAGAAGAGGGGCGACGAAGATCCAGCGGAAGCGCCGGGCGGCGGTCAGGATGCGCCCGGGCGTCCGTGGCTCAGTCGTCGTCATTCTGGGTGGACTTCTCGATATCGAGAGCGAGCCGCTGCACGACCTTGCGCAGCTCATCGCGGGTGCGGGCGAGCTCGAGACTGATCTGCATCAACAGCAGGAGCACGACGAAGAAGCCGCCGACGAACAGCAGGTTGATCGGCTGTTCGATCCCGAAGAAGTCGCTGATGGTATCCAGCAGCGCGGGCCAGGCGGAGAGCACGATCGCCACCACGGATGCCAGGAGCCACAGCACCGCGTACTTCTCGGGCAGCACGTAGGAGCGCAGCAGAAGGATCACCGCAACGAAGAGCACCACCGCCATGATGATGGCGAGCACCTGAGGAGTCATGCGGCCACCCCCTTCTGCTCGGCACGGCGTGCCATCTTGAGCTGCGGCGGCACCGTGCGGATGCTCGCGAGGCCGAGGATGAAGAGGATCCGACCGGTGTAGAGCGTGGCGCGGAACACCGATTGCGAGGGGGTGCCCCCCGCTCGTTCGTTCATGCCGACGGGCAGTTCACTCACCGTCAGGCCCTGTCGGGTGGCGAGCACGATCGACTCGACCGTATCGCCGAGCCACTCCACCGGGTAGTGCTCGGCGAACACGGCGACGGCGCGCGGGCCGGCGATCCGAAAGCCGCTCGTCGCATCCGTGAGCCGGGTGCGCGCGTACATCGAGACCACGCGCGCGATGAATCTCTGCACGCCCCGACGGGCCGCCGAGGACTTGAAGCTGCCGCCCTCCGCGTAGCGACTGCCGATCACGATGTCGGAGTGATCGAGCGCAGCGATGAGGTCGACGAGATGCTCGGGTCGGTGCTGGCCGTCACCATCGAACTGGATGACCGCGTCGTAGCCGTTCTGCACGGCAAACTTGAACGCGGTCCCCATGGCCGCGCCCACGCCGAGGTTGATGGCGTGTGAGACGACGCGCGCGCCCGCGGCGCGAGCGATGGTCGCGGTGTTGTCACGGGAACCGTCATCGACGACGACCACGTCACGCAGCGGATGAGCCGCCGAGAGCGACTTCAGTACGAGACCGATCACCGCTGCCTCGTTGAGGGCCGGGACCGCGACAAGTACTCTCATAGCCGCCTAGCCTACCGGGACCTTCGGAATCGGGAGGTCACTCGCCTGAGCGCTCCCGACGGTCCTTCTGCCCGCAGGTAGTGCCAGAACATCCGGATGTCGTGGGCGAGACCGTAGGGTTTGCGTCGCTTTCCGGGGACCGAGCGATCGACCCGGGCACCCGTGCTGTCGGCGGCGCGATGCGGTTGCGCCACGAACTCGACGAGCGGGGCGAGGGCTTTCTCCCAGACGAATTCGGCTCGAACGCGGTCGACGTTGCGGCGCGTCTCGGCGATGAACTCCTCGTCGAAGAGCACGCGCTCGAGGGCGGCCTCGAGCGCGGCCACGTCCTGTGCGGGCACGACGACGCCGAGTCCCTCGGTCGCGACCAGCTCGGCGAAGCTGTCGCCCTCCGTGACGACCATCGGCAGGCCCGCCCACAGGTAGTCGAGGATGCGGGTGCGGAACGCGAAGGTGGTCTCGACGTGCGACATGTGGGTGCTCACGCCCGCATCCGCTTCGAGCAGCCAGTTCTCCCGCTCCGAGTACTGCACCCACGACTCGTTGAAGAACACCGAGGAGTCGAGCGCGCCGAGTTCGCGGGCGAGCTCGAACGACTCGCGCACGATCCCCATCTCGTCGACGCCCGGATGCTTCGTCCCCAGGAACAGCAAGCGCACGCTCGGGCGCCGCTGCGCCAGGCGGGCGACCGCGGCGATCAAGGTCAGGGGGTCGAACCAGTTGTAGAGCCCCCCACCCCAGATCAGCAGCCGGTCGTCGACCCCGATGCCGGGTCGCACCCCCTTGACGACATCCCTCGTGTGTACCGGCGGCGTGGAGCTGAGGCCGAACGGCGCGACCGCGATGAGCCGCTCCAGATGGGGATCGTTCTCATAGGTGGCGGGGTTGACGCGGCCCAGGGTGGTGAGTTGGCCGAGGTAGAAGAGTCGCTGCCGCTGCGACGCGCAGAGGAAGAAGTCGGCGAGCGCGAGTTGTTCGTTGAGCACCCGCGTGGCGGTGGTGACGCGCAGCTCCCAGGTCGCTCGGCCGAGCTCCCGGCCCTGCTCGAGCATCTCCAGGTGCATCGGGTCGTAGATGTCCGCGACGACGATCTTCTCCGTGGCACGAAGAGCATCGAACTGGGCCATCGCGTGCCCCTGGAAGACGACGACGTCGGCCCACTCGATCAGGCGGCCGAACGCGGCATCCTCACCGGGCGTGACGCGGTGAAGGTCGAACGGTGCCTCGACCGGGTCGAGGAGGGTCGTCGTCATCAAGGCGACCTCGTGATCGGTGGCGAGCAGCTGGGCCATGTTCCACGCGCGGATCGCCGGGCCCGCCATCCGAGGCCCGATCGGGTCGCCGGTGATGACGAGAACTCGCGTCATCGGAGCTCCGTGAGCAACCGCTCGAGGTACTCGCCGTAGCCGCTCTTGAGCAGGGGCTGCGCGAGCGCGGTCAGCTGCCCGTCGTCGATCCACCCCGCCCGCCACGCGATCTCCTCGATGCAGCCGATCTTGTAGCCCTGCCGGGACTCGATCACCCGCACGAACTCGCTCGCCTGCACCATCGACTCGAACGTTCCCGTGTCGAGCCACGCGGTGCCCCGATCGAGCACGTCGACGCGCAGGGTTCCGTGGTCGAGGTAGTGCTCGTTGACCGTCGAGATCTCGAGCTCGCCTCTCGCGCTGGGCGTGATCGACTTGGCGATGCTGACCACCGAATTGTCGTAGAAGTAGAGCCCCGGCACGGCGAAGTTGCTCTTGGGATGCTCGGGCTTCTCCTCGATCGACACCGCGCGGAAGTCGGAGTCGAATTCCACCACGCCGTAGGCGCGTGCATTGCTCACGTGGTAGGCGAAGATCAGGGCACCGTCGACATCAGTGTGGCTGCGCAGGTTGGACCCCAGCCCTGCGCCGTGGAAGATGTTGTCGCCGAGAACGAGTGCCACCTTCTCGTCGCCGATGAACTCCTCGCCGATGAGGAAGGCCTGCGCGAGCCCATCGGGCGAGGGCTGCGCGGCGTACTCGAGCGCGATCCCGAGGTCGCGGCCGTCTCCGAGCAGTCGCTGGAATGCCGCCTGATCATCCGGCGTCGTGATGATGAGGATCTCGCGGATGCCCGCGCTCATCAAGGTCGACAGCGGGTAGTAGATCATCGGCTTGTCGTAGATCGGCATGAGCTGCTTGGAGATGCCCTTGGTGATGGGCCAGAGCCGGGTTCCGCTGCCGCCGGCGAGGATGATGCCGCGCACGTCAGGCCGCGGCCGTCGCGTAGTGAGCGCGGAGTTGCGCGAAGTCGGGGAGGCCGCCCGCGGCGAGCAGCTCGGCGAGCGAGGGGGCCGCGAGATCCTTGGGGCTGAGCACGGGTTCGCCGAGCTCCGGCGGAAAGACGATCGCGATGTCGGGGTCCAGAATGTTGAGGTCGTGCTCGACCGCCGGGTTGTAGGTCGAGCTCACGAGGTAGGTCAGGGTCGCGTCGTCCGTCAGCGCGGCGAACGCATGGCCGAGCCCCTCGGAGATGAACACGGACCGCCGGGAGTCGGCATCCAGCAGCACGGAGTCCCAGGTTCCGAAGGTCGGTGACCCGACCCGGATGTCGACGATGTAGTCGATCCCGGCCCCTCGGGCGACCGAGACGTACTTGGCCTGCCCAGGGGGCGTGTCGGCGAAATGGATGCCGCGCACGACGCCCCGGCGGGAGACCGAGACGTTCGCCTGCTGCAGCTCGAACCGGCGACCGGTCGCCTCGGCGAGCACATCGTGCCGGAACGACTCGAGAAAGACGCCGCGATCGTCCTTCCACGGCACCGGGGTGATCTCCCATGCATCCGGCACCGCGAGTTCTCGAATCTGCACGGGACGATCCTAACGTGCACGCTCAGGCGGCAGGTTGGACGAGGTCCCGGGCGGCGTCCTGGAGGCCACGACTGAACCGGTCGTATCGACCCGCGATCACGGCGAGCGCGATTCGAGGAGCACGCAGGAGGGGGTTCGCGGGCAGCCCGAGTCGCCACGTCTCGTGGGCGAGCTTCGCCCTCGCGTGCGCGAGGCGTGCGGGGTCGACCATCGGACCGAGCGACTCGAGGCGGCCGACGAGGTCGGTCGACCGCACGACCAGGCCGCGGTTGCGGTCCTCTCGAGGCACCTGCAGTTTGCGGAACTTGTCGCCCAGGCTCGGCCGGCGCGCCCCGATCTGGTTGCCCCCGTGCTGGCGGTAGTCGATGAGCCGATCGTCGATCAGCAGCGTGCGAGCGGTCGCCGCCGCGATGATTCCGAGCCATTCGTCGTGCACCCACGATCGGGCGAACGGCAGGGCGTGGTCGAGGAGCTGCCGACGGAACACGACCGTGGCCCCCGTCACGAGGTTGCGTCGCAGGAGCGCGCGATAGCTCTGGCCGTCGACCAGTCGCCGACGTTCGCGAGCCGTGGCCTCGAGACTGCCCAGCAGCGTGTCCGGCAGGGGTGCGCCCTCCGCCGTCACGAGGGTCGCATCGCTGTGCGCGAGGAGCACGTGGGGGTGAGCGTCGAACAGGTCGACGAAGCGCTCGAGCTTGTCCGGCGCCCACCGATCGTCCTGGTCGGAGAGCGCGATCAGCTCGCCGCGGCAGGCCCGCACGGCCTGCTCGAAGTTGGCGACGACGCCCAGCGCCGGCACGTTGCGCAGCACCACGAGGTCCGGCTTCGGCGCGGGCCACTCACGCACGGCCCGTTCGACGAGCGCCACCGTGTCGTCGGTGGAAGCGTCATCCGACAGCACGAGCTGGGTCGCCGGCACGCTCTGGGCGAGAATGCTCTCGACCTGCTCGACCACGAACGCCGCGCCATGGTGGGTGCAGAGCGCGACGGAGATCGTGGGGCGGGTCACGCGTCCACCCTATTCGTCGGATCGGGCCTATTCGTCGGATCGGAGGGCGCCGACCTCGGGAGGGGCGAGCGCGGTCAGCAGGGAAGGAGGGCGGCCACCCGGGACGTCAACGACGCCGGGCCGCCGAGCAGGGTCACGCTCGTGAGGGCCCACCCGTCGAATGCCGTGACGACGGCGGCAGGAACGCAGTCGGTCGGAACCACGATCAGGGGCGCCGACCTGCTGCCCGCGAGTGCGGCACCCGCGAGCGCGTCGGGAAAGTTGAATCCGGTCGCGATGTAGGCGGTGGTCGGCGGGGAGGAGGCGAACGCGTCGACCGCGACATTCTTGGACGCTTCGAAGCGGTCGATCCCCGTAAGCCTCGTCGTCGGCTTGATCGAGTTGAGCGCGGCCATGATCCCCGGCGACACCGAACCCGGGCCACCCGCGATCTTGATCGAGTCGACCTGAAGATCCAGCAGCAGCTGCCGGGTGGCCTGATCGAGCGTCGCATCGGTGCCGGAGACGAGGATCACGGGAAAGTCGAATGCTCCCCCGGCCGCGCTCGCGCTCAGCGCGTCGGGGAAGTTCTTGCCGGTGGCGATGTACGCGGTCGTGGCGCCCGTGCCCCCGTGGGCGAGCCATCCGTCCCGCACGATCGCCCGGGATGCCTCGTACCGGTCGACCCCGCCGAGTCGAGTCGTGGGCGCGATGAGCTGAAGGGCGTCGAAGACCGCCGGCGAGACGGACCCCGGGCCGCCGACCACGACGATGCGGTCGGGGTTGAGCCGGATGACCTCGGCGCGGACCGCGGACGGGAGTGCCTCGGGCGCGGTCAGCAGGAGCGGGCCGCCGAACTTGGTGGCGGCCGGGGCGGCCGAGAGGGCGTCGGGGTAGTTGTAGCCCGTCGTCACGTACACGATGGGAACCTGCGCCGGGCTGGGGTAGGCCTGCTGCGAGATCCCCACCCCGACGGCGAAGCGATCGAGTCCGGAGATCCGGCTGATGCCAGGGCCGGGATTGACGCCGGTCCAGCCCCCCGTGGTCACGGTCACCGTCGCCGAGGTCGGATTCGTGGTGTTCGGGGTCATCGACACGACCTCGACCCGCAGGGCGCCGGAGCGGGCCACGAAGTCCTCTCCGGGGCGAAGCGCGCCGGAGGCCGACGTCGGCTGGGACGAGTTCGTCACGACCGACAGCGCCGTCGACTGCGCACCCTTGCTGGGGAGGTTCGAGGTGCCCAGCTGCAGCACTCGCACCCCGGAGCCGCTGCCGACCGCGTTCGGGTAGCCCGGCAGCCCCCACCGGAAGCCCTCGGCGTAGAACGCGTCCGCATCGATCCCGGAACCCGCACGGAGCTCCACGTAGTAGGTCGACCCCGTCAGGGGATCGGTCGCCCGGATGCCCCGCACACCGCTCGAATCGGAGATCGGCTTGAGCACGTAGGTCGTTCGTTGCACCGGGCTTCCCGACGGCCCGGGCTGGAGCGCCAGGTCCCCGGTCGGGAAACCCCCGAGCCAGTCGCGCTGGGACGCGGGCAGGGCGGGCAGCGGGACACCCCAGCCGATGATCGAGTAGCCCATGATGCTGTAGAAGTCGTTGTACTCGTAGACCGAGCATCCCGCCCCCTCGTCGTACGAGGGCGTCGCGCAGTAGCTCAGATTGCCGTGACCGAGCGAGAGGTTGTGGCCGAGCTCGTGAGCGAGGGTCGTCGTCAGGACGTCCTCGTAGTTCGAAACGAAGAGCACCCCGCCCTGGTGAAGCGAGTTGCCGATCGATCCGAGGCCGATGCCGGTGCTGGTGCTGCAGCCATACGGAAGGATCACCACGAGATGCTTGCCCGTGCCCGAGAGGTAGGCGCTGAGGGAGTTGCCGAACGTTGCCGCGGCGGCGGACCACAGGGCGTTCTGCGTGGTCGAGTTCGAGGGGCACGGGGCGGACAGCGACGAGATCGTGGGGTTCTGCGCGAAGCTGCTGATCAGGTTGTTGGTCTGCGACACCCAGTACGTGCCCACCTGCGTCGTCAGCGCCGGCACGTTCCCGACGGAGATCGCCCCGGACACGACGGCGATGTCCATAGTGTGAGCCGCCGGGGTGACGGCACCCTCGACCGGGATCTCGAGGACGTCGGACGATTGCACCACGAGGGGCTCCGCGATCGCCGTCGACGCCTCGACGATGTCGGCGCCGAGTTCGGAGTCGGCATCGACCACGGCGCCCGCGGCGACGTTCAAGTCGTCGGCGACGGTGTCCGGGATCGCGACCGAGCCCTCGAACGCGTCCCCGCTGGCGGCGCTGTCCGGGAACTCGCCGTCGACGGCGATGACCTGCCCCGAGTCGGTGACCACCGAGTAGCTGCGCTCCTCGGGTAGCAAGGGCTGCGGCTTTGCGCCCGGCTCGACCAGCAGGTCGGCCCCCTCGTCGACCACCACGAGCAGCTGACCGGAGAGGTCGAGAGTCGGAGCCTCCTCGGCCGCATACGCGGGTGACGACAGGCCGAGGCACACGAGCGCCGACACCACCACCGTGGCGCCGATCGAACGAGCCCGGATCTTCCTCACGATGTTCCCCCCACGTCGTGTGGCCATCTACCGCTTCTGTGTTGACTCTATCGGGGCACCCAGACCGGGCGCACCACCCAATCCGGGGCGAATGCCCGGGGTCGCGCTCGACTACCATCGGGATGGTGGGCGGTCTGCAATGAGAATCCTGGTCACCGGCGGAGCCGGCTTCATCGGCTCGAACTTCGTGCGGCGCACCCTGGAGGATGCGTATCCGGGCCTCGAGGGCGCCGAGGTCGTCGTGCTCGACGCTCTCACCTATTCAGGCAACCTCGCCAACCTCGCGCCCGTGGCCGACTCGCCGCGCTTCCGCTTCGTGCACGGCGACATCCGGGATGCCGTGCTGCTCGATGAGCTGTTCCCGACCGTGGATGCCGTGGTGCACTTCGCGGCGGAATCCCATGTCGACCGCTCGGTGCGCGACTCGGGCATCTTCGTCGAGACCAACGTGCTCGGAACCCAGCGCCTCCTCGACGCGGCGCTGCGCAGCGGCCTGACGCGGTTCGTGCACGTGTCGACCGATGAGGTCTACGGCTCGATTGCGGAGGGCTCGTGGGATGAGACGCGGCCGCTCGAGCCCAACTCGCCCTACTCGGCGTCGAAGGCCGGCAGCGATCTGCTCGCGCGCAGCTACTTCCGCACCCACGGTCTCAACCTCTCGATCACGCGCTGCTCGAACAACTACGGGCCGTACCACTTCCCCGAGAAGGTCATCCCGCTCTTCGTGACCAACCTCATCGACGACGAGCACGTGCCCCTCTACGGTGAGGGCGACAACATCCGCGACTGGCTGCATGTGGACGACCACACCCGCGGCATCGCGATGGTGCTCGTGGGCGGCCGCGCCGGCGAGATCTACAACATCGGCGGCGGAACCGAGCTCACAAACAAGGAGCTCACCCAGTTGCTGCTGGATGCCACGGGCAAGGACTGGTCGTCCGTCGACCGCGTGCCCGACCGCCTCGGTCACGACCTGCGCTACAGCGTGGACATCTCCAAGATCCGGTCCGAGCTCGGCTACGAGCCGCTCGTGCCGTTCGACCAGGGCCTCGCCGACGTCGTGCAGTGGTACCGCGACAACCGCGCCTGGTGGGAGCCGTTGAAGGCACGCGCAGCGCTGTGACCCGGTATCTCATCACCGGGGCGCATGGGATGCTCGGCGCCGACCTCATCTCCGCGCTGGTCGGGCGGCAGGTGACCGCCGTCGGCCACGGGGACCTCGACATCACCGACGCCGCGGCGGTCGACGCCGCGGTGGCCGGCCACGACGTCGTGATCAACGCCGCGGCCTACACGCGGGTGGATGACGCGGAGTCCCACGAGTCCGAGGCCCACGCCATCAACGCGACGGGGGCCGGGCTGCTCGCCGAGGCGGCGCGCCGGCACGGGGCTCGCCTCGTTCAGCTCTCGACCGACTACGTGTTCGACGGAACCGCGACGTCACCGTACCCGGAGGATGCGCCGCGGCATCCGGTATCCGCCTATGGCCGCACCAAGGCCGAAGGCGAGCGACTCGTGCTCGAGGCGCATCCGGATGGGGCCCTGATCGTGCGCACCGCGTGGCTCTACGGAGCGGGCGGCGCGAACTTCGCGAAGACGATGCGCCGGCTCGCCGCCGATCGTGCCGAGATCCCGGTCGTCACCGATCAGGTCGGGCAACCGACGTGGACCGGCGACCTCGCCGAGCGCATCGTCGCCCTTCTTGATGCGGATGCCCCGGCCGGCATCTACCACGGCACGAACGTGGGGCAGGCGAGCTGGTTCGAGTTCGCCCGCGCCGTGTTCGACGAGGCCGGCCTCGATCCCGAGCGGATCACCCCGACCGACAGCGCCAGTTTCGTGCGGCCCGCGCCGAGGCCCGCCTACTCCGTGCTCGGGCACGATGGCTGGGCACGAGCGGGCCTGCCGCCGATGCGCGACTGGCGCGACGCCCTCCACGACGCCGCCCGCGCGGGAGCGACCGACCCGATGGCGTGACGCCCGCGGGAGGCCCGATACGATGGAGCTTTCGCGGGTCTGGACCCGAGGAATCGGTATCTTTCGTCGGAGTTCGGTGGATCGGAGGTTCGCATGGTGAGCCTGCGCGTCATCCTCGACGAGGTGCTGACCCCGTTGCCCGGCATCGATGCGCGCTACGCCGAGGAGCTGGCCCGCGCGCTCATCACGGCCGCACCCCGCGGCACCGATGTCGAGGGCGTCGTCAGCGCCTCGACCGAGGCCGAGTACGAGGAGCTCGCGGCGCGGTTGCCCGGTCTCGGCGGCCTGTACAAGAGCGCACTCGCCCGCCGCGAGCTCGTGCTCGCGTGGCACCGCGGATTCACGCGGCTCCCCGGCGGCGGCATGATCCACTCCCCGAGCCTGCTCGCCCCGCTCGCCCGGCACGATCGCCTCAACAACGCGGGCGACCAGATCGTCGTCACGATCCACGGCACCGCGGCCTGGACCGACCCGGATCGCGTTCCGGGCAAGGCCGCGAGCTGGATCCAGGGCATGGGCAAGCGCGCCCAGCGCTACGCGGACGCGATCGTCGTGCCGACTCACGCCGTCGCCGCGCAGGTGGCCGAGGTGCTCGACGTCGGAGAGCGCATCCGGGTCATCGAAGCGGCCCCGAGCTCGGCCCTCACGCTCCCCGCGGATGCCGACGCGCACCTGTCGCGGCTCGGGCTGCACGGACGCTTCCTCGTGACCCCGACGCTCGCCGCGGGATCGTCGGCCACGGTCGACGCGCTCGCGCGGCTCGACGACGACATCATGCTCGCCGTGCTCGACGGGGACCCCGCGCGGGTCGTGACCGAGGTCGCGGCGGAGCGGGTCGTCATCCTGCCCGCCCTGAACGCGGCGGCTCGGGCCGCCGTGCTCGACGGCGCGGCGGCCCTCGTGCAGGTCGACGGCGAGGTCGGATTCGGGCTTCCCCTGCTCGACGCGTTCGCCCTCGGAACCCCCGTGGTGCACACCGATGACGCCGCGGCGCTCGAGATCGCGGCGGATGCGGCGCTCGCGATCGAGCCGGGCGACGAGGCCTCCCGCGCGGAACGGATCGCGGATGCCGTGCGCCGGGTGCTCGACGACCGCGACCTCGCCGACCGCCTCGCCGTCGTCGGGCAGGACCGGGCGCGGGTATTCAGCTGGCGCAGCGCCGCCGAGAAGACCTGGCAGCTCCACGCCGACCTGTAGCGGGCGACCGTCGCGCTAGCTGGTGGGCTCCGGCTCGACCGGCGCGACGGCCGCGGCGATGATCTCGCGGATGTAGGCGAAGTCCGGATCCTCCGGATCCACGTCGTTCGACGGCACGAGCTCGACGGTCGTCACCGGGATGCTGCGCGTCTTCGACGCGAGATCCACGAAGTAGCCGAGGGTGGCCTGGGGGATGTCGGTCTTGACGACCTGCGCGCCCGCCCTCGCGATGTCCTGGAACTTCGTGAGCACGTTGCCGGGAGAGAACTGCTCGAGGATCGCCTGCATGATCTGCCGCTGCCGCGCCATCCGGTCGTAGTCGGTGGTGTCGTGGCGCGAGCGCGCGTACCAGAGCGCGTGATAGCCGTCGAGGTGCACGACGCCGGGCCCGATCCATTCGGCGACGGTCGTGAACGTCTCGTCCGAGTGGATCGGCACCGCGGTCTCGACCGTCACGTCGACCCCGCCGAGCGCGTCGACGAGCTCGGAGAACCCCTGCATGTCGATGAGCGCGTAGTACTGCACCGTGAGGCCCGTGATGCCCTCCACGGCATCCCGCATCGCCTCGATTCCGGGCTCGCTGCCCTCGGCCACGGCGTTCGGGTACATCTCGGGGCTGACGAGCTCCACCTCGGTGTAGATCGAGTTGAGAAGGCAGACGTCGACCTCGCAGCCGTCGTCCGCGCCGTAGCCGTTCGGGTACTTCGCCGCCATCGGGGATCCCTCGACGAACGGGGCGTAGAGGAAGTTGCGCGGCAGGCCGATCGTCGTCGCGGCGCCGGTGGCCGCATCAACGCTCACGAGGGTGATCGAGTCGGGGCGCAGGCCGTCGCGATCCGGCCCCGCGTCGCCCCCGAGCAGCATGATGTTGTAGCGTCCGTCGATCGGCGGCTCGGGCGGTGCCGCCACGAACACGTCGGAGACGAAGGTGCTCGCGGTCCCCGCGAGGAAGGCGCCGTAGGCCGCGGTGCCCGACGTCACCACGAGCAGCACGGCGGCGAATCCCGCGATCCAGCCGCGCGCCTCCGGGCGGGCCTTGACGAGCCGCACGAGCCGCAGCGTATCGAGCGTGAGCACCACCCAGAGGGTCGCGTAGAAGAGGAGGGCGGCGGTGAGGATCCACAGCGTCACCGAGGTGCTCGCGAGCGTGTAGATCGCCGTCGGCCAGAGGAACCACAGCAGGATGCCGAGCGCGACGGCGCCCCACAGCACGAAGGTCGCGCGCACACCGAAGCGGCCCATCCCGCGGCTGCCCGCGAGCAGCTGCGCCGACCCCGGCACGAGCAGGTTGAGCCCGAGGAGCCACCAGGCGCGCTTGGTCATCGCGTCCGGGGAGTTCACGTCCGGAGTGCGGACGGTGCGGACGGTGCTCACCGTGACCGGTTCAGCGCCGCGTTCTTCTCCTCGACGAGCACCGCCAGGTCGCGGGCGAAGGCCGCGAGCCGCTCGGTGAGCGCCGCATCCCCCGACGCGAGGATGCGCACGGCGAGCAGGCCCGCGTTGCGGGCGCCGCCGATCGAAACGGTCGCGACCGGGACGCCCGCGGGCATCTGCACGATCGAGAGCAGGGAGTCGAGGCCGTCGAGGGTGGCCAGGGGCACGGGCACGCCGATCACGGGGAGGGTCGTCACGCTCGCGAGCATCCCGGGCAGGTGAGCGGCTCCGCCGGCGCCCGCGATGATGACCCGGATGCCGCGGCCCGCCGCCTCGCGCCCGAACGCGATCATGGCCTCCGGCGTGCGGTGCGCGGAGACGACCTGCACCTCGTGCGGGACGTCGAACTCCGCGAGCACGTCGCCGGCGGCCGACATCACGCTCCAGTCGGAGTCGCTGCCCATGACGACGGCGACGATCGGTTGAGTCACCCGTCCAGCGTAGGTGTCAATCCTCCAAGAACGTCGGTGCGGCACGCGCCCCGGTCGGCGACCTACGCCGGATGGCCGATCACGAGACGCATTCCACCGTCGAACTCGCCGAGCGTGCGGAAGTGCCCGTACCGGCGATCCCACTCGCCGCTCGCGAGCTCGTCCGCCAACCGAGCCACCGCATCCGAGACGAGCTCGGGATCGAGGAGGCTCCAGGCCGACATCGCCTGACGAACGGCGGGGTCGAGCACCTCCTCGGGGCGGGCGAACAGCGCCTGACCCAACCGGTCGGAGCTGTCGGCCGGCAGCGGCACGATCTCCACCTCGGTGCGGCCGCCGAGCCCGCGCTGAATCCGATCGATCGCAGGCATCCGGCGGGACTCGACCTCGAACAGCTCGGGAACGTAGTCGATGAGCCACCAGTGCTCGGGAGGGTCGGGCACGAAGGTCATCACCACGACGGGGCCGGTCGTGACGCGGCGCATCTCCCCCAGCCCGCGCTCGAGGTCCGGCCACTGGTGAACGGTGACGCTCGCCATCGCCGCGTCGAAGGAATCGTCGGGGAACGGCAGGTGATCCGCCGTCGCATCCACGGCCCTGGTCAGGTGCTCGGGACGCTGCGCGCGCATCGTCGCCGAGGGCTCGACCGCCGTGACCTCGCGGTCGATCGGCTCATAGTTGCCCGCCCCCGCACCGACATTGAGCACGGTGCGGGCGTCGCCCAGCGCGGCGTGGAATCGGGCCGCGATCCGGGGATCCGGGCGCCGGATCTCGGCATAGCCCCGACCGATGGTCCCGTAGTCGACATCGCCCGCGGAGCCGTCTGCCTGCCTCATGGACAACAGTGTAGTCAGCGGCTGGCGGCCGCTCATCAGCCTCAGTCGTCGAAGAACGCCGCGGCGGCGCGCGCCCGGAACACGGCGTCATCGAGATCGTCGCCGGCGGCGGTGACGTGCCCGATCTTGCGCCCGGGGCGCGGCGCCTTGCCGTAGAGGTGCACCTTCACGTCGGGCTGGTCGGCGAGCGCGAGGGCCGTGCGCGCGTCGAGCTTCGCGACCGACGGACCCCCGAGGAGGTTCACCATCACCGACCACGCGTCCCGGCATCCGGTCGCCCCGAGGGGCAGGTCGAGCACGGCCCTGAGGTGCTGCTCGAACTGGCTCGTCGTGGATCCGTCGATCGTCCAGTGCCCGCTGTTGTGCGGACGCATCGCGAGCTCGTTGATGAGCAACCGGTCATCGGTGGTCTCGAACAGCTCGACGGCGAGCACGCCCGTCACCCCGAGCTGGTCCGCGACCGCGGCGGCGATGTCGGCCGCGACGTCCGCGATCCGGCCCGCGGAGCGCGGCGCGGGCGCGATGACTTCGGCGCAGACTCCGTCGCGCTGCACCGACTCGACGACCGGCCACAGGGCGATCTCTCCCGACGGACGCCGAGCGAGCACCTGGGAGAGCTCGCGCCGGAAGTCGACGAGCTCCTCCACGAGCAGCGGGTCGTCGTCGTCGAACCAGTCGGCGACCTCGGATGCGGTGGAGACCACGCGCACCCCCTTGCCGTCGTACCCGCCTCGCGGGGTCTTCACGACGGCTCGCCCCCCGTGAGCGGCGATGAACTCGTCGAGCTCGACGAGGGACGCGACGACGCCCCAGTCGGGGATCGGGAGACCCAGCTCAGCGAGCCGACGGCGCATGAGCAGCTTGTCCTGCGCGATCGCGAGCGCGGCCGGCCCCGGATGCACGGCGATCCCCGCGGTAACGAGGGCCTCGAGCACCGACGGGGGAACGTGCTCGTGATCGAAGGTGACGACATCGACGTCGCGAGCGAAGGCGAGCACCGTGTCGGGGTCGCGGTAGTCGCCGACGGCCGTCGCGGCGATCGCGGCCGAGGAATCCGCGACCTCGGCGAGAACGCGGAGGTCGATGCCCAGCTCGATCGCCGGCGGCACCATCATCCGAGCCAGCTGGCCCCCGCCGATCACACCCACCCTGAGGGTCATCGGTCCTCCGCTCCTCGGTCCGGCTCGATCGATCCGGGGCACAGGAGGCCCCCGTCGCGGGCGGCTAGACTGCCAACCGCTTGAGACCATTCTCGTTGACGCCGGAGGCCCGAATGCGCGTGCTGATCGCCCAGTTCGCCCGCTTCGGCGTCGTGGGGCTCGGCGGCCTGGTGCTCGATGTCGCGATCTTCAACATCCTGCGCGCGACGGTGATGTCGCCGGAGGTATTCCACGAGGGTCCCGTCGTCGCCAAAGTCATCTCGACCACGGTCGCGATCATCGCCAACTGGCTGGGCAACCGCTACTGGACGTTCGGCTCCCGTCGGCGGCCCCACGTCGTGCGCGAGGGGGTCGAGTTCGCGATCGTGAGCGTGGGCGGGATGCTCATCGGTCTCGGCTGCCTGTGGATCTCGCACTACGTGCTCGGGTTCACGAGCGTGCTCGCCGACAACATCGCCACCAACGTGGTCGGGCTCGGCCTGGGCACCGCGTTCCGCTTCACGTTCTACCGGATCTGGGTGTTCCGCCAGCCCGCGCCCCCGGTGATCCCGATCCGCACCGACGCCGGTGTCACGGGTGCGTCGACCGCCGCCGGGAAGCCGATCGCGACGATCGCGACCGTCGACGAGAGCTGAGCCCGCCGCGGGGCCGCTCGCGGGGCCAACTATCATGGTCAGTCTGATGACCCGTTCCGATCCCCCTGCGCCCGGCACGGTCCCGACCGTGACGGTGCTGCTGGCGACCTTCAACGGGGAGCGCTATCTCGAGGAGCAGCTGGCGAGCATCCTCGCCCAGCAGAACGTCGAGGTGCGCGTCGTCGCGCTCGACGACGTGTCCACCGACTCGACTCCGCAGCTGCTCGCCGAGGCGGCCGCCGCCGACCCGCGGGTGGTCGTGCTGCCGGCTCGCGGATCGTCGGGGAGCTCGGCGGCCAACTTCGCGCGACTCATGCTCGACCGGCCGTTCGACGACGACGCCCTCGTCGCCTTCGCCGATCAGGACGACCTCTGGATGCCCGACAAGCTCGCCCGCCACGCCCGCCTGCTGCGGGAGGGCGGCTTCGACGGCGTCTCGTCCAATGTCATCGCGTTCGACGAGCGGGACCGTCGCACCCTCGTGCGCAAGGATTTCCCCCAGCGCGAGTTCGACTACCTGCTCGAGAGCCCCGGCCCCGGATCGACGTTCCTGCTCACGGGCCGCCTCGTCAATCTCGTGAGGGAGGCGCTGCTCGATCCCGACGGCGAGGCCCGCCGCGTGGACTACCACGACTGGCTCATCTACGCCGTGTGTCGCGCGCGGGGCTGGCGCTGGCAGATCGACTCCGAGCCCTCGGTGCTCTACCGTCAGCATGACGCCAACGTCATGGGTTCGAACGTGGGGCTGCGATCGGCTCGCACCCGCCTCGGCCTCATCCGTCGCCACTGGCACCGGGAGCAGGCCACCCTGCTCGCCCGTCTGGCGGCGCGCCACGCCGAGGGTCCGCAGCAGGATGCCCTGCGCGCGATCGAGGAGGCCCTCGCCACGAGAACCCTGCCCCACCGAAGGACCCTGATGACGCGAGTGACCCAGTTCCGCCGCCGACCGCGCGACCGCGCCGCGATCGCCCTGCTCATCGCGCTGGGGATCTGGTGAGCGCCGCGCGCACGCGTCCCGTGCTCCTCGTCGGGGGCAGCGGATTCATCGGCCGTCGCCTCACCGACGTGCTGCTGGCCCGGGGGCGCGCGGTGCGCAACTTCGACGCACAGGGGTCGCCCATCGACGGCGCCCAGACGGTCGTCGGCGACGTGCTCGACACCGCGGCGCTGTCGGCCGCGGCCGACGGGTGCGACGCGATCATCAACCTCGCGGCCGTGCACCGCGACGACGTGCGGCCGCTCTCGCTCTACGAGCAGGTCAACGTCGGCGGCGCGCGCTCGGTCGTGGCCGCGGCGGAGGCGGCGGGCATCCACCGGGTCACCTTCACCTCGTCGGTCGCGGTCTACGGCCTCGACAAGCACGACGTGACGGAGGACAGCGTGCCCGAGCCGTTCAACGAGTACGGCCGCACCAAGCTGCTCGCCGAGGAGGTCTTCACGGCCTGGGCGACGAGCGACCCGACCCGGTCCCTCACGATCGTGCGGCCGTCGGTGGTGTTCGGCGAGGGCAACCGCGGCAACGTCTACACGCTCGCGCGGCAAGTGGCGTCCGGCCGGTTCCTCATGATCGGGCGCGGCACCAACGCCAAGTCGATGAGCTACGTGGGCAACGTCGCCGAGTTCCTCGCCGACACGCTCGACTCCCCGGTGGGCATCCGCACCCTCAACTACGCGGACAAGCCCGACCTCACCACGAGTCAGCTCGTCGCGGCGATCCGATCCAGCCTCGGCAACCGTGCCGGTCGAACCCTCTCGGTGCCGCTCCCGCTGGGGCTCGCGGCAGGTCACGTCTTCGATCTGGTGGGCCGGATGACGCGGCGCACCTTCCCGATCTCGGCGGTGCGCGTGCGCAAGTTCGTGGCCGACACCTCGGTCAACACCGACCGGCTCGAGGCCACGGGCTACACCCCGAAGTACGACCTCCAGGAGGCCGTCGCCCGCACGGTCGTCGCGGAGTTCGCCGGCGCGGCCGACTAGGGGCGACCGGGCGACCGGTAGTCCCAGCCCGCCGCTCGCCACGCCTCGCGGTCGAGGCAGTTGCGGCCGTCAACGATCCGGCGGTGACGCACGAGGGCTCCGACCGTCTCGGGGTCGAGGGCACGGTACTGCGCCCACTCGGTCAGCACGAGCACGGCGTCGGCGTCGGCGACGGCCTCCTCGACGGTCGTGACGTAGTCGAGGGTCGGGCGGATGCGGCGCGACGTCTCGATCGCCTCCGGGTCGGTCGCCCGCACGATCGCCCCGAGCTCGGCGAGGCGCGCTGCCACGTCGAGCGCGGGAGAGTCGCGCACGTCGTCGGAGTCCGGCTTGAAGGCGAGGCCGAGCACGGCGATGCGGGCGCCCGTGAGATCGCCGCCCACGGCATCCTGCGCCAGCACGGCCAGGCGCTCGCGACGGCGCAGGTTGATGGCATCCACCTCGCGGAGGAAGGCGAGGGACTCGCCCACCCCCAGCTCCTCGGCGCGCGCCATGAAGCCGCGGATGTCCTTGGGCAGGCACCCTCCGCCGAACCCGAGCCCGGAGTTGAGGAAGCGGCGGCCGATGCGCGCGTCGTGGCCGATCGCGTCGGCGAGCTGGGTGACGTCGGCGCCGGTCGCCTCGGCGACCTCGGCCATCGCGTTGATGAAGGAGATCTTGGTCGCGAGGAAGGCGTTCGCCGCGACCTTCACGAGCTCCGCGGTCGCGTAGTCGGTGACGAGACGGGGGGTGCCGGCCGCGAGGGCGGACGCGTAGACCTCGTCGAGGGCGGCGACGGAGACGGCATCCCCGTCCCGCACGCCGTAGACGAGCCGGTCGGGACCGAGGGTGTCCTTCACCGCGAAGCCCTCGCGGAGGAACTCGGGGTTCCACGCGAGGTGCGCGCTTGCGGCCTCGACCTGGGTGGCGAGGCGGGCGGCCGTTCCGACGGGCACCGTCGACTTGCCGACGACGACGTCGCCGGGAGCGAGGTGCTCGGTGAGGGCGGCGAATGAGGCATCGACGTAGGTGAGGTCGGCGGCGTCGCTGCCCGCCCGCTGGGGGGTGCCGACGGCGACGAAGTGCACCGCGGCACCGCGCACGGCCGAGAGGTCCGTCGTGAAGCTGAGCCGGCCCGACGCGAGCGCGGACTGGAGGATCTCGGGCAGGCCGGGCTCGAAGAACGGCGCCGTGCCCGACGCGAGCTGGGCGATCTTCGCCGCGTCGATATCCACCCCGACGACCTCGTGGCCGAGGTCCGCCATGCACGCCGCGTGCACGGCTCCGAGATATCCGCACCCGAGAACTGAGATCTTCACGGGCGAACCTTATCGGATCAAAGCGTCAGCCCCGTGGCCGACGATTCGCCTCGATCAGGTCGTGCAGTGCGCTCTGCACGAGGGCGGGTTTCGCGAGATCGTGCAGGATGACCGGCTCGGGCTGCCCGACCGCGACGAGCACGTCGCCCGTGCCGAACAGGCCCTGCAGTCCGCTCGTGCGCACGGTCGCGTCGATCGCCCGCGAGTGCAGCACCTCCTGGCGCACGCGCACGAAGACCCCGCGGCGCAGCACGATGCGCCGCGTCGTCACGATGTAGTGGCGGGCGAGCCAGCTCGCCAGCGGCAGCAGCCAGCCGACCACCACGAGCAGGGCGCACACCCCGGCGAGCGCGAGGTTCTGCCACGCCTCGGGCAGCGAACCGGCGAAGTACCCGAACGCCGCCGCGACCACGAGGAGCAGGGCGGTCGGCCCGATGAGGGCACGCGCGTGGGGCCGCAGCCGCGCGACGACCGTCTCGCGCGCCTGGGTCTCACCGGTGGACTGGGACATCCGTCATTCATACCGCAGGTGGGTCACGTCACCGGCGCTGACCTCGAGCACGCCGGTGTCGGTGCGCACGACGAGGCGACCCTCGCGATCGATCGACTCCGCCTCGCCCGTCACGTCCTCCCCGGTCGGCAGGTGCACGCGCACCGCGCGGCCCAGACTCCCGCACGCGGCGCTGACGTCCGACCGCAGGCCCGCCTCGGGGTCGTAGCCGTTCGCGGCGAACGCGGCGGTCGTCTCCCGCAACCGCCCGAGGTAGGCGGCGAGCGCCCGGTCGACGAGATCGTCGGGATCGCCCCCCTCGAGGGTGAGCGACGTCGCCGTCGGCACGGGCAGCTGCTCGGCGGTCATCGTGAGGTTGAGTCCCGCGCCGATGATGAAGCCGCGGCCCGGCACCGTCTGGCCGAGGATGCCGCACACCTTGAGTCCGTCGACCAGCACGTCGTTGGGCCACTTGAGCGTCACGGTCCGGCCGGGCAGCAGGTCGCGCACGGCCCGCGTCATGGCGAGCCCGGTGAGCAGCGGCAGCCATCCGACCGCGGCGACGAGACCCGGCGCTGGAGCGAGCAGCACCGAGACGGCGATCGTCGTGCCGGGAGGACTCACCCAGTCACGGCCGAGTCGGCCGCGACCCGCCGTCTGGTTGGTCGTCGCGAGCACCGTGAAGTCGGGCAGGTCGGCCGTGGATGCCCGGGCCGCCAGTTCCGCGTTGGTGGAGGGCACCTCGGGCACGAGCTCCAGGTGCGGGGCGATCGCGCGACTGGCGGGAAGGGGCATCCCCACAGGGTACCGGCGCGAATCTGTGCGATTCCGCCAACGGGGTGCGGGGTCGACCTGTCGGTAAAGTGACACCGTGAGCCCAGAAACCCCCACGCCCGACCTCAGCACGACCGCCGGACGCATCGCCGATCTCAAGGTGCGCTACCACGAGGCCGTCACGGCCAGCGGCGAGGCCGCGATCGAGAAGCAGCACGCGAAGGGCAAGAAGACCGCGCGCGAGCGCATCGAGCAGCTGCTCGATCACGGGTCGTTCGTCGAGCTCGACGAGTTCGTGCGCCACCGCACCCACGCGTTCGGCATGGAGTCGAAGCGCCCGTACGGCGACGCCGTCGTCACCGGCCTCGGCACGATCCACGGCCGCCAGGTCGCCGTGTACTCGCAGGATTTCACCATCTTCGGCGGGTCCCTCGGCGAGGTCGCGGGCGAGAAGATCATCAAGGTCATGGATCACGCGCTCAAGACGGGCGTGCCGATCATCGGGATGCTCGACTCGGGGGGCGCCCGCATCCAGGAGGGCGTCGTCGCGCTCGGCAAGTACGGCGAGATCTTCCGCCGCAACACGCAGGCCTCGGGCGTCATCCCCCAGATCTCGATCATCATGGGCCCGGCGGCGGGCGGCGCCGTCTACTCTCCCGCCCTCACCGACTTCGTGATCATGGTCGACAAGACCAGCCAGATGTTCGTCACCGGCCCCGACGTGATCAAGACCGTCACGGGCGAGGACGTGGGCATGGAGGAGCTCGGCGGAGCGCTCACCCACAACAAGATCTCGGGCGTCGCCCACTACCTGGCCAGCGACGAGGATGACGCGCTCGACTACGCGCGCACCCTCATCAGCTTCCTCCCGGACAACAACCTCGCCGAGCACCCCGTCTACGAGAGCGAGATCGAGCTCGAGATCACCGACGAGGACCGCAAGCTCAACTCGCTCATCCCGGACTCTCCCAACCAGCCCTACGACGTGAAGACGATCATCGAACACATCGTCGACCACGGTGACTTCCTCGAGACGCAGCCGCTGTTCGCCCCCAACATCGTCGTCGGCTTCGGTCGGGTCGAGGGCCGCGCGGTCGGCGTCATCGCGAACCAGCCGCAGGCGATGGCCGGCACCCTCAACATCGAGGCGGGCGAGAAGGCGGCCCGGTTCCTCCGGTTCTGCGACGCGTTCAGCATCCCGATTCTCACCCTCGTGGATGTGCCCGGCTATCTGCCCGGCACGGATCAGGAGTGGACGGGCGTCATCCGGCGCGGCGCGAAGCTGCTCTACGCCTACGCCGAGGCGACCGTGCCCCTCGTGACCGTGATCACGCGCAAGGCCTACGGTGGCGCGTACATCGTCATGGGGTCCAAGCAGATGGGCGCCGACCTCAACTACGCGTGGCCCACCGCGGAGATCGCCGTGATGGGCGGGCAGGGCGCCGTCAACATCCTGTACCGCGGCGAGATCAAGGCCGCCGAGGAGGCGGGCGAGGATGTCGCGGCGGTGCGCACGCGTCTGGCCAACGAGTACACCTACAACGTGGCATCCCCGTTCCTGGCGGCCGAGCGCGGCGAGCTCGACGGGGTCATCGAGCCGGCCGCCACGCGTGTCGCCGTGATCAAGGGACTGCGAGCGCTCCGCACCAAGCGGGCGAGCCTGCCTCCCAAGAAGCACGGGAACATCCCCCTGTGAGCGAAGAACCGACCACCTCGCCCGCGATCGAGACCTCGGCCATCCGGATCGTCTCGCACGGAGCAGATGCCACGGATATCGCCGCGGTCACCGCCGTGCTCACGGCGGCCCTCGACGAGCTCGCGGCCGCGCAGGCCGCGGAGGGCGGCGTGACGGTGTCGGCGTGGCAGCGCAGCCAACGGCAGCTGCGCGCTCCCCTCACCCCGGGCGCGGGGGCCTGGCGCAGCTTCTCCGGCTGACGCACGATTCGGTCACCGAGTCGGGGCGATGCGCTGTTTCGGCGGGGTACCACGCAACCATTCGACCCGACTCGACGACAAGGAGTGCGATTCGGCGGAATTCGCCGGAATCCGCAGCCTCCACGACTGGGACAGACCGTTCTACCCCTCATCGACGACGATTTCCGTTGCGTCGGGGTCAATGTCCCCCGGAAACCGGCGTTCTGTCCGCCGCGGTATCCCGGATTCCGGGGAGATTCAGCCCCGAATTGTCCCCCGACAGTCCCCCAAAGTGTTGACTGTGCTGGCCTTCGTGACGGGGCAATATAAGTAGTGCAGATGACTCCCCCTCGGGTGGAGCGTCACCAGCATCGGCCGACTAGGGTAAGCAGGCCGATGACTTGGGGGCGGGTCAGGGCGCTATTCGGGTTAGCGCCCTGACCCGGGACTTGCGAAGGGCCGGGAGCAT
>CALRJN020000013.1:0-66250 GCA_943367555.1 Synechococcus sp. UW140 | reverse complement strand
CGTCGGGGTGGGCCGCGGTTCGTCGACGAAAGCGCTCCTCCGTTGGCCGAGGTCGAGGACGACCGCAGCATCCCTCAGCTGATGGCCGACGCCCTCGTCGACCTTGTGAAACTCGCGACCCTCGCCGACGACGGCACGGTGCTCGGTGCGCGACGCGTCGGAGTGCGCGTCCACGTCCACGAGGGTGATCTGCTCCGCGGCGCCGGAGCCGCCCACCTCGAAGGGCAGACCGCCCCCGTGTCGATCACCACCGCCGAGCGGATCGCCTGCGACACCGGACTGACCCCCATCCGCTTCGACTACCCGGGCCACCCCATCGACGTCGGACACACCCAACGCCTCTTCACCCCACGGCAGAGGATCGCCCTCGCCGCCAGGGACGGCGGATGCCGCGCCCCCGGCTGCGACCGACCACCGTCCTGGTGCGAAGCCCACCACATCGACGAATGGCTCCGCCACAACGGACCGACCACACTCAAAAACGCAATCCTTCTCTGCAAGTTCCACCACCTGCTCATCCACAACCGGGGATGGCACATCGAACGAGACCCCGACACCGAACACGAGTTCGTGCTCGTCATGCCCGCCACCGTCACCACCCCATACCGACGCATCCCCCTGCCCTCACGCAACCCACTCGCCGCGAGGCAATAGAGGCGGGGCGGGGCAAGTCAGGGCGAGGCTGGTCGGGACGGGGCAAGTCAGGGCAAGGCTGGGCGGGGCGGGGCAAGTCAGGGCGAGGCTGGGCGGGACAGGGTGGGCCGAGGCCTGGCGAGTCCCGCTACCAGCTGACGGGAAGCGCCTTGCCCTCCTCGTAGCCCGCGGCGGACTGGATGCCGACCAGAGCACGCTCCCGGAACTCCGGCAGCGTGGTCGCCCCGGCGTAGCTCAGCGAGGAACGTACCCCCGACGTGATCATGTCGAGAAGGTCCTCGAGCGAGGGTCGAAGCGGATCGAGGTAGATTCTCGAGCTCGAGATCCCTTCGGCGAACAGGGTCTTGCGGGCGAGCTCGTAGGCATCGAGCGTGTCGAAGCGTTCACGCACCGCCTTCGTCGAGGCCATCCCCCAGCTCTCCTTGTAGGCACGACCCTCCGAGTCGACGGCGAGGGTGCCGGGCGCCTCGATCGTGCCGGCGAACCACGAGCCGATCATCACCGACGCCGCGCCTGCAGCAAGCGCGAGCGCAACGTCGCGCGGGTACCGCACCCCGCCATCCGCCCACACGTGCGCCCCGAGCGACCGAGCCGCTGACGCGGTCTCGAGCACGGCGGAGAACTGGGGCCGCCCCACCGCAGTCATCATGCGCGTCGTGCACATCGCGCCGGGACCGACCCCGACCTTGATGATGGTCGCACCCGCACCCACGAGGTCGGCCACGGCATCCGCCGTCACCACGTTGCCCGCGACCAGAGGCACACCGAGGTCGAGCGCGGCGACGACGGCGATCGCGCGCACCATCGCGTCCTGGTGACCGTGCGCGGTGTCGAGCACGAGCACGTCGGCGCCGGCCTCGACGATCGCGCGAGCCTTGCCGGCGACATCCCCGTTGATGCCGATCGCCGCGGCCACCTTGAGTCGACCGGGCCCGTCGAGCGTCGGCTTGTAGAGGGTCGAGCGCAGGGCACCGGTGCGGCTGAGGGTTCCGACGACGTGCCCATCGCGCAGCACCGGGGCGAACTGGATCCCCGCCGTCACCATGAGGTCGAAGGCAGCGCGCGGGCCGGCGATCTCGTCGAAATCGAGGGCCGCGAGCGCAGGACTCACGAGGTCGCCGAGCGGAGCATCCGGAAGGGCATGGGCGAGGCGCTCGGCGGGGATCGCCCCGATGAAGGCGCCGTGCTCGTCGTGCAGCACGATTCCCTGGCCCTCGACGGGCGGCACGAGCGCGAGCGCCGCCGAGACGGTGTCACCCGGAGTCAGGTCGATCGCCGCATCGAACCCCACCGGCTGCGCCTTGACCCAGCGGATGGCCGCATCGAGGTCGTGCGCGTGCATGTCCTGGGGCAGCACCCCGAGCCCGCCGCGCCGGGCGAGACTGGCCGCGAGGCGGGGCCCGGTCACCGAGTTCATGTTCGCCGACACGATCGGGATGCTCGCGCCGGTGCCGTCATCCGGAGCCAGTGAAACATCGAGACGACTGGTCACGGCCGAGCGCTCGGGAACGAGGAAGACGTCCGAGTAGGTGAGGTCGTGAACCGGCTCGGTTTCGTAGAAGCGCATGAAATTAACGCTAGTCCCCCCGGCTGGGCGGCAGCGCCTGCACAGCAATTGCGGGTACCCTTGGCGCTGGTGTGTTCAGGAGTGGATGCACTCCCGGCAGTGTGACGATGAGAAGCGAAAGTGGGCGGTCGGCTGTGTCAAGCCAAGTGACCGGAATCACGCCCGAGGGTGACTCCTCCGGCGAATTCGGAGCGAACGAGTGGCTCGTTGACGAGATGTACGAGCTCTACCTCCAAGACAAGAACCTCGTCGACAAGACGTGGTGGCCGGTTCTCGAGAACTACCACCGCACCGACGACCCGACGCCGACCGGCGTGATCCCGGTGGTAGCGGATGCCGCGGCCCCCGCCACCGCCGCGCCGACCCCGGAGGTCATCTCCGAGGTGCCCGCGCACCTGGCCGCGAGCACGGCCGCCGCCGCCGCGCCCGCCGCGGATCCGACCCCTGCTGCCGCAGCAACCGTGGCGGCAGCAGCTCCGGCCCCCGCCACCGGCTCGACCCCGGTGGCGCGCACCACCTCGGTGCAGGCGAAGCCCCAGCCCATCCCCGCCGACGCCCCCGCCGCAGGCCCGGCCACCGCCCCCACCTCGGATGCCGCGCCGCAGGTCGAGCCCGACAACACGGCGGTCGCCCTCAAGGGTCCGGCCAAGAGCCTCGCCTCGAACATGGACGCCAGCCTGACCGTTCCCACGGCCACGAGCGTGCGCACCATCCCGGCGAAGCTCATGATCGACAACCGCATCGTCATCAACAACCACCTCAAGCGCGCCCGAGGCGGCAAGGTCTCCTTCACCCACCTCATCGCGTGGGCGATGGTGCAGACGCTCAAGGAGTTCCCGAGCCAGAACGTCTTCTACGACGAGATCGACGGAAAGCCGTCGGTCGTCACCCCGGCCCACATCAACCTCGGCATCGCGATCGACATCCCCAAGCCCGACGGCACCCGCTCCCTCGTGGTCCCGGGCGTCAAGCGCGCCGACACGATGGGCTTCGGTGAGTTCCTCGTCGCCTACGAGGATGTCGTGGCACGCGGCCGCGCCAACAAGCTCACCGCCGCGGACTTCGCCGGCAACACGATCTCGCTCACGAACCCGGGCGGCATCGGCACCGAGCACTCCGTGCCGCGCCTCATGCGCGGAGCCGGGTGCATCGTCGGCGCGGGTGCCCTCGAGTACCCGGCGGCGTTCCAGGGCGCGAGCCCCCGCACCCTCGCCGAGCTCGGCATCGGCAAGACCATCACGCTCACGAGCACCTACGACCACCGCGTCATCCAGGGCGCCGGGTCGGGCGAGTTCCTCAAGCTGATCCACGAGCGCCTCATCGGCGATCACCACTTCTACGAGGACATCTTCGCGGCGCTGCGCATCCCCTACGACCCGATCCACTGGGCCGCCGACATCTCCGTCGACCTCGCCGACAACGTCGACAAGACGGCGCGCGTGCAGGAGCTCATCAACGCGTTCCGCGTGCGCGGTCACCTCATGGCCGACATCGACCCGCTGGAGTACGTGCAGCGCTCGCATCCCGACCTCGACATCGCGAGCCACGGCCTGAGCTTCTGGGACCTCGACCGCGAGTTCGTCACGGGCGGCTTCGGCGGCAAGCGCACGATGCTCCTGCGCGAGATCCTCGGCGTGCTGCGCGACTCCTACTGCCGCACGATCGGCATCGAGTACATGCACATCCAGGACCCGGAGCAGCGCCGCTGGTTCCAGGAGCACGTCGAGCAGAAGTACACCAAGCCTGGTCACGACGAGCAGATGCGCATCCTCGGCAAGCTCAACGAGGCCGAAGCGTTCGAGACGTTCCTCCAGACCAAGTACGTCGGGCAGAAGCGCTTCAGTCTCGAGGGCGGCGAGTCGCTCGTCGCGCTCCTCGACTCCGTGATGCAGAAGGCGGCGGAGGCGAAGCTCGAGGAGGTCGCGATCGGGATGGCCCACCGCGGCCGCCTCAACGTGCTCACCAACATCGCGGGCAAGACCTACGGCCAGATCTTCCGCGAGTTCGAGGGAACCCAGGACCCGAAGACGGTGCAGGGCTCCGGCGACGTGAAGTACCACCTCGGCACCGAGGGCACGTTCACCGCGGCCCATGGCGAGACGATCCCCGTCTACCTCGCCGCCAATCCGTCGCACCTCGAGGCCGTCGACGGTGTGCTCGAGGGCATCGTGCGCGCCAAGCAGGACCGCCGCCCCATTGGCTCGTTCACGGTGCTCCCCGTGATGGTGCACGGCGATGCCGCGATGGCCGGCCAGGGCATCGTCGTGGAGATCCTCCAGATGTCGCAGCTGCGCGCCTACCGCACCGGCGGCACCCTGCACGTCAACATCAACAACCAGGTGGGCTTCACGACCCCGCCGACCGAGGGTCGCACCTCGACCTACTCGACGGATGTCGCCAAGACGATCCAGGCCCCGATCTTCCACGTGAACGGGGACGACCCCGAGGCCGTGGTGCGGGTGGCGGAGCTCGCCTTCGCCTACCGTCAGCAGTTCCACCGCGACGTCGTGATCGACCTGATCTGCTACCGCCGCCGCGGACACAACGAGGGCGACGACCCGTCGATGACCCAGCCGCTCATGTACAACCTCATCGAGGCGAAGCGCTCGGTGCGCACGCTGTACACCGAGGCGCTCGTCGGCCGTGGCGACATCACGCAGGAGGAGTACGAGGCGTCCCACAAGAACTTCCAGGACAGCCTCGAGCGCGCCTTCGCGGAGACCCACGCCGCCCAGACCGGCTCGATGCCGGTCGTGTCGGCGAGCGGCGCATCCGACCTCTCGGTGACCGGTGCTCAGGATGACGCGGTGGGCGCCCCGGCGACGACCGGCGTCGACCAGTCCGTCGTGCAGCTCATCGGCGACGCCCACGACAACATCCCCGCCGGCTTCACCGTGCACCCCAAGCTCCAGGCGCTGCTCAAGAAGCGCGTCGAGATGAGCCGCACCGGCGCGATCGACTGGGGCTTCGGCGAACTGCTCGCCGTCGGCTCACTGCTGCTCGAGGGCACCCCGGTGCGCATGGCCGGGCAGGACACGCGCCGAGGCACGTTCGTGCAGCGCCACGCGGTGTTCCACGACCGCGAGAACGGCCAGGAGTGGCTGCCGCTCGCCAACCTGTCCGAGTCGCAGGCACGTTTTTGGATCTACGACTCGCTGCTGAGCGAGTACGCCGCCCTCGGCTACGAGTACGGCTACTCGGTGGAGCGGGCCGATGCCCTCGTCATGTGGGAAGCGCAGTTCGGCGACTTCGCCAACGGGGCCCAGACCGTCATCGACGAGTTCATCTCGAGCGCCGAGCAGAAGTGGGGCCAGCGCTCGAGCGTGGTCATGCTCCTGCCGCACGGCTACGAGGGACAGGGACCCGACCACTCCTCGGCGCGCATCGAGCGCTACCTGCAGCTCTGCGCCGAGAACAACATGACCGTCGCGCGGCCCTCGACCCCGGCATCCCACTTCCACCTGCTGCGCCGGCAGGCCTACGCTCGCCCGCGGCGCCCGCTCATCGTCTTCACCCCGAAGGCGATGCTGCGCCTGCGCGGGGCCACGAGCGAGGTCGCAGACTTCACGAGCGGCACGTTCGAGCCGATCATCGACGAGGTGCGGCCGCTCGACAAGGCCGCAGTGCGCCGCGTGATCCTCACGAGCGGCAAGATCTACTACGACATCATGGCCGAGATCGAGAAGCGCCAGGCGTCGGACGTCGCGGTGGTGCGCATGGAGCAGTACTACCCGCTGCCGATCGAGGAGATCAACGGCGTGCTCGCGCAGTACCCGAACGCCGACCTCGTGTGGACGCAGGATGAGCCCGAGAACCAGGGCGCCTGGCCGTTCATCTGCCTCGAGCTGGCCAAGCACCTCACCGGCCGCACGATCAAGGTGGCCTCGCGCCCGGCATCCGCGTCGCCCGCGACCGGCTCGTCGAAGCGCAGCGCCCAGGAGCAGGTGGATCTGATCGAGAAGGCCTTCACGCTGCCCTGATCCCCGTCAACGCAGAACGCCCCCGGTCGAGAGATCGGGGGCGTTCGACGTTGGTGCGGGTCTACGAGGCGGGCACGACCTCGGTGGAGGGCGGCACGATCGTCGTTCCGCCCGTGGGCACGATGACCTTGCCCAGCGGAGCGAGTGAGATCGGGATCATCTTGAAGTCGGCGATCGCGAGCGGGATACCGATGATCGTGATCGCGAGCGCGATGCCCGAGACGATGTGGCCGATCGCCAGCCAGAGTCCGGCGAAGATGAACCAGATCACGTTGCCCAGGAACGAGAAGACTCCCGCGGTCGGCTTCTGCACCACCTGGCGGCCGAAGGGCCACAGCACGTAGTTGGCCATGCGGAACGACGCGATGCCCCAGGGGATCGTGATGATGAGGATGCAGCAGACGACGCCCGCGAGCGCGTAGGCGACGAACAGCCAGAAGCCCGAGAACACGAGCCAGATGATGTTGAGGAGGGTCTTCACTCGCCCATTATGCCGTCAGCGGGCGGGCGATGGTCGGTGAGCGTGCGTCAGGCGTTCTCGAGCTTGGCCATGATCGCCAGCCGCAGTTCCTCGGGCGCCGTCTCCGAGCACGCCTTGCGGACCTTCTCGGTCAGGGTCAGGCCCACCAGGTGCTCGCCCGAGCAGTCCTCGCAGTTCTCGAGGTGGTCGCTGATGTCCTGGAAGTCCTGGTCGCTCAGTTCGCGGTGGAGGTACTCCTCCAGCTCGGCCTTCGCCTTGTCGCATCCGCAGTCGGTCATGTCGTGCTCCTGGTGGTGGCAGGCGCGACGGGGATGCCCCGCTCGCGCGCGTAGTCGGACAGCAGGTCCCTGAGCAGTCGCCGGCCACGATGCAGGCGGCTCATGACGGTTCCGACGGGGGTCTTCATGATGTCGGCGATCTCCTGGTAGGAGAACCCTTCGACGTCGGCGAAGTAGACGGCGAGCCGGAAGTCCTCCGGGATCGCCTGGAGGGCATCCTTGACGGCGCTGTCGGGCAGGTGGTCGATCGCCTCGGCCTCCGCCGATCGCGTCGAGCGCGACTGCGTGAGCGATTCTGCGCCGCCGAGCTGCCAGTCCTCGAGGTCGTCGATCGTGCCCTGATAAGGGTTGCGCTGGTTCTTGCGGTAGGTGTTGATGAACGTGTTGGTCTGGATGCGGTACAGCCAGGCCTTGAGGTTGGTCCCCTGCTGGTACTGCCCGAACGCCTGGAAGGCCTTGACGAAGGTCTCCTGCACGAGATCGGCGGCGTCGGCGGGGTTGCGCGTCATCCGCATCGCCGCCGCGTAGAGCTGGTCCATGTAGGGCAGCGCCTGCTCCTCGAAGAGGCGGCGCTGGGCCGCGGCGTCGGTGGGGCTCTGCTCGGTCGCGCTCTGCTCGTGCTCGGCCGCGCTCTGCTCCGGAACCAGCTCGGTCACGCCGTCGTCGGTACTCATCGAGAACAAGTGTAGGTCGCCGACGGCGAGGATGCCGGGGCGCTCCGCGAGGACTGCCGTCACGTCGTGCTCCTTCCGCTTCTCCGTGTGCTGACAGAGCCAACCGCCGAAGCGCCATCACTATTCCGAAGCGGCGTCGGCGAGCGCGATACTCTGGAGGCGATGGCGATCTCCAAGACAGCGCAACCGCAGTTCAACCCCTACGGCGACGACGACCCGATCCCCGCCGACGGCTCGGTGGGGTGGGCCGCCCCCGTGGCGACGGCGCCTCTCGCGGCAACCCTGAGCCTTCCCGGCTCCAAGTCGCTGACGAACCGCGAGCTCGTGCTCGCCGCTCTAGCCGATGGGCCCTCCCTGCTGCGCTCCCCCTTGCACTCCCGCGACAGCGCGCTGATGATCGAAGCGCTGCGCACCCTCGGCACGTCGATCGTCGAGGTCGACGGCGACGGCGACTTCGGTCCCGACCTGCTCGTGACCCCGGGCGAGCTCGGCGGCGGCTCGATCGACTGCGGTCTCGCCGGCACCGTGATGCGCTTCCTTCCGCAGGTCGCCGCGCTCGCGCTCGGCCCGGTCGCCTTCGATGGGGATGCCGCGGCTCGCCGCCGCCCGATGCGCACGACGATCGACGCCCTCCGCGCCCTCGGGGTGGACGTGAGCGACGACGGGCGCGGCGCACTCCCCTTCAGCCTCTACGGCACGGGCGAGGTCGCCGGGGGGGACCTGGAGATCGACGCCTCGGCGTCGAGCCAGTTCGTCTCGGGCCTCCTGCTCGCCGCCCCCCGCTTCACGAACGGCCTGCGTCTGCGCCACACCGGCGCAACCCTGCCGAGCCTGCCGCACATCGAGATGACGATCGAGTGCCTCGCCGCGCGCGGCGTCGTCGTGGAGCAGCCGGAGCCCGGGTACTGGATCGTGCAGCCCGGCCCGATCCGCGCGCTCGACGTGCACATCGAGCCCGACCTCTCGAACGCGGGCCCGTTCCTCGCCGCCGCCCTCATCGCGGGCGGCTCGGTGACGATCACCGGGTGGCCCGAGCACACGACCCAGGTGGGGGCGCGGATGGCCGAGATCCTCGAGACGATGGGCGGTGAGGTGCAGCGCTCCGACGGGCGGCTGACCGTGACGGGCACCGGCGTCATCCACGGTCTGACCCTCGACGAGGCGAGCGAGCTCGCGCCCACGGTCGCCGCGATCGCGGCCCTCGCCGATTCCGAGACCGTGCTCACCGGCATCGCCCACCTGCGCGGACACGAGACGGATCGCCTCGCCGCCCTCGTCGCCGAGATCACCGGCCTCGGCGGCAACGCGACGGAGACCGACGACGGCCTCATCATCCGGCCGGCCGCGCTCACGGGAGGCGAGTGGCACGCCTACGAGGACCACCGCATGGCCACGGCGGGCGCGATGATCGGCCTGCGCGTTCCGGGCGTGGTCGTCGACGACATCGGCTCCACCGCGAAGACCCTCCCGCAGTTTCCGGAGCTGTGGGCGCGGATGCTCGGCGCCCCCTCCGCGGCGGGCTCCGGCATCCCGGCCGACGATCCGCACCGGGTCGATGCGCTCCGGTTCGACCCGCTCCCGATCGACCCGCTCCGGATCGACCTGCCGTGAGCTGGCTCACCGACGACGGGGACGACGGCGATTACGCCGACTACGACGAGTCCGCGGCGAAGGTGCGCCCCAACCCCAAGGGCAACAAGCCCCGCTCGAAGCAGCGCCCCGACCACGCCGACGCGATCAGCGGTCGCGTGTTCAGCGTCGACCGCGGCCGCTACGGCGTGTGGGTCGACGAGAACACCCCCGAGGAGCGCCAGCTCGTCGCCGCGAAGGCGCGCGAGCTCGGGCGCAACCAGGAGGGCAAGGTCTCCGTCGTCACGGGCGACCGCGTCGACCTCGTCGGCGACGTCACGGGCGACGAGGGCAGTCTCGCGCGGATCGTGCGCATCCAGCCTCGCGAGACCCTGCTGCGCCGCAGCGCCGACGACACGGATGCCGCGGAGCGCATCATCGTGGCCAACGCCGACCAGATGCTCATCGTCGTCGCCGCGAAGGACCCGGAGCCGCGCCCGCGCCTCGTGGACCGCTACCTCGTCGCGGCCTTCGACGCGGGCATCACGCCGATCCTCGTGATCACCAAGACCGACCTCGCCGATCCGGCCGAGTTCCTCGCGAACTTCGCCGGGCTCGGGCTCACGGTCGTCGAAAGCCGTTCCGATGCCCCACCGATCGAGGAGCTGCGGGCACTGCTCCAAGGGCACACGACCGTCGCCGTCGGGCACTCGGGCGTGGGCAAGTCGACTCTCGTCAACGCGCTCGTGCCGGAGGCGAATCGTGCGACCGGCCGCGTCAACGACGTGACGGGACGCGGGCGGCACACGTCGTCATCCACGATCTCCTATCGCATCGGCACGGGCTGGATCGTGGACACCCCCGGCGTGCGGTCGTTCGGGCTCGGGCACGTCGACCCGGCGAGCATCCTGCGCTCCTTCACCGACCTCGCGGCCCTCGCAGAGAACTGCCCGCGCGGGTGCACCCACCTGCCCGACTCCCCCGACTGCGCGATCATCGAGGGCGTCGCGGCGGGCGAGCTCGGTGTGAACGGGCCGCCGCGGCTCGAGTCGTTCCAGCGGCTGATCACTACGCTGGGGTCGTGACCGAGACCACCCCGTACTCCCTCGCCGACGATCTGTCGTTGGCCCTCAGCCTCGCCGCCGACGCCGACCTGATCTCGCTCGACCGGTTTCGCGCCCTCGACCTCGTGATCACGACGAAGCCGGACCGCACGCCGGTGACGGATGCCGACCAGGCCGTCGAGCGCAGCATCCGGGCCGGAATCGAGGCCGCCCGCCCGGACGACTCGATCCTCGGTGAGGAGTACGGCAGCCAGGGCTCCGGGGCGCGGCAGTGGATCATCGACCCGATCGACGGCACCGCGAACTTCCTGCGCGGCCTGCCGATCTGGGGCACCCTCATCGCGCTCGCGATCGACGGGGTGCCCGTGGTGGGGGTCGTGAGCGCGCCGGCCCTCGGTAAGCGCTGGTGGGGTGCGCGCGGTCACGGCGCATTCGGTCAGGCGAACGGCGAGTCCCCTCGCCCCCTCCGCGTGAGCGGGGTGAGCGCCCTCGAGGATGCCTGGCTGAGCTACAACGCTCTGCAGGGCTGGGATGGGGTGGGACGACTCGACCAGCTGATCGCCCTCAACCGGCGCGTGTGGCGTTCCCGCGCGATCGGCGACATGTGGTCGTTCATGCTGCTCGCCGAGGGGGGCCTCGACATCGTCTCGGAGTTCGACCTCCAGCCCTACGACATGGCCGCGCTCATCCCGATCGTCGAGGAGGCCGGCGGCCGCTTCACGTCCGTCGACGGCGTTCCCGGGCCGTGGGGCGGGAATGCTCTGGCGACGAACGGGCTCCTGCACGACGTCGTGCTCGACGCCCTCGCCTGAGAGGCCATCGAACCGTAACCGATCCGTTGCCGGGTGTGGCCCACGTGAAGGAGAACCCGTTCGCTAGGCTCGGGGGTCGAGGATCCGTGCCCGCGGATTCCTCCCGCTGACAGAAGGAAGACGAAGCGATGAGCACCACGACAACCGTCCTCGGCCGCAGCGTTGCGGCCGTGGCGATCGGCACCGCGAGCATCGCTCTCGCGGGATGCAGCCTGCTGGGCAACATCACCGGCGGCGGCAGCACCGATACCGGCACCGACACCGCGACCGGCACCGACACCGACGTGTTCACCATCGCCGTCGGCGACTGCCTCAACGACGGCGATGTGACCGGCGAGGTGAGCACGGTCAAGAGCGTCGACTGCGCTGAGCCGCACGACAGCGAGGCGTACGCCTCGATCATCATGGACGACGGGCCCTTCCCGGGCGCCGAGGCGGTCGACGCGCAGGCGATCGACGAGTGCACCGCCGCCTTCGCCTCCTTCGTGGGCCTTGCCTACGACGCCTCCGCGCTGAGCTTCTCGTACTACTACCCGACCGAGGAGAGCTGGGCCAACGGCGACCGCGAGATCCTCTGCCTCATCGTCGACCCCGCGGGCAAGACCACCGGCAGCCTCCAGGGCGTCGCGAAGTAGCAATTCCCGGCAACGATCGAAGGGGCGCATCCGCGATGGATGCGCCCCTTCGTCTTGTGGCCAGCGGCCTCGCGACTAGGCCGTCTTCTTTGGCTCCGGCTTGGGCTTCGTCGCCGTGGTCTTCTTCGCCTCCGGCTTGGGCTTCGGGTCCGGCCCCGCCCCCGACTCGGGCCCCGACTCGGGGTAACCGACGAAGAGGTCGTCCTTCTGGAATCCCGGCATGCGCCGCGCCGGCAGGATCGCGAGCGCAGCAAGGCCGCCCAGCACCAGCATGGTGGTGCGCAGAGCGTCGAGACGCGACTGGGTGAACGAATCGACCGCGTAGGCGATCTGCTCTTCGGTTGCGTCAGTGCGCTCCGTCAGCACGGCCTCGAGCTGAGCATTGGTGAAGAAGTTGACATTGTCGAAGTTGACCTGCTGAACGATCTCGGGCGTGAATACCTCGGAGTCGTTCGCTGCGGTGTACGCGCTGGACGCAAGCAGGCCAACCGCGAAGGCCGAGGCGACGGCGATGCCCGCGCTGCCCGAGAGGTTGTGCGTGATCCCGCGAATCGCGCCGACGTCACCCGCGTTCTCGGCCGGGGCCGACGTGAGAAGCGAGTTGAACACGAGCGCGACGACGCAGCCCTGGGCGAGGCCCAAGACGACGAGGCCGACGACCACGGCGGGTTGACCCCAGTCGTTGGCGATCGTGAAGGAGAGCCAGAGGAGCGCAAGGGCGACGACCGTCATGCTCACGCTCGCGATCGCACGCGGCGCGAATCGTCCGTAGAGCCGGGAGACGAGAGTGTTCGCGACGAAGATCGAGATCGTGTACGGGATCACCGCGAACGAGACTTCGATGCCCACGAAGCCCTGCACCACCTGCATGTAGAGCGGCATCAGGAAGCTGACCGCCGTGCCGACGAAGAGCATGATCCCCATCACCGTGACAGTGGCTCGCTCGCTCGGCTCGCGCACGATGTCGAGGTTGACCAAGGGCACCTGTTGTGCGGCCATCCGCTTGCGGGTACGGCTGAGGAACAGCTGCGCGAAGATCACGGCCGCCACGAAGAAGAACGGCACGACCGAGAATCCACCGATCGAGATGGGTGCGTTCGACGTCGCGGTCAGCAGACCCCAGTCGTTCATGACGCTCATGCCGAAGCTGATCAGGATGATCGAGATCGCGGCGAGCACACCACCCGTCCAGTCGACGACGAGGTTCTTCTGCGGCGGCACCGGCTTGAGCAGGAAGCTCAGCGCGAAGTTGAGCAGGCCGATCGAGGCGACGAGCACGAACGACCAGCGCCAGCCGATCGTGGAGGCGAACTGCCCGGCGATGAGCAGCGACACGACCTGGGCGAGCGGGATGCTCGCGGCGAAGTAGCCGATCGCCGAGGCCTGCTGCTTGCCGCGGAAGCTCGCGGCGATGATGATCGTCAGCGCCGGAAGCGTGATGGCGTTCGACGCGCCCGTGATCGATTGCGCGATGAAGAGCACCGAACCGTCCTGCGCGGTCGCGATCAGGATCGCCGCCAACGCGGGAATGATCACACCGATGCGGAATGCGAGGACCGGGCCGATCTTCGCGGTGATCTTCGCACCGAGCAAGAGGAAGGCCGACACCGCGAACGTGCTCGCGGTGTTCGCCAGGCCGACTGTGGTTGGCGAGATCCCGAGGTCTTGGGTGATGCCGGTGATGGACACGTTCCACGCGTTGAAGGCGAGTTGCACCTGCGCGAGCATGACGACGATGAGGGGAAGCCAGGATGACCTGACTGCCACGGCGGATCCTGCTGACATCGGGGGGACCTCCGGCTCTGGCGCGAACCCATCCGCGCGCTCTGGCCACATCCTGCCGCACTGCAGGCCGCATTGGCTAGCGACATGACGCGGGAACCCCGATCCGGGGCCGGAGGATCGACTCCTCAGCGCGATAGCGACCTGATGGTGGAGATGGGGGGAATTGAACCCCCGTCCACTGCTGTAATTCTGCGTCTTCTCCGGGCGCAGCTCGTGAGAGCGTTCTGCTCGGCCCCGACCTTTGCCACGAGCATCCAAGTCGACAGGCCCAGTCTCAGTTCGAGTCCCGCGCAGCCCTGAGGCGCAACTGCACAGCAATCCCTCTAGATGACGCCAGGATCCGGGTAGAGGGCATCCCCGGTCTGACGGACTCCTTTAGTGCGCTCGCTTAGGCAGCGAGGGCGAAGTCAGTGCGCTTGGAATTGGCACTTATTGTTTGCAGAGATCGTTAACGAGTTAACCCTGCATCCTCGACCCGCTTCTCGCAGTTTTGCAGGCAATGTCGAAACCGATCATCCCCATGCTCGTACCTTGCGGCCGGGTAAGCCCGGCGGTACGGGTCGCTATCGCGCTGTGGAGTTGTCAATCGCTGCCGCACTCTCGCGTGGTCAGCCTTCCATTGTACGTCGGATGCCGGAGAACCACCACCGGGGTTCTCACGAATCCGTCGTGCGATGATTCTCTCGCGCGCGGACGACATCCCGGCCGGCGACGACGGAGGGGAACGCCATGGCGGACACGATCATCACGGTGCAGGGCGAGTTCTCGGCCTGGTACCCGGCGGAGCGCGCGACGGTGCGCGCGGGCATCCAAACCGAAGGCAGCGACCGCGACGAGGTGTTCGGCCGCGCGGTCGCCGCCGCCGACACGGTGCGCGCGTCGATCGAGGCTCTCTTCGACAAGGATGCCGGCCCGATCACCTGGTGGAGCTCCGACAGCGTGCGCGTCTGGTCGCAGCGTCCGTGGAGCCAAGATGGCGCCGTGCTCCCCCTCGTGTACTACTCGGCGGTGGACTTCAGCGCCAAGTTCCAGGATTTCGCCGCGCTCGCCCGGTGGGTGGAGGAGACCGCGGCCGTGCCCCATGCCACCGTCGGGTCGATCCAGTGGGACCTCACCGACGCCACCCGCACGTCGGTGACGACCGAAGTGCGCAGCCGCGCCGTGAAGGATGCCGTGCAGAAGGCCTCGGTCTACGCCCAGAGCATCGGCCTCGGGTCGGTCACCGCGACGGCGCTCGCCGACCCGGGGATGCTCGGTGACCCGTCATCCGGGGGCGGCGGCTTCCCCGGCCCGGCCGGGTTCCGCGCGATGAAGGCCGACTCGATGATGGCGGGCGGGGCCCCGGAGCTGGCTCTCAAGCCGGAGGACATCGCCGTGCAGGCCGTCGTGGATGCGCGGTTCGTCGCCCGCTAACGTGCCCGTCAGTACGCGGTCGCGGTGACGAACAGTCCGACGATGAGCAGAACGGTTCCGCTGATCGCGAGCGCGAGGGCGGCGCGCGACGAGCGCAGGATGCCGCCGACGCCGAGCACGAACAGGGAGAGCGCGAACACGATCGCGGCCCCCGTGAGACGGTCGGCGCGGGCCGAGATGCGGTCCACCATGCCGTCGGCGGCAAAGGAGGCGTACTGGAGCGACTGCGGGAGCGCGTAAAGGGACACCCCGTAGTCGGCATCCGCCAGGGGGAGGAGCTCGGCCGCGTAACCGCTCTCGGCCCACGGAATCCACGCCCGCTGCAGCGACGGGCTCGCGGCCGCGAGCAGTTGCTCCTCCCGCGCCGCGACCTCGTCCGCTCGAGTGGGATCGAGGATGACCTCGGTCTGGAGTGTGAAGGCCTCGACGACGCGACGCGTGTCATCCTGCAGGGTCAACTGGGTCGAGAGGGTCTCGGTGAGGTTGCGGCTGCGCAGCTGCTCAGAGATCGAGGCCAGGTCGGAGGCCTCCCTGAGCCACACGGTCGCCTGATACGCCCCGAAGGCGGTCGCGACCGAGACGAGTCCGAGCAGGATCGCCGTGATGAGTTCGAGCACCTCGCGCCGGTTCATCCAGCACCGCCGAAGGCCGACAGTGCCACGAGAATGCCGCCGATGAATGCCACGGTCCCGAGGCCGAGCATGCCGATGCGCACGAAGATCACGTTGTTGACCCCCGCGATTCCGAAGAGAAACAGGGCGAGCGCCTGAACAAGGGATGCCTGCGCGAGCACGCCGGCGCGGTCCTCCAGTTCGTTCGACAGCCGGTCGAGCTCGTCACCCGCGACCGCGTAGGACTGGTGGTACCCATCGCGCTGCACCTGGTAGTCGGGATCATCGGTCGGCCTTGCGAGCGGATCGAAGCCGCTCGCCTGCCATTGCGCCCAGCTGTCGGTGAATCCGGGCGTCGTCGCGGCGAGCGCCGCCTGGATGCGGTTCTCCAGACCGGCGCGCTCGAGGAGGTCGTCGGTCGCCTCGAGCTGCCGTGCGAAGGCGGCGGCGGTCGTCGCCGCTTCGAGGTCGGCGCGGGTGGACGCGTCGGCCAGCACCGCTTGGTTGACGCTCACGTCCCGAGCGTCGCGGGCATCGCGCTCGAACTCCTGCGAGCGGGTCTCCCAGGTGGCGGCCTGAAAGGCGCCGATCGCCGTGACGACCGACACGAGGCCGAGCATGACCGCCGTGGCGACGTCGAGACGACGGGAGGTGCGTTCAGCGGTCACGGCTGCCATTCAATCAGGGCCGCGGGGCGCTACGGTAGCGCTGTGACTTCGGAATCCCTGCCGCCGCGCCGACGGCTGCCGCGCGCCGCCGTGATCGCGATCGCCGCCGGTGCCGCCCTGTTCGCTCTCCTGATCGTGGGCCTCGTGTCGATCGTGCTCGCGGTCGTGTCGGTGCTCAGTCTCGGGCCCACCGCCGCGACCGACCTTCAGCCGGGAGCGTGCCTTCTCGAACCCGCGCCGGACCTCGCCGAGTACACCACGGTCGACTGCGCCGAGTCACCGGCGCAGCAGGTCGTGGCCGAGATCGACCTCGGACGCAACACGGCGCAGTACACCACACCGTCCTCCCTCATCGCCTACGCGCAGGAGATCTGCGACCGCTTTCTCGAGTACGGCCTCTACGTTCCCGCGGACATCGACGAGGAGGTCTACGACCTCGTCGCGATCACGGTTCCGACACCGGAGAACGTCGCGGCGGGCGACACGGCGGCCCGGTGTGCCGTCGTGGCCCGCGACGGGTCACCCCTGCCCGGCAGCCTCTTCCGCCAGATGCCGTAGGGCGCGCTACTCGTTGAGGTTCTTGCGGGACGCGATGGCGCGATCGGCCTCGCGCTTGTCCTGCCGCTCGCGCAGGGTCTGGCGCTTGTCATACTCGCGCTTGCCTTTGGCCACCGCGAGCTCCACCTTGGCGTTGCCGTCGCTGAAGTAGATCGAGAGCGGCACGAGGGTGTAGCCGCCCTCCTTGACCTTGTTGTGGATCTTGAGGATCTGCGCCTTGTGCAGCAGCATCTTGCGCTTGCGGCGGGGCGGGTGGTTGTTCCACGAGCCCTGGTTGAATTCGGGGATGTGCACGGCATCCAGCCAGGCCTCGCCGCCCTCGATGAAGCCATAGCCGTCCACGAGGCTCGCGCGCCCGGCGCGCAGGGACTTCACTTCGGTGCCGGTGAGCACCAGACCCGCCTCGAAGGTGTCCTCGATCGTGTAGTCGTGGCGCGCCTTGCGGTTGGTCGCGACGACCTTCTGGCCCCGTTCCCTGGGCATGTGCTCACCTCCTTCACGCTGATCCGCGCGGCCGGGTCGGCTCAGCGCAGCCCATCAGCATAGCGCAGGCGGGCTGGACGACCGAGGTGGGCTAGACCTTGAGGTAGCGGCTGATCGCCACTCCCGCGGATGCCGCGGCGAGCGCCGCGCCCACGACGATGAGGATCGGCACGACGATGAGTGCATCCCCGAGCCCCACGAGCGTGGTCGTGGACTGCAGGGTTGTGGAGAGGTAGCCCTGCACGAAGAACTGCACGATCGCCACGACCGCGACCCCGGCGAGCACCGACCCGATGAGCGCCGCGAACACGCCCTCGAGGATGAACGGGGTCTGGATGAAGCGGTTGGAGGCACCGACGAGCCGCATGATCCCGAGCTCCCGTCGCCGCGAGAACGCGCTGAGCCGGATCGTCGTGGCGATGAGCAGAACCGCGGCCACGAGCATGAGGCCGGCGACCCCGATCGCGGTGTAGCTGGCGGCGTTGAGCACGGCGAAGATCTGGTCGAGGTAGCCGCGCTGGTCCTGCACGTCCTGAACCCCCGGCGACCCGGAGAGGCTCTCGATGAGGATGTCGGCCTCGGTGGGGTCGACCAGGTTCACCCGGAAGGACTCGTTGAGCGTCTCGGGCGTGACGAACCCCGCGATCGGGCTGTCGGCGAACTGAGCCTGGAAGTTCGCGTAGGCCTGCTCGTGCGTCTCGAACTCGAACTTCTTGATGTACGGCGCCAACGACGCCGACGTGAGCTGCGCCTCGACGGCGTCGATCTGAGCCTGCGTCGCCGCAGCCTGGGCGCAGTTGCCCGTGGTGTCGACCTCGGTGCAGAGGTAGACGGCCACCTGGGCCCGGTCGTACCAGTAGCCCTTCATCTGACCGATCTGCATCTGCAGCAGGATCGCGGCCCCGACGAAGGTGAGGGAGATGAACGTGACGAGCACGACGGAGATCACCATCGACACGTTGCGCCGCAGGCCGTTGGCCACCTCGCCGAGGATCAGGCCGAGCCTCACGGGGCCACCTCCGTGACGGTGGCGCCGAAGTCGACGACCGGAACGGCCTGGGTCTGATAGCCGCCGCGACGCTCGTCGCGCACGATCTGGCCCGAGATGAGCTCGATCACGCGGCGCTTCATCTGGTCGACGATGCCGGCGTCGTGGGTGGCCATGATCACGGTCGTGCCGCTGAGGTTGATGCGCTCGAGCAGCGTCATGATGCCCGCGGAGGTGGCGGGGTCGAGGTTGCCGGTCGGCTCGTCGGCGAGCAGGATGGCCGGCTTGTTGACGACCGCGCGGGCGATGGCCACGCGCTGCTGCTCACCACCGGAGAGCTCGTTCGGGTAGCGATTCGCCTTGCCTGCGAGCCCGACCATCTTGAGAGCATCCGGAACCGCCTCCTGGATGAAGCCGCGGCTCTTGCCGATCACCTGCAGGGTGAAGGCGACGTTGTCGAACACGGTCTTGTTGGGGAGCAGGCGGAAGTCCTGGAACACGACGCCGAGGTTGCGGCGGAAGTACGGCACCTTGCGGTTGGGCAGCGTGTTGAGGTGCTGGCCGAGCACGTGGATCGCACCCTTGGAGGGGCTGTCCTCCTTGAGGATCAGCCGCAGGAAGCTCGACTTGCCCGACCCGGACGCGCCCACCAGGAACACGAACTCGCCCTTGAGGATCTCGAGGCTCACGCCGTTGAGGGCGGGGCGCGTCGTGCCGGAGTAGGCCTTGGTGACGGTGTCGAAGCGAATCATGGCGGTGTCAGCCTAAGGACCGGGTCACGGAGGGACCGGAGCGACACCCGACGGGAGAGGATTCCCAGCTTCGGACTAGTCCTCGATGGTGCGTTTTCTCCACTTGATGCCTGCGGCGATGAAGCCGTCGAGCTCGCCGTCGAAGACCTTCGAGGGGTTGCCCTCCTCGTACTCCGTGCGCAGGTCCTTGACCATCTGGTACGGCGCGAGCACGTAGGAGCGCATCTGGTCGCCCCAGCTCGCGGTGATCACGCCCGCGAGTTCCTTCTTGGTCGCCGCCTCCTTCTCCTTCTCGAGAACGAGGAGTCGGGACTGCAGCACGCGCAGCGCGGCGGCGCGGTTCTGGATCTGGCTCTTCTCGTTCTGCATCGAGACGACCGTGCCGGTGGGGATGTGGGTGAGCCGCACGGCGGAGTCCGTGGTGTTGACGGACTGGCCGCCGGGCCCACTGGAGCGGAAGACATCCACGCGGATGTCGGACTCGGGGATGTCGATGACCTCGGTCTCCGGCATGAGCGGGATCACCTCGACGGCGGCGAAGCTCGTCTGGCGCTTGCCCGCGGCGCCGAAGGGGCTCATGCGCACGAGGCGGTGGGTGCCGGCCTCGACGCTGAGCGTGCCGAACGCGTAGGGCGCATCGATCTCGAAGGTCGCGGACTTGATGCCCGCCTCTTCCGCGTAGCTCGTGTCCATGACCGTCACCGAGTACTTGTGCTTCTCGGCCCAGCGCAGATACATGCGCATGAGCATGTCGGCGAAGTCCGCGGCATCCACGCCCCCGGCCCCGGCGCGGATCGTGATCACGGCCGGGCGGTCGTCGTACTCGCCGTCGAGCAGCGTCTGCACCTCGAGCTCGCCCAGCAGCTTCTGGATGCTCGCGAGCTCCGTGTGCACGTCGGCCGCGGCGGCCTCGTCGCCCTCCTCGTTGGCGAGCTCCACCATGATCTCGATGTCGTCGAGCCGGCTCTGGATGCTCGTGATCTTGGCCAGCTCGGCCTGCCGGTGGCTCAGCGCACTCGTGACCTTCTGCGCCTTGTCGGGGTCATCCCAGAGGTCCGGAACCCCGGCCTGCTCGCTGAGGTCGGCGATCTCGGCCTCGAGTCGCTCGACGCCGACGACGGAACGGATGTCCGCGAAGGTCGAACGGAGGGCGGCCACCTGGTCTGCGATATCGAGCTCGATCATGTCGGTTCCAGCCTACCCGCGCCCGGCAGCGCAGTAGCGTGGACCGGTGAGCACCACGGAGCAGCCCTTCCGCTGGCGCTCGATCGCCCTCCCCGCCCTGCTGCCGACGATCCTGTTCTCGATCGGCGAGGGCGCGATCATCCCCATCATCCCGGTCGTCGCCGACGATCTCGGGGCGACTCTCGCGATCGCCGGTCTCGTGGCCGCGCTCCTGACCCTCGGGGAGCTGTTCGGCAACATCCCGAGCGGATGGCTCATCGCGCGCATCGGGGAACGGCCCGCGATGATCGGGTCGGCCGGTCTCTCGGTGATCGGCCTCGTCATCTGCCTCATCGCGCCCAACCCGGCCGCACTCGGATTCGGCGTGCTGCTCGTCGGCCTCTCGGCGTCGGTGTTCGCGCTCGCGCGCCACGCCTTCCTCACGAGTTTCGTGCCGATCGCCTATCGCGCCCGCGCGCTCTCGACGCTCGGCGGAACGTTCCGCCTCGGGTTCTTCCTCGGTCCGTTCCTCACGGCCGGCGTCATCCACCTCGCGGGGGCGGCGAGCGCCGCGTTCTGGATCCACCTCGTCGCGTGCGCCGGAGCCGCCCTGATTCTGGTGACGCTCCCCGACCCCACGAAGACCTTCGGCGCCGTGCGCACCGTTCGCCTCGACGGGCGGCGGATGCGCGAGGGGGAGGCGCTCGTCGCGAAGGAGTCGACCGGGCTGTTCCGCACCGTCGTTGTGAACCGCGGGATGCTCGCGCGCCTCGGAACCGGCGCGGCCCTCGTCGCGGCGCTCAGAGCGAGCCGGCAGGTGATCCTGCCCCTCTGGGCGGTGAGCATTGGGGTGAGCCCGACGAACGCGGCGCTCATCATCGGGATCGCGGGCGCCGTCGACTTCACGCTGTTCTACTCGGGCGGCGCGATCATGGACCGGTTCGGGCGGCTCTGGGCGGTGGTCCCGTCGATGGTCGGGCTCGGGCTCGGGCACCTCCTGCTCGCGGTCACCCACGACGTCGATGCCAACGTCACGTGGTTCATCGTGGCCGCCATGGTGCTCGCGCTCGCGAACGGGCCCGGCAGCGGCATCCTCATGACCCTTGGGGCGGACCTCGCCGACAAGCGCAACCCGGCCCCGTTCCTCGGGGCGTGGCGGTTCACGACCGGACTGGGCGGCGCGGCGGCGCCGCTGGTCATCGCGGGCCTCACCGCGGTGGCGTCGCTGTCGATCGCGGCGGGGGCGATCGGGGTGCTCGGGCTGGTCGGCGCGGGGGTGCTGCTGCGGTACATCCCGCGCTACATCCCGCGGCCGCCGCGACCTCCACGCGCGGCCCCGACGCGCTAGTCTGGCGCCGATCCCCCGACGGTCGGGGGCCGAAAGGACATCATGTTCGAGCTCCTTGCCACCACCACGACGGACAACGGCACGCCGTTCGCACTCATCGGCTTCATCGTCTGGATCGCCCTCGGCGTGCTCCAGTTCATCCTCTTCATCGCCGCCCTCATCTCGATCCTCGGCTCGAAGCGCTACACCGGCGGCGGCAAGTTCCTCTGGGTCGTCGTGGTGTTCTTCGCGCCGTTCCTGGGCGCGATCGGATGGTTCGCCGGCGGACGCTCGGCGAAGATCCGCACCGACGTTCCGTAACCCCTCACCCCTGTGATCCCCACCGCGAACCTCATCGCGTTCGCGCTCGTCTCGATTCCGCTCATCCTCGTGCCGGGGCCGAGCGTGCTGTTCGTGATCGGACGCTCGCTCTCCCTCGGCCGCGTGGGCGGGCTGCTGAGCGTGCTCGGCAACGCGGTGGGGGCACTGGTGATCGTGGTCGGCGTCGCGTTCGGGGTCGGCGTGGTGATCGCCCAGTCGGTGGTGCTGTTCACCGTGGTCAAGATCGCGGGGGCGCTCTACCTGATCTGGCTCGGCATCCAGGCGATCCGGCATCGTCGGGATGCCGCGGAGACCGCGACGACCACCGTCGCCCCGCGCGCGAAGTGGCGGCTGCTGCTGCAGGGCTTCGTCGTGGGCGTGACCAATCCGAAGACGATCGTCTTCCTCGTGGCGGTGCTCCCGCAGTTCGTCGACTACGACGCGGGCGGCATCCCGTTCCAGATGCTCGCCCTCGGCGCCGTGTTCGTCGCGATCGCGCTCGTGAGCGACAGCGGCTGGGCGCTCATCGCCGGGGCGGCCCGCGACTGGTTCGCCAAGTCGCCCCGCCGCATCTCCACGCTCGGCGCGACCGGCGGGGTCGTGATGATCGGGCTCGGGGTCGGCTCGCTGTTCGTGGGTCACCCGGGCAAGTAGCCTCGGGGCCGGTCACCGACCCTGAATCGTTATCTTGCGCGTGCCCCGTCGGCGCTATCGTGTGACCCATGAAGACTACTCAGTTCGCGCGAGTCGCATTCCTGGCGAGCGTCGGTCTCCTCGTCCTGGGTTCGACCGCAGGATGCACCCCCGGCACTCCCACGCCCACCGACACTCCCACCGCGATCGCGGCCACCCCCGTCGCCTCCGCGACCCCGACTCCGACCGCAACCCCGACCCCCACCCCGGTCCCCTTCACCATCGACTGCGACACGATCGTCTCGCCGGCGACGCGCGCGTCGATCACCAGCCCGCTCTTCCCGCCGGCCGACTTCTTCGCGAAGAACGCGTCCGAGGTGTCGGCGAGTCCCTATCTCGTGATGCGTGACAACGGCGGCACGGTGTGCGCGTTCGGAAACCGCGAGGTCTTCGTCGCCTACGGCTACTCGCCCCTCCCCGCCAGCCAGGTCGCCGAAGTCGACTCGCTGATCCTCGGGGGCGACCCGTACACGACCTCGACCTACGCCGGCGGCACGCTCTACACCTCGGGCATGGACGGGAACCCGTTCAACTTCTTCCTCATCACCGACAACGGGCTCTACCTGGCGACGACAACGGCGATCCTCGACGATCTGCTCGCGACGGTTCCCGCTCCCTAGCGTCACGAGCAGTCGGCCTCAGGGTCGGCTCTCGTGGAGCATCCGGGCACGGAGCTCGCCCTCGGGCGGTGCTGCGCCGACGAGCGCGACGGGGCTACGATCACTGAGGTCGTGAGGTCGCTCACGGCACTCAACGTCGAGTGGGAACCGGGGAGCATCCGTGCACGAATGGGACGCCAGAGCCGATCTGCTCGCGAATTCGGTGCTCGACTACACGGTCGAGCGACTGAAGGTGGAGAAGGACTCCCGCTGGGGGGCGCGTCCGGCCTCCGAACTGGCCGCCGCCCTCGACGGCGCGGTCAGCGGGGCCGGGATCGGCGGGGATGAGGCCCTCCGGCTGTTCCGCGACGTGCTCATGCCCGCGTGCCGCCCCATGGACGACCCGCGCAACCTCGCCTACGTGCCCACGGCGCCGACGGTCGCGGCGACCCTGTTCGATCTGGTGGTGAGCGCGAGCAGCATCTTCGGCGGCGTCTGGGAGAGCGGCGCGGGGGCGATCGCGGCCGAGAATCAGGCGCTGCGCTGGCTCGCCGACCTCGCCGGGTTCCCGCCCGAGGCCGGGGGCACCTTCGTCTCCGGCGGCTCCGCGGCCAACCTCAGCGCGCTCGTGACCGCGCGCCACGCCGCTCGCCAGAAGCGGGACTCCGAGCCCGCCCGCTGGATGATCGCCGCGACCGCGGACACGCACGCGTCGATCGTCGCGGCCGCCCGCGTGATGGACATCGACGTGCTTCCGGTCGAGCGCGACGCGCGCGGGCGGCTCACCGGCGCCGAGCTTCGGCGTGCCCTCGACCGGCATCGCGAGGAGCACGGGCTCGACGGACTCTTCGCCGTCGTGGCGAACGCCGGAACGACCAACGCGGGCGCCGTCGACGACCTGGACGGCATCGCCGACGTCTGCGCCGACGAGGGCCTGTGGATGCACGTCGACGCCGCCTACGGGGGTGCGGCCCTGTGCGCGCCCTCGGCCGCCGCGGAGCTGCGCGGGTTCCACCGCGCGGACAGCTTCGGGGTGGACCCGCACAAGTGGCTGTTCGCGCCCTACGACTGCGCTGCGCTGGTCTACCGCGACCCGATGATCGCCGCCGCCGCGCACGCGCAGCACGGCGACTACCTCGACTCGATCGATCGCGAGGAGTGGAACCCCAGCGACTACGCCTTCCAGCTCTCCCGCCGGGCGCGGGGCCTCCCCCTCTGGTTCTCGCTGGCCACCTACGGTGCAGATGCCTACACGGCCGCCGTCGAGGAGACCCTCCGGCTGGCTCGCTGGTTCGCCGACCAGGTGGATGCCGACCCGCGGTTCGAGCTGCTGCTGCATCCCCAGCTCAGCGTTGTGATGTTCCGGCGGGCGGGCTGGTCGGCACAGGATTACGCTGCGTGGACCGCGAGCCGAGCGCGCGCGGGCCGGTTCCTCGTGGTCCCGACGAAGTGGCAGGGCGAGACCTGCTACCGGGTCTGCATCGTCAACCCACGGACAACGGAGGCCGATCTGCGCGCGATCCTCGATGACATGGCCGAGGCGGCGCTCTGACTCACCCCAGGACCGATCGCGCGGTGCTCGTAACCTCAAGGCGCAGGCCCTCGGGCAGCACGAGCGTCAACAGCGGCGGGCGCCAGTAGCCCGAGAGCGTCACCTCGGCGCTGATCCCGTCGGGGGTGGATGCCCGTTCCAGCCGCAGCTGTTCGATGCGCGTCGGCTGGGCGGCGAGGTAGTCGGCGGCGGCTTGGGCGACATCCACAGTCTTCAGCGTTGGGTGGTAGCCGTCGCCTCCGCGGGCGACCTGCTCAAGGTCGAACGCCTCGGCGCCGACGAGGGCCGCGCCGTCGGCGAGGGTGAAGAGGCGCGTGCGTTCGAGGTAGAGGCTCGTCGCGGCCGTGACCACGACGATGAGCACGAGCGACAGGAACCCGAAGAACGCGGTGAGCGGGAGGATCGAGCCGCGGTCGGTCGTGTTCTTCATCCCGCTCCCCCGAATCGCGAGACCTGCTGCGTCGCCGCCGCCTGCACGGGCACCGCGAGTGGGAGGCCGCCCGGGAGCACGGTCGGCAGAAGCGGGAGCGGCACGAGGACGTCAACGGTGACGGTGACGAAGCCGCGGCGGTCGAGGCAGTCCGTCGGCGTGGTGCAGGAGATCGTGATGCCCGCGGCGCCTGGGTCGACGGCATGGTCGGCGAGGGCCACGTCGAGGGCGCGGGCGGCCCGCGCGGCGGCGGTCGTGGCATCCGGGGCGGTCACGAACACGCGGGCGGCCTGACGGGCGGCGCCCTCCGCGGCAAGGGCGGCGGCCTGGATCGCGGCCAGCGCGACAACGAGGTAGACGAGCGGCACGAGCAGCAGCACGCCGAGCGTGACGAACTCGAGCGAGGCCGAGCCCGCGTCAGTCGAGCGTCTCGATCGCGGCATGGCCGGCGACCTCCAGCGAGTCGGCGACGCCGAGAAGTCCGATCACCGGCAGCGGCGCGCGCACGGTGACCTCGAAGGCGGGATGTCCGCGATAGTCGGTGCGGGCGATGCTCACGTCCCCGGCATAGGCGGGTCCGATCGCGGTGGCGATGAGCTCTCGCGTGCGTCGGACGCCGTCGGCCGGGCTCGCGTCGGCGAGGGAGGCGAAGCGCGCGCCCTCGGCGGCGGCGTCCACGAGGGTGTTGCGCACGAGCAGGGCGAGGGCGAGCTGGAGCACGCCGAGGGTGAGCACGGTGAGGAGGATGGAGACGAGCACGAACTCGGCGACGGCGGAGCCGGTGTCGCTCTTCACTTCAGAAGCCCGTGACCCGCTCGATCGCCTGCTGGAACACGGCGCTGAGCGCGGGGCCGGCGAGCGCCCAGATGATGACGACGAGCCCGGCGGTCATCAGGGTGATGAGCACCCAGCCGGGGACGTCGCCGCGGTCGTCGCGGAGATGGGAGAGGAGTGATCGCATGGCGTCATCGTCGCGCTCGGGCGCACTGGTGCCGGCGGTCTGTCCACAGGGCGCAGCAGGTTGGGCGATCCTGCCCCCCTTACTGGGGTGGCACTCATTTTTGAATTCTTCTCGCAAACTAGAGGAAGTTCGACATGATCAGGAATGACTATTCCTGAGCCCCCGCAGCCGAACCCTTATCAGAACCCGCCGGCCGCTCCTGGCACGCCCAAGACCCCAATCGGCTTCGCGATCGCAGCCCTCATCGTGGGGATCGTGGCCTTCCTGTCCGGTCTGGCCCCGGTCTGGGGGCTTCTCGTCGGACTTGCGGCTGCCGCTCTGGGGGTGATCGCCCTGATGAAGAAGCAGAACAAGGGGCTCGCCCTTACGGGCCTCATCCTCGGTGGGATCGCCGCGTTGACCTCGCTCATCGTCACGATCGCCTTGATCTCGGGAGCATCCACCCTTCGAACTCCGGCAGCAGACTCGGTGCCTGACGTCCAGACGAGCAACGCATCGGCAAGCCCCACTCCGGCGCCCGAGACGGCCACGGCGACGCCAACGCCCACGCCCACAAAGACCCAGGCACCGCCCGCGCCCGCCGCCCCCGTGGAGACCGTGAGCCAGTCGAACGCCAAGCGCTCGGCAAAGAGTTACCTGAGTGTTCTGGCGTTCTCACGGAGCGGGCTGATCAAGCAGCTCGAGTACGAGGGCTTCTCCACCGAGGATGCGACCTACGGGGTCGACGCCCAGAACGCGAACTGGATGGAACAGGCCGCGGCATCGGCTCAGAACTATCTGGACACGATGGCCTTCTCCCATAGCGGGCTCGTCGACCAGCTGGTGTACGAGGGTTTCAGCCCCGAGGAAGCCGAGTACGGGGTTACCTCCGTCGGCCTCTGATTCGCGACGCGGACGAACTGCGGCGATCAGCTAGCTCACCGGCCCTCGCAAGTCCGTACACAAGCCAGCTGCCGTGCCGCGACGCTCAGCTCCAGTTGGTGACCGGAAGCCCGTCGCCGTCGTGAGCGCCACCCGCGAGGATGATGATCCAGTCGATCAGGGGCCAGATGCCCAGCGTCAGCCAGCCGACGAGCAGCTTGGCGACGCCGAGTCCGATGTTGCCGAGGTAGAACCGATCGATCCCGAGTCCGCCAAGGAAGAATCCGAGAATGGATGCCACGGTGCGGCTCTTGGGAGACACCCCCGCCGGCACCGTCCGCACGTACTGCACCTGGGTCGTCGCGTAGGGGACGACATACTGCGGCGCGACCGGAGGCGGGGGCGGCACCGGCGCGGCGACCTGGCTTTGCACCACCGGCCGCGACTGGGTGTACTGCGTGCCGTCCCACCAGTGCTCCACCGTCGGGTCGTCGGGGTGCGGGTACCATCCGGCCGGAGCGGAGTTCGTCATGGGATTGAATCTACGGCGTTCCGGGGCCCCGCGATCCCGAGGCCCTCAGCGCAGCTACGCGGCCTCGCCGACCTTCTCCCACATCTTCGCCATGACCCACCACTGCCCGTCGAGGAACACGATGTTGAGGTAGTCCTGCATCACTCCGCCGAACATCTGCAGCTGCGGTTTCACCCACGCGAGCGTCGGCGACACCTGGTCGAAGTCGAGCACGCGGTCATCCCGAGCGTTGCCGAGCGTGGCCGGCGATTCGCGGTTCGCGACCTGCTCGCGGTAGATCGCATACGGTCGGATGCTCAGCTCCCCGCCCTGCGCGGAGTACAGCACGCACTGCGAGTGGAACACACGGTCGAACAGCTCCATGTTCTGGAAGTGCATCACGTCGAAGTAGTCGGTGATCAGTCGGCGGATGCCCGGGTCGGCGGTCTCGAAATCCATGCGTTCGACGCTATCCGCGCGGCGCCTCCCGCCCGAGGTGATTCCTGCCACGGTGTCGCGGAATCCTGCCGAAGGTCAGAACCCGGTCTGGAGCACGAGCAACCCTGGGAACACCGCGAACACGACCGTCACCGGCAGGATCAGGAACACCAGCGGCACGAGCATCGCGATCTCGCGACGGCCCGCCGCCTCGAGGAAGCCGCGGCGGGCGTCATCCCGGGCATCCTGGGCCTGGGCGAGCAGCACCTCGGCGAGCGGGGTTCCGCGCTCGAGCGCGCCGAGCACCTGATCGACGCCGCGACGGAGCGGCGGGAGGTCGAGCTCGCGCGCCAGTGTGTCGAGGGCGACCGGGAACGGGATGCCCGTCGCCACCGCCGCGACGACGCCCGCGAACTCGCGCGCCAGCTCGCCGGAGCCGACGCGGGAGACGCGGCGCACGGCATCCGTGATCCCCTCGCCGGCCGAGAGGCTCAGGGCGAGGAGTTCGAGCACGACGGGCAGCTCGTCGGCGAGGCGGGCGAGGCGACGTCGGGCAGCGAGCACGAGCACCCGGTCGCGCAGGAGCACACCGGCGACCGCGAGCAGCGGCGTGAGCGCGAGCCCGGCGAGCGGGCTCTCGACGAGTCCCGCGAGGATGCCGAGCGCGGCCCCCGCGATCCCCCAGAGCACCTGCTCGGTGCGGTGGCGCGCAAGCGAGTCCGCGCGTCCCGCCTGGCGCAGGCGTCGGGTCAGCTCGGCGTCGGAGCCGGCGACCGCGGCGAGGGTGCGTGACAAAGGGCCAGTGACGGGCAGCAGGAGAAGGCCGAGCACCGGCACCGGCCCCTCCGGCGGCGGGGCGAGGGCCTCGCGGGCGCCGGCCGAGACATCCTGCAGATACGGAGCGAGCCGACGGGCGAGGCGGGGTTGCCGCATCCGCGGGGCGAGGCTCGCGAGGCACCAGAGTCCGAAGCCGAGGCCGAGGCCGACGAGCACGGCCCAGGGCAGCGCGCCGCTCACGCGAACCACCGCCGCTCGGGCGGGATGCGCCCGACCCTCAGCATCACCCGGTAGGCGACGACGCTGAGCGCGAGCCCACCGACCACGAGCACGGCGCCGGTCGGGGTGTTGTAGGCGGCCGCCGCTTCGGGGCGCGTCGACAGCACCACGAGCACGACCCACGGGGCGGCGACGCCGAGGCGGGCGGCGTTGGCGATCCAGCCCTGCCGCGCTTCGACCTCGGCGCGCAGGGCGGCCTCACGCCGCAGGGTCGCGCCGAGGGTGCGCAGCACCGTCGTGAGCTCGGTGCCGCCGACCTCGCGGGCCAGGCGCGCGGCCTCGGCGATGCGGTCGGCGACGGGATCCGCGAGTCGTGCCTTGAGGTCGTCGAGCGCCGCGCCGAAGTCGCCCGTGCGGCGATGGAGCGCCGCGAACTCGGCGAATGCCTCGCGGGTGATCTCGGGGCCGACCGTCGAGAGCGTCGCCATCGCGTCGGGCAGCGGCATCCCGGACCGCACCGCCGACACGAGCTGGTCCACGACGTCGGGCCACACCGTGCGCGCCCGCGAGCGCTGCCGCGCCGCCCGCGACACGACCACCCGCCACGGCAGCACCCCTGCCGCGAGACCCGCGGCGAGTGCGAGCGGCACCACCGGCAGCAGGGCGAGCACGAGGGATGCCACGGCCGCCCCCAGCACGCCCGACACCGCGATCACGACCCCGGGTCGCACCCGGCCGAGGCCTGCCTGCGCGAGCAGTTGCGGCATCCGGCCGGCGCGCAGCGGTCGCGAGACGGAGCCGGACCCCCGCGGCCACAACCAGGGCGACGCGACGAGCAGCAGCCCCGCGCCCAGGGCGAGCCCGAGGAGCGCGCTCACCGGCCGAGCACCAGGGCCGGGTCGAGTCCGGCGCGCTCGTAGCCGGCGGTGCGCGCCGGGTAGCTGCCGGTGGGCTCGAGGCCGTCTGCGCCGAGCGCGAAGATCGGGCTCGCCTCGATCACCCCCGAGGTGACGACGCCGGTCGGCGCGACGATCTCGACGACGCGACGACGGCCGTCCCGCTCGAGGCGGCAGTGCACGACGAGGTCGATCGTCGACGCGACCGTGGGCACGACGAATGACGCGTCGATGTTGCGCCCCGCGAGCAGCGGCAGCGTCGCGAGCTTCGTGAGCGCGTCGCGCGCGCTGTTCGCGTGGATGCTCGAGGCCCCCGGCAACCCGGAGTTCAGCGCGATCAGCAGATCGAGCGCCTCTGCCTCGCGCACCTCGCCCACGACGAGCCGGTCGGGCCGCATCCGCAGCGCCTCCTTGATCAGCCGCCGCAGCGAGATCTCACCCGTGCCCTCGAGACTGGGCTGGCGGCACTGGAGCGCCACGGCATCCCGGTGCCCGACGGCCAGCTCGAAGGTTTCCTCCACCGTGACGATGCGATCAGTAGGCCGGGATGCCGCGAGCAGCGCACCGAGCATCGTGGTCTTGCCGCTCTGGGTCGCCCCCGACACGAGGATCGACTGGCCGGCGAGCACCGCCATGCGCAGAAACTCGGCCGCCCGCATTGACAGGGTGCCGAGCTCGACAAGCCGGTGCAGGTCGCGGATGCGGTGGTTGAACTTGCGCACGTTGACCGCCCAGTGGCGCCGGGTCACCTCGGGGATCACGACGTGCAGCCGCGAGCCGTCGGGCAGCGACGCGTCGACGAACGGGGAGCTCAGGTCGACCCGGCGGCCGGAGCCCTGGAGCATCCGCTCGACGAGGTCGCGCACGTCGGTGTCGGTGAGCCGGATGCCCGTCGCCTCGGTCACTCCCCCGCGCGCGACGAACACGGCGTCGGGGGCGTTGATCCACAGCTCCTCGACCTCGGGGTCGTCGAGCAGGGGCTGGAGCGCGCCGAGCCCGGTGAGCGTGGCGACGATCTCGCGGGTCAGCCCCGACTCGTCGTGGAGCAGCGGTCCGGCGCCGCCGAGGGCACGCTCGGCGAAGAGCCGCACTTCCTCGCGCACGTAGCGGGCGGCGAGTTCCGGGTCGAGCGTCACGCCGTCGCGGCGCACCCGCTCCCGAACGCGGTCGGCGATGGCGGCGTGGGGGGTCGGCATGAGCGCCAGTGTGGTGGGATGCCGCGGGGCCGGGCCGCGCGTCATCCACAGGTCACGGGGCTCGGTAGATCGCGTGGCGGCCGACGCGCCGCCAGACCAGTACCGGGTCGCCGTCAATCGTGTCGAACTGGAAGGTCGCGCGTCCGTCGGGCCCGGAGAACGACCACGTCACGGCGCACACGCCCCGGGTGTTCGTGAGCCGCTCGAACCGCAGCGACGCCGGCCACCGGTAGGCGACCGGATTACGTTCGTACTCGGCGAGCGCCGGAAGGAAGTCTTCCTTGAGGAACTGCCAGAAGCGCGCCTGCTCGTCCAAGGACAGTCGGCCCCAGTCCGCCATGAACTGCGGAAGTTTGGTGTGCTTCACCACTCAGCGGCCGAGGCTGCGGAGGAACTCGTCGTCGGAGTCGCTGCGTTCACCGAGACCGGCGGCATGCTCGGCGTCGGCCTGTCGCTCGCCGGCGAGGTTCTGCTCCGTGAAGTACCACGCCTGCTCGGCCGGCACCGGGAGCATCGGGCGCAGAAGGATGTAGCCGTCGCGCTCGGTGATCTCGACCTGGGCTCCGGGCTCATCGAGGTGGTATTGCTTGCGCAGGGCGGCGGGGAGCGCGACCGTGCCACGGCCCTGCACACTCACGAAAACGCTCATGGCCTCCATGCTACGGGAATGCAGCTTTGCCGCAAAGCGGCTTTTCAGTTGCTCGACGATGCTCGACATACGTTCGAGTCTGATGAACCCACCGCGCTACGAGAGGAATCAATCCACATCCGGGGATGGCTACCGCGGTACCACGTGCTACTCGGGCCAGCCGAGCGGATTGCTTCCGGTCTCGAAGCTCAACGTGTACGAGGCGAACTGGGCGTCGAAGTACTCCTCGAGCGGCGTTCCCATCCGATCCGCCGCGTCAACGGCGACATAGAGCAGAAACTCCCCGTTCCCGGTGGTCGGGTCGACGGTGCCCCACGGGAGGGTGTCGGTGTCGACGGCATCCTGCCAGACCTCACGCCCCGCGACCACGGTGTCACAACGCGAGTACAGGAAGACGTCGTCGCTGACGAAACCCATCTGCATCGGCTCGTTGACGCGATACCACTCGGCGCGGCATCCGGAATCAAGGGCGTGCAGGGCGAGCGTCAATCGGGCTTGGAAGGCGATCGCCGTATCCAGATCCGTCTTCGCGAGGGTGTCCGTGAGCGCCTCGAAGCCCGCGGGGTCGCTTGACCCACCGAGGACCCCGACGAGATCCCAGAACTCGTCCTCGGGCATGGCCACCAATTCGGTCTCGGCCACCGCGGGATCGGGTGCGGCATCCGGTGCCGGAGTGACGCACGGAACCGCGACGTCCGGCAGGAGTTCGTTGAGGAGCACAGGCGCCGCAGGCACTGCAGGGGCGCACCCTGACAGAAGGCCGACGACGAGAGCGACGGCGACGGCTCGGAGCAAGCCGCTACCGCCCGCCCTGCCGCGGCTCGGTGCCGCCGGAGGTCGTGATGCTCGAGAGCCCGACGGTGCCGCGGGCGGAGGTGTTGGCGACGAGGTAGCCGATCGTCAGGCCCAGCAGGAGCGCCACGATCGCGACGATCGCGACGACGGCGAGGGAGTAGGGGCGGCCAGCAACGGTGTTCCAGGCGACATCCATGCGGTCACGCGAGGTCATGGTCATGAGGCGAGGCTAGCTCACGCGAGCGTTCGCGTCACGCATCCGTCGACGAGCCCAGCCGATGACCGACAGGCCGTAGATCGGGGCCGCGAGCAGCATCATCCCGAGCAGCGAGCCGAGGGTCGTGAACAGGATCGTCTCGAGCGCCGTTGCCGCGATCGCGACCCACATGAGAACCCACCACGGGCGGTTCCCCGTGATCGCGAACGCCGTGGCGCTCACCGCGAGGAGGCCGAAGCGGATGCCCGGCTCGAGTGGCGTGAGCGGAAAGTCAGACGCGAGCACCGACGCCGCGATGCCGGGCGCGAGCAGCACGACCCAGGTCCACATGAGCGTGGTGCTCGGGCGGGCCTGGCGCAGGGTCGTGGTCGGCGCCGCCGCCCGGGCGGCCTCCGCGAGGAGCAGATCGCGCGCCTGCGTGACCCGGATGAACGTGGCCGACGCGAGGGCGGCATCCTTCATCGAGGCGTCCGCCTGGCGGTCGGGATGCACGTCCCGGGCCGCGCGCCGGTACGCAGCCCGCACCTCGTGGGGGCTCGCGTCGACAGCGATGCCGAGCGCGGCAGCGGCGTCGTCGGGGGTCATGGGTTCGAGCGTAGTTCGCCCTTCCGCACCGCTCACCCCGCCGATACTCTGGGCGCGACGGTTCGATCCGCACGGGCCGCAGGATGTCTCACCCGAGGACAGATCGGGAACTGGCATGTCCGCTCTCCGCATCGGCGCCTTCAACGTCGAGAACCTCTTCGATCGACCCAAGGCGATGGGCTCCGCCGTGGGTGACGCGAGCACCATCCTCGACGCCCACTCCCGCTTGAACACACTGCTGCAGGAGCCCGAGTACACCGAGGCGATCCGCCGCGGCATCCTCGAACAGCTCGAGGTTCTGGGCCTGCTCAACTCGGATGTCGCCGAGTTCGCGCTGCTCCGCCAGAACCGCGGACGGCTGCTCACGCGCTCCCCCGCGAACGGCGTGAGCGTGGTCGCCGAAGGCCGCGGATCGTGGATTGGCTGGGTCGAACTGACCCGCGAACGCGTCGACGAGCTCGCGATGACGCACACGGCGCAGGTGATCCGGGATGTGAACGCCGACATCCTCGGCGTCGTCGAGGCGGAGAACCGCATCGCCCTCAAGCGGTTCACGGATGCCGCGCTCGTCACCGGTAGCGGCATCCCGCGGTACCCGCACGTGATGGTGATCGACGGCAACGACGATCGTGGGATCGATGTCGGCATCCTCACCAAGAAGCCGTATGCCGTGACGGGCATCCGTTCGCACGTGGATGACCTCGTCGACGGCAAACGGGTGTTCGGGCGGGACTGCCCCGAGTACACGGTCGCGCTGCCCGGCGGCGAGCGCGTCGTGGTGCTCGTCAACCACCTCAAGAGCAAGGGCTACGGGTCACCGCGGGAGAATAACGCGACGCGGCTGCGCCAGGCGACGCGGGTGGCCCAGATCGTGCGGTCGTTGCGGGCGCGCGGCGAGCGCAACATCGTGGTGCTCGGGGACCTCAACGACACCCCCGACTCGATGCCGCTCGCGCCGCTGATCGACGGGGCGGGGCTGCGCGACATCCAGACGCATCCCTCGTTCACGAGCGACGGTCGGGACGGCACCTACGGCAACGGTTCGGCGAGCCAGAAGATCGACTACGTGCTGCTGTCGGCGGCGCTCTGGCAGCGGGTGACGGGTGGCGCGATCTTCCGCATGGGGGTGTGGGGCGGAACGAACGGCACGCTGTTCCCGCACTATCCGACGATGACGGATGCCGTGCACGCGGCGTCGGATCACGCCGCGATCTACGCTGACCTCGACCTCGCTTGACGGTGGCCCGCCGTTAGACTCGTGCCACCAGCGGGAGTGGTGAAATGGCAGACACGCAGGATTTAGGTTCCTGTGCTCGTGAGAGCGTGCGGGTTCAAGTCCCGCCTTCCGCACGAATGACCTGACGTCGACGAAGTCGGCGACAGGGCATTCGTTCAGACGGCGGGCGCGAACCCCACCGGGGCCCCCGCCGCGCCGGTTCCGACGGACGGCGCAGCCGTGTGGCGGCCGTGCCGGTGGGGCGGGTTCAAGTCCCGCCTTCCGCAGGGTGACCGCCATGCACAACCCTCATTCCCAGATCTGCAATTGCCCCCCGGCGATGCAGGTGACCTTCGAGGGGCTGCCCTCTATGGTCAGGTCCCATGAGTCATGATCCGGACTAGGACTGACCAAGAATCTTGCACCATTCGAGAAACTGATCGTGAGCTCCCCGGACTCTGCAACCGAGGCGGACTCGACTTGAGTTCCAAGGAGGGACACGAGGACTCTCGGCTCTTCTTTTGCGTCCGCCCCAGATTCGAAATCAAGCCCGCTGGCGAACGAAACTCGAGTCGTCCCTCGACAGTGAGAGCTGCTGACGGCCAGAAGACAATACGCAGATCGAACCCGAACGACACTTGAGTGACCGATGCGTTGATGATGCCGAGGTTCATGCGCTGTCTCTTCCCCTCTACGCGAGCCCAGTCGTCGTGACCAAATGCCGAACGTGACGCCCCGAGCGTACCGGGCCGAGCCTCCGTACCAACCAGTTCTCGCCAAGCCACCGCCACCGAATCTCTCCCGTTGTCGAAATGCTCCACCGTCCTGCGTCTCTCTGACGTGACATCCCCGTCACCAACGAAAGGACGCACCATGTCTGACCAGTTCCCCGCCGACGCCGGCGCCGAGCTCTACCTGCTCACCGTGTTCGGCACGCCGAAGGGCGTCAGCCCCGAGAAGGCCGTCGACCTCCACAACGCCACCGCCGGCAACCCGGCGGGGGTCGCGGCCGCGAAGTCGCTCGGTGACCTCAGCCACAACGTGTTCGTCCCGGCTCTCGCCGAGACGCGACTCCTGTTCCTCGACATCTGGAACAGCCCCCAGGGTCTCGGGCAGTTCTTCGCCGACAAGGCCACCCAGCAGGGCGCCGAGGCCCTCTGGGAGTCCTACACCCCGACCCTGTGGATGCCGGCCGCCGGCTTCGGCGGATACACCCTCCCGGTTCCGTCGGGTCGCACGGTGGGCGGCCTCGGCATCCTGCGCGCTCCGGTGTCGAGCTTCGATGCCGCGGCCGCGGCCTTCCTCGCGGACTCGGTGGCGAAGATCAACGCCTCACGCCAGCACGGCCTGGTCGGTCACACCCTGTGGGTGCCGGTGCCGATGGGCCCCGGGCAGGAGGTCGCGACCGAGGTGCTCGGGGTGGACCACTGGCTCGACCTCGACGGGATGAACGCTTGGTACGAGACGGCCACGTACGACCATCTCTCGCCCGTGTTCACGGGCGCACCGGAGACGGGCGCGTACAAGCCGGCCGGGAGCCAGTGGGTCGAGTGGTGAGGTAGCGGTTGAGCCGGCCCCTACAGCAGAAGCTCCATGCAGATGAGTCTGCCGGGGGCCGGCTCCACCATGAAGAACTCGTCATCCGTCAGGTAGTCCCAGTGCATGAGGTTGCTGTCCTCGTTGTACCAGTAGTCGGCCTCGCCGTTGAGATCGCTGACGTACGCCGCGAAGCACTTCTCCCACGCTACGTCAGCCAACGACTTCGTCTTCCGCCACGACTCGGTGAACGATTGCCGCCCTGTGTCATTGAAGTCGATGCTGGCCAGCACCCGCAGCGCTCCGGGGTCGCACGTTGCGACGAAGTATGGCAGGCCGTAGTCGTAGGACCAGTACGTGCCGCGGGTGAGGCACTGGCCGACCAGCGGATAGGTGAACTGCGGCGATCCGTTGGACCTCGTCAGATTGTCGACATAGATCCGGCCCCAATCAGGGGTGATCCAGCTGGACTGAGTGCCCCACCCCTGGTTCGAGGTGAGTGGGGGCGCGGGTGCTTGGATCGTTCCGTCGTCGGACACGGTGAACCGCGTTGAGCTCGGCGCCGGCGTCGGGGTCGTGCTTCCCCCGCCGGATGCCGGAGCCACGGGGGGTGCGCTCGTCGGCGCGGTCGATTCGGTGCCGTCGGCCGCCTGACTCGGCACCCCGAACGGCTCCTCAGGCCCAGCCTGCACGGGCTGCAGCCGCTCCGCGACGAGATTCTGTCCGGGCACGGTGGTCACGAGAAGGATCGCGCCGATCACCGCCGCCACGCCGACGACGACCCCGCCGATCACGAGCCCTCGCCGCAACCCCGCCGACCGGTGGACGCTCGCGAATGGGTCGTCGGCAGTCATCCCGCCATTCTCGCGACAACCTGACTCTCGCTCAGCAGAATGACGGGATGTTCATCCGCCCGCCATCGCTCGTTGGCATGACTAGCCCAGCATCACCGACTGGTGATCGTTCGGGTCGATGCGCAGCCCGATGACCTTGCCGGGCTGCCAGTTGCCCAGTGCTGCGGCCGCGATCAACTGCCGGTGCACCACCTGGTAGGGCGGGATGCCGTCGGCCGTGACATCCATCGTTACCGCGTAGATTGACGCCTCCGCGAACTTCTCGCTCGTGTCCGCGATCGACACCACTGTGCCGGAGCCACGGAGCCCGGCGTTCATCGCGGCGGCGTTGGCGAACGGGTTGGCGGAGGCCGCCCCGAAACCGCCTTGGCCGGCGGCCGCGGCCTCACGGTACGCCTTCGCCTGTTCTGCGGAATCGGCGGCCTGCTTGATCCCTTCGGAGATCGTCGGCCGCGGGGCGTCTTTGGCGGCGTCGAAGAGCCGGCCCATGTCGTCGAGGATTCCCATGATCAGCCTCCGATCACATGAAGGGCTTGTCGCCGAACGCGACAAGGTTCTTGTCGGCGGGATCGATGCGCCCGGGCATCGTGGTGCCGTCGGCGTAGCCGGAGAGGGTGGTCGGGGGGATGATCTCCCGCTTCTGCACCTCGTAGGCCGCGCCGCCCTCGGGCTCCACCTTGAGCTTGAGCACGTAGACGGGGTTGCCCGCGATGACCTCGCCCGCGTCGGCCTTGCTGACGATCGTGAGCGTGGCCGGGGATCCGACGGTGAGGATGCGGTTGTTCTCGTGGGCCGCCGCTTCGATGGCGGACTTGTCGGCGCTCATCTGGCCGACATCCATGGCCGCCGCGCCCGCGGTGCCGCCGGCGTAGCCGGAGTTCTTGAGCATCTCGTCGGCCGCGGCCTGCGCCGCAGCCGCCTGCGCGGCCCAGTCGCCGCCAGCGGCCGCGCCGCCCATGCCTGGCATGTTGTCGAACATTCCCATCGGGAGCTCCCTCGGTTCGAAGTGAAGCGGCCTCAACAGCGCCGTCCGCGCGAGCCTATCCGCCTCGCATCCGCGGCATCAAGCACTTTCGAAGGTGGCCGGGTGAACGACCGAGTACCCTGTCAGGAACGCCGATTGACCGACCGGCAACCGACGACTGGAGTTATCCCGTGGCCCCGATGGCACTCATCCCCTTTCTCGACCCCGAGTCGATCATCCAGAGCGCCGGTCCGTGGGCCCTTCTCGTGGTCTGCTTCATCGTGTTTGCCGAAACCGGCCTGCTCGTGGGGTTCCTTCTGCCCGGCGACACCCTCCTGATCATCACCGGCCTGCTCACCTTCTACCCGGGCATCGGGTTCGACATCTGGTGGGTGTGTCTGGCGATCGTGGTCGCGGCGTTCCTCGGCGGTGAAGTCGGCTACCTCATCGGTCACAAGGCGGGTCCTCGCATCTTCGAGCGCAAGGAGACCGGGCTCTTCAGCGTCGAGAACGTCCGGCGCACGAACGCGTTCTTCGAGCGGTTCGGCGGACTCGCCGTCATCCTGGCCCGCTTCGTGCCGATCGTGCGCACGTTCGCCCCGGTCGCGGCCGGCGTCGGCCACATGGACTACCGCAAGTACTCGCTCTACAACCTGATCGGCGCCCTCATCTGGGGCGCAGGCCTGACCTACCTCGGCTACCTGCTCGGCTATGTGCCCCTGGTCGGCGATTTCGTGCGCGCCTACATCGACGTGATCCTGCTCGGGGCCATTCTGCTCGCGGTGGTGCCGACGGTGTTCCACTACATCCAGTCGTCGCGCAAGGCCAAGAAGAGTCAGGCCGCGATCCTCAACGACGCGGAGGCCGAGGCTCTCGCCCTCCACCCGAAGGACTTCGACCAGAAGCTCGGCGACTGACACCGTTCCGCGATTCGCTGCCATTTCCGGTGGCACGCGATTCGCGAACGCTAGCGTCGAGGGCATGACCGACACCACCGCGGCGATCGCCCACTTCGAATCCAAGCTCCGCTTCGAGACCGACCCCTCTGACGTGCGCTCCGCGCAGCTCGCGGGGGACTCGTTCGCCTTCATCGACACGCGCGGGGATGCCGCGTGGGCCCAAGGCCGCGCCGAGGGAGCCCTCCACCTGCCGACCGCGCGGATCGCGGCCGAGGCGCGCGATCTGATCCCGCTCGACATGCCGGTGGTCGTGTACTGCTGGGGCCCCGGATGCAACGGCTCCACGAAAGCGGCGCTCGAGTTCTCCCGGCTCGGCTATGCCGTGAAGGAGATGATCGGCGGCTTCGAGTACTGGGCGCGCGAGGGTCTCGGGGTCGTCACCGACGCGGGCCACGAGCACCGTCCTGTGGATGCCCTCACGAGCCCGGTGGGCGTCGTGAGCGCCGACGGCTCGATCAGCTGCGACTGCTGAGGCGGGCGCGGATCGCGTCCATCCCCTGCTGGGCGGCGCGGCGCACGTCGATCTCGCCATCCTTGAGGAGGGGGCTGATCGTCGCGATGTCGCCGCTCTCCCCCAGCGCGCCGAGGGCGCGAGCGGCGGCGGCGCGCACGCGGGCGACATCGTCGGTGAGGAGCCCGAGCAGGGTCTCCCGCACGGGCAGCTCGCGCTTGGCGGCGACGCGGGCCGCCATCTCGCGCACCCGCCAGGCCTGGTTCTCGAGCGCAGCCGTGACCGCGGGAGCAGCCGAGCCATCCCACGCGTAGAGCAGGGCGCGCGTGCCCCAGAGCTCGGGCCAGTAGAGCACGGGGGCGCCCTCGAGGATGCCCTTGGCGTGCTCGCCGCCGACGATGAGCAGGAACTCCTCGCCCTCGTTGTGCCCCGCGATGAGCGAGAGGGCCCGCAGCACGAACGTCGGTTCGCCGAGCTCGGCGACGGAGGCCGCGATCCGCTCTTCGATGGGGAGGTCTACGGGGATGTCGGGCACCGTTCCACCCTAGGTGGTCGGTGCCGTGGCGGTGACCGGGGCTGCGACCGGGTCCGCGGCCGGGGCCGAAACCACCGCGACCGGCGCCACCCAGACCGCCCCGCGCAGGGCCGCGGGCACGGCATCCGCCTCGATCACCGCATCCAGGTGGATGCCGCGGCGCGCGAGCTCGCGCAGGTCATCGGGATTCTCGTCACTGACCCGCACCACGCGCCCCCCGCTTGCCTCCGACAGCCGCACGGCGTCGACGCGGCGCGGGTCCCCGTTCGCGGACGGGATCGGGTCACCGTGCGGATCCCGCACCGGGTGACCCAGCTGCGCGTCGAGCGCGTCGAGCAGCCGGTCGCTCACCGCGTGCTCGAGCACCTCGGCCTCGTCGTGCACCTCGTCCCACGTGTAGCCGAGGACCTCGACGAGCCACGTCTCGATGAGGCGGTGGCGGCGCACCATGCGCAGGGCGAGCGCGGTGCCGGCCGCCGTGAGCGAGATCGCGCCGTACGGCTGGTGGTCGACGAGGCCCTGCACAGCGAGCTTCTTGACCATCTCGGTGACCGAGGAGGGCGCAAGCCCGAGCCGCGCCGCCAGGCGTGACGGCGTGATGGGCGCGGGCTGCCACTCGGTGTGGCCGTGGATGACCTTGACGTAGTCCTCGATCGCCGGCCCGGGCTGCTCGGCCATGTCAGACCCCGATGACCACGAGCACGATGAGCAGCACGTTGAGCACGGTGATCAGCAGCGCGGCCGTCCATCCCGCGATGCGCAGCCACGGCGCGTTCACGAACTCCCCCATCTCGGTGCGCGAGCTCGCGAGCCGCACGAGCGGGATGAGGGCGAACGGGATGCCGAAGCTCAGCACCACCTGGCTGAGCACGAGGGCGCGGGTGGGGTCGAACCCGATCCCGAGCACGATGAGCGCGGGGATGATCGTGATGAGTCGACGCAGCAGCAGCGGCACCCGCACCTTGAGAAGGCCGCCCATGATGGACGACCCGGCGTAGGTGCCGACGCTCGTGGAGGCGAGCCCGGAGGCGAGGAGGCCGATCGCGAAGACCACCCCGACCGCGGGGCCGAGGGTGGCGACGACGGCTGCGTGGGCCCCCTCGATCGAGTCGGTGCCCTCGATGCCGCCGAGGGCGGAAGCCGCCAGCAGCAGCATCGAGATGTTCACCGCGCCGGCGACGAAGAGGGCGGCGCCGACATCCCACCGGGTGGCTCGCAGCAGTTCGCGCATCCGCCCCCGATCGGTGACGACCCCGTAGCGGTCGCGGGCCAGCGCAGAGTGCAGGTAGATCACGTGCGGCATCACCGTGGCGCCGAGCATGCTCGTGGCGAGCAGCACGGAGTCGGTGCCCTCGAAGCGCGGGACGAGGCCGCCCAGCGCGGCGCCGGCATCCAGCCCGGAGAAGAACAGACCGCTCACGAAGCCGACGACGATCACCGCGAGGAGGGTGATGATCACCAGCTCGAAGGCGCGCTGGCCCCGACGGGACTGGATGGCCAGCAGCAGCATCGACGCGATCCCGATGATCACGCCGCCGAGCAGCAGCGGGATGCCGAACAGCAGGTGGAGCGCGATGGCCCCGCCGATCACTTCGGCGACGTCGGTCGCGGCGGCCACGAGCTCGGCCTGGATCCAGTAGAGCCGACGGGGTCCGGTCTTCAGCCGCTCCCCGAGGATCTCGGAGAGGCTGTGGCCGGTGACGATCCCGAGCTTGGCCGACTGGTACTGCACGAGCACGGCGATCGCGTTGGCGAGCACGAGCACCCAGAGCAGCAGATAGCCATAGGTGGCTCCGGCGGTGAGGTTGGCGGCGACGTTGCCGGGGTCCACGTAGGCGATCGCGGCGACGAAGGCGGGGCCGAGCAGCATCAAGGTCGCCCGCGCCGGCGGGCGACCGGGACTCACGAGCCCCGGCTCTGGGGATTTCGGCACACCGAAACCCTAGCGCGCCGCGCCACGGGACCAAAGGTCCTCGCCCCGACCGCGCCGATGCGGAATGCTCGACAGGTGACCACCACCACTCTCGAACAGTCCAAGCTCGCCATCATCGGTGCCGGTGCCGTCGGCACCTCCCTCGCCTACGCGGCGATGATCCGCGAGTCCGCCCGCGAGGTCGTTCTCTACGACATCGCCGCCGACCGCGTCGAGGCCGAGGTGCTCGACATCGCGCACGGGTCGCAGTTCACCGGGTCATCCCGCATCACCGGCTCGGCAGACCTCGACGGCGTCATCGACGCGAACGTCGTCGTGATCACCGCGGGTGCGAAGCAGAAACCCGGCCAGCCGCGGCTCGAGCTCGCCGGGGCCAACGTGGAGATCCTTCGCTCCCTCATGCCGGAGCTCGTGACGCGCGCCCCCAACGCGGTCTACGTGATCGTCTCCAACCCGTGCGACGTGCTCGCCGTGGCCGCCCAGCGCATCAGCGGCCTGCCCACCAACCGCGTCTTCGCCTCCGGCACCGTGCTCGACTCGTCCCGCCTGCGGTGGCTGCTCGCCGAGCGCGTGGGCGTGGCCACCTCGAGCGTGCACGCCATGATCGTGGGCGAGCACGGCGACAGCGAGTTCGCCCTCTGGTCGCAGGCCCGCATCGGGCCCGTGCCGGTGCTCGAGTGGAAGCCCGAGAACGGGGAGCCGCTGGATGCCGGAGAGCTCGCCGCCATCGCCGACAACGTGAAGAACGCCGCCTACAAGGTGATCGCCGGCAAGGGTGCGACCAACTACGCGATCGGCCTCTCGGGGGCGCGCATCGTCGAGGCGATCCTTCGCGATGAGGGCAGCATCCTGCCGGTCTCGAGCGTGCTCACCGACTACCGCGGCATCTCGGGCGTGGCCCTCTCGGTGCCGAGCGTCGTGGATGTCACCGGCATCCGCCAGGTGATCGACGTGCCGTTCTCGGTGGACGAGATGCGCGCGCTCGAGCACTCGGCGGAGACGCTGCAGGCGTCGCTGACCTCGCTCGGGTTCTGAGGGTGATCGCGGGTCGAGCGTGTCGAGACCTCACCTACGAGCGGTCAGGTCTCGACAAGCTCGACCCGCCTAGGGCAGCAGCTGCCCCCGCACTACCGGCATGATCGCGGCGAAGGCGCGCTGGCGGTGGCTGATCGCGTTCTTCTCGTCGGGCGTGAGCTCGGCCGAGGCGACACTGAGGCCCTCCGGCTGGAAGATCGGGTCGTAGCCGAAGCCGTTCGGCCCGGTAGGCTCGCGCAGCACCGTGCCAGGCCAGATCCCGAGTTCGACGTGCTCGAACCCGTCGGGCGTCACGAGCGCGGCCGCGCACACGAACTGCGCCGCGCGGTTGGGCTCGTCGCCGAGCGTCGCGAGAAGGTGGGCCACGTTGTCGGCATCCACACGCGTTCCGGCATACCGCGCCGAGTGGATGCCCGGCTCCCCGCCGAGCGCATCGACGGCGATCCCGGAGTCATCCGCGAGCGCCGGGAGCCCTGTGTGGACGGCCGCGGCCCGGGCCTTGATCAGGGCGTTCGCCTCGAACGTGTCGCCGTCCTCCACGGGCTCGGGCCCGTCGTAGCCGATGAGCTCGATCCCCGCGAGCGCCGGACCGAGGATGCGCCGCAGCTCCTCCACCTTGTGCGCGTTGTGGGTGGCGAGCACGACCTGCACGGTCATGCCAGTGCCGCGACCTGCAGCGCCGTGAGGTCGGCGGCTCCCCCGACGGCGAGGTCGAGCAGAGCGTCGAGCTCGCGGCGGTCGAAGGGCGCGCCCTCCGCGGTCCCCTGCACCTCGACGAACAGGCCACGACCGGTGACGACGACGTTCATGTCGGTCTCGGCGCGGACATCCTCGACGTAGGCCAGATCGAGCAGCGGCTCGCCATCGATGATCCCGACCGAGACCGCGGCGACGGAGTCGATCAGAGCCTTGGCGTTCTTGGCGATGAAGCCCCTTTCGCGACCCCACTCCACGGCATCCACGAGGGCCACATACGCCCCGGTGATCGCGGCCGTGCGGGTGCCACCGTCGGCCTGAAGCACGTCGCAGTCGATCACGATGGTGTTCTCGCCGAGGGCCTTGGTGTCGATCACGGCGCGCAAGCTGCGGCCGATGAGGCGGGAGATCTCGTGGGTGCGGCCGCCGATGCGGCCCTTGACCGACTCGCGGTCCATGCGGTCGTTGGTGCTGCGCGGCAGCATCGCGTACTCGGCGGTGACCCAGCCCTTGCCCTTGCCGGTGAGCCAGCGCGGCACCCCGTTGGTGAAGCTCGCGGTGCAGAGCACCTTGGTGCGGCCGAATGAGATGAGCGCCGAGCCCTCGGCCTGCTCGCTCCATCCGCGCTCGATCGTCACCGGGCGCAGCTGGTCGGCCTCGCGGCCATCGTGGCGGGTCATGCTCTCTCATTTCCCGGGAGCACGATGGCTCCCGTGTCGAAGTTCTCCACGCGCACGACCTCGGGTCCGAGGAAGCGCGATGCGAGTCGCTTGAAGGCGTCGGTGTCGGGGCCGGTCGCCTCGAAGGTGTGGGTGGGCGGCGTGCTCGCGTGCCGCTCGAGGTCGTGCGCCACGAGCGTGCGGTACACGTCGTAGGCGGTCTCCTCGGCGCTCGAGACGAGCGTCACCTCGGGGCCGATCACGTACTGGATCGCCGCGGACATCAGCGGGTAGTGGGTGCAGCCGAGCACGAGCGTGTCGATGTCGGCGGCGCGCAGCGGGGCGAGGTACTCCTCGGCGACCGCGAACAGCTCGGGCCCACTGGTGATGCCGGCCTCGACGAACTCGACGAACCGGGGGCACGCCTGCGTTACGAGGGTGAGGCCGGATGCCGCGGCGAACGCATCCTCGTAGGCGCGCGAGCCGATCGTGCCCACGGTGCCGATCACGCCGACGCGACCGTTGCGGGTCTGCCGCACGGCCGCGCGCACCGCCGGCTGGATGACCTCCACGACCGGGATGCCGGCGCCCTGCTCGAACCGCTCCCGGGCATCCCGCAGCATCGCCGCCGACGCGGTGTTGCACGCGATGACGAGCGCCTTGACGCCCTGGGCGACGAGGTCGTCCATGACGGCCAGCGCGTACTCGCGCACCTGCGCGATCGGCTTGGGGCCGTAGGGCGAGTGGAGGGTGTCGCCGACGTAGACGATCGACTCCTGCGGGAGCTGGTCGAGGATCGCCCGCGCCACGGTGAGTCCGCCGACGCCGCTGTCGAAGACTCCAATGGGCGCGTCGGTCACCTTACGAGGTTACTAGGCTCGCTTCATGAGCACCGCGCTTCTCACCGACCGCTACGAGCTGACGATGATCGACGCCGCGATCGGCTCGGGCACCCACGAGCGCGACTGCGTGTTCGAGGTCTTCGCCCGCCGCCTGCCCGAGGGTCGTCGCTACGGCGTCGTGGCCGGCACCGGGCGCCTGCTCGATCTCATCGCCGACTTCCGGTTCGGGGATGCCGAGCTTTCCTTCCTGCGCGACAACCGCGTCGTGCGCCCCGAGGCCCTCGACTGGCTCGCCGACTACCGCTTCCGCGGCGACATCTCGGGCTATCGCGAGGGCGAGGCGTTCTTCCCGGGCTCGCCGATCCTCGTCGTCGAGGGGTCGTTCGCCGAGGCCGTGATCCTCGAGACGATCGTGCTCAGCGTGCTCAACTACGACTGCGCGGTCGCCTCGGCCGCGGCGCGCATGGTCGCCGCCGCCGAGGGCCGGCCCCTCGCCGAGATGGGGTCCCGCCGGGCCAACGAGTCCGCCGCGGTCGCCGCGGCGCGGGCCGCGTACATCGCCGGGTTCCGCGCGTCGAGCAACCTCGCCGCGGGGGCGGCGTGGGGCATCCCCACCATGGGCACGGCCGCACACTCGTTCACGCTGCTGCACGACACCGAGGAGGAGGCCTTCCGCGCCCAGGTCGACGCGCTCGGGCCCGGCACGACCCTGCTCGTCGACACGTACGACATCGAGGCGGGCGTCGCCCTCGCCGTGAAGGTCGCCGGCCCCGAGCTCGGCGCGGTGCGCATCGACTCGGGTGACCTGCCGACGGTCGTCGCGGCGGTGCGCCGCCAGCTCGACGACCTCGGCGCCACGTCCACGAAGATCACCGTGACCAACGACCTCGACGAGTTCACGATCGCGGCCCTGCGCGCGGCGCCCGTCGACTCGTACGGGGTCGGAACGTCCGTCGTGACGGGCTCCGGGCATCCGGCCGCCGGTCTCGTGTACAAGCTCGTCGCTCACCGGGATGACGCAGGCGACTGGCAATCCGTCGCCAAGAAGTCGGCGGCCAAGGCGACCGTGGGGGGGCGCAAGCTGCCCGTGCGCACCCTCGAGAACGGTCGCGCGGTCGCCGAGACGATCTTCGTGGAGGAACCGGCCGGCGAGGGGCGCGCGCTGCTCGTGCCGCTCATCGACGCGGGGCAGGTGGATGACGCGTTCCGCGGCGCCGAGGGCACGGCCCGCGCTCGCGAGCACCACGCGAGCGTGCTCACGGAACTGCCGCCGGATGCCCTGCGCCTGTCGCGCGGGGAGCCGGCGATCCCGACGATCTACCGCTAGCCGCCGTCGGCTGGCGGGAAGCTACTTCAGCTTCTCGTAGATCTCCTTGCAGGTCGGGCAGACCGGGAACTTCTCGGGGTCGCGGCCCGGAACCCACAGCTTGCCGCAGAGCGCGCGCACGGGCTTGCCGGTGAGCGCGGACTCCATGATCTTGTTCTTGGGGGCATAGTGCGAGAAGCGCTCGTGGTCGCCCTCCTCGACGAGCTCGCGGGTGAGCAGCTCCTCGAGTTCGCGATCGAGGGTATCGGTCCCGCCGCCGGGGACGTCGGTGTCAGCCATGGATCGATCGTAGTTGCCAATCGCCGCGGGGGAACCGCTGGACCGCGCAGTTGCGCAGCTCAGGCGCAGCTCAGTTGCGCAGCGTGAACGCGAGCAGCTCCGGGCCCGTTCGCACCACGATGCGCGCTCCCCACCAGACGCCGAGCACGAGCGCGCCGCCGCCGATCACGATCCCGGTGGCCAGAGCGGCCCAGTGCCAGCCCGCGCCCTGCGTCTCGCCGAGGAAGGCGAGCCACGCCACCGGCACGGCGGCGAGCACCGACGCGAGGAACGAGAAGGACTGCACGACCGACCCGTTCGCGCCCGCGGCCTGCGGCTGGTCGAACGGGCTGTCCCCCGGATGCACGGTGGCATACGGGAAGGCGGCCGAGATCACACTCGAGACGCCGAGTCCCACCAGGAGGGTGCACGTGGCCAGTCCGATGAATCCGGGCAGCGCCGCCCAATTGCCCGCGAGGGCCGCCGTGATGACGCTGCCGCCGAGCACGAGCGGGACTCCCAGCACGAGCGCCGGCGCGATCCGGCCGATGCGGTCATCCAGTCCGGATGTGCTCGCCGAGACATGCAACCAGAACGCGGAGCTGTCGTGCGCGACGTCGTTGTGCACCATCCAGCCCAGGAAGAGCGCCATCACGGGCACCGGAACCCACGCGATCACCGACCACGGAACCCCGCCGATGAGGAGGGCGGCGGCCATCACCACGGGAACGACGGGGATGACGGCGACGGCGAGACCGTACCGCGCGTCCCGCACCCAGTAGCTCGCACTGCGCGCCGCGATGGCACCCGCGGGAGTGCCCGGGAACCGGTCGAACCAGCCGAGGCGGCGGGAGTCCGCGACGACGATCGGCCGCTCCCCCTTGGTGAGAAGATGGCGCACGAGCAGCTCCCAGGCGACCCAGAGCACCGCGAGGGTGACGACCGCGACCACGAACTGGCCCACGGCCTGGTCGCCCCGATCGATGAGCGCGCTCCCGGGCAGACTCCACGGGGCGCCCATCGGGGTCCACGCGAGCACGCCGGCGATGCGGCGCACGATCGTGAGTCCCCGGGTCTCCCAGTCCAGGGCGACGACGAGCGCGAGGGTCGGGGCGGCCACGGCGACGAGCGCGAGGATCAGGGCGCTCGAGACCTCGCGCGCCCGTCGACCCGAGAGGTAGGCGGACGATACCGCCGATGCGATCCGCCCGAGGAGCACGCACGTGGGCAGCACCAGCAGGAGGGTCACGAACGACAGGAAGCCCGGCAGCGGCGCGCGGCTCCACGCGACGATCTGGGCGATGAGAAGAGCGAACAGCAGCACCGTCGGCACGCTGACCACGCCCGTGGAGGCCAGCACGAGGGCCAACCGACGAGGTCGGATACCGAACAGGGCGAACCGGCGCGGGTCGAGGGGGTCATCGGTCGCGAACACGAGCGGCATGATGAGGAACCCGAGGGTCAGGGCCGATCCGAGCACGACCAGGATCGCGTGCGTGATCTCATCGGTCTCGGATCGCAGTCCCGCGACGCTGATGATCAGGGCGACCGCGAGCACGAGGGCCACGGCGGCGGCGAGCGCCATGCCGACCGCCTGAGCGGCCGGGCGCCTCAGCCCGTTGGCGAGGATCGCGAGCCTCAGTCGGAGAACGAATGCAACCATTCGAGACCCTCCGCCGACCCCGCCCCGGCCAGCTCGACGAACCGCTCCTCCAGGGTGCGTCCGTCACGAACCTCGTCGATCGTCCCGTCGGCGAGCACGGCGCCGCCCACGATCACGGCGACGCGGTCGCAGATGCGCTCGACGAGCTCCATCGAGTGGCTCGACAGCAGCACGGTGCCGCCCTCCGCGACGTAGGCCTGGAGGATGCGGATGACGCGCTCCGCCGACACCGGATCGACGGACTCGAACGGTTCGTCGAGCACGAGAAGTCGCGGGGAGTGGATCATCGCCGCCGCGAGGGCGATCTGCTTCGTCATCCCGGCCGAGTAGTCGCTCACGAGTCGCCCGAGGGCCTCCTCGAGCCCGAAGACGCGAGCGAGATCGGTCGTGCGGCGGGTGACCTCCGCCGCAGGCAGGCCCCGGAGCAGCCCGGAGTAATGCAGGAGCTGGGCACCGGTGAGCCGGTCGAACAGTCGCAAACGGTCGGGGAGCACCCCGATCGTGCGCTTGGCGGCGATCGGGTCGGTCCAGACGTCCGCGCCGTTGACGAGCACCGTGCCGGACTCCGGGCGCAGCAGGCCGGTGATCATCGACAGCGTCGTCGTCTTGCCGGCGCCGTTCGGCCCGACGATGCCGTAGAACGATCCTCTCGGAACGACGAGATCGAGCGACTCGACGGCGACGGTGTCATCGAAGAGCTTGCGCAGGCCCGACGCCACCAGCACGTCGGTGGATGTCTCGGTGGATGTCTCGGCGGCGCTCACCACGACGCGCGCCAGTGCCTCGGCCTCGGTGTCGGCCTGAGTCTCGGGGTCGGTGTCGGTGGCGGCTTCGCTGCCGGTCGCGGGGTCTGCCTCGGCCGCGGTCGTGCTCTGGCGCTCGGCGCCGCTCGTGGCCGCGGTCGCGTCGGTGGCCGTCGCCGCGTCAGGCTCCTCCTTCGACCGACCCCACTTGGGCAGGGAGAGGGTGGGGATCGTCAGGGTGGGGATGGTGAAACGCGGGATCGTGAACCGGGAGCTCGCCGACTCCTCGACGACGTTCTCGTCGTTCTCGTCGCTGGCGTCGCTGGCGTCGCTTGCGTCGCTCTCGTCGGCGGGAGCGGTCGACTCCCCCTCCACAGCGGAATCCGCATCGGCGACCGACTCGGCATCGGCCACCACCTCGTCGTCCACGACCGCCGGATCCTGGGCCGCGGTCATCCGTGCGGCCGCCGCCGTGCGGGGCGCGGGGCGGCGATTCGCCGCAGGCTTTCGGGAAGTCGCCGACTTTCGAGCGGGAGTGGCCGCCCCCGGCAGTTTCGCGGCAGCGCCCTTCCGGGCGGGCGTCGTACCCTCACCGGATTCTGGGGCCTTTTGCACCGTCCCAACCTACCAATGGGTTTTCCTCGTGACCCACCGCGCATCACAAATGCACAACATCCGTGCGGTTCTCATGGTTCGTTGAGGCGGCCCCGGTACCCTTGAAAAGCACAAAGGGGTGTCCGTAACGCAATTCCGGGGTGAACAACAGGCGAATTCTCGCCACCCGGACCGCACAGACACCACCCTGAGGAGACCGCATGACCACCCAGATCGTGATCCTTGCTGCCGGAATGGGCAGCCGACTCGGTCGCAGCCTGCCCAAGCCGCTGACCGAGCTGAGCGACGGCCGCACCATCATGCAGCAGCAGTTCGACAACGTGCGTCACGCCTTCGGGTCGAACGCGCAGGTCACGATTGTCGTCGGCTACAAGCTCGAGCACATCATCGAGGCGTTCCCGCAGGCCTCGTTCGTCTACAACGAGCAGTACGACCAGACCAACACCTCGAAGAGCCTCCTGCGCGCCCTCCAGGCCTCCGCCCCCGGCGGCGTGCTCTGGATGAACGGCGACGTGGTCTTCGACCCCGAGGCGCTCGAGCGCGCCGCGGCCTTCGTGGCCCGCGACCAGTCGTTCGTCTCCGTGAACACGGCCAAGGTCTCCGACGAGGAGGTGAAGTACACGACCGACGTGCACGGCTACATCCGTGAGCTGTCGAAGACGGTCACGGGCGGACTCGGCGAGGCCGTCGGGATCAACTACATCTCCCGCAACGACAAGGCCGTGCTGCAGCGCCACCTCAAGCGCGTCGCCGATCAGGACTACTTCGAGCGCGGCCTCGAGCTCGCGGTCGAGCACGACGGCGTGCGCATCGAACCCCTCGACATCTCCGACCTGTACGCCGTCGAGATCGACTTCGCCGAGGACCTCGAGCGGGCCAACCTGTTCGTCTGACCTCGCCCGTCGGTGTTCGACCGGCTCGATCACCGACCGTCGACCTCCGAGGCTCGCCACTCGCGAGCGCCTACGATGGTGCGGTGACCTCCAGCGCGCTCGACCGTCCGGTCTGGACGCCGTTCGCCCGCTACCGGCGATCACTCTGGCTGCTCACGGCGCGTGATCTGCGGGTGCGGTACTCCACCTCCGCGCTCGGCTACCTGTGGTCGATCCTCGACCCGCTCGTGATGGCCGGCATCTACTGGTTCGTCTTCACGCAGGTCTTCGACCGCACCGTCGGGGCGCAGCCGTACATCGTCTTCCTGCTCAGCGCGCTGCTGCCGTGGATGTGGTTCAACGGCGCGGTGAGCGACACCACCCGTGCCTACCTGCGCGAGGCCAAGCTCATCCGCTCCACGAAGATCCCGCGCACCATCTGGGTCGCGAGCCTCGTGCTCGCCAAGGGCATCGAGTTCGTCGCGAGCATCCCGGTGCTCGCCGTCTTCGCGCTCGTCGCCGGCGCGACGCTGCACTGGGAGGCCGTGTACTTCCTCCTCGCGATCGTGCTGCAGGTGGTGCTCACGACCGGCGTCGGTCTGATCGTCGCTCCGCTCGTCGTGTTCTTCCGCGACCTCGAACGGGCCGTCAAGCTGCTGCTGCGGTTCCTGTTCTACGCGAGCCCGATCATCTACGGACTGTCCGACCTGCCCGAAGGACTGCACACGTGGGCGGTCTTCAATCCCCTGGCCGGCATCTTCTCCCTCTACCGTGCCGCGTTCTTCCCGGAGCAGCTCGACTGGTACGCCGTCGGGGTCGGCGCGGGGATGAGCATGCTGCTGCTCGGGATCGGAATCCTCGTCTTCGCCCGCACCGAACGCGCCGTGCTCAAGGAGATCTGATGGCCGACCCCGCCGACCGCCCGGTCATCGTCGTCGAGAACGCCGGGATCCGCTTCCGCCGCAACCGTCGATCCCGGCGCAACTTCAAGGATCTCTTCTCCGCCCGGGCCCGCCGCACGCGGCCCGGCGAGTTCTGGGCCCTGCGTCACGTGGACTTCGCGGTGCACGCGGGCGAGGCGATCGGGGTCGTCGGCCGCAATGGTCAGGGCAAGTCCACGCTGCTCAAGCTCGTCGCCGAGGTGATCCTGGCCGATGAAGGTCGCGTTGGGGTGCACCAGGGGGTCGCTCCGCTGATCGAGATCACCGGCGGTTTCGTCGACGACCTGAGCGTGCGCGACAACGTCTACCTCACGGCGGGGCTGCACGGGATGACGAAGGCCGAGATCGCCGAGCGCTTCGACGAGATCATCGGATTCGCCGAGATCGCCGACTTCATCGACACCCCCTACAAGCACCTCTCGAGCGGGATGAAGGTGCGCATCGCGTTCGCCGTGATCTCCCGGCTCGAGGAGCCCATCATCCTCGTCGACGAGGTGCTCGCCGTCGGAGACAAGGCCTTCCGGGAGAAGTGCTACCGCCGCATCGAGGAACTGCTCGCCGGGGGACGCACCCTGTTCTTCGTCTCGCACAACGAGAAGGATCTGCGCCGGTTCTGCACGCGCGGCCTCTACCTCGACGGCGGGGCGCTCGTGCTCGACGGGCCCATCGACGACGTGCTCGCGCGCTACAACGCCGACCTCGCGGCCTCCGCTCCCGACTAGCCGTCGCTGCCGTCGATCCCGGCCTCGGCACCGGCCTCGTCCCCGCCCTCGGCTACGGTGGAACCATGGCCAGCAGGGATGTCACGGTGTCGAGTCCGTTCGTCGTGCGCGGGATCGATCGTCTGCTCACGGTGCAGCGTCCGGTCGTGCTCGCCCACATCCGCAGCATCCGGCGCGGACGACCGAACGCCACGCCCGCGGAGATCATCGCGGTACTCGAGCGACGGTACCTGACCGCCGTGACGGCGGGCGGCGCCCTCGTGGGAGCGAGCGCGACAGTGCCCGCGATCGGCACCGGCACCTCGCTCGTGCTCTCCGGAGTGGAGACGGCCGGGTTTCTCGAGGCGAGCGCGCTGTTCGCGCAATCCATCACCGAGGTCCACGGCATCGTCGTCGATGACCCCGACCGCGCTCGCGCCCTCGTGATGACGATGGTGCTCGGCAGCGCGGGAACCGAGCTCGTCGGCCAGCTCACCCGGCAGGCCGCCGGGGGTCCCGGACGATCCGCCTACTGGGGCGAGACCCTCACCAAGAGCCTGCCGCGCGTCGTCGTGGGCCCGATCGCGGATCGCCTCAAGCGCACGTTCATGAAGAAGTTCGGGGTCGCTCAGGGCACCAACGTCGTGGGCCGCCTCATCCCGTTCGGGATCGGCGCCGTGATCGGCGGCGGCGGCAACCACCTGCTGGGGCGCCAGATCGTTCGCACCGCCCGCGAAGGCTTCGGCCCCGCGCCCGAGGTGTTGCCCGCGTGGCTCGAACCGACGGTGCGCGCCGCCGCCGTGGCCCCCGGGTCTGTGCGCTCTGGATCTGTGCCGACGCAGCCCGGTCGGCGTCGGATCGCCCTCCCGACGATCCGGATGCCGCGGCGACGCCGCCCCGAGATCGAGGCCGGCGCGCCCGAGGGCTGAACCGGGAGCTGATCGGTCGATGCCGTCAGTCGGTGCCGTCAGTCGACGCCCGGCGCCGAGTCGTCGTCCTCGTCGTCGAACGGGTCGCTCTCGGTGAACGCGACATCACCGGCGTGACGGAGGTTGTGCACGTCCCACTCGGCGAGCAGGTGCTCGATCGCGGCGTGGAACCTCGCCGTGGCCGCGCCGGGGGTCGTGTCGCCGAAGTGCCGCTCGACCCAGAAGCGCAGACGTTGCTGGGCCGCGTCATCCACCTGCACCCGTTCGACGAAGTCGACGATGTCGCCCGCGCGATCGGCGGTCAGCCACTCGCACGCGCCCAGGTATCCGGTCTCGTCGACCTCGGCCTCCGGGGAGAGGGGCCGGGCCACGATGAGCGGCTTGCCCGTCGCGAGCCGGTCGTAGACCATCGCGGAGATGTCGGTGATCGCGACATCCGCGGCGACAAGCTGCCATCCCAGGGACGGACCGTCGTCGAACACGTGCTGGGCGCTCGGGTCGGCGGCATTGGCCCGGGCGATCGCGTCGATGATCGCGCGATTGGCTGCTCGGTAGTCCGCATCGACGACCCCGCTGCGCGGGTGCGGCCGGTAGATCACCCGGTGCCTGCCGGTGGCCAGCAGCGCCTCGACGAGCGGCACCCCGTGTGTGGCGATCGAGCCGTACGCCGCGGCCGCGCGGTCGCCCTCCCACGTGGGTGCGTAGAGCACGACGGTGCGATCGTCCGGCGTGTACGGCAGGTCGCCCGCGAAGTGGTCGGCCTGGGGACGGCCGATCGGGATGGCCCGCTTGGCGATATCGAAGTCCCAGAGGCGGTGGCTGAGGCGGTCGATCGCGGCGTCACCGGCGACGAGGCTGTAGTCGTAGGCCTTGAACTGGTTCGTCGTCATGTACATCTTGTCGGACTCGCCGTGGTTGATGAAGACGTGCCACATGCGCCCGTAGCGGAACATCTGGAAGTTGCGCGCGTTCTGGTTGACGTAGAACACGATTCGCAGGTCCTGATCGGCCACGAAGTGCTCGAGATCCGCCACACGGCGCAGGTACACCGCCGGCACCGGCGCCTCCTCCCACAGCGCGAGCACGGCGCTCGGGCTCCGGGAGATGATCGCCACCGGCCACGTGCGCGCGAGCTCGGCGAGCGGGGCGTACCACTGGCGCACCTGGTAGAGGTTCACCGCGGCGTCAGCGAAGTACACCGCGATCCTCACGGTGCCGGCCTCCGGAACGGGGTGCCGGGATGCCTCGGCCGCGACCCGGCGGCGATTGCGGCGGGACCTCAGCATGCCCAGAGCGACCCGTCGAGCGGTGCCGATGTCAGAGAGCAGTCCCACGAGTTCCTTCCGCCGCCGAGAATCCGGCGCCCGTCTCCATCAAACCAGCGGCGGACGGCCCGCGAGCGTCATTCGCCAGATCGTGACCCATCCGATGCTGCGACGGCCGCCGGGATGCTCCCGCCAGCCCGCGAGCCATCCGCCGAACCACGCCCGCAGGGCGGCCGGCCGCCGGAACCAGCGCAGCAGCTGGATCGCCGTCCAGCTCCCGACGTAGAGCGGCACGAGCACCCACGGGAGGTTGCGCTTGGCGAGCCAGACCCGGTTGCGGGCGTTGAGCCGGTAGTAGTACTCGTGGCGGGTGGGTTCGATCGCCGGATGATGCGCGACCAGATCACCCGCGTAGTGCGCCCGCAGGCCCTGATCCCAGACCCGCCAGGCCAGCTCGATGCCCTCGTGCGCGTAGAAGAACGGACCCGCCCATCCCCCGGTCGCGTCGAAGACCGCGCGCGGCAGCAGCGTCGCGCCCTCCCACACGCTGAAGACGTCGCTCGAGCGAGCGGGGTCGCCCTTCCGGATGCGCGGGATCCAGCGCCGCGGGTTCTCCCGCCCCTCCGGGTCGACGACGCGCGGCTGCAGCAGACCGATGCGCGGGTCGGCGACGATCGTCGCCACGGCATCCCTGAGGAACGTGGGCGACGGGATGCTCGCGTCATCGTCGAGGAAGAAGATCCACTCGCCGCGCGCCACCTCCGCACCCGCGTTGCGGCCCGCGGGGATGCCGAGGTTCTCCGGGAGCGCGAGCGCCCGCACGCCCGTCGGGAGGCCTGTCGGCGTCCACGCGTTGCCGACGACGACGACGTCGAGCTCGACGTCCTCCTGGGCGGCCAGACTCGCGAGGCCCCGGGCGAGGTCGTCGGGCCGGGTGCCCTGGCTCAGGGACACCACGCCGATCGTCGGGCGGCCCGAGCCGGTCAGGAGCGCACTCGCTTCGACGCCATGATCGCCACGAAATGCCCGAGCAGCGCGAGCAGCGCGAGCGGCAGCAGGATCAGCAGCAGACCCCGCTCGGCGACCAGCGGCGGGAGGAACAGCCCGACGATCGCGGCGACGAGAACGAGGATGGTCAACTCGACGGAGTGATAGAGCCGGTGGAAGGGAACGAAACGGGCGGCTCGACGCAGGCGCGCGACGATCCGCTGGCTCGGCTCGGCCTCGCCCTTGCGGTCGGCGAGCTTCTCGAGGCCCGCGTTGGCGCGCGCGACATGCACCATGTCGTTGAGCGCCTTGTTCAGCACGATGATGAGGGCGAGGGCGAACCCGGCGGTCGTCCAAGCGAAGTCCGCCGGGAACTCGAGCGGCCATCCTGCCGCCCGGATGCCGAGCGCGATCGGGATGAGCGCCTCCGTGGAGTAGTGCCCCACCTTGTCGAGGAACACGCCGGCCGGCGAGCGCGTGTCGCGCCAGCGCGCCACCTCGCCATCGCAGCAGTCGACGAGCATCTGCAGCTGGCCGAGCACGAGCGCCAGCAGGGCACCCGCGATGCCGGGGATGAGGATGGCCGCCGCGGTGGCCCAACCGACGAGGATCATGATGCCGGTGACCCCGTTGGCGGAGATGCTCGTGCGCAGCAGCAGCCACGTGAGGTACGGCGACAGGTCGCGCAGATAGAGTGACGCGGTCCAGTGCTCGGCGTTGGCGCGCAGGCGCACCTCGGGGGGCTGAGTCACGGCGCGCAGCTCCGCGATCGTGCCGGGTCGGAGGGGTCGATCCAGTGACATCGTCGTCACCGTCCCGTCTGCGCAGTGATGTTGCGCGTGAGGGCGAAGAAGCCGAGCACGAAGCCGCTTCCCCAGCCGAAGTGGATGCACGGCAGAACGATGAGGTACCACAGACCCACGCGCACGCCCTCGCGCGCCGCGACCACCGAAGCGGCGATGACGAGCAGGGCATACGCGGCGGGCACGACGAACCCGAGGAGCAGCCATTCAAGGCCCGCGATCGCCCCGACGAGGCCGACGATCAGCCCCCCGAGCACACCGATGACCGCGGCGGGCGGCACGAAGTAGCGCAGCGAGTTGGCGAGGCCGAAGCGACGAACCAGCTCGCCTCGCCAGATCCCGGTGGCGACGAACTGGCGCACGAGTTTCGTCAGGCTCGAGCGCGGCCGGTAGACGACGGTGAGTTCGGGGGTGAACCAGACGGTGCCCCCCGACGCCCGCAGGCGGCGATTGAGCTCCCAGTCCTGGCCGCGCTTGATGCCCTCATCGAACAGACCCACTTCGACGAGGCGGTGACGCTGGAAGACGCCGAGGTAGGCGGTCTCGGCCGGGCCGGCCTTGCCGCCGACGTGGTGCTGCGTGCCGCCGAGACCCTCCGGCGACCCGTAGGCGTGGGCCACCGCCTTCTCGAACGGAGTGCGGCCCTCCGCCTTCATGATGCCGCCGACGTTGTCGGCACCCGTGTGCAGCAGGGTCGCCACCGCGATCCGGGTGTAGTCGGAGGGCAGCACGGAGTGCGCATCCACGCGCACCACGACCGGGTTGCTCGACGCGCGGATCGCCGCGTTGAGGCCGCCGGGCGTCGAGCCGAGCTCGTTGGGGATGCTCCGGATGCGCGGGTCGGCGGCCGCGAGCTCGCTGATGACGTCGTTGGTGCCGTCCACACTCGGCCCGAGGGCGAGGACGACCTCGATCGGTCCCGCATAGTCCTGGTTCGTCAGGCTGAGAACAGCGGCCTCGATGTGCTCGACCTCGTTGAGCACGGGCATCACGTAGGACACGCCGGGGAGGGCATCCGCCTTCGTCGCCATGGGGTCCAATACGTCTTGCTGGTGGGTCGGTCGAGCCTACCAACGAAGCGGGGCCGGACACCGATGATTCGATGCCCGGCCCCGCCCGCGGTTGCGGTGGTTCGTGCGCCTACGGGAGAGTGCCGAGCGTCACGGTGACCTGCGCGGTCGTGCCGTCGCGCAGGTAGGTGATGGTCGCCGTCGACCCGGCGGCGAGGGCGCGCACCTGGGCGGTGAGGTCGGTCTTGCCGGTGATCGGGAGACCCTCGAAGCCCGTGATGATGTCCCCGACCTTCAGGCCGGCGGCGGCGGCCGCGCCACCCTCGGTGAGCTGCACGATGCTCGCCCCGACGACGGTGGCTCTTGTCTGTGCCGGGTCCTCCTGCACGTCGGCGACCGACGCCCCGAGCAGACCGTGGGTCGCGGTGCCGCTGGCGATGAGCTCCCGAGCGACGCGCTCGGCGAGGTTCGAGGGGATCGCGAAGCCGACGCCGATGCTGCCGGCCTGGCCCGAGCTGCTGCCGGCGGAGGCGATCGCCACGTTGATGCCGATGACCTCGCCATCGGAGTTGAGCAGCGCACCACCCGAGTTGCCGGGGTTGATCGCCGCGTCGGTCTGGATGACGGAGAGGGAGATCGTCGACGACGACCCCGTGGCCGACGGGGACTGACCGGGGAGGTCGAAGTTCCAGAAGTTGTTCGGGTCGTTCGGCGTGGGGGTCGAGTCGGGCGACGAGTTGTCGGGCACCGCCGACGAGGCGACCGTGATGCTGCGGTTCAGCGCGCTGACGATGCCGTCCGTGACGGTGCCCGCAAGTCCGAGAGGAGCCCCGATCGCGATCGCGCCGTCGCCCACATTGAGCTTGGACGAGTCGGCGAAGGTGGCGGGCGCGAGGTCGGCCGCGGCATCCACCTTGATCACGGCGAGGTCGACGATCGGGTCGACCCCGACGACGGTGGCGTCGAGCAGGCGGCCGTCGATGGTCTGCACCGAGATCGTCGGATCGGACACGGCACCGTCGAGCGTCACGACGTGGGCGTTCGTGAGGATGTAGCCGTCGGCGCTCAGAACCACGCCCGAGCCGGTGCCACCGGCCGAGGACGACGACACCTGGATCGTCACGACCGAGGGGGCGGCCTTGGCGGCGACCGCGGTGATGAGGCTGGCGTTCGCCGCGTCGTTGACGGTGATCGTGGTCGGGGTGACCGTGGAGACGACCGGGGTGCCCGCGTTCTGCGACGTCGCCCACAGGGTGACGCCGGCGCCCGAGACGCCGCCGACGAGGGCCCCCACGGCGAGCGCCGCGACGAGTCCGACCGCGGCGCCGCGGCGGGGCTGGCGGGCCAGAGCGGGATGCTGCGCGGCGTCGATCGGTGCGACCTCCGTGAGCGGGGCCGGTGCCTCAGCGGGGGCGGGGATGTCGGTGGGGATGTCGGACGATCCGGCGGATTCGGTCATGGGGTGCTCCTTCCAGCGATGGACAGCATCCACCGGCAACCTGAGCATTGTATTTGGGCACGCTGTGAGTGACCCCGGGCGTCGCCGGGAGCACGCCGTGCCCGGGACGGCCCGCTAGGCTCGCCTCGATGGACGTCCCCGGAGCGTGGTCGCGCGCGGCGCGCGGCGCGATGCTGCTCGGCTCGGACGGCACCCTCAGACCCACCATCTTCGCCGAGATGTCGGCGCTCGCCACGGCCACCGGCGCGATCAACCTCGGGCAGGGCTTCCCCGACGAGGACGGCCCCGCCGAGGTGCTCGACGCGGCGCGCGCGGCGATCAGCGCCGGGGTGAACCAGTATCCGCCGGGCCTCGGGATGCCGGTGCTGCGCGAGGCGATCGCGACCCACCAGCACCGGTTCTACGGTCTGAGGATCGACCCGGACCGGCAGGTGCTCGTCACGGCGGGAGCCACCGAGGGTCTCGCCGCGACCATCCTCGCCCTCACCGAGGAGGGGGACGAGATCGTCACCCTCGAGCCCTTCTACGACGCCTACGCGGCGATGATCGCGCTGTCGCGCGCCCGCCACGTGACCGTGCCGCTGCGCGCGCCCGACTTCCTGCCGCATCCCGACGACCTGCGTGCTGCTGTCACGGACCGCACCCGGCTGATCATCGTCAACTCCCCGCACAACCCGACCGGCTCGGTGCTCCCCCGCGAGACGCTCGCGCTGCTCGTCGAGCTCGCCCACGCTCACGACGCGATCCTCGTCACCGATGAGGTGTACGAGCATCTCGTGTTCGACAAGCCGTTCGTTCCGCTCGCGAGTCTGCCGGGGGCCTTCGAGCGCACCGTGAGCATCTCCAGCGGCGGAAAGACGTTCTCGGCGACGGGGTGGAAGATCGGCTGGATCACCGCGCCCGAGCACCTTCTCGCCCCGATCGTCGCCGTCAAGCAGTTCCTCACCTACGTCAACGGCGCGCCGTTCCAGCCCGCCATCGCCGTCGGGCTGGGGCTGCCGGACTCGTACTTCGCCGGTGCGGCGGCGACGCTCGCGGCCAAGTGCGATCTGCTGAGCGCGGGGCTGACGGCGGCGGGATTCGGGGTGCCCCGCCCGCAGGCCGGCTACTTCGTGATCGCGGATGCCGCCCCGCTCGGAGTGACGGACGCGGCCGAGTTCTGCCGCGCCCTCCCCGCCCTCGCCGGCGTCGTGGCGGTGCCGGTGACCGCGTTCGTGCACGAGGACCGCCGGGACGGGTACCGCTCCCTCGTGCGATTCGCGTTCTGCAAGAAGGTCGAACTGCTCGAGCGGGCCTCCGCTCAGCTCGCCGAGCTGCGGGTGCCCTGACCCCAGCCGTGAGTGCAGCGCGGACGCGGTTCGAGCGGGCTCGATCTGCGGGAGCTAGATCCGCGCGGGCTCGGCCACGAGAGGCAGGGTGACGCTGAACTGAGTTCCGACCCCCTCCTCGCTCTCCACGCCCATCTGACCGTGGTGGGCCGTGACGATCGCCTTGGTGATCGTGAGCCCCAACCCCACGCCCGGAACCGCGTTCCGGGTCGCCGTCGTGGCCCGGAAGAACCGGGAGAACAGCTTGTCGAGTTCGGACTCGGCGATTCCCATCCCGGTATCCCGCACCGTGATGACCGCCGCCCGCTCCTCGAGGGCGAGGGCGAGCGTCACCGTTCCGCCGCGGGGCGTGAACTTCACGGCGTTCGAGATGAGGTTGTCGATGGCCTGGCCGAGGCGCACCGGGTCGCCGTGCACGACCGCCGCGTCATCCGGCAGCACCTTGACCAACTCGATGCCCGCGTTGTCGGCGATCGGTCGAGCCGTCTGGATGGCCGCGTCGAGGATCGACGCGAGCTCGAGGTCCCGGGTGTCGAGCGGGAACTTGCCCGACTCCACCTGGGCGGTGAACAGCAGATCGCCGACGAGGCGCAGCAGCCGGTGCGCGTTGCGCTCGGCGACGGCCAGGTACTGGAGGTGCTCCTCCGAGAGCGGATCGTCCTCGTCGTCGCGCATGAGTTCGAGGTACCCGAGGATCGAGCTCAGCGGGGTGCGCAGCTCGTGCGAGATGAGACCGACGAACTCGTCCTTGAGGCGCGACACCTCCTTTGCCTGGGTCATGTCGCTCGCGACGAACAGGTACCCGACCGTCGCCCCCTCGCCGTTGACGCGCTTCGTGACCGAGAGCATCACGGGCACCTGGCTGCCGTCCTGACGCACATAGGTCCACTCGCGGCTTTCCGCGTTGCCGAGCCGGGCGTTCTCCACGAGCGCCGAGAATCCGGGGTTGAGCACCGTCTCGCCCGGGGGGTAGTTGAGCTCGCGCGCCCAGTCCTCGAGCTCGTCGTCGAGGTGGAAGTCGTAGATGTGCTTGATGTCCTGCACCTCGTTCTCGGCGAAGCCGAGGATCTTCGTCGCGCCGGGGTTCCACGCGTCGATGAGGCCGGTGGTGTCGGTGCCGATCACCGACTGCTCGGTGACGGCGGCCCAGACGCCGCGGAAGAGGCGGTCGGCGGCGCGATACTTCGCCTCGCTGTCCTGGAGTTGCGCCGCGTATTCGACGGTGCGTTGCAGCATCCGCTCCTTGTCGTCGGCGAGCTGCTTGATGGACTGCACCTGCCGACGGCCCTGGCGGGCGAGCTCGTTGATGATCCCCGCCGCGAGCGTGAAGATGATCGACGTGAACAGGCCACGAGTCCAGTCGGCTGAGCTGGGGTTGGTCAGCCCCAGGGAGGTGGGGATCAGGAGGGCGACCGTGGTTCCCATGCCGACGTAGAAGATGAAGCGCCGACCGTCACCCGACGCGAGCCAGACCACGGGGAGCAGCAGCAGCGCGGTGAAGGGCGATTCGACCGCACCGGTCCCCGCGCGGAAGAACCCGATCGCGATGATGTCGAGCGCGGGGACGATCATGACGATGCGATCCAGCTGAGTGCCCCGCACCGTGACCGCGATCGCGAGCAGCGTCGCGAGCGCGCCGATGGCCGCGCCCAGCCAGAACGAATCCGAGTGCGTGATCAGGGCAGGCGTGGACAGGGCCAGGACTCCGGCCAGAAGCGCGCCGACGACCGTCGCACTCTGCTTGATCAACGGATTGGGTCGGTCCAGCGCGTCGATCACGAACGCTCGCACCGTGGCGACGGTGCGCCTCATCGAGGTTCCTTGCCCACCGAGAGCCACGCCGTCAGATCGCGCGGGCTGAACGGCTTGGCCATGAAATGGTCGGCGCCGGCATCCGTGCCGAGCTTGCGCGCGGTGTCATCCACCGACGCGGTGAGCAGGAGGATGCGCACTTCGGTGAGGGCGGGATCGGCGCGCACCGCGCGGCAGACCTCCACTCCCGTCATCTCCGGCATCGAGATGTCGAGGATCGCGAGGTCCGGGTCATGGGTGCGGATCGCCTCGAGGGCCGCCAGGCCGTCGCTCACGCTCGCCACCAGGTCGAGGCCGGACTTGCCGACGGCGATGCGAACGAGGTCCCGGATGTCGGGGTCGTCGTCCGCGATGATGACCGTGTGATTCATCACCCGCGCCCTCCCATGACGGTGTCTTCGAGCAGTTGTCGCACCTGCGCGCCGGTGAACGGCTTCGGCAGGATGGCGTCCGCTGCGGGGAAATCTTTGGCGTCGAGCACCGAGGTCACCGCGATCTTCGTCTCCGGGAAGTCCTCGCGCAGGCGCAGGATGAAGTCACCGCCGCCCATGCCGGGCAGAACGAGGTCGACGATCGCGAGATGGAAGTCGGTCTCCCCGTAGGCCGAGATCGCCTTCTCGGCGGTGTCGACGGCGACCACGCGGCATCCGCCGCGCGCAAGATACTGGGACAGCAGCGCGGACTGATCGGGGCTGTCCTCCACGACGAGCACGGTGATGACCTCGCTCGGGGACCAAACGCGACGCGGTAGCAACGCAACTCCCTCGCTCACGCCACATCACCGCTGTCGCGCACGATCTCGAGCGGCTCGCAATAGGTGCCAGGACCGAAGCGCGACCACGCACGAGCGGTGGCGCGAACGAAGTCCGCGTCGAGGTGCTGCGGGGCATCCCCGTAGTCGGTGAACGCGGCCAGCATCGCGATCTTCGTGTCGGTCTGGTCGTCGATCGGCACGAACCGGGTGGGACGGAAGTCGAGAGTGGACGAGGTGCCCTGGTAGGCGGCGATCATCCGCACATTCGGGGTGCTGATGACGGCGGCGTCGTGCACGGCCCGGAGGTCAGGATCGTTGTCGGCCTTCGACGGCACGTAGACGATCGTCGGCGAGAGCTCTTCGACGGCCTTGCGGATCACCTCGACGACCTGCGGTTCGGAGGCGAGGCCGTTCGGAGGGAAGTCCTCCAGGCGGGTCTCGGCACCGATCACGATCGCCGAGTTCGAGCACTGGTCCCAGGCGGAGCGGATCGATCCGTTCTGGCCGCGCGACAGGGTGAGGATCGTGACCGGGTCGCCGTTGGCGGCATGCGCGGCGAGGATGCCCCCGACGCCGACCTCGACATCATCCGGGTGTGCCCCGATCGCGAGCACGACCTGCTTGACGGGCGCCCCGGCAGCGGCGACGCGGGCGGACTCGGCCAGCCGGGTCACGTGGGCCGTGAGGTCGGCCGAGGAGACCGGCTTCTGCAGAAACTCATCGGCCTGGCTGCGCAGTGCGGTCACGGCGTAGTCGAGCGAGGCGTGCGCCGTCATGACGATCACGGGGATGCCCGGACGCACGACTCGGATCTGGTTCATCAGCTCGAGCCCCGTCATCCCGGGCATCTCGATGTCGGTGAGGATGACGTCGGGCACGAAGTCGATCACCGCCTGCACCGCCAGGCGCGGGTCGGGAACGACCATGACGAGGCACAGGTCGCGCTTCTCGAGCACCTTCTGCGTGAACATGGCGACGTCGGGGTCGTCTTCGATAACGACCACTCGGATCTGCTCTGACATCCCGTTTTCCCCCTCCGGAAGCTGTCCCCCTCACACTATCGGCGTACCCCGATGAAATGTTCGTAACTGTCACCCCCAAAGTGCGGGACTCGCTGCTGATACCGTGAGCCATGGCTGTCGCCCACGAGACCGCGTCGGACCCGCCGCGGCGAAGTCGCCGGATGCTCGGGCTCCTGATCGCCCTGTTCGCCGTGGTCGTCGTCGCCGGAGTCGTGGCGGTGCTCCTGCTGCGAGGTGGAGGGTCGGCTCCCGCCGTCACGAACACGGCCCCGGGCCCCAGTCTCGTGACGCCGTCGGCGAGCTCGAGTACGACCCCCGAGGCGACACCGACGCCCACCGCCACGACCCCGGAGCCCCCGAGCGCCGAGGATCGACTGCTCTACCTCGAGAGCCTCCAGAGCGGCAACACGGCGGCGATCTACGACCGATTCAGCGGCCCGGTGCAGGTGATCGTCGCGGCGAGCGGCTGCTGCGGGTCGCTCTCCCGGGACGCGACGATGGAGCAGCTCGCCTACGTCGAACCCGGCACGACGGCGACCTGGAACTTCACCGTCGACGAGTCCACGCTCGCGGCCTACCGAGCCGGGTTCTACGGGCAGTACTTTCCGGTGGATGCCCTGGTCGGGGTGTCGAGTTCCGGCTTCGTCGCGTCGTTCCTGCCGAACGCCGACGGGACGATCGCGACCCTCTTCATGGCGATGACCGCGTCGCTCTAGTCATGGCGATGACCGCGTCGCTCTCGTCATGGCGATGACTGCGTCGCTCTCGGGCGTGCGGTCAGCGCTCGACCACTCGGAACCGCCGCAGTGCCAGCGCGGGGTTGATCTCACGCACCCGGGCGATCCGATCGATCTCGACCGCCGCCACGGCGACGCCCACCTCCTCGCCGATGGTCGCCAGTTCGACGCCCATCGGGTCGACCACCATGCTGTTGCCGGCGCCGATCGGCGGGGAGTGATCGGCCGCGGCGACGTAGACGGTGTTCTCCAGCGCGCGGGCGGTGACGAGGGTGCGCCAGTGATGCTCCTTGAGGGGTCCGCGCACCCACTCGGAGGGCACGAGCACGAGGTCGGCTCCGGCATCCACCAGACGACGGGTCACCTCCGGGAAGCGCAGGTCGTAACAGGTCTGGAGGCCGACGGTGAATCCCGCCCACGCGAACGTCTCCGGCTCGGTGATCGCTCCGGGCCGCACCCAGTCCGATTCGCGGTGGCCGAAAGCGTCGTAGAGGTGCAGCTTGCGATAGGTGGCGACGAGGGTGCCGGCGGGGTCGAGAGCGACGACCGTGTTCGAGACGCGCGCCGCGTCATCCGTGGACTCGATCAGTCCCGCGACCAGATGGATGCCGAGCTCACGCGCCACCGCCGCGAGACCCTCGACGAACCCGCCGCTGAGGTCCTCGGCTGCCGTCACCCACTCGGCGCCCAGCTCGGGGGTGAAGTACGACGAGTACTCGGGGAACACGACGAGCGTGGCCCCGCGGTCCACGGCGCTCTCGGCGAGCGAGCGGATCGTCGCCAGGTTCGCCTCGCGGTCGGTGCCGGGCGCGAACTGGGCGACGGCGATCTGGCTCATCGCCACCAGGTGTCGAACATCGTCACGGGCTCGGCTCGCTTGTGGCGAGTACTGACGAACCGCTGCTCGATCGCCTCCGCTGTCGCCGGGTCGACGTCGAGGCCTTCGAGGAAGTCGTCAATCTGCTGGTACGTGAGCCCGAGGTTGGCTTCGTCGGTCTGGCCGGGATTGTCGTCGAGCAGGTCGGCGGTCGGCGCCTTGAGGTAGAGCCGCTCGGGGGCCTCGAGGTGCACCAGGAGCGAGCGGCCCTGCCGCTTGGTGAGTCCGGAGAGCGGAAGGAGGTCGGCCCCGCCGTCGCCGAACTTGGTGAAGAAGCCCGTCACGGCTTCGGCGGCGTGATCGGTGCCGACCACGAGGAGGCCCGACTGGCCCGCGAGGGCGTACTGGGCGATCATCCTGGCGCGTGCCTTCACGTTGCCCTTCGTGAAGTCGAGCATCTCGGTGCCGGTCGCGTCGAGGTACTCGGCCTCGAACCCGTCGACGGCGCGGTGGATGTTGAACGTGATCGACCGGTCGGGACGGATGAACGTGAGGGCGAGCTGGGCATCCGCTTCGTCCTTCTGCACCTGGTAGGGCAGGCGTACGGCGACGAACTCGGCGGTGCCGCCCTCGGCACGCCGCTCCTCGACGGCAAGCTGGCAGAGACGGCCCGCGAGGCTGGAGTCCTGGCCGCCGCTGATGCCGAGCACAAGGCCCTTGGCGCCGGTGGTGCGCAGGTACTCCTTGAGGAAGTCGATGCGGGCGCGAACTTCGGTTGCCGGGTCGACGCTCGGTCGCACGTTGAGTTCGCTGATGATCTGGGCCTGAAGCTCACGCATGAGACGAATCTACCCGGGGGTCGGGGACGCCGCTCGGTGCCGCGACGGGTGAGGTGGCCCGGTGCGCGACCGACCGTGCACCCCCCGTCATCCCGCACCCATCCCTGGTCGTTCGGCTCTGCAGTGCCCTCGGTCGCTGTGTCGGGTCGACCGAGACCGGCGGGATGAGCATCAGCTCCCCGGTCGGCACTCCTGCCGCAGTGCTGAGGCGCCGGATCTCCCATCCGGCGTTGTGCACGAGCAGGTGATGATGTCGGCAGAGGAGCACCCCGGCATCCACCGCGGTACGACCCCGGTCCCGTCGCCAGTGATCGGTGTGATGGGCCTCGCACCAGGAGGGCGGCCGATCGCACCCGGGGAACACGCACCCGCCGTCGCGCGCGGCCATCGCGGCGCGCTGGGCCGCGGTGAAGAGCCGATGCGTGCGCCCGACATCCACCGGCCGGCTGCCGTCGAAGAGGATGGGGAGCACGCCCGAGGCGCAGACGAACCGACGGGCGGTCGCCGCCGAGACCCGCGCCGTCT
>CALRJN020000012.1:0-83120 GCA_943367555.1 Synechococcus sp. UW140 | reverse complement strand
GAGGAAGTCCTCGATCGCGTGCTCGGGCGAGATCACGACGACGCGGGTGGCGGGATGCGCCATGAGCTCGTGGAACTCCACCTTCTCGCTCACCGCGCCGAGGGCGCCATCCGGGAACTCCCCCGTGAAGCGGTAGAGCCCGGTCTCGTCCTCGACCGCGTAGTGCGCCAGCTCCAGGCTCGACCGGATGGTCGTGAGCACCTCGGTCGGATCGAAGGTCTCCACGTGGCTGCGCGAGTATCCGGTCGGCGCCTCGGGGTCGCGCGTGAGCGTGATCGCGCCGTTCGAACACACGACATAGGGCGGGGTGATCCCGAGCCGCTCGAGGATGGGCAGGGTCATCGCCACGGACCGGCCGGTGGCGAGAGTGACCTCGTGTCCGGCATCCCGAACCCGCTGCACCGCCTCGATCACGGGCGGATGCAGGCTGCCGTCCTCGTGGAGCACGGTGCCGTCGATGTCGAGGGCGATGAGCCAGCGATCACTCACGCGATCACCGGAAGCATCTCGAGGCCGCCGAGGTAGGGGCGCAGTGCCTCGGGCACCACCACCGAACCATCCGCCTGCTGGTGGGTCTCGAGGATGGCGACGAGCCAGCGCGTCGTGGCGAGGGTGCCGTTGAGCGTGGCGACCGGGGCCGTCTTGCCGTTCTCCCCGCGTGACCGGATGTCGAGCCGGCGCGCCTGGTAGGTCGTGCAGTTGCTCGTGCTCGTGAGCTCGCGGTACGTGCCCTGGGTGGGAACCCACGCCTCCACGTCGAACTTGCGGGCGGCGCTCGAGCCGAGGTCTCCCGCGGCGACGTCGATCACGCGATAGCTGAGGCCGCACGCCTGGAGCATGGCCTCCTGGAAGCCGAGCAGCCGCTCGTGCTCGGCGGCGGCGTCCTCGGGAAGCACGTAGCTGAACATCTCCAGCTTGTTGAACTGGTGCACCCGCAGGATGCCGCGATTGTCCTTGCCCGCCGACCCCGCCTCACGGCGATAGCAGGTCGACCAGCCGGCGTAGCGCAGGGGGCCGGCCGAGAGGTCGAGGATCTCGTCGGAGTGGTAGCCGGCGAGCGCCACCTCGCTCGTGCCCGTGAGGTAGAGGTCATCGGCGGGGAGGTAGTAGATCTCGTCCGAGTGCTCGCCGAGGAATCCGGTGCCGGCCATGATCTCGGGGCGCACGAGGGTGGGCGTGATGAGCGGCACGAAATCGGCGGCGATGGCCTTGTCGAGCGCGAGGTTCATGAGCGCGAGCTCGAGGCGGGCGCCGACACCCTTGAGGAAGTAGAAGCGACTGCCGGAGACCTTCACCCCGCGGGCGATGTCGATCGCGCCGAGCAGTTCGCCGAGCTCGGCGTGGTCGCGCGGCTCGAAATCGAAGGCGGCGGGTTCGCCGTGGGTGCGCACGAGCTCCCAGTCATCCTCGCCACCCGACGGGACGCCGTCGATGATGACGTTGCCGATCGAGCCGACGATTCTCGTGAACGCGGCCTCGGCATCCTGCGACACCTGCTGGGCGGCCTTCACGCGGGCGGCGAGCTCCTGGGCCTCGGCCACGAGGGCTTGCTTCTGCTCCTTCGGCGCGGCCGCGACGGTCTTGCCGAAAACGTTCTGCTCGGCTCGGAGGTTCTCGAACTCGCCGATGCGAGCGCGACGGTCGGCGTCCGCGGCGATCGCCTCTTCGACCAGGGTGACGGATGCCCCGCGCGCCTCCTGCGAGCGCCGCACCGCCTCGGGGTTGTCGCGCAGCAACTGGGGGTCGATCACGCCTACAGCCTACCGAGGCGATGGCGTAGCGTTGGATGAGTGACATCCCCTCGCGTCGCCCGGTCGAAGCGTGCCGCTGTGGTCTACAACCCGACCAAGGTGGATGTCAGAAAGCTCCGCAAGATCGTCACCGAGGCCAGCGACCGGCTCGGCTGGGCCGCACCCGCGTGGTTCGCGACCACCGAGGACGACCCGGGACAGGACGCGACGGCGAGCGCCCTCCGACGCGGAGCCGACGTGGTCATGGCCGCCGGCGGCGACGGCACCGTGCGCGCGGTCGCGGAGGGGTTGCGCGACAGCGGGGTGCCGCTCGCCCTGCTTCCCTCGGGCACGGGCAACCTGCTCGCCCGCAACCTCGAGCTGCCGCTGAGCGATCTCCCCCTCAGCGTCGAGACCGCCCTCACGGGGCAGACCCGCGAGATCGACCTCGGCATCGCGGCCATCACCCGGGAGGACGGCGAGACCTTCGAGCACGTGTTCCTCGTCATGGCGGGGCTCGGCCTCGACGCGAAGATGATCAAGAACACCTCGACCAAGCTCAAGAAAGCGGTCGGCTGGCTCGCCTACATCGACGGCATCGCCCGCTCCCTGCCCGAGCTGCAGCCGGTGCGCCTGCACTACCGCCTCGACGGCGGCGTGCTGCGGTCGATGAACGTGCACACGATCATCATCGGCAATTGCGGCGTGCTGCCCGGCGGCTTCCTCCTGATGCCCGATGCGCGACCCGACGACGGCATCCTCGATGTCGCCGCCCTGCGCCCGCGCGGACCCTTCGGCTGGGCGAAGGTGTGGCAGAAGGTGGCGTGGGAGAACGGCGTGCTGCGCAAGTCCGCGATCGGGCGGCGCATCATCGACCTCTCCCGCGACGTGCGCGACGTCACCTACTTCCGCGGTCGCGAGCTCGCGATGACCGTCGATGTGGCGCAGGAGTTCCAGCTCGACGGTGACGAGTTCGGGGAGGCGATGTCGATGCGCACCTGGATCGACCAGACCGCGCTCACGGTGAAGGTGCCGGCGTAGCGCTCTACTGCGGCTCGCCCGCGATGAGCCCGCGCAGCCAGTCGCGCGCCTCCACGAACACCTCGTTGCCGTAGCGCTGGGTCACGGTGATCGCCTGCTTGTCGGCGCGCGGGTAGCTGCCGAGGAAGATCACGTTCGGGCTGAACCGCTTGAGGCCGAGGAGGGCATCCGCGACCCGCTCGTCGAGGATGTGCCCGTCGAGGTCGATGACGAAGCGGTAGCGTCCGAGGGCATCCCCGATCGGACGCGACTCGAGCAGGCTCATGTTGACGCCACGGGTGGCGAACTGCTCGAGCATCTCGAGCAGGCGGCCCGCCGTGTCATCCGGCAGCTCGGCGATGATCGACGTCTTGTCGCTGCCCGTGGGCTCCGGCAGAGCGGCCGTGCGCGAGACCAGCACGAAGCGCGTGACGGCGTTGGGGTTGTCCCCGATGCTCTCGGCGAGCACGGCGAGGTCGTGGTGGTCGGTGATCCCGGGCGGGGCGACCGCGGCATCCGCGGTGTCGTTGAGGAGAAGGGATGCCGCCGCAGCCACGTTCGACGTCGCCGGCAGGTGACCGTGCTCGGGCAGGTGCGTGTCGAGCCAGCGGTGAGTCTGGCCGTACGCGACGGGATGCGCGTTGATGACCTTCACGTCGGCGAGCGCGGTGCCGTGCCGGGCGACGAGCACGAAGTTGACGGGAACGAGGTACTCGCCGATGATCCGCAGGTTCGGGATGCTCGCCAGCGCGTCCTGCGTGGCGCTCACGCCGCCCTCGATCGAGTTCTCGATCGCGATCATCGCGGCGGTCGAACGCCCGCTGATCACGTCGTCGAGGGCCTCGCCCACGTTGTTGACGGAACGCCACTGCTGGCCGGCCGCGGCGGGAACCTGCTTGAGCGCGGCCTCGGTGAACGTGCCGGCGGGACCCAGGTAGGAGTAGGTCGCGGAGGGCACGGTCTCAGGCATGCGTCAACTGTAGCGGCGGGCTCCCGGGTGCCAGACTGGTGCGCATGAACCGCGCCGGCCAGCCCGCCCAGCCCTCCGACCTCATCGACGTGCACGAGCTCGTCGCGGCGTACTACGCGCGGGTTCCGGATGTCACGGTGCCCGAGCAGCGCGTCGTCTTCGGCACGAGCGGCCACCGCGGGTCATCCCTCGACGCCGCGTTCAACGAGACGCACATCGCCGCGATCACCCAGGCGATCGTCGAATACCGGGCGGCGCAGGGCATCACCGGACCGCTGTTCATCGGCAAGGACACGCACGGGCTCTCGCGCCCGGCGGAGACGACGGCCCTCGAGGTGCTCGAGGCCAACGGGGTTCGCGTGCTCGTCGACGAGTTCGACGACTGGGTGCCGACGCCGGCGCTGAGCCACGCGATCATCCGACACAACGCTCAACTCGAACCTCGCGAGCGCAGCTCGCTCGGCGCTGGCGTCGCGGGATCGCTGTCGCGATCCTCCCAGCTCCAGCGCGCTGACGGCATCGTCATCACCCCGAGCCACAACCCGCCGCGCGACGGCGGCTTCAAGTACAACCCGCCGCACGGCGGCCCGGCCGACAGCGACGCCACGACATGGATCGCCGACCGGGCGAACGCCCTCATCGCCGACGGCCTGCGCGGGGTGAAACGCGCGGAGCCGTCTGCCGTCGAAACCTACGACTACCGCGGCGCGTACGTCGACGATCTCGCGAACATCATCGACATGGCCGCGATCAAGAAGTCCGGCATCCGCATCGGGGCCGACCCGCTCGGAGGCGCGAGCGTCAACTACTGGAAGCTCATCGCCGAGCGCTACGAGCTCGACCTCACCGTCGTGAACCCGCTCGTCGACCCGGCGTGGGCCTTCATGACCCTGGACTGGGACGGCAAGATCCGCATGGACCCGTCGAGCCCGAGCGCGATGGCGTCGGTGGTAGCCCGCCGTCACGACTACGACATCCTCACCGGCAACGACGCGGATGCCGACCGCCACGGCATCGTCACGCCCGACGGCGGGCTCATGAACCCCAACCACTTCTTGGCGGTGGCGATCCAGTACCTCTACATGCACCGGCCCCAGTGGCGGGCGGATGCCGCCATCGGCAAGACGCTCGTCTCCAGTTCCATGATCGACCGGGTCGCCGCCTCGCTCGGGCGCCGGCTGTGGGAGGTGCCGGTCGGATTCAAGTGGTTCGTGCCCGGGCTCGTCGACGGGTCGGTCGGGTTCGGTGGGGAGGAGAGCGCGGGGGCGAGCTTCCTGCGCCTCGACGGCACCGCGTGGACGACCGACAAGGACGGCATCCTGCTCGCGCTGCTCGCGAGCGAGATCCTCGCCGTGACGGGCAAGACGCCGTCGGTGCTCTACGCCGAGCTCGTCGCCCAGTTCGGCGACCCGGCGTACGAGCGCATCGACGCCGCGGCGTCCAAGGAGCAGAAGGCGCGCCTGGGCAAGCTCAGCGGCGACGCGATCACGGCGACCGAGCTCGCCGGCGAGCCGATCGTGGCGAAGCTCAGCGCCGCCCCCGGCAACGGCGCCGCGATCGGCGGCGTCAAGGTCGTCACCGAGAACGCGTGGTTCGCCGCGCGCCCTAGCGGCACCGAGGACGTCTACAAGATCTACGCCGAGTCGTTCCTCGGGCCGGAGCACCTGAAGGCCGTGCAAGCCGAGGCGAAGGTCATCGTCGACAGCGCGCTGCAGGGATGAAGGCACTCGCCCTCACGCTGATCGCCCTTCTCCTCACCGGCTGCGCCACGACGCAGGTCGGGCCCGAACTCGAGGATGAGCGGGTCGTCGCGAGCGACGCCGTGCTCGACGACGCCCTCGACCCGTCGGAGCCCGGATGCGCCGCCGCGGTCTCGAGCGAGGGCCGGGTCGTCTGGACCCACGAGATCGGGATGGCCGACCTCAAGCACGACGTGCCGATCACGGCGACCACGGTGTTCGACTACGCGAGCAACTCCAAGCAGTTCACCGGAGTCGCCGTGCTGCTGCTCTCCGATCGCGGCGACCTGAGCCTCGACGACACCCTCGATCTCTGGTTCGACGAACTGCCGGAGTGGAGCTCTACGGTGACAGTGAGCGACCTGCTGCACCACACGAGCGGCATCCCCGACTACCTCGACCTGCTCGACGCCGACTTCGAAGACGAGACCAGCCAGCAGGATGCCGTGGACGCGATCGCGGAGGTGGACGAGCTCGGCTCCCGCGCCTTCGACTACTCCAACTCCAACTACGTGCTGCTCGCCGACCTCGTGGAGCGGGCCTCCGGCGAGACGCTGCCCGACTTCCTCGCCAGCGAGGTGTTCGGCCGCCTCGGGCTCGACCTCGCGATGGACCCCGAGTTCGACAGCGACGACCTGGCCCGCTCCTACGAACGGGACGGGAGCGAATTCGACTACCTGCGGTCGGGATGGACGCAGATCGGCGATGGCGGCATCCACGGCACGGCCCGCGAGCTCGCCCTCTGGGGGGACAACTACCGCACAGGTGCGGTCGGCGGCCAGGCGCTCCTCGACGCCCAGTTCGCGGATGCCGTGCCCACCGGCGACGGCGGTGAGTACGGCGCCGGGATCGAGCGCGCGGTCGACGGCTCGATCGGCCACACCGGCGCGTGGCTCGGATTCGTGAGTGCGCTCACGGTCTCCGAAGACCGCCGTACGAGCGTGGCGGTCACCTGCAACCTCGACGAAGTCGATGTCGAGACGCTCGCCGACGACCTGCGCCAGATCTGGCAGTAGCTCAGCCGGCGTAGTCGGGCGCGGGCGGCAGCCCGAAGAACTCCTCGAGCGTCGCGACGCCCGTGTCGTGCATCTCGGTCGCGAGCTCCACGCCCACGTAGCGCATGTGGTACGGCTCGTACTCGTAGCCGGTGATCGGCGTCATGCCGTCCTGGTAGCGCACGATGAAGCCGAACCGATAGGCGTTGGCGGCGAGCCACTGGGCGTGCGGGGTGCTGCCCCAGCACGGCTCGAGCGAGCATCCCTGATCGGGCAGGGCGTTGACGTCGATCGCGAGCCCGGTCTGGTGCTCGGAGTGCCCCGGCCGGGCGCTCGTGAGGTCCGCGCCCTCCTGGCCGAGAGACGACACCCAGCCGGCGTAGACGCTCTCCTGCACGGAGTAGCTGCGGTAGGCGCTCTGCGCCTGCATCTCGAGGCCGGTCTCGGAGGTGAAGGCGGCGAACATCTGCACCACGGCATCCGAGGCGACCTGCCGCAGGAAGGGTTCGTTGACGTAGGGCACGGGCACGGCGACGAGGTCCGCGGGCTCGTAGCCGGGTTCCCCCAAGGGGCGGAGCTTGTTGACGACGACCCAGATGCTCGCGGGATCATCGATCGAGTTGGCGGTCGTGTCGAATGTCGGAGTCGGCGTGGGAGTGGGCGTCGGCGTGGGGGTCGCGGTCTTCGTCGGGGTCGGCGTCGGGGTCGGCGCGGCGGCACGCGGGGTGAGGGCCACGACCACGACGACGGCGATCAGCACGAGGCCGACGCCGATTCCCACCGCGGTCAGGATGGCGCGTCGACGACGCACCGCCCGGCTCGGGCGGTTGCGGGGACGCAGATCAGACACGCCCACCATCGTAGGCGGCACCCAGCTTGCGTCAGCCGTGCGTCCGCTGTAACTTTGCACTCTACGCAAAGTTTTGCGCCCGACGGTGCGCGCATCCTTTTCTGTCCTCCTCCGACCTGAAGGATTCCATGTCCAGCACTCTCTCCAAGGGCAAGCAGCAGGCCCAGGCGATCGCCGACGCCGGCGGCGTCATGACCCACCGTCAGATCCTCTTCGTGATCTTCGGCCTCATGGCCGGGATGTTCCTCTCCGCCCTCGACCAGACGATCGTCGGCACCTCGATGCGCACGATCGCCGACGACCTCGACGGGCTGAGCCTCCAGGCCTGGGTGACGACCGCATACCTCATCACCTCGACGATCGCGACGCCGATCTACGGCAAGCTCAGCGACATCTTCGGTCGTCGACCGCTGTTCATCATCGCGATCGTGATCTTCCTCGTCGGCTCGGTCGCGGCCGGGTTCGCCGGCACGATGTATCAGCTCGCGACCTTCCGGGCCATCCAGGGACTCGGCGCCGGCGGCCTCATGGCGCTCCCCCTCGCGATCATGGGCGACATGCTCGCCCCTCGCGAGCGCGCGAAGTACCAGGGCTACTTCCTCGCCGTGTTCGGCATCTCGAGCGTCATCGGCCCGCTCATCGGCGGTCTGCTCTCGGGCACCCCGGAGATCCTGTTCATCACCGGATGGCGCTGGGTCTTCCTGATCAACCTCCCGATCGGCATCGTCGCGCTTGCGATCGTGATGCGATTCCTCCACATCCCGCACACCCGCCACACGGTGCGCATCGACTGGTGGGGTGCCGCGACGGTGATCATCGCCCTGGTTCCGCTCCTGCTCGTGGCCGAGAAGGGCCGCGAGTGGGGCTGGGACTCGATCGCCGCCATCCTCTGCTACATCATCGGTGCCCTCGGCATCGGCGCGTTCATCCTCAGCGAGAAGCTCATGGGGGATGACGCGCTCATCCCGCTCAAGCTCTTCCGCAACGCGACGTTCTCGATGTCCACCGTGCTCGGGGTGCTCGTGGGCTTCGGCATGTTCGGCGCGATGATGACGATCCCGCTCTACCTGCAGCTCGTCAACGGCGCGACGCCGACCGAGAGCGGCTTCCTCATGCTGCCGATGATCCTCGGCCTCATGATCGCCTCGATCGGCAGCGGCCAGCTCATCGCCCGCACCGGCCAGTACCGCATGTTCCCGATCCTCGGCACCGGTCTCATGTCGGTCGGCTTCTTCTGGCTCACGTTCCTCTCGGTCGACAAGCCGGTCTGGTACATCATGATCGGGATGTTCCTCATCGGCCTCGGCCTCGGACAGCTGATGCAGACCCTCACGATCGCCGCGCAGAACTCGGTCGGACCGCGGGACATCGGCGTCGCGACGAGCGCATCGACGTTCTTCCGCCAGATCGGTGGAACGCTGGGCACGGCCGTGCTGTTCTCGGTGCTCTTCACGCGCATCCCGGAGACGATCGTCGCGGCGTTCGCGAGCCAGTCGGTCAAGGACGGCATCGCCGAGGCGGTCGCCGACCCGACCGTGCTCGCCGACCCGGCCAACGCGAAGATCCTCGACCTGTTCCAGCAGGGCCAGGCCGGCGGATCGGGTTCGCTCGGCACCGCGCTCGACGGTGACACCTCGTTCCTCAACGGCTCCGACCCGCGCCTCGCGGCCCCGTTCCTCCAAGGCTTCAACGACGCGACCGTGACCGTCTACTGGGTGGGCCTCGGGGTGGTGCTCCTCGCGTTCGTGCTGAGCTTCTTCCTCAAGACCGCACCGCTGCGCGAGAAGTCGGCGCTCCAGGAGAACGCCGATGCGGACGCGGCGATCCTCGCTCAGGCCGCGGCCGCGGAGGCCGGGGCGATGGTGGCTCCCGACGTCTCTGACGAGGCGTCGACGCCGGCCGGATCGACCCGCTCGCGGCCGTAGTCCGCGGCGCACGCCCGCGCCCGACGACGTCGAGGTGAATCGACGTCGTCGGGGCGCCGGCGCTCCGATCTCGAGAGATCGCAACCGTTTGCACGCTTCACGGATTACAGTGGTGGGAGCGCTCTCACGTCGCTCGGACGCGGAGCGCCCCGTCACCGTCGACTAGGAGTCCCCGCATGCCGCACCCCGCCCCCCGGGCCTTTCCCGCCGACTTCCTGTTCGGGGCGGCGACGGCGGCCTACCAGATCGAAGGGGCCGCTCACGAGGACGGGCGCACCGACTCGATCTGGGACGTGTTCTGCCGGGTTCCGGGCGCCGTGGTCGGCATGGACAACGGCGATGTCGCGTGCGATCACTACCACCGGTTCCACGACGACGTCACGCTGATGTCCGACCTCGGCCTGCAGACGTACCGGTTCTCCGCGTCGTGGTCGCGGGTCTGCCCCGACGGCGGAGCTCCCAACGCGGCCGGACTCGACTTCTATTCGCGGCTCGTGGATGACCTGCTCGAGCACGGCATCCACCCCTGGCTCACGCTGTACCACTGGGATCTGCCCCAGGCGCTCGAGGAGAAGGGCGGGTGGCCCGCGCGGGACACGGCGTACCGCTTCCTCGACTACGCGACCGCGATGCACGACCGCCTCGGCGACCGGGTGACGTCGTGGACGACGCTCAACGAGCCGTGGTGCGCGTCGTTCCTCAGCTACATCGGCGGCGAGCACGCTCCGGGCCGCCAGGACCCGGCCGCGGGACTCGCGGCCGCGCACCACCTGCTGCTCGGCCACGGCCTGGTCGTGGAGGAGCTGCGTCGGCGCGACCCGTCCCTGAGCCTGGGGATCACCCTCAACCTCACGGTCGCCGACCCCGTGGATGGCGACGACCCGGGGGATCTCGACGCCGCGCGGCGCATCGACGGGCAGTTCAATCGATTCTTCCTCGACCCGATCTTCCGCGGCGCGTACCCGGATGATGTGCTCGAGGATGTCGCGGGCCTCGGTTTCGAGAGCGTCGTCGCGCCCGGCGACCTCGAGATCATCTCGGCGCCCATCGATCTGCTCGGCGTGAACTACTACCACGGCGAGCTCGTGAGCGCGCGCCCGCCCGCCGGACGGACGATGTCGACGACGGCGCCGTCGGAGCGTCCCAAGCGTTCCCCGTTCCCCGCGGCCGACTCGGTGCACTGGCATCTGCGCGATCTTCCGCTGACCGAGATGGGATGGGAGGTGCAGCCGGAGGGGCTCACGCGGCTGCTCACGCGCATCCACGCGGAGTATGCGCAGCCGGCCGGAGTCGCGCTTGCGGTCACCGAGAACGGGGCGGCCTACGACGATGTGCTCGTCGACGGGGCCGTGCACGACGCCGAGCGGGTCTCGTTCCTCGAACAGCACCTCGACGCGATCCTCGACGCCCTCGAGGCGGGCGTGCCGGTGCGCGGCTACTTCTACTGGTCGCTCCTGGACAACTTCGAGTGGGCCTGGGGCTACGACAAGCGGTTCGGCCTCGTGCGGGTCGACTACGAAAGCCAGGAGCGCATCCTCAAGGACAGTGCAATCGCTTACAGGAACATCATCGCGGGGCGCGCTCTCTAAGAGGCGCTCTGGCTAGAATCGCCACCATGGCCCTTGATCTCCCGGTGCGGCGGGTCGCCCCGACACTGGAGGCGGTCGCCGCGGAGGCCGGGGTCTCGCGCTCGACGGTGTCCCGCGTCGTCAACGGGTCGAGCCATGTGAGCCCGGATGTGCTGCTCAGCGTCAACGCCGCGATCGAGCGTCTGCAGTACGTTCCCAACCGGGCCGCCCGCTCGCTCGCGAACCGTCAGACGTCGGCGATCGCGCTCGTCGTGCCGGAGGACGCGCAGCGGTTCTTCGGCGACCCGTTCTTCGCCGAGATCATGCAGGGCATCACGAGCGAGATCGAGGACAGCGACTACGTGCTCAACCTCCAGCTCGCCAAGCCGTCGGCGCCCTCGGAGAAGACGATCCGCTACCTGCTCGGCGGCAACGTCGATGGCGCGATCGTGGTGTCCCACCACTCGGGCGACGCGTTCTTCACCACGCTCGACGCGACGATCCCGGTCGTCTTCGGTGGTCGTCCCTTCCAGCCGGAGAATCACCGGAACAACTACGTCGACGTCGACAACACCGCGGGCGCGACCCTCGGCACCGACCGGCTCATCGAGGTCGGGCGCACCCGGATCGGCACGATCACCGGTCCCCCGAACATGCAGGTGTCGATCGATCGTCAGGACGGGTGGGAGGCGTCGATGCGCTCCGCCGGTCTCGACACCTCGCTCGTCGCGCACGGCGACTTCACGATGGCCAGCGGCGCGGCGGCCATGCGCGAGCTGCTCGATCGCGCACCCGACCTCGACGGGGTGTTCGTCGCGAGCGACCTCATGGCGACCGGGGCGATCTCGGCACTCCGGGCTCGCGGACGTCGGGTGCCCGACGATGTCGCGATCGTCGGCTTCGACAACAGCTCGGCGGCGATGACCGGCGAGATCGGGATCACGACTGTGCACCAGCCCTCCCGGGAGATGGGACAGGAGATGGCTCGGATGCTGCTCGCGCTGCTGCGCGGGGAACCGACCGAACGCGTGCGGGTGATGCCGACCCGGCTCGTGGTGCGCGACAGCGCCTAGGCTGGATCCCGTGGCTACCGAGGTGATCCAGGACGCGGCGATGAACCGCTTCGAACTGCTCGTGGACGGCGCTCACGCGGGCGTCACCGAGTACGTGCTCCGGGACGACACGATCGTCTTCATCCACACCGAGATCGACCCGGCGATGCGCGAGCACGGGCTCGCGAGCGAACTCGTGCGCGGCGCCCTCAATCTCGTGCGGGCCGAGACCGACCTTCGGGTCGTCGCCCGGTGCCCCTACGTCTCGGCGTGGATCGAGCGGCATCCCGACTATCAGGACCTGCTGGAGCGCTAGCGGTCCTCAGGGTCGTCGAGATCGATGTGCACGCGCCCGTCGTAGACGCCCTTGTCGCCATCGCCCGCGACCGGCGCCGGGGCGGGAAGCACGGTCTGGCGGTCGAGCTCGATCTGCGCTTCGTGCCGGGTGGGATGGAAGACCTCATCCCCGATGCCGAGCGCGCCGCCCTTGCTGCCCGACGTCTTCGACTTGTTGCTCAGGTCGATCCACCCGAAGTGCTGCGCGACCCACGTGAGCACGCCCACGCCGACCACCACGGCGAGAACGATCCACGGATCCATCGGGTCAGTCTACGGGCGAGTGGGAACGACGACCGGGCGTCCGGCCACGAGATGCAGTTCGACGGGCAGGCCGTACACGCGCTCAACCCTCTCCTCGGTGAGTACCTCCGCGGGACTCCCGAGCGCCTCGAGCCGCCCCGCGGCGATGAGGGCGAGCCGGTCGGCGTAGGCGCTCGCGAGCGACAGGTCGTGCAGCACGACGACCACCGCGCGGCCGCCGTCGGCGAGCGCCCGGGCCCGGCGCATCACGTCCTCCTGGTGCCGGAGGTCGAGGGCCGCGGTCGGCTCGTCGAGGAAGATCGTCCCCGCCTGCTGCGCGAGCACCCGGGCGAGAGAGACCCGCGCCTTCTCGCCCCCGGAGAGGGAAGTGTAACGGCGGGTGGCGAGGTGGCGGATGTCCGCGGCATCCATCGCCTCGGTGACGGCGGAGACGTCGTCTCGACCCTCGATCGTGCGGGCCCACGGCGCCCGCCCCATGGCCACCACCTCGGCGACCCGGAACGGGAAGCTCACCGTGTTCTCTTGCGTGAGCACGCTGCGCAAGCGCGCCAGCTCGGTGCCCCGGATGCTGCCGAGCTCACGCCCGTCGAACTCCACCGTTCCGCGGGTGGGCCGCCTCTCGCCGCTGAGCACCCCGAGCAGCGTGGACTTGCCGGCCCCGTTCGGTCCGACGAGCACGAGCACCTCGCCCGGGACGACGTCGATCGTGATGTCGTCGAGCACCGTCGCGCCGTCGAGGTCGACGCCGACTCCCGTCGCGCGGATCATGCCCACCCTCCGCTGCGACGGCGCTGGCGGAACAGCAGGAAGAAGAAGAACGGCCCGCCGATGAGGCTCGTGAGCAGCCCGATCGGCAGGTCGGCGCCGGGCACCACGGAGCGTGCGGCGAGATCGGAGAGCACGAGGAGCGCACCGCCGCCGACCCCGCTCGCGAGGATGAGCGCGCGGTGCGCCGGCCCGATCGCCATGCGGATGATGTGGGGCACCACCAGACCGACGAAGGCGATGATCCCGCAGAACGCCACGGCGACGCCGGTGAGCAGGGCCACGAGCACGATCGAGCCGATCCGCAGCTTCTCGACATCCACCCCGAGGTGACGCGCGTTGCGCTCGCCCAGGGCGAGGAGGTCGTAGCGGCGCCCGAGCATGATCGCCACGGCCGTGCCCAGTGCCGTGACGACCGCGACGATGCCGACCTCGCTCCAGCGGGACCCGCCGAGGCTTCCCAGCTGCCAGAAGACGATCTGCTCGCGGCTGCCGGAGTCGGCGATGAACAGGAGGAACGCCAGTCCCGCTCCGGCGAAGGCGTTGACCGCGATCCCGGTGAGCAGGAGGGTCACGACCTCGGTGCGGCCGTTCGCCCTCGAGACGGCGTACACGAGCAGGGTGGCGCCGAGACCGCCGATGAAGGCGAGGATCGCGATCCCGCCGCTGCCGAGCGCGGTCACCCCGAGCACGATGCCGATCGCCGCGCCGAGGGCGCCGCCCGAGGAGACCCCGACGACACCGGGCTCGGCGAGCGGGTTGCCGAAGATCGCCTGCATCACCGCGCCCGCCACGGCGAGCGCCGCCCCGACGGCGAGCGCCATTGCGATCCGCGGGAAGCGCACCACCCAGAGCGTCGACTCGATGATCGGGTCCGTCGGGGCGAGCGAGGTCGGGATGCCGAGCGCGCGCAGCACGGAGCCGAGCACCTCCGAGGGACTGATCGCCAGCTGGCCGACCGCCGCGGACAGCACGACGCCCCCGACCAGCAGCACCGCGAGGCTGGTCGAGAGAAGAACGGCGCGGGGGACTCGGCTCACGGCACCCGCTGCAGCCAGTCCTCGGTGCCGAACTTCTCCACCACGAGCGCCTGGGCGCGGGCGAGTTCGTCGGGGTGGATCTCATCCGCCGTGAGCCCGTACAACCCGCGGAAGGTGCCGATCATCCGCTCGATGATCTCGGGCCGCGTGAGCCCGGTCTGACTGCGCAAGGGGTCCACGCGCTTGTTGGCGCTCTTCGTTCCCTTGTCGCTCATCTTCTCGCGACCGATGCGCAGCACCTCGACCATCTTGTCGCCGTCCATGTCGTAGCTCATGGTGACGTGGTGCAGCACGGCGCCGGTGCCGAGGCGCTTCTGCGCGGCCCCGCCGATCTTGCCCTTCGTGCTCGTGATGTCGTTGAGTGGCACGTAGCTCGCCTCGATCCCGAGGGACTTGAGCGCGAGGATGACCCACTCGTCGAGGAACGCGTACGAGTCGGCGAAGCTCATCCCCTGCACGAGCGGGGTCGGCACGTAGATCGAGTAGGTGATCACCGAGCCGGCCTCCATGAACATCGCCCCGCCGCCGGAGATGCGGCGCACGATGTCGAAGCCGTACTTCTCGGCGTTCGCGAGATCCACCTCGTTCTTCACCGATTGGAAGCTGCCGATCACCACGGCGGGCTTCTCCCACTCCCAGATGCGCAGGGTGGGCTTGCGGCGCCCGGCGCCGACCTCCTCGGCAAGCACCTGGTCGAGGGCCATCTGCAGCACGGGGTCGAGCGCCGGGCCCTGGATGAGCTGCCAGTCGTAGTCGCGCCAGCCGGTGGCGTCCTGGAGGGCACGGCGGATCGCCGTGGCCACCGACTCCGGGGAGAAGCCCAGCAGGCTCGCGCCCTCGGGCAGGGCGCGGCGGATGCGGTCGGCGATCGCCGTCGGATCCGCCGTCACCGGCACGCCGAGCACGGCCGCATCGATGTCGGCGAGCGCGCTGTCGGGCTCGAGGAAGAAGTCGCCGGCGAGTCGGAAGGCGGAGATCACCCCGTCGGCCACCTCGAGGTCGACGACCACGAGCTTGCCCCCGGGCACCTTGAATTCACCGTGCATCAGGTAAGCCTAACCAAAGCTCGCGGGGCTACTCTCCGGGGGCCGGGACGAAGGTCCCGTGACCTCGCGCGACGAGTCGCGCCCGCAGACGCTCCGCCGCGGCATCCAGGTCCGCCGGCGTCGCATGGCGGTCGATGCCGGTGTGGCTGTACTCGAACACCGTCCAACTCGGCCAGACGTGCAGGTGCGAATGCGGCACCATGTAGCCCTCGTACATCACGCCCACCCGCGGCGAGTCCCACTCCTCCTGCTGCGCGAGCCCGATGACGCGTCCGACCCGGAAGATGTGCTCGACCGTCTGTTCGGGCAGGTCGAGCCAGTGATCCACCTCGACGTTCGGGATCACCAGGGTGTGCCCGGGGCGCCGCGGCTCGATGGTGAGAATCGCGAAGCACGTGTCATCCCGCCACACGAAGCGGCCCGGCGACCGACCCGCGAGGATCTCGGTGAAGACGGAACTCATGCGGGCAGGCGGTCGCCCAACCACGCGACGAGATCAGCGATGACCTCGTCGCGGTTGGTCTCGTTGAACACCTCGTGGCGGGCGCCCGGGTAGACGATCGCCTTGACGTCGTCGAGCCCCGACTTGGTCACATACGCCGAGGCGAGCTTCTCGATGCTCTTCTCCCCGCCGAGCGAGTCCTCGCTGCCGATCATCATCAGCAGCGGGATGTCGCGGGCGAGGTTCTTCGCGGGCGTGCCGAGCAGGCGCAACCCGTCGGCGAGCCCGAAGAGCTTGAGCGCCGTCGCGGTGAAGGTGAGCGGGTCATCCCGGAACGCGGTGTGCACGGAGACGTCGCGGCTGAGCCACTCGTTGCCGGTGGTGCCGAGGTGCTTGTGCTTCGCGTTGAGGTCACCGCCGTTCATGTCGCCGAACGTGCGGAAGGCGGTGCCGGTGAGCACGGCCGCGTCGTAGTCGGCGGAGTGGGTGTTGATGATCTCCTGCGCGATGATCGAACCCCACGAGTGCCCGAGCAGCACGATCGGCACGCCCGGGTTCTCGGCCTTGACGATGCCGGTGAACTGGAGCTCGTCCGCGACCGTCGCCCGGAAGCCGCCGGGGCCGAGCTTGCCGAGCTTCGAGGTGTCACCGCCCCACTGCTCCATCCCGGTCGCGCCGTGACCGCGGTGGTCGTTCGCGTAGACGGAGTATCCGGCCGCGACGAGGTCGTTCGCGGTCTGCTCGTACCGCAGCGCGTGATCGCCGAGACCGTGGGCGAGCTGGATCACCGCCTTCGGCTTGGGGGCACGCCAGGAGTACCAGTGGATGCGCACGCCCTGCGGATCGGTGAAGGTCGCATCGTTGCGGGTGACGGTCTTTTTCGGCATCGAGCCTCCTCGCTCCCCTTCATCGTAGGGGGTGCCACCTGAATCGTCGTGGCCCTGTCGGGGGGCTTGACTTCGGGCGTAGCGTGGCGACGCCCCTGCCCCCGGCAACGGCATCGGCGGCCTGTTCAACTCATCTCCAATGGAGGATCAGATGATTCCCGACTCCCTGAGTCAACTTCAGTACGACACCGTCTACAACTTCCTGTCCCTCGTGATCGCCTCGCAGTTGTTCACTGCGTTGTTCCTCGTGGTCGGGATGCAGCGCGTCCTGCCGCGCTACCGTCAGGCCATCGCGATCGCCGCGATCGTCTGCGGGATCGCCGCCTACCACTACTTCCGGATCTTCGACTCGTTCCGCGAGGCGTTCGTGACGGACGCCGTCGGTGGTGTCGGAACGTACACGCAAGCCGTCGGCCAGTCGTTCAACGAGGGCTACCGCTACGTGGACTGGTTCCTCACCGTGCCGCTGCTGCTCGTCGAGCTCGTTGCCGTGCTCGCGCTCGCCAAGCACATCCAGCGTGGCCTCCTCATGCGCCTCGTTCCCGCCGCGGCGCTCATGATCGCGCTCGGCTACCCGGGCGAGATCAGCGGCGACAACACCGTGCGAACGATCTTCGGCATCCTGTCGACCCTGCCGTTCCTGTACATCCTGTACGTGCTCTTCGTGCAGCTCACGAAGTCGCTCGACCTCCAGTCCGCGGGCGTGCGCTCGAGGATCAGCCAGCTGCGCTTCCTGCTGCTGCTGTCGTGGGGCGTCTACCCGATCGCCTACATGCTGCCGCTGCTCAACATCTCGGGTGCCGATGCCTGGGTGGGCAAGCAGATCGGCTACTCCGTGGCCGACATCCTGGCCAAGGCGGTCTACGGCGTGATCATCTTCCAGATCGCCCGCATGAAGTCGCACGCCGACGACGCGGAGTTCGCGAAGATCGAGGACTCGATCGACGAGCCCGCGGCCGCACCCGCCAAGAAGTAACTGCTCACGGGGCGAGGGCCGGTTCGCCGGCCCTCGCCCTCTTCTTCCCTCAATTGATTAGCAATCCTAATTGTTTGCTAGGCTAACGATTGTGACCGACGAGCTGGACGACCAACTGCGCATGGCCGTGCTGCGCCTGGGCCGCCGGATGCGCCTCGAGCGCGTCGACGGCGATGTGACCGACGGGCAGTTGTCGGCGCTGTTCGTGCTCGCCAAGCACGGGCCGCAGACCCTCGGCGCCCTCAGCGACTTCGAGCGGATCACCGCGCCCTCGATGAACCGCACGGTCAACGCGCTGGTCGCCTCCGGCCTCGTGACCCGGGAGACGGCCCCCGATGACGGCCGCAAGGTTCAGGTGAGCCTCACCGAGGCGGGCCGCGCGATCGTCACCGAAACCACGCGTCGCCGGGCCGCCTGGTTCGCACGCCAGCTCGCCTCGCTCCCGCCCGAGGAGCGCGCCGCCCTCGATGCGGCGGCCCCGATCCTCCACCGGCTGGCCGACTCGTGAGCGCGATGTTCCGGTCTTTGCGGGTCGCCAACTACCGGCTCTGGTTCGCGGGCGCCCTCATCTCCAACACCGGGGCGTGGATGCAGCGCACCGCCCAGGACTGGATCGTACTCACCGACCTCACCGACGGGGATGCCGCGGCGCTCGGCATCACCATGGCCCTCCAGTTCGGGCCGCTCCTGGCGCTCATGCCCGTCGCCGGACTCATCGCCGACCGGTTCGACCGGCGCCGCGTGCTGATGTGGACGCAGGCGGCCCAGTTCGCGCTCGCGATCGGCCTCGGCATCCTCATCGTCACGGGGCTCGCCACCCTCTGGTGGGTCTACGCGTTCGCGCTTCTGCTCGGCATCGCCACGGCGATCGATGCCCCCGTGCGGCAGGCCTTCGTCTCCGAGCTCGTCACCGACCCGGACCTTCCCAACGCGGTCGCGCTGAACTCGATCTCGTTCCAGGGCGCACGCCTGGTCGGCCCGGCGGTCGCCGGCGTGCTCGTCGCGGCGATCGGCGCGGGCCCGGTGTTCTTCATCAACGGCGCCTCGTTCGCCGCCGTTCTGCTGTCGTTGTTCTTCATCCGGCCGAGCCGTCTGGTCGCCGCGCCGCGCCTCGTGCGAGCCCGGGGACAGATCCGTGACGGCCTGCGGTACGTGCGCTCGCGACCGGACATCGTCATCGTGCTCGTCATGGTCTTCCTCGTCGGCACCTTCGGATTCAACTTCCCGGTCTTCATCTCGACCATGTCCACCGTGGAGTTCGGCGGCGGGGCCACCGAGTTCGGGGTGCTCTCGTCGGTCGTCGCGGTCGGTGCCCTCACGGGGTCGCTGCTCGCGGCCCGACGGGAGCGTGCGCGGGTCGGCCTCATCGTCGGAGCCGCCGCGGCCTTCGGTGCCGCGTGCGTGTTCGCCGCGCTCGCGCCGAGCCAACTCGTGTTCGGCATCGCGCTCGTGTTCGTGGGCGCGAGCTCGCTCACGATGATGAACACGGCCAACGCGTACGTGCAGACCACCACCGACCCGGCCGTGCGCGGGCGGGTCATGGCCCTCTACCTCGCGCTGTTCGCCGGGGGCACTCCGATCGGCGCCCCGATCGTCGGAGCCGTGGCGAACACCCTCGGGCCGCGCTGGGCGCTCGGGATCGGTGCGGCTTCCGGCATCGTCGCCGCGGGCCTCGCCGTCGCGTGGCTCGTCTCCCGGCGCGGGATGCGGGTCGGCCGCATCCCGGACTCCCGCTTCGGCCTGCGCCTGCGCTTCACCCACGACGAGACCGCCGACCGCGAGCTTGCGACCCAGGAGATCGCGATCGTGCAGTCCACGGCGCAGCGCACGAGCTGAGCTGATCAGTCCAGTTCGAGCACGAGGCGCAGGGCCGCTCCGATCGCGTCGAGCTCGGATCGCGTGACGACCGCGACCGTGCGACCCAGTCGGGTCGGGTCGACCGCGGCGGTCTGCTCCACGAGCACCTGCGTGGTCTCCCCCGCCACCGTGATCGTGGGACGGAAGGTGGTGGCCCGAGCCGACCGTGAGGTCGGAGCGATCAGGAGCGTCGAGAGCGTCAGATCGTCGGACTGCAGTACCACGGCGTAGCGTGCGCCGGCCTGCTCATGGCCGCGCACCCCGCGAGGAGCACGCAACTCGACGATGTCACCGCGCACGCAGCTCATCCATGTGGGCGAGGATGGCACGGCTCTCCGCCAGGTCAGCCGCGTCATCCACAAGCCGGGCCGACTCCTCGCGCATCCGGGCTCGGGCCCGCAGGGTCACCGAGTCGAGGAGCGCCTGGCGGATCGCTGCGGAGACCGACGTGCCGTCCGCCGTCAACTGCTCGAGCGCACGATCGGCGGCGTCATCCGTGCGGAAGTTCACGACGGTCATGCCGCCAGTGTAAGACAGACGTCTTACGCCTCGCGCGTGATCTCCACCTTGACGAAGAGCTCCGAGCCGAACGGGCCCGCGTAGACGCCGCGCAGCGGGGGCACGTCGTTGTAGTCGCGGCCGCGACCGACGAGCACATGACGGTCGCCGATCTCGATGAGGTTGGTGGGGTCGTAGCCTCGCCACTCGCCACCGCAGAACCACTCCACCCAGGCGTGCGACTCCCCGGTGACGGTCTCGCCGATCGCGGCGTTCGGCTTGGGATGCAGGTAGCCCGAGACATAGCGGGCGGGGATGCCGACCGAGCGCAGCGCGCCGAGGGCGAGATGCGCGATGTCCTGGCAGACGCCCTTGCGGCCCTCCCACGCCTCCTTCGCCGTGGAGTGCACGCCGGTCACCCCCTGCACGTACTCGACCGCATTGCCGATCGCCCGGGCGATCTCGAGGGCGGCCGCACACGAGTCGGCAGTCGAGTTCGCGATGTCCCGGGCGAGGTCCTGCACCTCGTTCGGCGGCGCCGTGCGGCGGGTCTGGCCGCGCATCTCCACGGTCTCGGTGAGGGCCTCCGCGGCGTCGGCCAGGGCATCCCAGTCGAGGCTGTCGACCTCGTGGGCGCGGGGCCGCACCTCCACGAGGCTCGTCGCCGTGAGCGAGAGCTCCCGGTGCGGGGTGAGGATCTCGAACGACGAGACGCGCGAGCCCCAGTAGTCCACGTAGTTGTGGTGGCTCGAGATCGGCAGGATGTCGAGGTTGGAGTAGAGCACGAGCTGACCGTCGGCGCTCACCGGGAGCATCCGGGCCTCGTTGTACGAGGCGGTCACGTCGCCGCCGTAGTGGAAGCCCGTGGAGTGCTTGATGCGCAGGCGGTTCACGAGGTCTCCCCCACCCAGCTCGGCGCCACCTGCGTGGGGAAGTACCGCTGGCGGATCGCCTCCGACGCGGCGCTCGTGGCGGCCTGCACGTTGTCCATGTGCATCGTCAGGTCCTCGAGGATCTCCGCGATCGGGCGGTACTCCAGCTCGCTGCGGATCTGCCCGAGCAGCCGCTGCGACGGGTCGGAGACGCCGACCCGCTCGGCGCGCGGCTCGATGTCGCGCATGCACTGCTCCGCGCGCGAGACGGAGAACAGGATGCTGCGCGGGAACAGCCGATCGAGCAGCAGGAACTCCGCCGCGTTGCGCGCGCTCGGCACGCCGCGGTAGGTGCGCAAGTAGGCCTCGTAGGCGCCGCACGAGCGCAGGATCGTCGTCCAGCTCGGGCCGGATGCCTCGGTGAGGCTGCGGGTCGCGAGCAGCCGCGCGGTCATGTCCGCCCGCTCGATGGAGCGGCCGAGGGTGAAGAACTGCCACGCCTCATCCCGACTCGTCGCCGACTCGATGATGCCCACGGCAAGCGCCGAGCGCTCTCGAACCCAGCCGAAAAACTCGTGCACCTTGTCGCTCGACACCTTGCGGGGCATCCGGGCGCGCGTGGTGTTGAGACACTCCCAGAGCTCGGTCGAGACGATCTCACGCGCGCGCCGGGCGTTCTCGCGGGCGGCGCCCAGCGAGTAGGCGATGGATGCCGGCTCGCTGCGGTCCACGGCGAGGATGGCGAGGATGTCCTGGCGGGTGAGCACCGCATCCTCGGGCGCCTCGCTGCCCATGACGCTGAGCAGGGACCGGCAGGCGAGGTCCTCCTCGATCCACGGGTCCTCGAGCAGCAGCTGGAGGTGCACGTCGAGGATGCGAGCAGTGCCGTCGGAGCGCTCGATGTAGCGACCGATCCAGAAGAGCGACTCGGCGATGCGGCTCAGCATGCCGAGTCCTTCGTTTGCTGCTGCTGCTCCTGCTGCCCGTGCCCGAACGGGCGGTCCTGCGGAGCGTGGTCCTGCAGGTGGTGCTCGGCGGTGATGATCGGGATCGCCTGCGTCGCGGCGGCCTGCCCGGCGACGAGGCCCTGGATGCTGTGGCGCGTCACCGTGAGCGGGTCCTGTCCGACCACCCAGGTGTCCTTCGAGCCGCCGCCCTGCGAGCTGTTGACGACGAGTTCGCCCTCGGGCAGCGCGACCCGCGTGAGTCCGCCGGGGAGCACCCAGATGTCGTGGCCGTCGTTGACCGCGAAGGGACGAAGGTCGGCGTGCCGCGGGCGCATCCCCTCGTCGACAAGCGTGGGGATCGTGGAGAGCTGCACGACGGGCTGAGCGATCCAGCCGCGGGGGTCGCGCAGGAGGCGCCCCTTGAGGGCGGTGAGCTCGTCCTTCGACGCCGCTGGTCCGATCACGAGACCCTTGCCGCCCGAGCCGTCGACGGGCTTGACCACGAGCTCGGCGAGCCGGTCGAGCACCTCCTCGAGCGCGCCGGGATCTTCGAGCCGCCAGGTCTGCACGTTGGGCAGGAGCTGGTCCTCGCCGAGGTAGTACTTCGTGAGGTCGGGCAGATAGGTGTAGACGAGCTTGTCGTCGGCGACCCCGTTGCCGACCGCGTTGGCGATCGTCACGTTGCCCAATCGTGCGGCGAGCAGCAGGCCCGGACTGCCGAGCATCGAGTCGGCGCGGAACTGCAGCGGATCGAGGAACTCGTCGTCGACCCGCCGGTAGATCACGTCGACGCGCGTGGGGCCGGCGGTCGTGCGCATCCACACCCGCCCGCCGGAGCAGAACAGGTCGCGGCCCTCGACGAGCTCGACGCCCATGAGTCGGGCGAGCAGGGTGTGCTCGAAGTACGCCGAGTTGTAGACGCCGGGGGTGAGCACGACGACCGTGGGGTCCTCGACGTTGCCGGGGGCGGACGCCCGGAGCGCCTGGAGGAGCTTGTGCGGGTAGTCGCCCACCGGACGCACCCGCATCGACACGAACAGCTCGGGCAGGGTCTGCGCCATGACGCGGCGGTTGGAGATGACGTAGCTCACGCCGCTCGGCACGCGCACGTTGTCTTCGAGCACCCGCCAGGTGCCGGCCTCGTCGCGGATGAGGTCGATGCCGCTCACCTGGATGCGCACCCCGTTGGCCGGCTCGATGCCCGCGGCCTCCCGGTGGAAGTGGCTGGAGGAGGTGACGAGCTTGGCCGGGATGACGCCGTCCTTGACCGCGGCCTGGTCGCCGTAGATGTCGGCGAGGAACGCCTCGAGCGCGCGCACCCGCTGCTTGATGCCGGCCTCCACGGTGACCCACTCGGCCTGGTCGATCACGCGCGGCACGGCATCCAGCGGGAAGGGGCGCTCCTCGCCGGCGAAGTCGAACGTGACGCCCTGGGCCAGGTAGGAGCTCGCGAGGGCGTCGGTGCGCCCGCGCAGCTCGTCCTGCGTCATCTGCGCGAGGGCCGCGTGGATCTCCTTGTAGGAGCTGCGGGCGGTGCCCGGTTCGGAGAACATCTCGTCCCACGCGGGCGTGGCCGTGCTCTTCGTGGCAGTGGCGCCGTAGCCATCGAACAGGTCAGCCATGGTGAGAGCCTAGGCCCGCGATGTTGCGTGGGTGTTTCAGGGCGCTGGCGTGCGTCAGAGCTGCTCGGCGTCGGCCTCGGCTGCGGCTTCGATGTTGCGCACGCCGCTCGGGCGCCCGGCGCGCACCCAGAGCACGAAGAGCAGTCCTCCCACCGCGAGGGCCGCGGCCAGACTCACGAGCGGATAGCCGCGGCTGAGGTTGACCACGAGAGTGAACCCGACGACGACGGCGCCGATGACATTGAGGGAGAACGTGCCCCAGCGCTTCGCGCGGAAGTTGAACACGGCGAGCGCGAGCATGCCGGCGAAGAAGCTGAGAAAGACCGCGACCGCGTAGAACAGCACGAGCTCCTGATCGTTGCCGCCGGCGATCGCGACGATGACCATCGCGAGCACCGCGAACAGCACGACGCCCCAGTAGGGCGTGTGGCGCGAGTTGGTCGCGCCGAAGGCGTGGTGCAGGATGCCGAACGGGTTGGCGCCGGACCGGTCGCGGGCGAAGGCCTTGAGCAGGCCCGGGCCGGCCTGGAACGACGAGCTCGCCGCGGCGAGCAGCAGCAGTGTCGTGACCAGCTGGAACGCGGCGAAGACCGGACCGGGAGCCACGTGACGCGCCAGCTCGGCGATAAGGGTGCTGTCCGTTCCCGGGACGCCGATGCGCAGCACCGCGGCCTCGACGGCGAGACCGATCGTGATCGTGCCGACGATGCCGAGCGTCATCCACAGGGTGACGCGGCCGAACATCCGGCGCTTGTCGTCGTCAAGTCCGCCCAGCTGCGCGATCGCCGAGGACGGCGCCTCGACGCCGGTCGCCAGAGCCATCGCCACGGGGAACGCGAAGGCGATCGCGAGCAGCGACCCCTGCGGTGGGGTGGAGGTGATGGTGCCGAGCTCGGCCGGCGGCGCTCCGATGCCGTAGATCAGCACGACGGCGGCGACGAGGACGAAGCCGACGGTCATGAGAGCGAACACCACCCGACCGAGGTGCCCGAACCAGGTGATGCCCGCGACGATGAGCACGAGCACGAGGGCGACGACCAGGCGGTACGGCGCGAGGCCGGGGAAGTAGGCGATAATCGCTGACGCGCCCGCGGCGACGCTGATCGCGATCGTCAGCACGAAGTCGACGATCAGGGCGCCGATCGGGATGAACGAGAAGCCGTCGCCGAACGCCTCGCCCACCGCCGCCGAGTCCCCGCCGCCGTTCGGGTAGCGGCGCACGAGCTGCTGGTAGTTGATGATCACCATCGCGATGATCGCCACGACGAGCACCATCGTGGGGACGAGCAGACCGAGGTCGCCGTCGAGCGCCCGCAGGGCCGCCTCCACCGCGTAGGCCACCGACGACACCGGGTCGGCCATGACCGCGAAGGCGAACGCGAGAAGGAGGACGGGGCCGGACCCGATCACACGGGAGAGGCGGCGGGGCGGGCGGGTCGATTCTGGCACGCCCCGAGCCTAGGCCCGTCGGGGCATCCCTAGGATCGAGTCATGGCCGAGAACTCGCCGATCATCCTCGTGCTCCCGGGCGGGGGTTACTCCCGCCTCGCCCCGCACGAGGGCGAGCCCGTGGCGCAGTGGTTGCGGGGACTCGGGTGGCGAGCGCGGGTCGTCGAGTATCCCGTGCAGACGCGGCATCCGGGCCCGTTGGATGCCGTGCAGCGCGAGATCGCCCTCGAGCGGTCCGCTGGCACCGCCATCGTCGGCGTGCTGGGGTTCTCGGCGGGCGGCCACCTGGCCGGTCACGCGGCCCTCGTTCCGGACGCGCCCGTCAGGCCCGACTTCGCCGTGCTGTGCTACCCGGTGGTGACGATGCTCGCCGAGACCCATCGCGGGTCGCGCGACCAGCTGCTGGGTCCGCGGCCGAGCCGGCGGGCCAAGCGCGCGACCTCGCTCGAGCGCTTGGTCACTCCGGCCTCCCCGCCGATGTTCGTCTGGACGACGGGCGAGGATGCCTCGGTCGCCGTCGCCGACCACTCCGACGCGCTCGTGGCGGCCCTGTCGCGCGCGGGAGTGCGGCACGAGTATCACGCGTTCGAACGGGGCGCGCACGGACTCGGCTTCGCCGAGGGACTGCCGGCGGAGGCCTGGCGGGAGCTCTGCGCCCGCTGGCTCGAGTACCGCCGCTGACCCGGGCCGGCCGGGTCAGACCTGCGGCTCGAGCACGACCGTGCCGACCTTGCGCTTCGAGTCGACTCGGGCGTAGGCGGGCGCGATCTCGCCCAGAGGGTACTGCGAGTCGATGAGCGGGTCGATCACTCCGTCGGCGGCCAGGCGAGCGAGCTCGACCAGATCGGGACGCACCGCGGCGTGCGACCGCAGTCCCGTGAACGCGATCGCGGCCCGCTTGCTGAACAGCGCCTGGAGCATGATCACGCCGGGAACGGTCGACATGAAGATTCCGGTGGGGGTCAGCACGCGCCGAGCACGCGCGAAGCTGCTCAGGCCGACGGCGTCGAACACGACATCCCAGCGCTGGGGTGACAGCGTGAAGTCCTCGACCGTGTAGTCGATCACCTCGTGTGCCCCGAGAGCACGCACGACGTCCACGTTGGGTGTGCTCGTGACGGCGGTGACCGTGGCGCCGAAGTGCCGCCCCAGCTGCACCGCGGCGGACCCGACGGCACCCGAGGCGCCGTTGACGATAAGCCGCTGGCCCGGCGCGAGGCGGCCGGTGTCGCGCAGGAAGGGCAAGGCGGTGAGGCCACCATCCGTGAGGCCGACCGCGTCCACGAAGGAGACGGCATCCGGAAGAAGGGCGATCGAACTGCTCTCTTTCACCGCGATGAGTTCGGCATGCGCCCCCATGGCGGCGCCGGTCGACCCATAGACCCGGTCACCGATCTCGAACTCGGTGACGTCGGCGCCGAGTCCGATGATCGTTCCCGCGAAACCCGAGCCAAGCACGGGGAGCCGAGGGCGCCGCAGCCCGAAGAACAGCCGGGCGAAGGCCGGCTCGCCCAGCCGCCCCGCGCTCTCGGATGCGCCGATCGGCGTGGCCATGATGCGCACGAGCACCTCGTCGGGCTTCGGCACGGGGTCGGGACGGGACTCGATCACGACGACCTCCGGTCCGCCGTACGCTCGGGCGACGGCCGCCCTCATGATGTGGCCTCACGGGCCTGGTGGTTGGTCACGGTGCTCTCCGATGCTCGTAGGGATGTCAGAAATCTTTGACACCCTGAGAGTACGGTTTTGTAGACACCATGTCAAACACTATTTACATGACTATCGCAGCTGGCTGAACGCCTCCGCCCTTTCGGTCGCGCCCGCGACGAGCATGGTGTCCCCAGCGTCGATGACCGTCTCCGGGGTCGTGTAGTTCCACTTGCCGCCGGGCTTCTTCACCGCCACGACGGTGACCTTCTGCTTGGTGCGGATGCCGGACTCGGCGAGGGTCTTGCCGACCACAAGAGCGGGCGGCGCCATCTTGACGAGCGAGAAGTCCTCCCCGATGTCGAGGAAGTCCTGCATCGACCCCCGCACGAGGTGCGCGACGCGACGGCCCATGTCGCTCTCGGGATAGATGACGTGCTTCACTCCGAGCTGCTCGAGGATCGTGCCGTGCGCTTCACTCACCGCCTTCGCCCAGAGGTGCTTGATGTCGAACCGCAGCAGCAACGAGGTGGTGAGGATGCTCGCCTGCACGTCGCTGCCGATCGCGACGACCACGCGGTCGAACTCGGGCACGGAGAGCTGGCGCAGCACCTCCTCCTTCGTGGTGTCGGCCATCACGACGTGCGTGAGCTTGCCGTTGAGGTCCTGGACGATGTCCTCGCTCGTGTCGATCCCCAGCACCTCGGTGCCGTTGGCCATGAGCTCGAGGGCGAGGGCCCGGCCGAAGCGGCCGAGCCCGATGACGGCCACCGAGTCGGCCTGGGCGACCTTCTCGGTCTCGGATCCGAAGACGCGCAGTTTAACCAATGATCGGCCTTTCCTTGGGGAGCTGGTAGAGCACCTGACGCTCGCGGAGGGCGAGGGCGGCGGCGAAGGTGACGGGGCCGAGGCGGCCGATGAACATGAGCGCGCACAGGATGAGCTGCGCGCCGACCGGGAGGTTCGCGGTGATGCCGGTGGAGAGACCCACGGTACCGAACGCCGAGATCACCTCGAACAGCACGGGGGAGAGGGGCAGGCCGGTCATGAGCATGATCGAGACGGTGCCGGCCATGACGACGGCCATCGCGAGCAGCGCGACCGAGATGGCCTGACGGTGCACCGCGCGGGAGAGTCGCTTGCCGAAGACGTTGACGACGCCCTCGCCGCGCACCTCCGCGACGAGGATGAAGAGCAGCACGGCGAAGGTCGTGACCTTGATGCCGCCCGCGGTGCCGGCCGGGCCCGCGCCGATGAACATGAGAGCGCTCATGCCGAGTTGCGTGGCTTCGTGCATCCCCCCGATGTCGACGCTGTTGAATCCGGCGGTGCGGGTCTGCACGGACTGGAAGAAGCCGGCCAGGATCTTGGCGGGCCAGTCGAGAGGACCGAGGGTCGCGGGATTCGACCACTCGATCGCCGTGATGTAGACGGTGCCGCCGACGAGGAGAACGACGGTCGCGAAGAGCACGATGCGGGTGTTCATCGTCCAGCGCAGGATCGAGTGACGGTGCTTGCGCAGCTGCATGATCACGGGGAATCCGAGACCGCCGAGGATGATCGCGGCCGCCAGCGTGAGCGAGACCACAGGATCGGAAACGTACCCGATCATGTTGTCGCTGAACAGCGAGAACCCGGCGTTGTTGAACGACGAGACCGCGTGGAAGACCGCGATCCAGGCCGCCTCGCCAGCGGACTTGCCGTAGTGCAGCCAGAACCAGAGGAAGAGGATCACGGCGACGACTCCCTCGATCACGAGCGAGATGCGCAGCACGTTCAGCACGAGCGACTTCACGTCTTCGAGCCCGAGCGCCCGGGTCTCGGCCGCCGTGTTCAGTCGCGAGGCGAGCGAGAGGCGCCGCACGACGGCGATGCCGATGATCGACGCGAAGGTCATCACCCCGAAGCCGCCGACCTGGATCAGGAGCATGATCACGACCTGACCGAACCCCGACCAGTAGACCGGGGTGTCGACGATGATGTGCCCGGTCACGCACAGCGCGGAGACGGCGGTGAAGAACGCCTCGATGAAGGTCGCACCCCCCGGCCCGGCCTTCGAGATCGGCAGCAGAAGGAGTCCGGTTCCCACGAGGATGCCGACGGCGAATCCGCCTACCGTCCATTGCGCCGGGTGCGGTCGACGCCAGCCGCGCGTGCGCGGAGAGAGCGGACTCGTGCTGGGCACGCAGACACATTACGCCAGTTGGCGGTCCGAGCGGCTACGCGTCGAACGGCTCCAGCACGAACACCGGGATCTGCCGCTCGGTGTTCTCCTGGTAGTCGGCGTAGGGCGGGTACGCCGCGACCGCGCGCTCCCACCAGATCGCCTTCTCGGCGCCCGTGACCTCGCGCGCCCGGTAGTCGCGCTTGACCGGGCCGTCCTGCAGCTCGACGTGGGGCTGCGCCACGACATTGAAGTACCAGGCCGGATGCTTCGGCGCTCCCCCGAGGGACGCGACGACTGCATAGACCCCTTCGTGCTCCACCCGCATGAGGGCCGTCTTGCGCAGTTTGCCGGTCTTCGCGCCGACGGTCGTGAGCACGATCACTCCCATTCCACGGAAGTCAGCGCCCTGAGCACCCCCCGTCGCTTCGATCAGCTCGGCCTGCTCGCGGGCCCAGTCGGACGTGCTCGGTTCGTACTCACCAGTCAGGGGCATGGCTTCATTCTGGCGGAATCAGCTCAGCAGTGCCCATAGACATGATCGGGATGGCCCCGCGGGGTAAGCATCCGGTCGCGGAGGATCGTCGTGGCGGGGGTCGCGGGGTCGGCGCACACCTCGGCGAACGGGCGCGGGAGGGCGTCGGTGTACTCGATGGCGATCACGGCGTCGCCGTAGACGTCGGTGTAGTCGGCGCACTCGTCGAAGACGGCGCACTCCTCCACGACGGCGAAATCGAAGCCGATCTCGTCGCGCCCGCGAGCGCCGAGCTCGGACGTATTCTTCTGCCCGGCCGCGAGGCCGAGCTCGTGGGCCTGCTTCACCAGCAGGGTCGCGAACGTGACGGCGTGCTCAAGGGTGAGCTGGCCCTCCGAGCGCGTGTACGAGTCGAGGTTGTCGAACTCCACGGCGTCGAAGCCCGCACTAGCGCAGCGCTCGAGCACGGGGACGAGGCGGGCGGCGGCATCCGCTCTCGATTGGTCGGACGAGATGTCGATGACGCGCTCGTCGGGCCAGTTCGGGTCGACCAGCGGCTCCCCGTCGACCTGCACGAGCAGGTCGTCTGGCCAGTCGTCGCCGGGCTGCGTCTGGAAGCCGTTGACGTAGCAGATCGAGTAGAGGCCCTCCGCAGGCTGTTCGGTGCTGTCGCGCGCGACGACGGTGACGCCCTCCGTCGGGTCGTAGGCCCCGCCGAGCTGGTAGTCGGCGACGGCGCCGGCGGGGAACACCGCGGGGGTCCCGGCACATCCCGTCAGCGCGAGCGCGAGGCTCGCCCCGACGACCGGGATCAGGAGACGGTGGATGCCCGCACCACCAGTTCGGGCTGGAACACGATCTGTCTCGGCGCCAGTGTCGGGTCTGCGGCCTCCTCGAGGAGGATCTCGATGGCCGTGCTGCCGATCTCACGGCTGGGCTGGCGCACCGAGGTGAGGGGCACGACGGCGGCGGCCGCGAAGTCGATGTCGTCGTACCCGACGAGGGCGATCTGCTCGGGCACCCGAACGTCGCCCTGCATCACGAGGGCCTGCAGCACACCCATCGCCACGAGGTCGTTGGCGGCGAAGATGCCGTCGGGACGCTCCTGCGGGGCCCGCCCTGCGATGCTCTCGCCGGCGGCACGTCCGGCGAGCACCGTGAGGGCGTCGATGCCCACCACCTCGAGGGTGGCGCCACTGTGCGCGTCCACGGCCGCGCGGGCGCCCGCGAGCCGGTCGACGATCTGTCGGATGCCGAGGCTCCCGGCCACGAACGCGATCCGGGTGCGCCCCTGAGCCAGCAGGTGCTCGACCGCCAGGCGCCCCCCGGCGACATCGTCCACCGAGACGGAGCTGAAGCCGCCGTCATCCCCGCTGCGGTCGACGAGCACCGCGGGGATGCCGCGCTCACGCAACCGGGTGAGCCGCGCCGTGATCTCGCCATAGGGGGAGATGAGCACGCCGTGCACGCGCTGCTCCTCGAACAGATCGAGGTAGGTGCTCTCGCGAGCCTCGCTGTCGTCGCTGTTGCCGAGGATGACCGAGAGGCCCGAGTCGCTCGCCCGATCCTCGGCGCCGCGCGCGAGGTCGGTGAAGAACGGGTTGCGCACGTCGAGCACGATGAGCCCGACCGACTTGCTTCGGCCGGCCCGCAACTGCCGGGCCGCGTCGTTGCGGATGAATCCCAGCGCGGCGATCGACTCCTGCACCCGCGCGACGGTTTCGGGGAGCACCTTGTCGGGATGGTTGAGCACGTTGGAGACGGTTCCCACGGAGACGCCGGCTCGGAGGGCCACGTCACGCACGCTCGCCGTTGCCACGGGCATCCCTTCGCCGAATGAATCGTTCAATTCTGCCACGCGGGTGCCGGCACCCTTGCGCAGTATTGTGTCGATACCCGATCCGCGTCTATGATCATCGGGAACTTGAAACGATTCAAAGGCGAACAGGAACCACGATGACCCACACCTTCGATTCGATCGCCGTGCAGCTCGAAGCGCAGGCCATCGAACTCCCCTCGTGGGCCTTCGGCAACTCCGGCACCCGGTTCAAGGTCTTCCCCACCGCGGGCACGCCGCGCACGCCGCAGGAGAAGATCGCGGATGCCGCCAAGGTCAACGAGCTCACCGCGCTCGCCCCGACGGTCGCCCTTCATATCCCGTGGGACAAGGTGGATGACTATGCCGCCCTCTCCGCCTTCGCGAACGATCTCGGGGTGAGCCTCGGCACGATCAACTCCAACACGTTCCAGGACGAGGCCTACAAGTTCGGCAGCCTCACGCATATCGACCCGGTCATCCGCCAGAAGGCGATCGACCACCACTTCGAGTGCATCGACATCATGAACGCGACCGGATCGCGCGACCTCAAGATCTGGCTCGCCGACGGCACGAACTACCCCGGCCAGGCCGATCTCCGCGGTCGCCAGGACCGCCTCGCCGACTCGCTCCAGAAGATCTACGCCCGCATCGGCGAGAACCAGCGTCTTGTGCTCGAGTACAAGTTCTTCGAGCCGGCGTTCTACCACACCGACGTTCCGGACTGGGGGACGAGCTACGCCCAGGTCGCCGCCCTCGGAGACCGTGCCCTCGTGTGCCTCGACACCGGGCACCACGCGCCCGGCACCAACATCGAGTTCATCGTCATGCAGCTGCTGCGCCTGGGCAAGCTCGGCTCCTTCGACTTCAACTCGCGCTTCTACGCCGACGACGACCTGATCGTGGGCGCGGCGGACCCCTTCCAGCTGTTCCGCATCATCCACCAGGTCGTGCGCGGCGGCGGCTACGGCCCCGGCTCGCCCGTGGCCTTCATGCTCGACCAGTGCCACAACGTGGAGGACAAGATCCCCGGCCAGATCCGCTCCGTGCTCAACGTGCAGGAGATGACGGCGCGCGCGCTCCTCGTCGACCAGGACGCGCTCGACGGCGCGGAGGTCGCGGGCGACGTGCTCGCGGCCAACGGCATCCTCATGGACGCGTTCTACACGGATGTGCGCCCCGCGCTCGCGGCGTGGCGGGAGGGCCGCGGTCTGCCCGGCGACCCGATGGCCGCGTACCTGGCCTCGGGCCACCTCGCGAGGATCGCCGCCGAGCGCGTCGGTGGTGTGCAGGCGGGCTGGGGAGCGTGACCGCCATGAACAAGGCCGCCGCCGACCTGCTCGCCCGCTCCAACCGTCTCGGCTCCGACCCGCGCGTCACCAACTACGCCGGCGGCAACACCTCCGCCAAGGGCCTCGAGACCGACCCCGTGACGGGCGACCCCATCGAGCTGATGTGGGTGAAGGGCTCCGGGGGCGACCTCGGCACCCTGACCGAGGCAGGCCTGGCCGTGCTGCGCGTCGACCGCCTGCGCGCCCTCGTCGATGTCTACCCCGGTGTCGAGCGCGAGGACGAGATGGTCGCCGCCTTCGACTACACGCTCCACGGCAAGGGCGGTGCGGCACCGTCGATCGACACCGCGATGCACGGGCTCGTGGATGCCGCCCACGTCGATCACCTCCACCCCGATTCCGGCATCGCGTTCGCCACCGCGAAGGATGGCGCGAAGCTCACGCAGAAGGCCTTCGGCGACAAGGTCGTCTGGGTCGACTGGCGCCGTCCCGGCTTCCAGCTCGGGCTCGACATCGCCGCGATCAAGAAGGCCAACCCGCAGGCGATCGGCTGCATCCTCGGCGGCCACGGCATCACCGCGTGGGGTGACACGTCGGAGGAGGCCGAGAAGAACAGCCTCTGGATCATCGGGACCGCGGAGCGCTACATCGCGACCCAGGGGACGAAGAACCCCTTCGGCGCCACGGTCAAGAAGAACGCGGCCCTGCCCGGGGCCGAGCGGCGCGCCAAAGCCGCCGCCCTCGCGGCGACGATCCGCGGGATCGCCAGCCATGACCGCCCGATGGTCGGCCACTTCACCGACGCGGACGTCGTGCTCGACTTCCTCGCGTCGGCGAAAGCCCCGGCGCTGGCCGCCTTGGGCACGAGCTGCCCCGACCACTTCCTGCGCACCAAGGTCACACCGATGCTGCTCGACCTGCCGGCCAATGCGAGCGTCGAGGCATCCCTCGCCCGCCTGAAGGAGCTGCACGAGGCGTACCGCCGGGAGTACACGAGCTACTACGAGAAGCACGCGGTCGCCGACAGCCCCGCCATGCGCGGCGCCGATCCGCTCATCGTTCTCGTGCCCGGTGTGGGCATGTTCAGCTACGGCGCGACCAAGCAGACCGCCCGTGTGGCCGGGGAGTTCTACGTCAACGCGATCAACGTCATGCGCGGGGCCGAGGCGATCTCGACCTACGCGCCCATCAGCGACGCGGAGAAGTTCCGCATCGAGTACTGGGCGCTCGAGGAGGCCAAGCTCGCGCGCCTGCCGAAGCCGAAGTCGCACGCCACCCGCGTCGCCCTCGTCACGGGCGCCGCATCCGGCATCGGCAAGGCCATCGCCACGCGCCTGGCCGCGGACGGCGCGTGCGTGATCATCGCCGACCTCGACCTCGCCAAGGCGCAGGCTGCGGCGGCCGAGATCGGCGGAACGGATGTCGCGATCGGCCTCCAGGTGAACGTGACCGACGCGGCCGCGATCGAGCAGATGGTGCAGGATGCCGTGCTCGCCTTCGGCGGCCTCGACATCGTCGTCAACAACGCCGGAGTCTCGCTCTCCAAGCCGCTGCTGGAGACCACCGAACAGGACTGGGACTTCCAGCACGACATTATGGCCAAGGGCTCGTTCCTCGTGTCCAAGGCCACCGCGCCCGTGCTCATCGAGCAGCAGATGGGCGGCGACGTTATCTACATCTCGTCGAAGAACTCCGTGTTCGCCGGACCCAACAACATCGCCTACTCGGCGACCAAGGCCGACCAGGCCCACCAGGTGCGCCTGCTGGCCGTCGAGCTCGGCGAGCACGGGATCAAGGTCAACGGCATCAACCCCGACGGCGTCGTGCGCGGCTCCGGCATCTTCGCCGCCGGCTGGGGCGCCAACCGGGCCAAGACTTACGGCATCGAGGAGCAGGACCTCGGCAAGTTCTACGCCCAGCGCACCATCCTCAAGCGCGAGGTGCTGCCCGAGAACGTCGCCAACGCCGTCTCCGTGCTCACCGGACCCGACCTGTCGCACACGACCGGACTCCACATACCCGTGGATGCCGGGGTCGCGGCCGCGTTCCTGCGGTGAACGCCTCACCCGTCGCGGCCGTCGACCTCGGCGCCACGAGCGGCCGGGTGATGATCGGCCACGTCGGCCACAACGAGCTGAGCGTGCGGCCGGTCGCGCGGTTCCCCAACGGTCCCGTCACCCACCCGGACGGGCTGCACTGGAACGTCACGGCGCTGTACGAGCACGCGCTCTCGGGAATCACGGCCGCCCTCGCGGACGAGCCGGACATCCGCAGCATCGGCATCGACTCCTGGGCGGTCGACTACGGCCTGCTGCGCGGCGGCCGGATGATCGCGGAGCCGTTCCACTACCGTGACGCCCGCACGGCCCACGGGGTCGCCGCCGTTCACTCCCGCATCGCTCCCGAGGAGCTCTACGCCCGGAACGGGCTGCAGCACCTCCCCTTCAACACGCTCTACCAGTTCGCAGCGGACGCCCGGCTCGCTGAGGCGGATGGCTTCGTGCTGATCCCCGACCTGATCGGGTTCTGGATGACGGGCCGCGCGGTCGCCGAGCGCACCAACGCGTCGACGACGGGCCTGCTCGGCGTGCGCACTCACGAATGGGATGACGCGCTCATCGAGCGGCTGGCTCTGCCGCGGTCGGTCTTCCCCGAGCTCGTCGACCCCGGCACGACGATCGGCTCACTGCTCCCGCCCGTCGCGGAGCGGATCGGAGCCCGTCACGAGGTGCACGTGACCGCGGTCGGCTCCCACGACACAGCGAGCGCCGTCGTCGCGGTGCCCGCGGCATCCGACGATTTCGCCTACATCTCGTGCGGAACGTGGGGACTCGTCGGCGTCGAGCTCGACTCGCCCGTGACCACCGACGCGAGCCGCGCCGCGAACTTCACCAACGAGGGCGGCGTCGACGGCCGCGTGCGGTTCCTCCACAACGTGATGGGGCTCTGGCTGCTCAGCGAATCGGTGCGCACCTGGGAGGCGGCAGGCGAGACCATCGACCTGCCCGACCTCATCGCGCGCGCGTCGGCGCTCACCGAGCCCGTGCCCGTGTTCGACGCGAACGATGCGCGCTTCCTCGCCCCCGGCGACCTCCCCGGGCGCATCGCGCAGTGGCTCACGGAGCACGACCTCGCGGTGCCGCGCGACCACATCGCCCTGACGCGGAGCATCATCGAATCCCTCGCCGACGCCTTCGCCCACGCGGTGCACACGGCGAGCGCGCTCTCGGGTCGGCGGGTGTCGGTCATCCACCTCGTCGGGGGCGGATCCCAGAACGAACTGCTCTGCCAGCTCACCGCGGATCGGAGCGGGCTGCCCGTCGTCGCCGGGCCCGTCGAGGCCACCGCCGTCGGCAACGTGCTCATCCAGGCGCGCGCCCAAGGCTTCGTGTCGGGCAGCCTCGAGTCGCTGCGTGCGCTCGTGGCCCGCGCGTTCGCCCCGACGACCTACCGCCCGCGCTAGACCTCGTCGCGCCAGGAGTGCTGCGGGCGCCAGCCGAGCAGCCGCTCGGCCTTCGCGATGCTCGTGAGGGAGTCGTTCACGCCCAGCTCGCCGCGCACCTCGACGCCCGGGAAGACCTCCGCGAGCAGCTCGGCGTTCGGCCGACTCATCACGGTGTCGGCCGCGAAGATGTTGAACACGTCGTAGCCGGGGCGCGCGGTCTCGAGCGCGAGCCGGATCGCCACGGCGCCGTCGCGCGCGTCGATGTAGCCCCAGAGGTTCCACTTGCGCAGGGTCGCGTCGGCGTCGAACGAGGGGAACGCGGCGTAGTCCTCCGGGTCCATGACGTTCGAGAAGCGCAGCGCCGTGATGCTCAGCTCGGGATCCCAGCGGGCGAGCTTGAGCGCGAGCTGCTCCTCGAGGTGCTTGCCGAGCGAGTACATCGACTCCGGACGGGTGTCGTACTCCTCGTCGAGCGGCACGTAGGGCGGCGGGGTGTCGAACGGCAGACCGAGCACCGTCTCGCTCGAGGCGAAGGCGATGCGCTTGATGCCCGCACGCCGGGCGGCCTGGAACACGTTGAACGACGCCATGACGTTGTTGTGGAACGTGCCCGCATCGCTGAGCAGGCCAGGCGCGGGGATCGCGGCGAGGTGGGCCACGGCATCCAGCCCGGAATGGTGCTCGTCGATTCCGGCGAGGGCATCGGCGATGTCGCCGTAGTTGGTCAGATCGACGTTGACGATGGAGTCGCGGTCGCCGACCCGGTCGAGGGTGATCACCTCATGGCCCGCGGCCCGGAGCCCCGTGACCGTCGCTCGACCCAGCTTGCCGGTGGCTCCCGTGACCGCGATCTTCATGGGTCCATCCTCTCCCGCAACGCGGCCGCGGCGCGCCCGAGCTTGCTCACTCGCGGCCACCCGGACCGGCGCGCCCGCCCGGCCCCCGCGCACCCACTCGATCCGAGTGCCCCCGCGCACAGATTCTCGCCAGACGCGCAGGTGGCGGACCCACGGGCGCGGCGCGTCGGCGAGGATCCGTGCGCGGGGGCACTCGGACGTCGGCGGGGAGGCGCGACGCGGCTCCGGCTCGCGTGATTGTCGGACAATCTGCTACATTGTCTGACAATCTGCACACCGCCGCGCGAAGGGAGCCACCGTGTCACTCGACCCGACCCCGGTGCTGCCCGACGCGATCGCCGAGGCGCTGCGCGCGAGCATCCTGAACCAGACCGACGCCCCCGGATCCGCGATCACCGAGACTGCCGTTGCGCTGCGGTTCGGCGCCTCACGCCCGACCGCCCGCCTCGCGATCGACAAGCTCGTGGATGCCGGACTCCTGCGCCGCGAGGCCCACCGCGCCGCGCGCGTGCCCGAGCTCAGCCGCGACGACATCGTCGACCTCTTCGACAACCGGGCCGTGATCGAGTCCGCCGCGATGGCGACCCTCGCCCGCCTCGGCACGGTGCCGGGGCCGGCCGTCGTCGCCCACCGGGCCCTCGCCACCACCGAGGACTTCGCCCGGCACGACATCGCCTTTCACCGCGCCCTCGTGGCCGGCCAGCCGAGCCCTCGCCTCACTCGCCTGCACGAGCTGCTCATGGGCGAGATCGAGCTCTGCATCGGCCAGGTGCAGGCCGCGCATCTGCTCAGCGCGACCGAGGTCGCGCACCAGCACCAGGGCATCCTCGACGCGATCACCGCGGGCGATCCGGATGCCGCCGCCCGCCTCACCCGAGACCACATCACCGGAGCGCGCGATCGCCTCCTCGCCCACGTCGACAGGACACCGAATGGTTAAGCGCAGCGTTCCCAACCCGAAGGCGCTCCTCGAACTGATGAAGTTCAAGAAGCCCACCTTCAACGCCAAGAAGCGCCGGCTCCAGTCCGCGCTGACGATCTACGACCTGCGCGACATCGCCAAGCGACGCACCCCCAAGGCCGCGTTCGACTACACCGACGGCGCCGCCGAGGGCGAGCTCTCGATGTCGCGCGCTCGCCAGGCCTTCGAGGACGTCGAGTTCCACCCGTCGATCCTGCGCGACGTCTCCACGGTCGACACGACGACGACGATCTTCGGCGGCACCTCGGCCATGCCGTTCGGCATCGCTCCCACGGGCTTCACCCGGCTCATGCAGACTGAGGGCGAGATCGCCGGCGCAGGCGCGGCGGGGGCGGCCGGCATCCCCTTCACCCTGTCGACGCTGGGAACCACCTCGATCGAGGCCGTCAAGGCGGAGAACCCCACGGGACGCAACTGGTTCCAGCTCTACGTGATGCGTCAGCGGGAGATCTCCTACGGCCTTGTCGAGCGCGCGGCCGCCGCCGGCTTCGACACCCTGATGTTCACGGTCGACACCCCCGTGGCCGGGGCTCGGCTCAGGGACAAGCGCAACGGGTTCTCCATCCCCCCGGCCCTCACGATGGGCACGATCGTCAACGCGATCCCCCGGCCGTGGTGGTGGTGGGACTTCCTGACCACGCCGCCGCTGGAGTTCGCGTCGCTCTCGTCGACCGGCGGCACGGTGGGCGAGCTCATCGACAACGCGATGGACCCCTCGATCAGCTTCGAGGATCTGCGCATCATCCGCGACATGTGGCCGGGCAAGCTCGTCGTCAAGGGCGTGCAGAACGTCGACGATTCGAAGACCCTCGCCGACCTCGGCATCGACGGCATCGTGCTCTCCAACCACGGCGGACGTCAGCTCGACCGCGCGCCCATCCCGTTCCACCTCCTTCCGGAGGTGGTGCGCGAGGTCGGCAAGGACACCGAGGTCGTCGTCGACACCGGCATCATGAACGGCGCCGACATCGTCGCGTCGATCGCGCTCGGCGCGAAGTTCACGCTGATCGGGCGCGCCTACCTGTACGGCCTCATGGCCGGCGGCCGCGCCGGCGTCGACCGCACGATCGCGATCCTCTCCGACCAGGTCGTGCGCACGATGAAGCTGCTCGAGGTCGCCTCGATCGCGGAGCTCACCCCGCGCCACGTGACGCAGCTGCAGCGGCTGGCCCCGCGCGCCTTGAGCACGCCGGCGCTGAGCACGCCCGCGGCTCGCCGGAAGTAGAGACTGCTCCCGCGGAGAACTGTGGTGGATCTCCGCGGGAGCCTCCCGGTCAGTCCATCCCCGGGCTGAGGGTGCGAAAACCGAGCTCGGATGCCGCGGTGAGCAGACGTCGGTCGTAGGCGACGACGACGTTCGCGTTGACCAGGAGCGCCGACGCCAGGTGAATCGCATCCAGGCTGCGCAGCGAGATCGGGAAGAGGCGGCGGGCGAGCGTCACGACCGGCTCGGAGATCTCGACCTGCTCGATCCCGGCCAGCGCGAGCTCCACGGAGTCGACGACTTCGGTGGGCGGATCGAGGTCCAGGCGGGCACGAATCCCTCGGGATACCTCGATGACCCCGAGTACCGACGTCTGGATCGAGAAACCTCGCTGCTTCAGATCTCGAAGTGCCGCGACCAGGGATGCCGACTCAGTCTCACGGATGACCCGCTTGACGAGTGCGCTGCTGTCGACGTAGGCCCGCACTAGAAACGGTCTTCGCGCTGCAGAAGATCGAGTGACGTTACTCCGTCGGGAAGGGTGATCATCGTCGTCGCCTCCCGATACGGAGAATCCGGCGGCCGCAGAAGCCCGCGAGCGATGAGGTCCTGGGTCGTGCCCGTGAACCGCCGCACGTCACTCTCCCTCAACCCGAGGTAGGTTTCCACGGCTTCACGGATGAGTTCCTGCTGCGAACGCCCCGTGCTGCTCGACCGCTCTTTCAGCGCCTCCGCCGTTTCGGGGGGCAATCTGAGATTCATGGCCATGGTGCGATGGTACCAAGAGTGGTACTAGTGCGGTACCAACTCCGCCCGGATCGCCCGGATGCCCGCCTCCACCTCGGCGAAGCTCGTCGACAGGGGCGAGAGTCCCAGACGGATCCCGTCCGGGCGACGGAAGTCCGGGATGACGCCCCCGGCCCACAGCCGCGGGATGAGCTCGGCGAACCGCGGGTGGTCGATCGTGATGTGGCCCCCGCGGCGGGCGGCATCCCGCGGGCTCGAGAGGGTCGCCTCGGGCAGCAGCTCATCGACGAGCGCGATCGCATGCTCGGTGAGCGCGACCGACTTGGCGCGCACGGCATCCAGCCCCACGGAGTCGATCAGGGCGATCATGTCGCGCATGGGCTGCATCGCCACCACCGGCGGCGTGCCGCTGAGCCAGCCCCGGATGCCCGCCGCAGGCTCATAGCCCTGCCCCATCTCGAACGGGGTCGCCGAGCCCAGCCAGCCCTGGATCGGCTGCCGCAGCGTGGACTGCAGCTCGCGCCGCACGTAGAGGAACGCGGGAGCGCCCGGCCCGCCGTTCAGGTACTTGTAGCCGCAGCCGGTGGCGAGGTCGACGCCCCACGCGTCGAGCGGCGTCGGCACCGAGCCCACCGAGTGCGAGAGGTCCCACAGCGTGAGCCCGCCGGCCTCATGCACGATCGCGGTGATCGCCTCGACGTCGGCGAACCACGCCGAGCGGTAGGCGACCGCGCTGAACAGGGTGAGCGCCGTCTGCGGTCCGACCGCCGCCGCAACGAGCTCGGGCGTGACGCCGGCGGCGGGGTCGGTCTCGATCCACTGCACGGTGAGTCCGCGGTCGGCCGCGATGCCCTCGACGAGGTAGCGGTCGGTGGGGAAGTTGTCGCGATCGATGACGATCTCGGTGCGACCGGGACGGGCATCCACTGCCGCCCGGATCAGCTTGTAGAGCAGCACCGTCGTCGAGTCGCCGATCGCGACCTGACCCGCTGCCGCACCCAGGGCGACCCGTCCGAGCTCATCGCCGATGGTGAGCGGCAGGTCCATCCAGCCCTCGTCCCACCCGCGGATCAAGCGGCCCGCCCACTGCTCACGCAGGAAGGCGGCGGTGCGATCGAGGGATGCGGCGAGCGGTCGGCCGAGCGAGTTTCCGTCGAGGTAGGCGACGAGCCCGGGCGCCTCCACGAACAGGTTGCGGCGGGCGGCAAGCGGGTCGGCCGCGTCGAGCTCGGCGGAGGGGGAGAACATCATGGCTCGATTCTCCCGGCTCGTGGTGGTTTCTCGGCGTCCACCCCATATTCTGTGCCCATGAACTTCGCGCTCGAGATCACGCCCGAACTGATCGTGGCCTTCCTCACCCTGTTCGTTCTCGAGATCGTGCTCGGGGTGGACAACGTCATCTTCATCTCGATCCTGGCCAGCAAGCTCCCGGTCGAGCAGCAGGCGAAGGCCCGCAACCTCGGCCTGACCCTGGCGATGCTCATCCGGATCGTGCTGCTCTTCGCCGCGAGCTGGATCATCTCGCTCAAGGAAGACCTGTTCGTCATCGCCGGGTTCGGGTTCTCCGGGCGCGACCTCATCCTCATCCTCGGTGGCGGGTTCCTCATCTACAAGGCCGTGCGCGAGATCCACGAGAAGCTCGAGGGGGCCGAATCCCACGGCACCGGCGGGGGCCGCGGGGCGGTGACCTTCGGTGCCGTGATCGTGCAGATCCTGCTCATCGACATCGTCTTCTCGTTCGACTCCGTGATCACCGCCGTGGGCATGGTCGACAACCTGCTCGTGATCATCGTCGCGGTCGTGCTCTCGTTCACGATCATGCTCTTCTCGTCGAAGTACATCTTCGCCTTCGTCAACAAGCACCCCACGGTGAAGATGCTCGCGCTCGCCTTCCTCGTGCTCATCGGGGTCGTGCTCATCGCCGACGGGTTCGACGTGAAGATCGACAAGGCCCTGATCTACGTGCCGATGGCCTTCGCGATCGTCGTCGAGGCGCTCAACCTCGCCTACAAGCGCCGGGTCGAGAAGCGCGACGGCAAGATCGAGCCGGTGCACCTGCGCCACGCCTACACGAAGGCCGACGATCGTCCTGCGGTCGCCGCGGCGACCTCGCACAACCCGAATGCCGGATCGGTCGGCCTGTCCCGCAAGCCGGTGACCGGCGCGATCAGTGACGACGACGACCACCAGGAGCCCGCCGGGCTGGGGTAGCGGTTGTCCACACGGCGGTTCGGGGCACTCCTTGCGGACTAGCCTCGCATCACGTCGTGCCGGAGAATAGTGAGGTGCCCCAATTGACCGAACCCCAAGTCTGGGTGCTCATCGGCGTGTTCGCCTCGGCCGTCCTTGGCATGATGACGTGGCAGACGCTTCTGCTCAACCGCACGATCGACACGTCGGTCCGACGGCTCGAGGCGAAGATCGACGCCAAGTTCGAGATCGTCGACATGAAGCTCGAGCATCTCGACCGGGACGTTCAGGCGCTGACCCGCCACATCTTCGGCGCCGACCGCGACTAGCCTGCGCGCAGCTCCTCGAGCACAGCCTCGAGCTGGTCGACGGCCCAGTCGAGCTCCTCGGCTTCGACGACGATCGGCGGCGCGAGCCGGATCGTGGACCCGTGGGTGTCCTTGGCGAGCACCCCGCGCTCCATGAGCTTCTCGCAGACCTCCCGGCCCGTGCCGACCGCGGGGTCGATGTCGATGCCGACCCACAGCCCGGCGCCGCGGACCGCGACGACGCCGCGCCCGATCAGGGTGCGCAGTCGAGCTTGGAGGCGTTCGCCGAGGATGCCAGCGCGCTCCTGCAGCGTCCCGGTCGCGAGCAGGTCGACGACCGCGTGACCGACGGCGGCGGCGAGCGGGTTGCCACCGAAGGTGGAGCCGTGCTCACCGGGGCGGAGCACCCCGAGGATGTCGCGGTTGCCGACGACGGCGCTCACCGGCACGATGCCGCCGCCGAGCGCCTTGCCGAGAAGGTACAGGTCGGGCACGACTCCTGCGAGGTCGCACGCGAAGGTCGTGCCCGTGCGACCGAGCCCCGACTGGATCTCGTCGGCGATGAAGAGCACATTGCGGCGAGTCGTGATCTCGCGTACGGCGGGGAGGTAGTCGGCGGGCGGCACGATGATCCCGGCCTCGCCCTGGATCGGCTCGATGAGCACGGCCACGGTGTTCTCGTCGATCGCGGCCTCGAGCGCCGCGGCATCCCCATATGGCACGCTCACGAAGCCGGGGGTGAACGGGCCGAAGTCGGCGCGCGCCTGCTCGTCGTTGGAGAAACTGATGATCGTGGTCGTGCGACCGTGGAAGTTGCCATCGGCGACGATGATTCTGGCCTTGCCCTGCGGCACGCCTTTCACCCGGTAGCCCCACGCGCGGGCGACCTTCACGCCGGACTCGACGGCTTCGGCGCCCGTGTTCATCGGCAGCACCATGTCCTTGTGCGCGAGCGCCGCGAGCGCGGCGGCGAACGGCCCGAGCTGGTCGTTGTGGAACGCGCGGCTCGTGAGCGTGATGCGGTCGAGCTGCTCCTTCGCCGCGGCGATGAGGGCCGGATGCCCGTGGCCGAAGTTCACCGCGGAATACGCGGCGAGGCAGTCGAGGTAGCGGCGACCCGTGACATCCGTCACCCAGGCCCCCTCCCCGGACGCGACGACGACGGGCAGCGGGTGGTAGTTGTGAGTCAGATAGGCGTCTTCCTGCTTTATCCAGTTCCCAGGCTGGCGGCCCGATTGCGGGCTCCGGGGTTCGGCGGGCATCTTTGGGCGGGAGCCCGCGATCGGGCCGCCAGCCGTCCCCTCGCTCATCGGCGCAGCTCCAGCGTGCAGCACTTGACGCCGCCGCCGCCGAGCAGCAGCTCGGAGAGGTCGACGCCGATCGGGTTGTAGCCGCGCTCGCGCAGCTGACGCTCGAAGTCCTTCGCGCGGGAGGCGATCACCACGTTGTAGCCGTCGCTGAACGAATTGAGGCCGAGCACCGCGGCATCCTCCTCGGTGACGATCACGGCATCCGGGAAGCGCTCGCGCAGCACCGCGAGGGAGGCGTCGTCGAACGCGCTCGGCAGGTAGGCGATGTTCTCGTCGTCGAGCACCGCGATCGCGGTGTCGAGGTGGTAGAAGCTCGGGTTGATCAGCGTGAGGGTCACCACGTCGCGACCGAAGATCGTCGCGACCTCCTCGTGGCTGTTCGACGCGCTGCGGAACCCCGTGCCGGCGAGGATGACGTCGCCGACGAGAAGGAAGTCGCCCTCGCCCTCGTTGATCTCGGCGGGAACCCGCACGTCGAAGCCGTTGGCCCGGAACCAGTCCATGTAGGCCGGCCCCTCCGGCTGGCGCTCCGCGTAGGTGAAGCTCGCGCCGTAGGCGATGTTGTCGAGGACGAACCCGCCGTTCGCCGCATAGACCATGTCGGGCAACCCGACCACGGGGTCGATGAGCTGCACGTCGAAACCGAGGTCGAGGTAGGTCTGGTGGAGCACCTCCCACTGGCGCACGGCGAGGGCGGTGTCGGTCGGCAGCTGCGGGTCCATCCACGGATTGATCCGGTAGACCACGGTGAAGTGCTCGGGGCGGCACATCAGCACCGAGCGGTGACGGGCGGTGCGGCCCGGCTGGGTCGGGGCGGCGTCGGTCAGGGTCATCAGTCCAGTCTCACACGCACCGATCCGCACTGTCAGAGCGTGAGGCGCACGGAACGTGCGTTTGAGGGTGGCCTGACACACGTTTCCGCCATAGAATGCTCCGATGGACAGTCTTGACTACGGGATCATCGATCTCCTGCGCCAAAATGCCCGTGCCGGCTACGGCGACATCGGCGAGGTCATCGGACTCTCCGCCTCCGCCGTCAAGCGCCGCGTCGACCGCTTGGTCGCCGACGGCGTCATCCGCGGCTTCACGATCCAGGTCGACCCCGCCGTCGACGGGATGGCCACCGAAGCCTACGTGGAGCTCTTCTGCCGGGGCACGGTCGCCCCCGAGGAGCTCAAGCGCATCCTCTCCGGCGTTCCCGAGGTTGTGGATGCCGGCACCGTCACGGGATCGGCCGACGCGATCGTGCACATGCGCTCGCGGGACATCGCCTCGCTCGAGATCGCGCTCGAGAAGGTGCGCATCGCCCCCAACGTGGACCACACCCGCAGTGCGATCGTGCTCTCGCGATTGATCCACCGCACCCATGACTGAGCGCGCTGGAGCCATGGCGATTGCATCGCAATCGCGCGACGCCAGCGCCGGGGAGGCTGCGCCTCCCCGGTTGAATGAACGGAGCCTTTAGCCGCATGTTCACCGTCGATCACGACTCCTCGGTCACCCTCTACGAGCAGCTGCGCACCCAGATCCTGGAGCAGGTGAAGGCGGGCACCCTCATCGCGGGGACCAAGCTGCCCCCCGTGCGCCAGCTCGCCGACTCGCTCGGCGTGGCCCCGTACACGGTGGCGCGCGTCTACCGGTTGCTCGAGCAGGACGGCGTGCTCGAGACGCGGGGGCGCAACGGCACCGTCGTGAGCGCCCAGGACAGTCCGGAGGCGTCCCTCCAGCTCGCCGCGAGCGACTACGCGGACCGGGCCCGCCGCCTCGGCATCCCGGCCGATCAGGCGGTCGAGTTCGTCAGGACCGCCCTGGCGCGGTGACCCTGGCGCGGTGACCCTGGGTCGGTGACGCCGGGTCGGTGACCGGCCGGGTCAGTGACCCACGACGTCGGAGTCGTTCGCCGCGGACGGGTTCGCGAGGGTCGCGATCGACGCGAGATCCTCGGGAGTCAGCTCGAACTCGAACACGTCGAGGTTGGCCGCCATCCGCGCGGCGTTGCCCGACTTGGGGATCGCCACGAGCCCGTTCTGCACGTGCCAGCGCGTCACCACCTGAGCCGGTGTCACCGCGTGGCGCCGGGCGATCGCGACGATCTCCGCGGAATCCAGCAGCGGCGCCCCGCCGCCTCCGAACGGGGAGTAGGACTCGGTGACGATGCCGCGCCGGTCGTGGTCGGCGCGCTCGGCCTCGCGGGGCACCTCCGGATTGAGCTGGATCTGGTTCACCGCGGGCACAGTGCCCGTCTCGGCGGCGAGGCGGTCGAGGTGGGCGGCCTTGAAGTTCGAGACGCCGATGGACCGGGTGAGGCCCTCCGCCATCAGTCGCTCGAACGTGCGCCACGTCGAGACGTACTGGTCGCGCTGGGGCAGCGGCCAGTGGATCAGCAGCAGGTCGACGTGGTCGAGCCCGAGGCGGTCGAGGGATGCCGCGAGCCCCGCGACGGCACGATCCTCGCCCTGGAAGGGTCCGTCCAGCTTCGTGGTGACGAACAGCAGCTCGCGGTCGATGCCGGCCCGTCGGATGCCCTCGCCCACGGCATCCTCGTTCTCGTAGCGGGCCGCCGTGTCGAGGTGCCGATAACCGAGCTCGATCGCCGTGGCGACGAGGGCGGAGCCCTCCTCCTTCCACAGTCCGTAGGTGCCCAGCCCGAGCTGGGGGATGCGGTGACCGTCGTTGAGCGGGAGCGAGGGGATCATGCCCCCACGCTACCGGCGGCCCGGTTCGGCGGGCTCGGTTCGGCAGGCTCAGATCGGCAGAGTGAGGAAGTCGCGGTCGGGGTTGCCGAACCGGTGGGCCGTGACCGACACCGATTGCTCGCGCAGGAACGGCAGCAGCTCGAGGCGCCCCGAGGTCGTCACCGGGCCTGCGTGGATCGCGACATCCGGTGACCCGCCCACGGCCTCCGCGAGCGCGTGGGGGTCGCCGCCGATCAGGCGCACCCGGCCGGTGAGCCGTGGGGCCCTCGCCAACCAGGCCACATCCGACTCGACGACGATGTCCGCGACGAGAGCCGCGGGCAGCGGCTCGTGGAACGACTCCACGAGCGGCGTCGGCAGGGGCACCGACGTGCTGATCGTGATCGGCGATTGCGTGAGGGAGGCGGCGGCGATGAGGCGCACGAGGTGGCCGAGCGGCGCGCCATCGGAGAGTCGGATCGTGACGGGCGCCGGACGGTAGCGGAACACGTTGCGCTCCACGCCGAGGGCCGAGACATCCCGTGCCGTGCCGTACTCGTCCACCCACGCGCGCTCGTCGCTCTCCGCGGCCCGGCGCACCCGGTCGAACGCCTCGAAGTCGAGGCCACCCTGTGCGCGCTTGACGACCGAGGCGACCCGGCGCGAGAGACCCGAGATCACGAGGTTGTTCTCGGGCTCGACCTCCACCGGGGCCCAGCGCCCGAGGGTGAGCACGTAGTTGGGGCCCCCGGCCTTGGCTCCGGTGCCGACGGTGGACCGCTTCCAGCCACCGAACGGCTGGCGACGCACGATCGCGCCCGTGATGCCGCGGTTGACGTAGAGGTTGCCCGCCTCCACGGTGTCGAGCCAGTGTGCCACCTCGCGAGTGTCGAGCGAGTGGATGCCGGCCGTCAGCCCGTAGGCCACCGCGTTCTGCAGGGCGATGGCCTCGTCGAGCGTCGCCGCGGTCATGATGCCGAGCACCGGCCCGAAGTACTCGGTGAGGTGGAACGTGCTGCCCGCGGCCACGCCTGCGCGCACCCCCGGGCTCCACAGGCGGCCGGACTCGTCGAGGGGGCGGGGCTTGACGACCCAGCGCTCGCCCTCGTCCAACGTCGTGAGGGCGGCCAGGAGTTTGCCCGACGCCGGCTCCACGAGGGGGCCCATCTGGGCCTCCGACTGCTGGGGGTAGCCCACGCGCAGGGTGCGCACGGCATCCGCGAGCTGGCGCTCGAAGCGTTCGCTGCGCCCGACCGACCCGACGAGGATCACGAGCGACGCGGCCGAGCACTTCTGGCCGGCGTGCCCGAAGGCGCTGCGCACGACATCCCCGACCGCGAGGTCGAGGTCGGCGCTCGGGGTGACGATGATCGCGTTCTTGCCGCTCGTCTCCGCGAGCAGGGGCAGGTCGGCGCGCCAGGAGCGGAACAGGGCCGCGGTCTCCCACGAGCCGGTGAGGATGACGCGGTCGACCTCCGGGTGACTCACGAGCTGGCGGCCGAGGGCGCCCTCCTCGAGATCGACGAGCACGAGCACGTCGCGCGGAACCCCCGCCTCCCAGAGCGCCTCCACCATCACGGCCGCGCTGCGGCGGGCCTGCGGCGCGGGCTTGATGATCACGGCGCTGCCCGCGGCGAGCGCGGAGAGCACGGAGCCCGCGGGGATCGCCACGGGGAAGTTCCACGGCGGGGTGACGACGGTCAGCCGCGGCGGCAGGTAGGTCGCCCCCTCCACGACGTCGAGTTCGAGCGCGCGGTCCGCGTAGTAGTGGGCGAAGTCGATCGCCTCGCTCACCTCCACGTCGCCCTCGGCGATCGTCTTGCCGGTCTCGCTGGCCATGACCTCGGCGAGCCGTCCGCGGAAGGCGGCAAGCACGTCGCCGGCGTCGTGCAGGATGCAGGAGCGGTCGCCCACGGACCGTGCGCCCCACGCGTCGCCGGCGCCGGCCGCCGCCCGGATCCGCTGCTCGAGCACCGTCGCGTCGGTGACCTCAGCGAGCGCGATCGTGCCCTGCCCGAGCCGCGAGTCGGCGCTGCGCTCGAGCACGCGCCGGGCCCACGCGCGGTTGATCGCGATCGACGGATCGGTGTCGGGCTCGTTGCGGAAGCCGGACGGGGGCGCGACCTCGAGCACGCCGGAGCGGTTCTGCAGGCGGTGGGGTTCGGGCACCGACTCGTCGAGGGCGGCAAGGGAGGCGAGGAACCGGTCGGACTCGCGCGCGAAGATCGCGTCATCCGTCGCCAGCTCGAAGACGCCCGACATGAAGTTCTCCGGGCTCGCGTTCTCCTCGAGGCGACGAACGAGGTAGCTGATCGCCGAGTCGAACTCCTTCGGGTGCACGACGGGCGTGTAGAGCAGGAGGCCGCCGACATCGCGGGCCACGGCATCCGCCTGACCGGTGGCCATGCCCGCGAGCATCTCGAACTCGACCCGGTCGGCGACGCCGCGCTGCCCCGCGAGCAGCCAGGCCCAGGCCGCGTCGAAGAGGTTGTGTCCGGCGACGCCGAGCCGCACCGCGGCGGTGCGCTCGGGCGTCATCGCCCAGTCGAGCACGCGCTTGTAGTTGGTGTCGGTCTCCTGCTTGGTGCCCCACGTGGCCAGCGGCCAGTCGTGCATCGTCGCGTCGACGTGCTCCATCGCGAGGTTGGCCCCCTTGACGACGCGCACCTTGATGCCCGCACCACCGCCGGCCCGACGCTCGGTCGCCCACGCCGTGAGCCCCTGGAGCGCCCCGAGGGCGTCGGGCAGATACGCCTGCAGCACGATTCCCGCCTCGAGGCCACGCAGCCGGGGCTGGTCGAGCAGTCGCTCGAACACCGCGACGGTGAGGTCGAGGTCGCGGTACTCCTCCATGTCGAGGTTGATGAACTTGGGAGTCGGCGACGCCGCCGCGTACTCGTAGAGCGGCGTGAGGCGCGCGACGACCTTCTCGACCATCTCGTCGAAGGCCCACATCGACAGCTGGCTCGCGACCGACGACACCTTGATCGAGACGTAGTCCACGTCGTCGCGCTCGAGCAGTTCGCGGGTGCCCTCCAGCCGACGAGCGGCCTCCTCGTCGCCGAGCACGGCCTCCCCGAGCAGGTTGAGATTGAGTCGCAGTCCGTCCGATCGCAACCGGGCGAGGGTCTTGGTGAGTCGAGTGGGGGTGGCGTCGATGACGAGGTGCCGCACCATCCGGCGCAGCACCCAGCGCGCGATCGGCACGATGACCCAGGGCAGCAGCGGCGCGAACCCGCCGCCGACCACGATCGCGAAGCGCAGGTACCAGGGCAGGAACGCGGGGATCGCGTGACTCAGCCGCTCGAAGTTGCGGCCCGCGACGCGCACGTCCTCGGGGCGCACCACCCGGTCGACGAATCCGAGGGTGAAGTCGAGCCCCTTCGGGTCCTTGAGCAGACCGGCGAGGCGGGCGGCGGCGGCATCCGGGCGCACGCCGGTGCTCTCGGTGAGCCAGCGTCGCACCGTCGCGAGGGTCTGCGGCGCGAGCGGGCCGGCGGCGGACGGGTTCGGCTCGGACTCCGGCGACAGCATGGAGAGAGCCTAACCGCGCGCATCCGGCGAAGACCGCCGCTGAGCGCCGGACTCGTGCGTCTGGAGGGGCATCCACGCAGGAATCCTCTTCAATCCCGGGCCTACACTGGGGCGATGACGCGTGCCCTCACCGATCGCGAGCGTGATGTGTGGATGACGTTCCGCCACATGCGCCGCCAGCTCGACGTGACGCTCGAGCGTCGCCTGAACGCCGACGCGGGCATCTCCACCGCCGACTTCGAGATCCTCCTCGCCCTGCACGAGGAGCCCGGTCACCGGCTGAGGGCCGGCCGCATCGCCGACCTCATCGACTGGGAGAAGAGCCGCGTCTCCCACCAGCTCACCCGGATGGAGTCGCGGGGGCTTGTGGCGCGCGAGGAGTGCGACGACGACGCTCGCGGCGTCTGGCTCACGATCACCCCGGAGGGCACGCGCTCGGTGGTCGCCGCAATCACGGACCGCACCGAGGTCGTGCGCGAGTACTTCCTCGATCTGCTCGACGAATCGGAGCAGGCCCAGTTGCTCCAGATCTCGCACCGCGTGCTCGGCGCGATCGCTCCGCCCCTGTGCGACGAGGTGACGGGGGCCGTCGATGCCTGACCACTCGACCCGGCGCGACGTCGTGATCGTGGGCGGCGGGCACAACGGCCTCGCCGCGGCCGCCTACCTCGCGCTCGCGGGCAAGCGCGTCACCGTGCTCGAGCGGCTCGACGTGCTCGGGGGTGCCGCGATCTCCGCTCCCGCCTTCGCAGGGGTGGATGCTCGGCTGTCGCGGTACTCGTATCTCGTCTCGTTGCTGCCCGCCCGCGTCATCCGGGACCTCGGGCTCGAGATCACCCTCGCGCGGCGGCGATACTCCAGCTACACGCCCGAGCCAGGCACCGATCGCGGGGTGCTCGTGGACAACGCGGATGCCGCCGCGACCGCCCACGCCCTCGGCGCCGACGCGTCGGCCTGGTCGAGCTTCTACGACGGCACGGCGCGGCTGGCGCGGGCGCTGTTCCCCACGGTCACCGAGCCGCTGCTCACGCGCGCCGAGGCCCGCGCCGCCGTGGGGGATGACGCCCTCTGGCGCGATCTCATCGAGCGGCCGATCGGCGAGACGATCGAGCGCACGTTCTTCGGCGATGTCGTGCGCGGCGTCGTGCTCACCGACGCGCTCATCGGCACGTTCGCCCCCAACATCGACCCCACCCTCGCGGGCAACCGCTGCTTCGCGTATCACGTGATCGGCGGCGGCACGGGGGACTGGGACGTTCCGGTCGGCGGCATGGGCGCGGTGACCGGCGAACTGGCTCGGGCCGCGAGGTTTGCCGGAGCCGAGTTGCTCACCGGGGCCGAGGTGACGGAGATCACGCCCGACGGCGAGGTGACCTATGTGCGGGGCGGCGAAGAGCGACGGCTCGGGGCGACCTGGGTGCTCGCCAACGTGGCGCCGGCCGTGCTGGAATCCCTCCTCCCGCGGGTCGAGCTCGGCGAGACCTCACCGACGGGTCCTGCGGTCGAGGGAGCCCAGGTCAAGGTCAATCTCCTGCTCTCGCGCCTCCCTCGCCTCAAGGACTCGACGGTCGATCCGGCGGCGGCGTTCGGCGGCACCTTCCACATCAACGAGACGTGGACCCAGCTGCAGACGGCCTACGACACGGCGGCGGCCGGCGGCATCCCTGACCCCCTGCCATGCGAGATCTACTGCCACTCGCTCACCGATCCGACCATCCTGAGCCCCGAGCTGCGCGAGTCCGGGGCCCACACCCTCACCGTGTTCGGCCTGCACGCGCCGGACCGGCTCGTGACCGAGGCGACGAACGACGCGCGGCGCGCGGAGTTGCAGGCCGCAGTGCTCGCCTCGCTCGACAGCGTGCTCGCCGAGCCGATCGAGTCGCTGCTGCTCACGGATGCCGACGGTCGCCCTACCGTGGAGACCAAGACGACCCTCGACCTCGAGCACGCCCTCGGCCTCCCCGGCGGCAACATCTTCCATGCGCCCCTCTCGTGGCCCTTCGCCGAGGACGACGCGGAGCTCGCGACCCCGGCGCAGCGCTGGGGAGTGGCGACGCGGCATCCGCGCATCCTGCTCTGCGGGGCGGGCGCTCAGCGCGGCGGTGGCGTCAGCGCGATCGGCGGCCACAACGCCGCGATGGCGGTGCTCGAGGCGGACTAGGCTCGCCCCATGGTGCAGGCGACGGGTCGCATCGCGCGGGACGCGCGAGGGCTGGAACTGCTGCTCGAGCGATCGATCCCGGTGGATGCCGCGACCGTGCGTTCGTGGCTCACCACGGCATCCCGGCGCAAGTCCTGGCTCGGGGCTCCCGCATCCGTCGTGGAACGCGACGGGGACCGCGTCATCATCGACGAGATCACGACCCTCTCCCTCGTCGAGGCGGATGGCGCGACCGTCGTCTTTCTCCGCGAGCGCCTGCCGGGCTGGCGTGAGGCCGGGGCCCGCGGGCCGCTCTGGGAGTTCCGGCTCGACCGGCTCGTCGCCGGGATCGAGGGCCACGCCGCTCCCCGCGAATCCGACTACGCGCCCACCCAGCGCCCCTACTACGAGCGGCTCGCGATGGACGGCGACCCCGTGGCCTGGCCGCCGAGCTGAGTCAGTCCTCCCAGACGCTCGGCGCGGCGTCGCGGCGGGCGGGCAGCGCCACCGCGGCAGCCCACTCGAGCGCCCACGCGGGCACCGGGTGGTCGCGGAGGTCCGTGCCGGCGAGCTCCGAGAGCCGCTCGATCGAGACGGTGCCGGAGTCGGCCTGGAGGAAGCGCGCGCGGGTCATCGCCTGCGCGGCGATCTCGCCGTCGATCACGAAGCGCTGCTCCACGTAGACGGCCTTCTCATCCACGCCGATCACGCGGGTCTCGAGGATGAAGTGCTCCCAGGGGTGCAGCGACCGGCGGAACGTGATCGTCTCGCTCACCATGACCGGATACATCTTCTCGGCGCGCAGCTTCGCCCAGAAGCCCTCCCGGATCATGAGGTCCATGCGGCCGAGATCCATGATCGACAGGTAGACGCCGTTGTTCATGTGGCCGAGGATGTCGAGGTCGGTCGGCAGCACGCGCATCGGAACGCGGCTGACGTCGCGCATCCCCAGCGGCGGCCGACGGCGACTGCGGAACAGGTGGTAGATGGTCCGGAAGATCAGGTGCACCGCGTCAGGGTAGTGCGCTCGGGCGTTCTCTCGGGCGAGCCTTGAGTGCGCCCACAACTCGCTCGGGCATCGCTGCGGTGCCTTTGGAGCTTTTCTCCGGCAGCGGTCGGCCTGCCGCCGGGCGAGCTCGATAACTGAGGTTCTGAGGAGGACGGGTTGCTCTGGCCGATCGTTCTGGCGGATCAGGACGTTGTCTTGACGTCGAGAGATCGTCCTGATCCGCCAGAACGCCGGGCAGGTCGCCCACGGCCCGGTGGTCTCCGCCAGAGATGCGGCCGGGTGCCAGGCCTCAGGGGAGACGGACGGCGTGGTCGGGCTGCGGGGGATGCGGGCCGGGTGGCCAGGCACGCGTGGAGGTGGGCCGCAGTCCCAGCGACAGCGCCCGGCTAGTGCCCGCGGTGATCCTGGATCGTCGCCCTCGGCCCGAATCGCGGCTTCTCGACGCCGCTCAGCTCGATCAACCGCACGACGCGGTGCCGGTGGCCCGCCCACGGGGCGAGGAGTTCGAGCATCCCCGCGTCATCCACGGGCTCGCCCACGAGGGCCCAGCCGACGAGCGCCGGGAGGTGGTAGTCGCCCACGCTCGGCGAGTCCGGGTCGCCGTGGGCGCGCTGCATCGTCTCGGCCGCGGTCCAGACCCCGACGCCCGGGATGCTGCGCAGCGCGCGCTCGACGTCCGGTCCGCCCCGCCCGCGCGCGAGCGTGCGCTCGAGGGATGCCGCGACCCCCGCCGCCCGCAGGATCGCGGCCGAGCGATCCGGCCCCACGCCGGCCCGATGCCACTCCCACGACGGGATACGGCGCCAGACCTCGGCCGCGGGGAACACCCGCATCCCCTCGGGCGCCGGCCCCGGGGCGGGGTCGCCGTGCCGCGCGAGCAGCCAGCGCCACGATGAGCGCGCCTGCACACCGGTGACCTTCTGCTCGAGGATCGCCGCGGTCATCATCTCGAACACCTGCCGGGTGCGGGTGAGCCGCAGGCCGGGCCGTCGACGCCACGACTCGGCCAGGAGCGGTGTGCCGCCGACGTCGAGCCCCGCCCAGTCATCGCCCTCGCCGAGGAGCTCGGGCACCCCGTCGATCGCCCACGCGGCGCCCGGACCCCAGGCCCGCGCGTCGATCCCGTGCGGGGTGCGGGCGAGGTGGAGGGTCGCCGGGCCGTCGGGGGTGCGGAGCGTGCGCCACACTCCGGTGGGGTCGGTTCGGAAGGTGGGATCACCGGTCCCCCGCCGCAGTGGCCCGAGCGTGGCCGACAGGCTCACGGGATCGGCGGGGGCGTAGGTCGTGACGGCGGCGGGGGCATCCGTCACGCTCGCAGTCATGCGCCGAGACTACCCGGGGGCACCGATCACACGTTGCAGCGGTAGGTCACGCCGTCCTCGATGAAGATGCCGTTCCCGCGTTCGTTGCAGAACTGCACCAGATCGATGAAGACCGGCGCCGCGAGCCAGATCACCAGCACCGTCAGCGCGATCGAGACGAGCGTCATGACGATCCCGGCGATAACGCCCACGCGGCCGAGCACGTTGCGATAGCCGCCCTTGCGCGCCTGATGGAGCGCGATCGCGCCGACGACGATGCCGGCGGGCGGCACCGTGAACGCGAGGATGACCGAGGCGATTCCCGCGATGCCGCCGACCGCCTGGGAGTCGGCGCTCGCCGTCGGGGTGGGCTCGGGCGCACGGGGGCCCTGCGGGCGGGAGCCCGGGGGCGGGTCGATCGGCACTCCGTTGAGGATGGTCATGAATACTCCCGAAGACGCGAACGGCGCTCCCCGGATCGGAGAGCGCCGTTCGTCATGGTCTGAGGCCTAGCCGCAGGTGAGGGTGGCGCCGTTGTCGAGCGTGTAGGTGCCCGGCTCGAGTCCGTTGCAGGCCGAGAAGAGGGTCGCACCCAGCGTGATCGGCAGGATGATCTGCAGTGCGAGCACGATGAACCCGATCACGATCGCCGCCGTTGCCGCGCCGTTCTTGAATCCAGCCTTCTTGGACTGGCTCCGGGCCACGAAGCCAAGAATGATGCCGATCACCGAGAAGAAGATCGAGACGAAGATGGCGACGACGCCGAGGGTCTTGCCGGGAACTGCTGCGGGGGCCGCCGGGGCCGGGGCGGGAGCTGCGTCAGTCATTGGGTTTCCTCCAGAAATGCGGCCGCATTTCTGCCGCGCGGCACGACTCTAGTGGTCACAGGGCTCGTTGCACCACGCCTGCGGGACCGTGTCCCGCCCCCCGAACGAGCAGTCGATCGGAACACGGCAAGATAGTACGCATGAGCATCGGAATCCTCACCAGTGGCGGCGACTGCCCCGGCCTCAACGCGGTCATCCGCGGTGCCGTCCTCAAGGGCATCAAGGTCTACAACGAGGAGTTCGTCGGCTTCAAGGACGGCTGGCGCGGAGTCGTGCAGGGCGACATCATGCCGCTCGAGCGCAAGGACATCCAGGGCATCGGCAAGCAGGGCGGCACGATCCTCGGCACGAGCCGCACCAATCCCTTCGAGGGCGACGGCGGGCCCGACCGGGTGCGCGAGAACATGGAGCGCCTCGGAATCGACTCGATCATCGCGATCGGCGGCGAGGGCACCCTCGCGGCCGCCAAGCGCCTCACGGATGCCGGAATCAAGATCGTGGGCGTGCCCAAGACGGTCGACAACGACCTCTCCGCGACCGACTACACGTTCGGCTTCGACACCGCCACGCAGATCGCGACTGAGGCGATGGACCGCCTCCGCACGACGGGCGACTCGCACGGCCGGTGCATGATCGCCGAGGTCATGGGCCGCCACGTCGGCTGGATCGCGCTCCATTCGGGCATGGCGGCCGGCGCCCACGCGATCCTCATCCCCGAGCAGAAGACGAGCATGGACCAGATCGTCGAGTGGGTGGACTCGGCCCGCTCGCGCGGTCGCGCCCCGCTCATCGTCGTCGCCGAGGGCTTCAAACTCGACACGATGGATGACGCGCACAGCGAGCGCGGACTCGACGCCTTCGGGCGTCCCCGACTCGGCGGCATCGGCGACATGCTCGCGCCCGAGATCGAGGCTCGCACAGGCATCGAGACGCGCTCGACCACGCTCGGGCACATCCAGCGCGGCGGCACGCCGACCGCCTACGACCGCGTTCTCGCCACCCGCTACGGCATGGCCGCGGTCGACTCCGTGAAGGACGGCCACTGGGGCCGGATGGTGGCGCTGCGCGGCACCACGATCACGCACGTGGCCTTCGAGGAGGCCCTCGGCCAGCTCAACACCGTGCCGCAGGAACGCTACGACGAAGCCGCCGTGCTCTTCGGCTGAGTCGCAATCGGTGCCACACTGACGGGATGACCGCGCTCACCATCGTCTCGCTCGTGCTCGTGGGGCTCGCCGCCCTCATCCACGTCTACATCTTCGCGCTCGAGAGCCTGCTCTGGACGCGGGCCTCCACCCGCCGCACCTTCGGCGTGCGCACCGAGGAGGAGGCCGTGACCTTGAAGCCGATGGCGTTCAACCAGGGCTTCTACAACCTCTTCCTCGCGATCGGCGCGGGCGTCGGCGTCCTGCTCATCGTCACGGGCTCGACCGCCGCCGGGGCGGCCCTCATCTTCCTCGCGGCCGGGAGCATGGTCGCCGCCGCGCTCGTGCTCCTCGTGAGCTCGCCGAAGCTGTTCCGCGCCGCCCTCGTGCAAGGCACGCTGCCGCTCGTGGGAATCATTCTGCTCGCCGCGGCGCTGACCACCGCATGAGCGATTTCAACGAACGGATCATCGCGGAGTTCCGCGCGAACTCGGGCCGCGTCGGCGGGCCGTTCGCCGCGACGTCGCTCGTGCTCCTTCATCACACGGGGGCGAAGTCCGGGATCGAACGCGTGAGCCCGCTCGCGGCCCTGCCCGACGGGGATGACCTGCTCATCGTGGCCTCGAAGGGCGGGGCCCCCGAGCATCCGGCCTGGTACCACAACCTCCTCGCGCACCCCGACACCGTCATCGAGTACGGCAGTGAGACGATCCCGGTGCGAGCCGAGGTCGTCCCGGACGCCGAGCGCGAGTCCCTCTGGCCGCGGCTGATCTCGGTGATGCCCGGGTTCCAGGCCTACCAGGACAAGATCGCTCGCCGCACCCCGATCGTGCGTCTCACGCGCCGCTAGGCGGCGCGAGGCGGGCGTGCTCCACGAGCGCCGCCACGAGCGAATCGGCCGACCGGTCCTCCGCGATGACATCGACGCCCAGTCCCGCCGCGCGGGCGTCGAAGGCGGTGCGCGGGCCGATGCACGCGACGACGGTGGCCTCGGGGAGCGGGGCGAGCTGGGCCGCGATCTGGCGCGCAACGCTGCCGGAGCTCACGAGGATGGCCCCGATCCGGCCGGATGCGACGTCCGCCCGCACCGCGTCGGACACGGGGACGCCCACCGTGCGGTAGGCCGCGATGAACCGTACGTCGAGACCGAGCGCGGCGAGGCCTGCGACGAGATTGGGTTCGGCCACCTCGGACTGGGGAACGAGCACGCGGCCGGCGTCGAGATCCGGCCACTCCTTCACGAGGCCCCGGGCCGTGTTGTCGCCCTGCGGGGTGAAATCGACGCGGTATCCCGCGAGCTGGAGGGCCGCGGCGGTCGTCTCGCCCACGGCGGCGACTCGCGTTCTCGAGGGAATGGCGACGCCCTGCCCCATGAACACGTCGACGGTCGTCGCGCTGGTGATCACGAGCCAGTCGTACTGGCCGTCCTGGAGCTCGTGCAGGGCGTTCGCGAGGGCCGGACCGTCGTCGGCGCTCGCGAAGTTGATCATCGGCGCGATGACGGGCACGGCACCGTAGCTGCGGAGGGTCGCCGCGACGCCGTCCCCCCACTTTCCGCCTCGGGGAACGAGCACGCGGAGGCCGCCGAGTGGTTTGGCTGCCATTTGCCTATCCTGCCCCGTGCCGGGGCTGCACCGCGAATCGTTGAGCGAGGATCAGTCGTCGTCGCTGAGGATCGCCCACGCGATGAGACCCGCGACGGCGACGGCGGCGACCGTCGCGCCGATGATCCACGGCACGGGGTTGGTCTGGTAGGAGGACTTGACCCGTCCGGCGAGCTCGGAGGCTTGCTTGGGCAGGTTCAGCTTGTCCTCGATCGCGTCGAGCGTCTCGCCCAGCTGGGCACGCGTGCTGGCGATCTTGCTCTCGATGGAATCGCTCATGATGTCTCCCGCTTTCCGATGCCCTTGATCACCTGGACATCCTTCTTGATGTTGGTGATGGTCTGCTCCGGCGTCGCCGGAGTGCTGCTGCGCAGCTGCGCGATGCCCGCGAGCGCGAGGATCACCGTGATGAGCAGCAGCGCGCCCGCCACGATGAGGGCCGCGGCCCACGTGGGCAGCACGACGGCAAGGCCGAGGATGCCGGCGGCCGTGAGCACGCCCGCGAAGAAGAACGCGAACGCGCCCGCCCCGACCAGCAGCCCGATGCCGATGCCAGCGTGCTTGATCTTGTCGAGGATCTCCTTCTTGAGGAGCTCGATCTCGTTGCGCACCTGATCGACGAACAGGCGCGGCAGGTCGCCGATGAGCCCGAACAGCGAGCGCTTCGGCCGAGGCGGCACGGCGGACACGGCGTGCTACTTCGCGGGGGTGGTCTTCGGGGCGGTCGTCGTGCGGGGCTTGGGCGCCGCCTTCGACCCCGAGACCTGGGAGACGACCTTCTTGGCGCCGTCGGCGAAGAACTCCGCCACGTCGGGTGCCTTGTCCTTGACGAAGTCCTGTGCGTCGTCGACGCGCTTCTGCACGCGCGGGTCGTTCCAGAACTTCAGCGCGGTGGCCTTCATCTGGTCGTACTTCTCGCGACCGGCGCGAGTGCCCAGCACGTAGCCGATGCCCAGTCCGACCACCAGGAGGATCTTGCCTTTCATGGTGCTCTCCGTTCGTGAGGCGTTGTGACCTCAACGATAGTCCTGCGAGGTGAACGCTTCTGCCCGTAGACCATGCCGCGAGGGGAATGTAGGGTGACCGACGTGACCCCGCCCCCGTGGACGTTCGACCCGCTGACGACCGAACGGCTGGTGCTGCGCCCTCCCCGCGAGGGCGATCTCGACGACCTGCACGCGCTGCAGTCCGACCCCGAGGTGGTGCGGTACCAGCTGTTCGAGCCTCGCAGCCGGGACGAGGTTGCCGCGCGCCTGCCCGAGCTGGCCGCGGCGACGACCCTCGCCGGCGACGGCGACTTCATCCAACCGGCGATGGAGCTCGCGCTCCCGGGCGGCGGCACGACGGTCATCGGCACGATGTACTTCGTGCTCAAGAGCGTCGAGAATGCGGCGGCGGAGATCGGCTGGGCGTTGCGTCGCGAACACCAGGGCCAGGGCTACGCGTTCGAGGCAGCGGTCGCGCTCCTCGACGTCGCGTTCGGGGCGCTCGACCTCCACCGCGTGACGGCGGAACTCGACCCGCGCAACGACGCGAGCGTGGCGCTCTGCCTCCGACTGGGGATGCGCGCCGAGGCGCACTTCGTGGAGGACCTGTTCTTCAAGGGTGCCTGGGCGGACACCGGTGTCTACGCGATCCTCCAGCGGGAGTGGCGGGCGCGGGCGCAGGGCTAGCGTGGACCCATGGCGCGCACGGCACTGATCATCGGCGGCACCGGGCAGATCGGGTGGGCGACCGCCGAGCGACTCCGCGATGCCGGGTGGGAGGTCACGGTCGGCTCGCGCACCGAGGGGGCAGCGCCGCACGGCGTGACGAGCATCCCGCTCGACCGGCAGGACACGGCGCACGTGATGCTCGAGGCCGATGGCCACGACCTCGTGCTCGACACCGTCGCGTTCACTCCCGACCACGGCGCGCAACTGGCGGGGCTGGCCGGGAGGGTGGGCTCGCTCGTGGTGATCTCCACGGCATCCGTGTACCTGGGCACGAACGGCACCTACCTCGACATCGCGACCGGCGACGATGACTTCCCGGTCTTCCCGGAGCCGGTGACCGAGTCCGAGCCGACGATCGACAACGCGGAGCAGACCTACTCGCCGCTCAAGGCGGCGATGGAGCGCGTGCTCCTCGCCACGCCCGACCTGCCGGTGAGCATCCTGCGCCCGCAGGCCATCCACGGACCGCACGGCGCATTCCTGCGGGAATGGTTCTTCGTCAAGCGCGCACTCGACGAGCGGCCGCACGTCGTGCTCGCCTACGACGGCCTCAGCCGCTTCGGCACGACCTCCACCGCGACGATCGCGGAGCTCGTGCGCCTGTGCGCCGAACGCCCGGGAACGCGCGTGCTCAACGCGGCCGACGAGAACGCGCCGACCGTGCGCGAGATCGGGGAGGCCGTGTTCGACGTGCTCGGCCGGGAGGTTTGCATCATCGGGATGCCGGGCGAGGCCCAAGGCGACCTCGGCACCTCCCCGTGGGCGGTTCCGAACCCGTTCGTGCTGTCGATGGATCGTGCCGCGGCCGAGGTCGGCTACATGCCCCAGGGCACCTATCGCGCGCTGGTCGCTCCCGCGATCGAGTGGATCGTGGATGCCGCGGCCGCCGCCCGCGCCGACGGGCGCACGTGGCGCGAGGCCTTCCCACGCCTCGTCGAGCGCTACGGCGCGGACTCCTGGTTCGACTACGCCGCCGAGGACGAGTACGTGGCCCGACTCTGACGGGCGGCCCTAGCGGCGCTGGAACCAGCTGGCGACGGTGCGCACGAGGGGATTGTTCGCGAGGGCGATGAGCACCCCGATGCGCTTGAACGCGTCTCCCACACCCGGGAACCGCATGAGCCGGCGCATCGGCATCGACGCGACCATCGCGAGCAGATCGGTGCCGCCCTCCTCGGCCCCGTTCGCGGCGCGCGCGAACAGCGGGCCGGTGACGGGGTGGGCGAGGAACTCCTCCACGCGGGAGTCGAGCGAGAGCCGCGGTGCCGGAGGCTGCGGCATCCGCACCGGCGCGTCGAGCGCGATGTCGTGGGCGGAGTGTCCGACCTCGACGAGGTACTCGCCGCCGGGGATGCGCCAGCCCGCGGCGCGGGAGTCCCAGTGGGCGAAGGCGCGGGCATCCAGCCCCACGGTCACGCGCACCGACTGGCCCGGCTCCAGCGCGACCTTCTCGAAGGCGCGCAGCTCGCGCCGGGGCCGCGAGACCGCCCCCGCCGGAGGCGCCACGTAGAACTGCACCACGTGGCTGCCGCGGCGGTCGCCCGTGTTGGTGACCGTGACGGAGGCTTCTCGCCGCGACGCGCGCAGGTCGCTGAGCTCGAACGTGGTGTAGCCGAGCCCGTGGCCGAACGGGTAGCGCACCGCACGCTCGACGGTCTCGTAGTAGCGGTACCCCACGAAGACCCCCTCGCCGTAGCGCACGACATCGTTCTCGCCGGGGAAGTTGAGGTAGCTGGGCGTGTGCGTCAGGTGCAGCGGGATGCTCTCCGCGAGACGTCCGGACGGCTCGCTGCGGCCGAACAGCACGTCCGCGATGGCGCTGCCCCCCGCCTGGCCCAGCAGCCAGGACTCGACGATCACCGGCACCGAGTCGTGCCACGGTTCGAGGCTCACGACCCCGCCGTTGGTGAGGATGACGACGACCCGTTCATTCGCCGCGGCGACCTGCTCGATGAGGCGCTCCTGCGCGGCCGGGAGGTCGAGATGAGTGCGGTCGAAGCCCTCCGACTCGAGTCCGGCCGGCAGGCCCACGAAGAGCAGCACGGCGTCGGCCCGCGCGGCGAGGGCGACCGCCGCGGGGGCGAGGGCGGGGTCATCCGCGCCGTCGAGCCGGTACCCCGGGGCGAACTCGACCTCGGCGACGGCGGCGATCGCGTCGAGAGCGGCATCCACGCGCGTGGGCTCGACCTGAGACGACCCCGCGCCCTGGATGCGCGGGGTGCGCGCGAACTCGCCGATCACGGCGACGCGTTCCCCGGGAGCCAGCGGCAGCAGCGCGCCCTCGTTGCGCAGCAGCACGATCGACTCGGCCGCGGCCTCCCGCGCAAGGGCGTGGTGCTCGTCCACGTCGAACGGCTCGCCGATCCCGCCGGCCCGCGCGGCGAGCGACCGAACCCGCGCGACCGCCGTATCGAGATCGGCCTCGGCCAGAGCACCCGACCGCACGGCAGCGATCACCGAGTCGACGCTCCCGGGCTGCGGCCCGGGCATCTCCAGATCGAGCCCGGCGGCGATCGATGGCACGAGCCGGTCGACGGCGCCCCAGTCGGAGACGACGAGCCCGCGGAAGCCCCACTCGCCGCGCAGCACGTCGGTGAGCAGCCAGCGGTTCTCGGCGGCGTACACGCCGTTGAGGCGGTTGTACGCGCACATCACGGTCCACGGCTGCTCCTGTGTGACGATGTGCTCGAAGGCGGGGAGGTAGAGCTCGCGCAGGGTGCGCTCGTCGACCTCGGCGCTCACCGTCATCCGGTCGGTCTCCTGGTTGTTGGCCGCGAAATGCTTGAGGCTCGCCCCGACCCCGGTCGACTGGATGCCGTGCACCCAGGCCCCTCCGAGCTCGCCCGCGAGCAGGGGGTCCTCGGCGAAGTACTCGAAATTGCGACCGCAGCGCGGGTCGCGCTTGATGTTCACGCCGGGGCCGAGCAGCACGTCGACGCCCTGAGCCCGGGCCTCGATGCCGAGAGCCCGGCCGACCCGCTCGACGAGCGCGGGGTTCCAGCTCGACGCGAGCCCCGCGGCGGGCGGGAAGCACGTGGCGGGCAGGCTGCCGCCGAGGCCGAGGTGGTCTCCGCCGTCGGGCTGGCGCCGGATGCCGTGGGGCCCGTCCGCGAGCGTCACCGAGCGGATGCCCGCCGCGTCGACCGGCACCGTGCCCCAGAACCCGGCGCCCACGACGAGCGACGCCTTCTGGGCCAGGGTCAGATCGGTCATGCCATTCAGCGTACGGCGCGGATCGGCGCGATGAGCGCCGCTCCGATCACGCAGAAGACGCCGCCCGCGATGAAGAGGGCGGTGTAGTTGCCGCCCCCACCGATCGCGAGGAAGAGCGGAGCGATCGCCGGGGCGACCGACTGCGGGAGCGAGTTGGCGATGTTGAACAACCCCATGTCCTTCGCCGCGGTGCGCTCCTTGTCGGGCAGCACGTCGGTGAGCAGGGCCAGGTCCACGGCGAAGAACGAGCCGATTCCGACCCCCATCACCGCGGCGGCGGCGAAGAAGGCCGGCAGGGTCGTCGTGAGCGCGAGCATCGTGAGACCGACCCCCACGATCGCCGCGGCCGCGAACACGAACGGCTTGCGGCGCCCGGTGCGGTCCGAGAGGCGACCGGAGATGATCGCGCTCACGGTGAGCACGGCGGAGAAGATCAGGAGGGCGTAGAGCTGCATCAGAACGACGTCGCTGCCGGTGACGCCCAGTCGATCGCCGATGAAGTAGACCTGATACGTCGTGTACACGGCGAACCCGAGGATGACGAAGAACCGCCCGAACCACGCCCAGCCGAAGTCGGAGCGCTTGCCCCTCGGGATGCTGAACGCGGCCAGGAACTCGCGGAGCACGAACGGGCCCGCCTCCTCGTGCGGAACATCCCGGATGCGTGCCACGAGCACGAGCAGCATGATCGCGCCGACGATGCCCGGGACGAGGAACATCAGGCCGATGCCGCCGCCGGCCGCCTGCACCCCGAACGCTATTCCGATGCCGAGCAGGGGGGAGACCTGCTGGGAGATCCCCAGCACGGCGCTCACGCGGGCGCGCTGCTCGAGCGGCACCTGGTCGGGCAGCAGGGCCTGGAGCGCCGCGAGCACCATGTTGAGCGTGAGCTGCGCAAGCACCCACCCGAGGGTGGCGATGAGCAGCGTCGGCGCGAAGCCGACGATCGCGAGGGCGACGACACCCCCGAGAGCCCCGACGACGATCCAGGGGCGGCGGCGGCCGAGACCCGACCGGGTGCGGTCGCTCAAGGCGCCGGACAACGCGTTGGAGATGATCGCGACGAGCGCCCCGATGGCGCTGATCAGTCCGAGGCTCGTCTCCTTGCCGGCGGGGTCGAGCTCACCGACCTTGAGGGCCAACGTCGTCGCCACGGGCGTGATCAGCGCGATGAACGCCCCCACGTATCCGAGGGCGTACAGCGCGATGAATCCGGGTTTCGCCGTGGTGACTGTCGTTGTCATGGTTACCGAGCGTACTGTTCATCGCCCGCGCGCACGCGAATTCCGGGAAAGGCGTCAGGCCTCCATCCGGCGGCGGATGATGAGCAGCAGACCGCCGATCGCCAGCAGGCTCAACACGCCGAGCACGCCGAGGGGGCCCGCGGTCTGGCCGCCCGTCAGGGCGAGCGTCTCCAGCTGGAGGTCCGTGCCGCCCTGCCCGCCCTTTCCGCCCTGACCGCCCTGATTCCCGCAGTTGGTCGGGGTGACGAACGTCAGCACCACCGGGTTCACCCAGGGATCGCTGTTCGCGTCGACCAGGGTGTACATGATCGGATCGGTGGATGTCGCGACCAAGGTCACGGCCACGGCGCCGCCCACGGCGACCGGGGTCCCCTGCGGGATGATCGTGCTGGATCCCTGCATCCGCCACTCGATGAACTCCGCGTTGACGGTTCCGCCGACCGTGTAGGTGCCCGGGAGGGTGCAGGTCGGCTGAGTGAAGGAGTAGCTCGGGTTGGCCTCAGCGAGGGTGGGCAGGTCGGGGCACTTGGTGTACGCGCCCGCGTTGCCCTCGAACAGGATCTGCGGCACGTCGCCGTCGAACCGGTATCCGGCCTTCGGCGTCGCCGTCACCGTGTAGACCCCGGTGACCTGGTCGAACTCGACGACGTAGGTCACGCCCGTGGTGGTCGCCGCCGTGACCGACCCGTAGGTCCCGCACGACGGTGGTGCGACGACGGTCGGGGCGACCGGAACGACGAGGGTCAAGCAGGTGAGGTCCGATCCGGACGCCTTCGTGCGCGACCCCGCCACGATCCCCGTGGCACCCCCGCCCCACGTGATGATCATCGTCTCGCTTGCGCGCGGGGTGCTGAAGAACGACTGGCCCGGAGGGGCGCTGATCGTGCCCGAGGGGCCCCCGCCGTAGGCCGCATAGGAGACCTGGATGGTGAGGGCGCTCGGGTTGGTCACCCGCCACGTGTTGTCGCCATCCGGAGCGCACCCCTGGATGTACGTGAGGTTCACGGCCACTACGACGGGATCGGTCGCGGATGCTGGGCCAGCGGTGGCGAGCACCCCGCCCACGCTCAACGCCAGGGCGATCAGGGCAGCAAGGACTTTCCTCATCAAGGGGACTCTCTTACGCGGTGGGGGCAAGTCGGCGGCGCACGATCCAGAACCCGATTCCGCCGAGGATCAGCAGGGTGCCGATCGCGGCGTAGCCGAGAGTGCGGGTGCTGCCCGTGAGAGCGAGGGTGGTCAGCTGGCATCCGCCCGCCGACTCCTCGAACGTCAGGATCTGCGGGCTCTTCCACGCGGCGTCCAGCCCGTCGGATGCGTTCTTGGGCGTCGCCACCAGGGTCACCGTCTGCGCGGAGGTGACCTTGTAGGTCCCGGCCGGCGACACCACGCCGTTGACCGTCCACACGATCGTGCCGGGGGTGAGCTCGCCGAGCGTGTACGAGCCGGACGCCTTGCAGGTCATGGCCGTGCTCGCGAGCATCGGGGTGACGAGCGCGTTGCTCGGGAGCTGGCACTTATCGGTGTCCGCGACCGTGAAGGTCCACGACTTCGACGCGCTCGGCTGCAGGACGTAGCCGGGCGCCGCGACAGCGGTCACGGTGTAGGTGCCCACCGGGAGCGCCGTGTAGGCCGAGGTCGCGACGATCGACGACGCGTTCGCGTCGGTGATCGTGTAGACGACCTTCGGGTCGAGGGCGACGTAGATCCAACTCGTGTACGGCGCGTTCAGGTCGAACTTGGTGCACGTGGATGCCGACGGGTCGGTCTCCACCTTCGTGCCGCAGTAGGTGGACGCCTCGTCGCTCGTCATCGCCCGGTGGGTGATCACGACAACGCCAGCACCCTCGACACCCGGGGCCCAGGTGGTCGTGGCGACGTCGAAGACCCAGTCGGTCGTGTACGTGGTCGTGGTGACCTCGACGTCGCTCGTCGAGCAGGTCATGAGCTCGGTGACGATGACGCGCTGCTTCGGCTCGGGCTTGACGGGCTCGTCGCACGGAGGGACGGTGAGCTCGAAGGTGCTCGTGCCAGCGGTCACGCTGTACCCGCCGCCCGCCGCCCACATGTTGGCGACCTCGAAGGTGATCGAGTCACCCGCGGCGACCTTCTGGTCGTACTCCGGGAAGTAGGGAACCTGGAACAGCACGGCCTTGTTCGAGCGGGAGTTGTCGAAGGTGATCCGCACGGTGCGCGGCTCGGCCTTGCCGTCGGACCCATACACGCACTCGCCGTAGGCGATCGTGGCGTCCGGCTTCTCGGAGCACGCGTAGTACGCGCCGGCATTGCCCTCGAAGGTGATCTTCTGGTCGGCGTCACCCTCGAAGTAGTAGCCGGCCTTCGGAGTCGCGGTCACGACGTAGTCACCGCTGGCGCTGTCGAACGTCACCGCGTAGTCGACGCCGGTGACGGCGACCGGGGTGACCGAGCCGGAGGTTCCGCACTCGGAGACCGTGACGACGGTCGGCTTGACCGGCACGGCCTTGGTGGCGCACGGCGGGGCATTGGGGTTCAGGATGCCCGCGAGCGTTCCAGTGAACGTCTTCGTGGTGCCGTCCTTCGAGACGCCATCGCCGGCCGGGAAGAGGTGCCCGGTGAGCGCAGTGGCGACGACCGTGTACGCGCCGTCGACCTTGCCCCACGCGGCGTTCGTGATCGTGCCGAGCACGAGCGACTCACCTGCGGTGCAGGAGGCGGGCAGCACCGTGACCTCGGCCGCGGCATCCGTCGGCGTGGACCAGTTGCAGTAGATCCACTCGCCCTTCTCGTCCTGGTTGAAGTGCATCTCGTTGACCTGCACCCACTTGACGGCCCAGGACTCGTATCCCGCCTTCTTCACGTAGACCGGGTAGTCGAAGACGAGCTTGCCTGACTTCACCTGCTGCTCCGTGAGCGGGATCGGGTCGTATCCGTTGATGCGCAGACCGTAGGTCTTGTACCCGCCCGTGACGTTCAGGTCGATGTAGGCGTTGACCGTGATCTCGCCCTTGGGGGTCTCGAGACGCATGTTGATGTGCAGCTCGTTGGTGAGCGCAGCACCCCAGTTGACGGTGACGGCCGAGCAATCGACCGCCATGTCGCGCTTCGGGTAGGAGCAGGGGGTGGTCACTCCGGTGATCGTCTTGTCGTACTGCGTGTTGTTCGTTCCGCCGACGGCGTCGATCACGATGGAGTAGGTGTGGGCTGTCGTGCCGTCGTACTTGAAGGTCTGCTTGACGAACGAGGCGCCGAACTTCGTGTCGAGCACCGTCGAGCCATCGATGACGATCTTGAGCGTGTTGGGCGTCGGGTTGCCCGAACGCGTCTCGTAGGCCGTCGCCTGGAACCACAGGTTGTCGCAGTTCGCGGCGTAGCTGGGCGTGTGAGCGGATGCCGGCGCGGCGACGGCGATGACGGAGATGCCGGCGGCAAGCAGAAGGGTGGCGGCAACAGCAAGCAACTTCTTGAACACGGGACGACTCCTGGGTATGGGAGTTCGGCACCACACGAGCGGCACACGTTCGGGCGTGCGCTGCGCAGAGCGAAACTGCATCGCGTTTCGGGTGTGTTCGTGAAATTTCGGGCTCCACGAACAACGATGCTCATTCAGGCTAGGTGTCCCCCCTAAGGTGGACCAGTCTCCATTTCGGGGGGTCTGTCTGTCCCCCATAGGGAGGACCCCCACCGACACATCCTCGGCAGGGGTCCTTCCCGGACAGGATCGCGCCTAGCGGGCGCTCTCGCGGCGTCGGATGACCAGCATGATGGCACCGACCGTGAGAAGCGACAGGGCGGTCGAGCCCGCGAGCCACCACGAGCCTCCCGCACCTGTGAGGGCGAGCGTCGCCAGGTCGGCGCAGATGGACGGTCCGGCCACCGTCACGACGAACGGCTTGTTGTCGAGGATCGTGTGGGTGAGCGGATCATCGGATGCCGCGGTCACCGTGTACGTGCCCGGCGCCGTCGGCGTGCTCGCCTGGATCACCGCGGCTCCGTCGATGAAGTAGAGCAGGTGCTCAGCCCCATCCACGATGATCGAGCCGAGGGATGTGCAGGTGGCCGGCGCCACGGACACGGCGGGCAGCAGCTCGTTCAGTGTCGGGAACTGACAGACCGGGTCTGCTGCGAACTCGTGGCTCCATGCGGTGGTCCCCTTCGCGAGTCGGTACCCGGTGGCGGCGACGGCCTCGACGAGCACCTCGTCGCCCGCATCGAATGCGTCGTCACCGGGGGCAGCCATCCACGGGGCACCACCGTTGACCGTGACCCAGTACTCGACTCCGGTCGTCGCGGGGATCGCCAGGGAGCCTGGGATCGTCTGCTCGGTGACCAGCTCGGGGCACGTGCTTTCGGTGAAGGTCACGGTGGCCGCCGGGACCTCCTGGTCGCAGTCTCCCGGGCCGCCGAATTCGACCGCCCACCCGTCGGTGTCCCCCTCGAGCGTGTAGCCCCACTCAGCGCTCGCGGTGATCGTCACCGTGGTCGGGAACGTCATCACGTCGTAGGCGCCCGCCGGGGTCGCGACCGAAGTCGATCCGTCAAGTGCCACCCCGTAGGCGACACCCTGAGTGGTGGGGATGACGTACTGCGCGTTGTCGTGCTGCCCGGGCAGGGTGCATACCGCCTGCACGAACGTCGGCGCCGGCGGCGTCACGCACTCGGTGTACTGCCCGAGGTCGAGCGGGAACACGGTCTGAGCTCCCGACTCGATCACATATCCCGTGGCCGCTGTGGCCGTGACCTCGTAGGCGCCGGAGAGCCCGGTGCCGCTGGTGATCGCGTAGACGACACCTTCGGTCTTCGCCAGCCGGACCTCGCCGAACGTCCCGCACTCGGTGATCACCGTCGCGGACGGGGCGACCGGGGTCGCTGCCACGAGGCAGTCACCGGCGTCATCGAGGGTCTCCGCCCACGGGCCCGGGTAGGCCCTGAGAGTGAATCCGGCATCCGCCATTGCGGTGATCTCGATCGTGGCCGGAAGGGCCGTCACCTCGAAGGTGCCCGCCCCGGTCGCGACCGGCGTCGCACCGTCGATCGAGACCCAGTAGGTCACGCCGACCGTGCTCGGGATGACATAGCTTCCCGAGCCGCTCTCACCGGGTCCGGTGCACACCGCCGGCACGAACGTCGGCGCCGCGGGAGTCACGCACTCGGTGTAGGTGCCGAGGTCGAGCGGGAACACCGTCTGCGCTCCCGTCGTGATCACGTAGCCGGCGGCCGCGGTGGCGGTCACCTCGTACGCGCCGGCAAGGCCGGTGCCGCTGGTGATCGTGTAGATGACGCCCGCGGTCTTCGGCAGGAGCACCTCACCGGTCGTTCCACACTCGGTGATCGCCGTGGCCGAGGGCGCCAGCGGCGTCACCTCGACGAGGCAGTCCCCGGGGCTCTCGAGGGTCTGCTCCCACGGGCCGGTGTACTTCTGGAGGGTGTAGCCGGTGTTCGCGGTCGCCGTGATCGCCACGGTGGCCGGGAGCCCGATCACGTCGTAGGTCCCCGCGGGCGTGGCCGTCGCAGTTCCGCCGTCGATCGAGACCCAGTAGGTCACGCCGACCGTGCTCGGGATCGTGTACTGGCCGGGGCCGTTGTCCCCGGGAACGGTGCAGACGGCCGGCGTGAAGGTCGGCGCCGCTGGCGTCACGCAGTCGGTGTACTCCCCGAGATCGCCGCGGAAGACGACCGACTGGGCGCCGTCGAAGCGGTAGCCCGTCGCCGGGGTGGCCGTGACCTCCCACGCGCCGCTCGTGCCGTCGCCGAGTGTGAGCTTGTAGGCAACCCCTGGCGTGGTCGGGAGCACGAGGTCGCCCTCGTTGCCGCACTCGGTGATCGGAGACGCCGTCGGGCTCACCGGCGTGCTGACCCGGAGGCAGTCGCCCGGGTCGGCGAAGGTCGACGACCATGGGCCCGTGGATCCGGTCAGCGTGTACCCGGACTGGGCGACCGCGGTTACGGTCACCGTCGTCGGGAAGGTGAAGACGAACTGCGTGCCGGAGGCGACATCCGCCGCGGTGCCACGGTTGATCGAGACGCGGTAGGTCACGCCCGTCGTCGAGGGAATCATGTACGAACCGTCGGCACGCGTGCCCGGTCCCGTGCACTCCGCGGCGGTGAAGGTCGACGCCGCCGGCGTCGCACACGTGGTGCGGGTGCCGAGATTGCCGCTGAACACGGTCTGGCCGGTGAGTCGGTAGCCCGACTGAGCGGTGGCGGTGACCTGCCAGGCGCCGGCGAGCCCGGTGCCCCGCGTGAGGGTGTAGGTCACCCCGGTGGTGGTCGCGAAGACGATCGAGCCGGACGTGCCGCACGCGGTGATCGTCGTCACGGTCGGGGCGACCGGAGCGACGCTTACGATGCAGTCACCGGGACTGCTGTAGGCGAGGGACCACTGCGTCGTGCCGCTGAGGGTGACCCAGGACGCGCCCGCGACGGCGCGGATCGTGATCGTCGAGGGCACGGTCACCGGGTAGGTTCCGGCGACCTTCGTGCCGAACGAGCCGGCGCCCACACGCACCTCGTAGGTGACGCCGCTGGTGGTGGGGATCGTGTAGCTCGCCGCGCCGACCACGCCGGGCGCCGTGCACACCGATGGCGTGAGCGTCGGCGCGGTGGCCGTGACGGACTGCGTGCAGTTCGACGCGAGGATCTGCGCCCCGGTGAACCCGCTGAACGGGGTGCTGAGATTCTTCCCCGGATAGGTCAATGGCGTCCACACGCCGTCGACCTGCTTCCAGTAGGTGAACGACGGGATGATGTCGGCAGCGTGCTCCCGGTCGTGGGCTCCGTCGATGACGGAGCTGTCATCGACGCTCTGACTGTTCCATCCCTGCGCTGCGGTGTCCGGCGGCGAGGCGTGACACAGCGAGACTTTGGCAACCGGGGGCTCGCATTTCGGGAAGTCGCTCGACCGCACCGACGCGCTTGCGTCGGCCGAACCACCAGCGACGGTGACGGTCAACCGGAGTGAGCGCGACTGCGCCGAGGAGACGATTTCCGTGCCGGTGATGAAGCCCTTGGCGGGGATCGAGGTCGCGAGGGCAATGACCTTCGAGTTCGACGTCGAGCTGACGGTCGCCGCCTTCTCGGAGCGGTTCTCGACGCTCCAGGTGATCTGGAACATGAGGTCCTTGGTGCACGAGATGTCGGCTGAGACCGAGATCGTGGCATCATCGCGCCCGGCGTTCGCGGGGGTCGCGGTGAGAGCGACGGTGCCGAGCGCCAAGGTGATGGCGACCAGGCCGGAGAGGAATTTCCTGAGCATTCGGGTTGCTCCTGTGGGTTCACCGCGCGCGGGGCGAGCGGACGCGCTGCAGGGACGCGTTGACGGTGGAGTGGGAGCGCGGGGGCGCTCACCACTCCAGTACCGGTCGGGTTGTGCTCCCACCGAGGGAGGGGGGACATCCGGTATATAAAAGACTATAAAGACTCCCCGAAGAGCCGACAAGGCCCGCATCCGGGGGGTCCCCGTCAGTGCACGTACTCCAGCAGGTCGAATCCGACCGTGCGCATCGCGTCGAGCACGCGCAGACGCGCCGGCAGCCCGTCATCGTTGAACTGGATCGAGACTGCGTAGGAGACCGCCCGGTTCGCGCCGCGCAGGGCCCCCGCCTCGGCCCGCACCCCGTGGTCGGTCCCCGTCTTGTTCACGAGCAGGGTGTTGTGGTCGGCGCCACGGTGCGAGAGGGGGTCGAGACCGAAGGCGCTCGCCACGAGCGACAGGTCGCTGTTGAGCGAGAGCCAGCCCATCACGCGCTGGCTCGTGAGGGAGTCCACCACCTCGTTGCGCGCGAGCGCCCCGAACAACCAGCTCAGCTCGGCGGTCGACCCCACCGAGAGCTGAGGGGCGTCATCCGGCCCCCGGCTGTCCCGCACGAGGTCCAGGAGCGCGGTGCGCATGAGGCCGAGCGACTCCGTGCGGGCGCGCACGGCGTTGAGCCCCACCTGACGCAGCAGCACGTTCGTGGCGACATTGTCGCTCGTCGCACCGATGAGCGAGGCGAGGTCCGCGACCGGAAGCGAAGGCGCCTGGAGGTGCTGCCAGATGCCGGAATCGCCCACGGCATCCGGCGGGGTCTTGTCGAGGATGCCGAACCCCGAGAAATCGCGGGACGTCATCCGCGCCGACACCTCGATGAGCAGGAGGATCTTGCCGATGCTCGCCGTGGGCAGCACGATGCGGTCGTCGATCGCCAGCAGGGTCTTGCCGGAGTTGAGATCGACGACGCTCGCGGAGACCTGCGCACCCTCGTAGGCGAGCTTTCCGAGCGCGGCGAAGGTGCCGGCGAAGTTCTCGGTCTCGCCGGTTCCTGAGTGACGGGCCGCACGGGGGGTGCGGATCCGTTCCCAGCGCTCTCGGGTGCGTGCGGTGTCTACCAAATGGTGACGCGGTCCTTCGGATCCAGCCAGAGTGCATCGGAGTCGGTCACATCAAAGGTCTCATAGAACTCGTCGATGTTGCGAACGATCTGATTGCACCGGAACTCGTTGGGCGAGTGCGGGTCGATCGAGAGAAGCCGAATGACCTCCTCATCGCGGGCCGTGATCTGCCACGCCTGCGCCCAGGACAGGAAGAAGCGCTCGGCCCCCGTGAGCCCATCGATCACCGGCGGCTCGGCGCCCTCGAGCGAGAGCAGGTAGGCCTTCCACGCGATGCTCAGGCCGCCCAGGTCGCCGATGTTCTCGCCGATCGTGAGCGCGCCGTTGACGTGGTGGTCGGGCACCTGCTTGGGGGCGAGAGCGTTGTACTGCTCGATGAGGGATGCCGTGCGCGCCTCGAACGCGGCGCGATCCTCCGGGGTCCACCAGTCGGTGAGCTTGCCGTCGCCGTCGAACTTGGAGCCCTGGTCGTCGAATCCGTGCCCGATCTCGTGCCCGATGACGGCGCCGATCGCGCCGTAGTTGGCGGCGGCATCCCGGGTCTCGTCGAAGAACGGGTACTGGAGGATCGCGGCCGGGAAGACGATCTCGTTGAAGCCCGGGTTGTAGTAGGCGTTGATCGTCTGCGGGGTCATGAACCACTCGTCGCGGTCGAGAGGCTTGCCGATCTTGCCGAGCTCGCGCTGGAACTCGAACTCGTTCGTCGCCCGCACGTTGCCGATGAGGTCGGTCGCGTCGATCGCGAGCGACGAGTAGTCGCGCCAGCGCACCGGGTAGCCGATCTTGGGCGTGAACTTGTCGAGCTTGTCGAGGGCGCGGGCGCGGGTGTCGGCCCCCATCCAGTCGAGCGTGGTGATCGACCCACGGTAGGCCTCGACGAGGTGCTCGACGAGCACGTCCATCGCCGTCTTGGCCTCCTCCGGGAAGTGCCGCTCGACATAGATACGCCCGACGGCCTCGCCCAGGGCACCCTCCACCAACGAGACGCCTCGCTTCCAGCGGGCGCGCAGCTCCGGGGTGCCCGTGAGGGTGCGGCCGTAGAAGTCGAAGTTGGCCTCGACGAACTCGCTCGAGAGGTAGGCCGCATTCGACCGGATGACCTGCCAGGCCAGCCAGTCCCGCCAGGCCTCGAGGTTGTCGGCCCGCAACACGGACTCGAGCCCCGCGATGAAGCTGGGCTGGCGCACGACCACCTCGTCGAAGGAATGCTCGGGCACGCCGAGCGCGGTGAGCCAGAGGTCGAGGTCCACGGCGCCGACGAGGTCGTTCGCCGCCGACCAGCCCATCGGGTTGTAGGTCTTCTCGCTGTCGCGGGTGGCCACGTTGTCCCAGTGGTGGGTGGCGATTTCCGTTTCGAGAGCCATGATGCGGGCGGCGCGGGTTGCGGCGTCGTCGAGACCGGCGAGGGTCAGCATCCGCTCGAGGAAGACGGGGTACTTGGCGCGGATGTCGGCGAACTTCTCCTCGCGGTAGTACGACTCGTCGGGAAGACCGAGGCCGCCCTGCTCGAGGAAGACGAGGTAGCGCTCGGGCTGGCCCGGGTCGTTGTCGACGAACACCTGCACGAATCCGCTCGATCCGCCGCGCTCGAGGCGCCCGAGGGTGGTCAGCAGCGACTCGATCGAGTCGACCTTCTCGGCCTCGGCGATCGCCGCCGCGATGGGCTGGGCCCCGAGGGCGTTCACGCGCGCCTCATCCATGAAGCTCGCGTAGAGGTCGCCGACCTTGCGGTCCTGCGTGCCCGGCTCGGCCGACTGCGACTCGATGATGATGTCGCGCACCGCCTTCTCGGCCTCCTCTGCGAGCAGGTAGAACGAGCCGTAGCGGGCCTTGTCGCTCGGGATCTCGGTGCGGGCGATCCACTTGGCGTTCACGTGACGGAACAGGTCGTCCTGCGGGCGGATCGTCGCGTCGAGCTCGTCGACCGCGATGCCGGAGGTGAGGGGGGTGTCGGCGCTCATAGCATCCAGACTAGTTCGGCTTCGTGGACGTTCCTGAGGGAATGGGGGACCGGCTTACGAGGTCACTTCCCGCCGCCGGGCGATCAGGGCCGCGAGAGCAATCGATGCCGCCGCGACGACCGTGAGCACGACGGCTCCCGACCAGTCGACGTCGGTTCCCGGCACGGCCGGCGTGTGGGTGAACGGGCTGAGGTTGCGCACCCACTCGGGCAGCTGCATGAGGCTGCCGAACTGGCCCAGCGCGAGCCCGAGCGCGAGCAGCCCCCAGCCGAGCGGGATCGTGGCGCGCGGGATCACGACGAAGACGAGGGTGGTCACCCCCACGTAGGCGAGCCCGGCCGGGATCTGGGCGACTCCGGCGAGCACGGTCGAGGCGAACCGGTCACTGTTCTCCGCTCCGAACGACAGCCCTCCGACCACGCCGATCGCGAGCGAGACGATCACGACCGACACGACGGCGAGAAGCACCCATCCCAGCAGCCAGGTCACCCGGCCCACCGGTGCGGCGAGCACGAGCTCCACCCGCCCGTCGGCCTCCTCGCTGCGAGCCCGGATGATCGTCTGCACCCCCGCGCCGGCCGCAAGAACCCCACCGATCCCGATGACCGCGGCCACGAGGAGGTCGACGAGCTCCCCACGACCACCGGGGACGAAAGCTTGGAGCAGCACCTGAAGCTGCGGGGCGAGATCCTGCACCTCGGCGATTCGAGGGCCGAGGGCACCGGCGAGCAAGCCGACGAGGGCGCCCCCGACCATCCAGCCCGCGAGGCTCGCCCTCTGCTCGCGCCACGCGAGTCCGAGGGCCGTGCGCAGGGTGGCGCCGCCGCTCGCGCGTCCCGGCCGCTCGGCGACGAGGCTCGAGCCGAGGTCCCGGCGGGCACGGATCACGAGAGCGACCGCCGCGGCCAGCGCGGTGAGCGCAAGCGAGAGCAGGAGCGGGGTGGCATCCGCTCGCGTGAAGGGGAACACCTGCTGGCCCCAGCCGATCGGCGACAGCCAGCTCGGCCATGCGCTCACGATCGAGAGGCCGTCGGCGGTGGGGGTGCCCAGCGCGTCGCCGACGGCGCGGAGCAGGAAGGCGACGCCCGCGAGCGCGCCGGCGAGACCGTTCGCCGCCCGCGACGTCGGGGCGAACTGCGCGACCACCGCCGTGATCCCGACGAAGGCGAGACCGACGGATGCCGCGGCGAGCCCCGCGAGCAGCGACGGTGCCAACTCGAGCCCCCCGCCCGTGAGACCCAGCGCCACGCCCAACCCGAGCACCGCGTTGGCGAGCACCCCGAGCACGAGTGTCGCGGCCAGCGGACTCGTACGCGCCACCGGGGTTGCCGCCACGAGTTCGGCGCGGCCGCGCTCCTCGTCGGCCCTGGTATGGCGCACCACGAGGAAGGTGCTCATGAGGCCGGCGAGCACGCCGAGGTAGGTGAAGACCTGGAAGTAGACGTAGCTGCCGAGCGCCGTGCCGTCCGGGATGCCGCGCAGAGCGAGCAGGGAGGGCGTGGCCACGGCGAGCCGCAGCACGGTCTCGCGGTCGGCATCCGTGGGGAACTCGGTCTGCACCCCGGCGGCGCTCGCGTAGGCCATGAGCGCGGTGCCGAGGATCCATAGCAGCAGGACGAGGCGATCCCGCCGGGCCTGCAGCGCGAGGAGGCGCAGCATCAGGAGGCCACGTCCACGTGCACGCCGTAGTGACGAAGGAACAGCTCCTCGAGGGAGGGCGGGGTGACCGTGATCCCGGCGACGGGGTGCCTCGCGAGCTCCGTGAGCACCGCGGGCACGGCATCCGTCTCGGCGTCGAAGAGCAGGAACTGGTTCTCGCGGCGCGCGTGCAGCACCCCGGGGATGCTCGCGACGGCCGCGGGGGCGAGCTCGGTGACGACGCGGAACGCGCTCGCGGTGAGGTGCCGCAGCTCGGCGAGCGTGCCGCGCTCAACGGCGACCCCATCGCGGATGATCGTCACCCGGTCGCAGAGCTTCTCGACCTCGCTCATGATGTGGCTCGAGAGCAGCACGGCCGCGCCGTCCGCCCGCAGGCGCGCCACCTCGGTGCGGAACACCTCCTCCATCACGGGGTCGAGGCCGCTCGTCGGCTCGTCGAAGAGGTAGAGCGTCGACCGCCGGGCCAGGGCCGCGATGAGGGCGACCTTCTGACGATTGCCCTTGGAGTAGCTCCGGGCCTTCTTGCGCGCGTCGAGGTCGAAGTCCCGCACCAGCCGGTCGCGGAGGGTGCGATCGGCGCCGCCGCCCAGCGCAGTGAGGAAGTCGATCGTCTCCCCGCCCGAGAGGTTCGGCCAGAGAGTCACATCGCCGGGCACATAACTGAGCTCGCGGTGGACGGTGACGGCATCGGTCCACGGGTCGTGGCCGAGCACGGTCACCTCGCCCCCGCTGCGCCGGGTCAGTCCGAGCAGGATGCGGATCGTCGTCGACTTTCCTGCCCCGTTCGGCCCGAGGAAGCCGTGCACCTCGCCCGCCTCCACCGAGAGGTCCAGCCCGTCGAGGGCGCGCACTCGACCGAATGCCTTCACGAGACCCGAGGCCTCGACCACCGTTGTCATGGCCGCAGCCTACGCTCGGATCGCCGCTTCATCGGGAGGGTGCACGGCAGATCAACGCCCGCCGAAGTTGCTACCGTGGTGCAATGACTCAGCCCGATGCCGCCGTCTCCGCCGGGCTGAGCCGACGCCAGCTCGTCGCCTGGCGCAACTCCATCTTCATCACGTTCGCGTTGGCGGGAATCGGGATCGCCTCGTGGGTCTCACGCTTGCCGGCGGTGCGGGACTCCCTCGACATCCGCATCGATCAGGTCGGGCTGCTGATCTTCGGCATGGCGGCCGGATCGATCATCGGGCTCGTGGGCTCCAGCCACATCGTCGCGCGGTTCGGCGCGAGGACCACCGTCACGTGGGGCCTCGCGGCGTCGAGCATCGGTCTGACCATCGTAGGGATCGGCGCCACCGTCGGGCCCAGCTTCGCCGTCGCCTTCATCGGCCTCGTGCTCTTCGGCGCGGGCAACGGGCTCGGGGATGTCGCCCAGAATGTCTCGGGCGCCGCCAACGAGCGCCTGCTCGGCCGCACGATCATGCCGATCTTCCACGCCTTCTGGAGTATCGGCACCATGGTCGGAGCCGCTCTGGGAGCGCTCGCGGAGGCCTTAGGCGTCCCGATCATCGTGCACTTCGGGGCGATCTCCGTGCTCATCGCTGTCGGCATCCTCATCGCCAACCCGCGCATCCAGTCGGAGCACACCCTGGAGGAGGGCGGCGTCGCCGTCCCCGACGATGACCGCTCCCTGACCTGGCGGGGGCGCCTCTCGATCTGGCGCGATCCCCGCACGCTTCTGATCGGCGTGCTCGTGCTCGCCGCCTCGTTCGCCGAGGGCTCGGCGACCGACTGGCTCGCCCTCGCGATGGTGGACGGCCACGGGGTGTCCAATGCCACCGGCGCCTTGGTGTTCGGCATCTTCGTGACCGCGATGACCGCCGCTCGACTCGGCGGGGTGCTGCTCCTCGACAAGTTCGGACGAGTGCCGGTGCTGCGGGCCTCCTTCATCGTGGCCGCGACCGGGATCCTGATGATCATCGTCGTGCCGAATGCGTGGGTCGCCGGCGTGGGTGCGGTGCTCTGGGGCCTCGGGCAGGCGCTCGGCTTCCCGGTGGGCATGTCGGCCGCGGCCGACGACCCGAAGACGGCCGCCGCGCGGGTGAGTGCGGTCGCAACGATCGGCTACTTCGCCTTTCTCGTCGGCCCTCCGGTGATCGGATTCCTCGGCCACGCCGTGGGACTCCTCCCCGCTCTGCTCGTCGTGCTCGTGCTCTGCGCGATCGGCGCTCTGGTCTCGGGCATCGCCCGAGAGCCGGACCGTCGATGAGATTGGTCATCGCCCGCTGCTCCGTCGACTACGCCGGGCGGCTGAGCGCGCACCTGCCGCTCGCGACGCGGCTGCTGCTCGTCAAGGCCGACGGCAGCGTGCTCGTGCATTCCGACTCGCTCAGCTACAAGCCGCTCAACTGGATGAGCCCGCCGTGCACCATCGCCGTCATGGAGCCCGAAGCCGAGCAGGCGGAGGCCGGCGTGATGGAGATCTGGCGCGTCGCTCAGGCCAAGAGCGCCGACCTGCTGGTCATCTCGATCCACGAGGTGCTCCACGACTCCGCGCACGAGCTGGGCATCGATCCCGGTCTTCAGAAGGACGGTGTCGAAGCCCACCTCCAGAAGCTTCTCGCCGAGCAGATCCAGGTGCTCGGTGACGGCTACCGGCTGGTCCGCCGCGAGTACATGACCGCGATCGGTCCGGTCGACATCCTGGCGACGGATGCCGCGGGCCGCAGCGTCGCCGTGGAGATCAAGCGGCGCGGCGACATCGACGGGGTCGAGCAGCTGACCCGCTATCTCGAGCTCATGAACCGCGACCCGATGCTGGCCCCGGTGTCCGGCGTCTTCGCGGCCCAGGAGATCAAGCCGCAGGCCCGCACCCTCGCCGAGGATCGCGGCATCCGCTGCGTCGTTCTCGACTACGACGAGTTGCGCGGGCTCGACGACCCCCACATCCGCCTATTCTGAACTCGTGACCGCACCCGACTGGACCTGCATCCTGTTCGACCTTGACGGCACCATCGCCGACTCGGCGCCCGGCATCACCGCGAGCCTCGGCTACATGCTCGAGCAGATGGGCCTAGAGGTGCCGTCCCCGCAGGAGCTGCGTCAGTGGGTCGGTCCGCCGATCCTCGACTCGTTCCGCGATCGGGCTGGGATGTCGCCGGAGGAGTCCGCTCAAGCACTCGCGATCTACCGGCAGCACTACCTCGACCACGCGGGCACCGGCAGCCCGATCTTCGAGGGGATCCCAAGCGTGCTCAAGGCGATCCACCGCTCGGGGGTGCCGCTGGCTCTCGCGACCTCGAAGCCGGAGTTCCCGGCGTCGATCATCCTCGACCACGGCAACCTCACGTCGTACTTCCGGGTGATCTCGGGGTCGTCGATCGACGAGATCCGCAGCGCCAAGAAGGACGTCATCGCCGAGGCGATGACCCGGTTCGGGATGGTCGGAATCGACACGAGCCGCCCGGTCATGGTCGGGGACCGCGACTACGACGTCGAGGGTGCCGCGGCCCACGGCATCCCGGCGATCTTCGTGCGCTGGGGCTACGGCGAGGCGGGCGAGGATGCCGGATCGATCGCGCAGGTCGACCACCCGCGCGAGCTCATGCCGCTGCTGCTCGGCTAGGGGTCGGTCGGCCCGTCCGTGCGGCACACTGGTCGAGTGACCGCCCCGACCCCGGCCCTCGCCGCCCCCACCGCCGTCGCCGACCGAGCCCTCGCGCCCGACCTCGCACGCGGAGCACTCCTGCTCTTCATCGCCATCGCGAACTCGTCCTGGTACCTGTGGGCCGGCACGGCTCGGGAGCTGTCCGGCTGGCCGGTCGAGGCGAGCCCCGTGGACCGGGTGGTGCAGACGATCTCCCTCATCGCGATCGACGGCCGCAGCTACCCGATGTTCGCGGCCCTGTTCGGCTACGGCCTGTGGCAGCTCTACTCGAGGCAGCTCGCCCTCGGCTCCGACCACCGCGATGCCGCCCGGCTGCTGCGCCGGCGCCACCTGTGGATGCTCGCCTTCGGCCTCGTGCATGCGGCGCTGCTCTGGGCGGGCGACATCATCGGCGCCTACGGACTCGCCGGGCTCGTGATCACCTGGCTCTTCCTGCGCCGCCGGGATCGCACCCTCGCGGTGTGGGCGGGCGTGTTCGGGGCGATCGCCGGCGCCGTTGCGACTGCCTTCGTGATCGTCGGTCTCGTTCTTCTGGATGCCGGCGAGGCCGAAGACGGCAGCTACCCGGCGAGCTTCTCCGGGCTCGGCATCGCGACCGAGTCGTATCCCGTCTCCATCGGGGAGCGGGTGCTCACCTGGCTCCCCGCGACGCCCGCCACGGCGTTGCTCCTTCTCGTGCCCACCGCGATCCTCCTCGCGATCCTCGCCGCACGTCATCGCGTGCTCGAGGATCCGGCCGCTCACCTTCCGCTCCTGCGTCGGGTCGCGATCGGCGGCATCGCGATCGCCTGGGCCGGGGGCGCGGTCACGGCGGCGCAGAATGCGGACCTGTTCGGCATCCCGAGCTCGCTCGACTGGATGTTCTCCTTCCCCCACGCCCTCACCGGTCTCGCGGGCGGTCTGGGCTATGTCGCGGTCTTCGGTCTCATCGCTGCGCGGGTGACCCGAACCGGCGGGATCGTCGGGGCGATCCGAGCGGTCGGCACCCGGTCGATGACGTTCTATTTGGCCCAGTCGGTGGTGTTCGCCCCGGTGATGAGTGCCTGGGGGCTCGGCCTCGGGGCCGAGCTCAGCTCGTGGTCGATCGTCGCCTACGCGGTGGTCGTCTGGATCGTGTCGGTGGCGCTCGCCGCGCTGCTCGCCCGGCGCGGCATCCGCGGTCCGGCCGAGACGCTGCTGCGACGCCTGAGCTATCGCACCAGGCCCTATCGAGCCAAGCGCTCCACGATCGAGCCGTAGAGGCCGGGGAGCCGGGATGCCGCCGGCACGATCGCGGCGCGCAGCGGCGAGCCGGCGGCGCGCACGAGACCGTCGGTGAGCACGCGGAAGTCGCGCGTGGCCCGGCGCCAGTCGCGCTCGTACCGGGCGGGCTGGCCCGCGGCGACGGCCGCGACCGCGAGGCGGGCCTGATCGAAGCCAAGGCGCAGGCCCTCGCCGGTAATGGCGTCGACGTAGCCCGAGGCATCCCCGACCAGGAGAACTCGACCCGCGGTGCGGGCGGTCGTGCGCTGGCGGAAGGGGCCCGCGCCGCGCACGTCGCTGACGAAGTCGTGGCCGAAGAGCCGACCGGCGAGCTCCGGCACGCTCGCGATCGCGGCATCCAGGTCGGTGCGAGCGGGACCGAGCACGGCGATGCCGACGGTGTCCGGCGAGACGGGGGTGACGTAGAGCTCGGCCGCGCGAGTCCAGTGCACCTCGATGAGCTCCGACCACGGGGCCACCGCGTAGTGCCGGCGCAGCCCGAACCGGCGACCGCGTCGGGCCACGGGCCGCTCGAGTCCGGTCAGGCGCCGCACGCTCGAGTGGAGTCCGTCGGCGGCGAGGAGCCAGGACGCCCGGATGCCGCCCGCGGTCACGCCCGCGTCATCCTGCTCCACGGTGTCGACGCGCCCCTCCACGCGCTCGACACCGAGGGCGTCGGCACGATCGGTCAGCGCTCGGTGGAGGGTGGTGCGCCGCACCCCCCGCCCCGCACCGGAGCGGAAGAGGTGGTCGGCCCGCCGCGTCGCGGACCGGTACGAGACCCCGCGCAGCGGCATCCCCTCGGGATCCACTCCGAGGCGCGCCAGCAGGGGAAGGGCACCGGGCATGAGCCCCTCGCCGCACGCCTTGTCGATCGCGCCCGCGCGCGGCTCGATCAGCGTGACGGTGAGTCCAGCGAGACGCGCCTCGATCGCCGCGGCGAGACCAACGGGACCCCCGCCGACCACGAGCACGTCGGTCATGCGAGCTCCTTCAGCGCCCGGTTCTCGGTGGGGATGCGAAAGCCGAGCAGCAGGATCGCGTTGAGCACCGTGAACGCGATCGCCGTGATCCACGCGGTGTGGACGAGCGGGAGCGCGATGCCCTCGACCGCGACGACGACGTAGTTGGGGTGGGTGAACCAGCGATACAGGCCGCGGTTCGCGACCCGGCCCGCGCCGGGGACGACGATCACGCGCGTGTTCCACTGGGGCCCGAGCGAGGCGATGATCCAGTAGCGCGCCGCCTGGCAGGCCAGCGCGATCACGAGCATCGGCCAGCCGAGCAGGGGGATGAACGGCCGGTCGAGCAGCACGACCTCGGCGATGCACGCGAGCAGCAGGCCGGTGTGCAGCGCCACCATGAACGGGAAGTGTCTCAGCCCGTACTCGGTGCCGCCCCGCGCGAACGCCGCGGTGGCGTTGCGCTTCGATACCACGAGCTCGTAGATGCGCTCGCCGCCGGTCGCCAGCACGAGGGCGACGTACAGGATGACGCTCACGCCGGCCACTCCAGCAGAACGAACTCGGCGCTCACGCCCGGGCCGAGCGCGAAGAGCAGCCCGGACCCGCCCGGGGTGACCCCGGCCTCGATGGTGTCGGCGAGCACGTGCAGCACCGACGACGACGACAGGTTGCCGACGCGGTCCAGGGAGGCCCAGCTCAGGTCGAACCGCTCCTTCGGCAGGTCGAGAGCGGTGGCGAAGGCGTCGAGCACGCGCGGCCCGCCCGGATGCGCGACCCAGGCCGCGACATCCGCCACCGACAGCTCGTGGTCGGCCAGGAACGCGGCGACCTCCGCGGGGAAGTGCCGCTCGATCACGTCGGCGACGCCCGCGGTGAGCACGATCTCGAAGCCGCTGCCGCCGATGTTCCAGCCGATCACCTCGCGAGTGTCGGGGAAGAAGGAGGATCGAGTGTCCACGATGCGCGGGCCCGGCTCGGCGCGGTCGTCGCCGACGAGCACGACCGCGGTCGCACCATCCCCGAAGAGGCCGGTCGCCACGAAGTTGGCCATCGTCTCGTCGTCGCGCTGGAGCGTGAGAGAGCAGAGCTCGACGCTCAGCAGCACCCCGACCTCGCCCGGGTGGCCGACGAGGTAGTCGTTCACGCGGGCCAGGCCCGACGCGCCGGCGACACAGCCGAGGCCGAACGACGGCATGCGCTTCACGTCGGGTCGCAGGCCGAGCCGCGAGACGAGCAGGGCATCCACGCTCGGGGCGGCGATGCCGGTCACCGAGGTGAACATCACGTAGTCGACGTCCGGCGGCTCGAGGCCGACCGCGGCGAGCGCCTCGCGCAGCGCCCGCTCGGCGAGGTCCGTCGCGACCTCGATGAAGAGGTCGTTCGACTCGCGGAACGTGCCGAGAGTGCGGTACCTCTCGAGCGGCAGCGCCGTGTGGCGGGTGGCGATTCCGGATGCCGCGTGCATCCGCTCGAGCACGGCCCGACGCGCGGGAACCGCCGAGATCAGCGGCGCGAGTTCCGCGGTGATCTCCGCCTGGGTGTACACGTGGGCGGGAAGCACGGGGGCGACCGCCGCGATGCGGCTCATTTGGCGAAACTAGCACGCGATAGTGGACGGATCACCCCCTCGCGGGGGGGGG
>CALRJN020000011.1:0-85231 GCA_943367555.1 Synechococcus sp. UW140 | reverse complement strand
AGCCCCCTGTCGGATTCGAACCGACGACCCCCGCTTTACAAGAGCGGTGCTCTGGCCAACTGAGCTAAGGAGGCGTGGACCTCGTCCATAGTAGCCATGTGAGTTCTTCGCCACCGGTGCACCATTCCCCGCTCGTGATCGTCGGAGCCGTCGGCATCGCGGTGATCAGCGGGGCGCTCACGTCGGTGCAGACCCGCATCAACTCGCAGCTCGCGAGCGAGTTGGGCGACCCCTTCGTCGCCGCGCTCGTGTCGTTCGGCAGTGGACTGCTCATCCTCACGATCATCGTGCTCGTGGCGCCGACCGGGCGGCACGGCATCCAGCGACTGAGCCGCTCGGTGCGCGCTCGCGAGACGCCCTGGTTCTTCCTCATCGGGGGCGCGTTCGGGGCGCTGTTCGTGATCGGGCAGGGGCTCACGGCGGCGATCATCGGGGTCGCGCTCTACACGATCGCCGTCGTGGCAACGCAGACGGTCACGGGCGCGGTCATCGACCGGGTCGGGCTCGGCGACCTGCCGAAGCGTCCGGTCACTCTGCTGCGGGTGCTCGCGTCCCTGCTCGCGGTGGGCGCGGTGCTGTATGCCGGACTCTCCGAGTTGCGCACCGACATCCCGATCGGCCTGCTCGTGCTGCCGCTGCTCGCCGGTGTGGGGATCGGCTACCAGCAGGCCGTGAACGGGCAGGTGCGGCACGTCTCGCAGTCGGCGCTGACGGCGACGTTCCTCAACTTTCTCGTCGGATCGGTCGTGCTCGTCGTCGCGCTCGTCGTCCACACCCTCGTCGTGGGATGGGTGGCGACGTTCCCCGCGAACCCGCTCCTCTACGCCGGCGGCGCGGTCGGCGTGCTCTTCATCGGCGGCGCCGCGCTCGTCGTGCGCACGATCGGCGTTCTGCTGCTCGGGCTGGGCACGATCGCCGGCCAGCTGCTCGGTGCGCTCGTGCTCGACCTCGTCATTCCGATCGCCGGGCGTGAGCTGACGCTGCCGACCGTGATCGGCACGCTCGCGACGCTGATCGCCGTGAGTCTCGCCGTGGTGTCCGCGCGGAGAGCCGCGCTCGCGAAAGGCTAGAGCACGCTGAGGTAGGCCGCTGCGTCGATTGCCGCGCGCTCCGGACGTACGGTGTCGATGACGCCGCCCACGTAGAGCCAGCCCAGCAGCTTCTCGTTGTCGGCGAGCTGGTGCAGCGTGCGCACGACATCCGCGCGGGTGTGTCCGCCGGTGCGCCACATCACGCCCCAGCCGGCCTCGTCGAGCAGCAGTGACAGGGTGTGGGCCACGCCGGCGGCCACGGCATCCTGCTCCCACTCGGGCACCTTGAAGCTCGGCACGTGCACCGCGACGACGGCGATGAGCAGGCTCGCGCGCAGCGGCTTGGCGGCGAGGCGCTCGGCCTCCTCGCCCACGAGGCCGCTCGCCGAGACGAGGGCGTCGCCGAGGTGCGCGCGCGCGTTGCCCCGCAGCTCGATGAGGCGCCAGGGGTGCAGCGAGGCATGATCCGCGATGGATGCCGCAGCCGCCACCAACGGAAGCAGCTCCTCCCGGGTGGGCGCTGCCTCGCTCACGCGGGCGTGGGACCGTCGGTGCCGAACGGCGTCGAGAGCGGACATGGTGGCTCCTCCTCGAGGGGGACGGCCCTCGCCACCCATCTAACTCCAGATCAATAGACTCGCCACCATGCCCGATGTGATCGCCAAGCGCTGGAGCGACCTCACCACCGACGAGTTCTACGACATCGCCAAGCTGCGCACCGACGTGTTCTTCATCGAGCAGACCATCGACGAGACCGAGCTCGACGGCCGCGATCGCGAGCCCGGCACGGTGCACTACTGGATCGCCGACGCGGAAGGCGCGACCGCTTACCTGCGCGTGCTCTTCGACGAGATCCCCGAGCACCGCGACGCCCACCGCGTGGTCGGCCGGGTCGTCGTGCGGGCCGACCGCCGCGGCGAGGGACTCGCGCAGCTGCTCTTCGCGCGGGTCTTCGACGACTTCCCCGGCGAGCCGATGCTGTTGCACTCGCAGGCCTACATCGCGCCGCTCTACGCCAAGGTCGGCTTCGTGGAGTTCGGCGAGCCCTACGACGAGGCGGGCATCCCGCACATCTCGATGTATCGGGCGGCTCAGCCCGTGTAGGTCTCCACGCGCCGCCCCGTCTCGTGGGACTCGATCACCGAGAGCGCGAGCGAGAGCGCCCGGCGCCCCAGACGCGCATGCACCGGCGGTTCGTCGCCGGCGCGCAGGGCGGCGAGCACGGCATCCACGTGGCGGTCGAAGGTGTACTCGAACGTGCGGGCCTCGTCGTTGAAGTACCCCGCGCGCCACACCCGCGCGACCTCGTCGCCGGCCGTCTCGAGGGTGAGCGACCGAACGGTGTCGTGGATGACGGCCCGCCCGAGCGTGCCGTTGAGCTCCACCCGCTGGCTGTCCTCGTAGGCGTAGCTCGAGTCGTAGCTGCCGAGCATCGTGCCCACCGCGTCGTTCGCGAACTCGAGGGCGATCGCCATCGTGCTCCACGCGCCGTAGGTCTTGTTGGTCATGGATGCCGCGACCGACGTGATGGGACCGTACAGGTGCTCCAGCAGATCGAACCCGTGGCACTGGGTCTCGATGAGATTCGCGTGCGGCGACTCCCCGAGGTTCGCCTCGCCGCCGAAGCGCCAGGTCGCGAACACCGGCGCGCCCAACTCACCCGAATCAAGAGCGGCCTTGGCCCGCACGACCGGCTCGGCGTAGCGGTGGTTGAAGTTGATCGCGAAGAAGGTCTCACGCCGCTCGGCCTCGGCGAGCAGGCGGTCGGCCTCGTCGAGGTCGAAGACGAGGGGCTTCTCCACGAGCAGCGGGATGCCCGTCTGCAGCAGCTCGAGGGTGGGCTCGTAGTGCATCTCGTTCGGCAGGCACACGGTGACGAGGTCGGGCTTCAGCTCGAGCATCCCGTCGAGCGACGTGAACGGGGCCGTGCCATAGCGCTCGGCCCGCGCGGCGGTTCGGCCCGCGTCACGGCCGACGATGCCAACGAGCTCGGTGTCCGGTCGGCGCGAGAAGATGCGCGCGTGCTGCTCCGCCCATCCCCCGGTGCCGACGACGGCGACCCTCAGTGCCCTTGGTGCGTCCACGGTGACCCTCCTCGGCGCTCAGCCTAGCGGCGGCGTCGCGCTACTCGCGCCCCGCCGCCAGCCGCGCGATCGCCTCGTCGAGCACCTCGGGAGAGCACGCGAAGTTGAGCCGCGCGAAGCCGCGCCCGGGAGAGCCGAAGGTCGGGCCGGCGTTCAGCGCGACCCCGAGCGACATGGCCTCGGCGGCGGGATCATCACCCCAGCCGAGCGCACGGAAGTCGAGCCACGCGAGGTAGCTCGCCCGGGGTGGACGGAAGGTCACGCCCGGCAGTTCGGAGGCGAGCAGTGTCGAGAGCCGCCCGCTCGACGCGACGAGGGCCGAGAGCACCTCATCGAGCCACTCCCGCCCGTGCTGGAACGCCGCGATGCTCGCGTGCAACCCGAGGATGCTCGTGCGGTAGTTGACCTCCTCCGGCATCGCGTCGAGCAGCGCGAGGGTGCGCGGCGAGCTCGCGACCATGAACGCGCACTTGGCGCCGGCGAGATTGAAGGCTTTGCTCGCGGACGTGACGGTGATCCCATGGTCGCGGGCGGCATCCGATACCGACAGGTAGGGAGTGAACTCCACTCCGGGATGAACGAGCGGCCCATGGATCTCGTCGCTGACGACGATCACGCCGTAGCGCTCGGCGAGCTCGGCCACGGCGGCCAGGGAGGCGCGCGAGTGCACGAGCCCGAGCGGGTTGTGCGGGTTGCACAGGAGGAAGGCGCGAGCTCCCGCGGCGAATGCGGCCTCCAGCCCGGGGAGATCGAGAGCCCACGAGACTCCGTCGTCGAGCAGCGGCACTTCGACCACTCGACCCCCGGCCTCGGGGATGAGCTCGAAGAACGGCGCATACACCGGCGGCGTGATCACGACCGGGTCGCCGGGCTGCAGCACCTGCCGCAGCGCCTCGACGATCGTCACGCTCACATCCGTCGCCATGCGCACGGACGCGGGATCGGGCGTCCAGCCCCACGCGTCGGTGGCGAACGAGGAGAACGCCGTGCCGAGGGTGAGCGGCGAGTAGGCGTACCCGACATCGGATGCCGCGATCCGCTCGATCATCGCGCCCGCGACGGGCGCGGCGAGCGGGTAGTCCATCTCGGCCACCCACAGCGGAAGCACCTCCGGTGGGAACATCGTCCACTTCACGCTCGTGCGGGTGCGCAGCACCGACAGGGGTTCGGCTTCGATCATGCCCCCAGTCTCGCAGGGTCGTCGCGGGTGCCCGGGTAGGCTGGAGCCCGTGAGTGACATCGAGATCGGCCGCGCCAAGCGCGCGCGTCGCGTGTACGCCTTCGACGACATCGCGATCGTGCCCTCTCGCCGCACACGCGACCCGCAGGATGTCTCCGTCTCCTGGACCATCGACGCGTACACGTTCGAGATTCCCGTGCTCGCGGCCCCGATGGACTCCGTCGTGAGCCCGGCGACCGCCATCGCGATGGGTCAGCTCGGCGGCCTCGGCGTGCTCGACCTCGAGGGCCTCTGGACCCGCTACGAGGACCCCGAACCGCTGCTCGCCGAGATCCGCGCGCTGCCCTCCCTGACCGCGACCGAGCGGATGCAGGAGATCTACGCCGAGCCGATCAAGCCCGAGCTCGTCACCGCTCGTCTCGCCCAGATCCGCGCCGCCGGCGTCCCCGTGGCCGGCGCGCTGAGCCCCCAGCGCACGCAGGAGCTCTACCAGACGGTGGTGGATGCCGGCGTCGACCTGTTCGTCATCCGCGGCACCACGGTCAGTGCCGAGCACGTCTCCAAAACGGTCGAACCGCTCAACCTCAAGAAGTTCATCTACGAGCTCGACGTTCCCGTGATCGTCGGCGGCGCCGCGACCTACACGTCGGCGCTCCACCTCATGCGCACGGGAGCGGCGGGCGTGCTCGTCGGTTTCGGCGGCGGGGCGGCCTCGACCACCCGCGCGACCCTGGGCATCCATGCTCCGATGGCGACGGCGGTGGCGGATGTCGCCGGCGCGCGCCGCGACTACATGGACGAGTCCGGCGGACGCTACGTGCACGTCATCGCCGACGGCGGCCTGGGCACCAGCGGCGACATCGTCAAGGCGATCTCCGTCGGCGCCGACGCCGTGATGCTCGGCAGCACCCTCGCCCGCGCCACGGACGCCCCGGGCGGCGGCTGGCACTGGGGTGCCGAGGCGCACCACGGCGAGCTGCCCCGCGGCAACCGCGTGGAGGTCGGCAGTCTCGCCCCGCTCAAGGAGATCCTCTACGGACCCTCCACCGTGGCCGACGGCCGCGTCAACCTCATCGGAGCCCTTCGCCGTTCGATGGCGACGACCGGGTACTCCGACCTCAAGGAATTCCAGCGCGTCGAGGTCGTCGTCGCACCGTACAGCGCGCGGTAGACGCTCTCAGCCCGGCGGTGTCGGGCTCGGTGCCGAGGTTCGGCGCGGGTCGAGGAGCCGACGGATGCCCGATCGCGCCGGACGTTCGACGAGCAGGTGCGCGGCGACGGCCGCGGCCGTGGTGAGCACGAAAGCGAGCCCCCACGTCGACAGCCAGGGAAGCAGCCCCTCGGCGGGCTGACCGATCGCGTTGATGATGATCTGGTGCAGCAGGTAGAAGGCGTAGGTGCACTCCCCAAAGAAGACCATCGCCGGGGTGGCGAGAAACCGAGCCGCCGCCGTCTGCGGGGCCCACGCGAGGCCGAGCAGCAGGAGCGCGAAGGGGGCCATGTTCGAGGCATCCAGCGACCACACCGAGGACGACACCGCGGGGATCATCATGGGGACGAACACGAGCACCGCACCGACCACCTGAGCGAGCCGGCCGAGTCGGACGAAGTCGCGGCCCCTCGTCGCGAGGAGGAGATAGCCGATGCTCATGCCGAGCACGAAATCGAACAACCTCGTCACGGGCGTGCGATACAGCCAGCGGTGCGCCGACCACGGGTCCTCTCGAGGCAGGTCGGCGTTGCCGGCGAGGATGAGCGCGGCGGTGAGCGCGACAACCACGGCGACGCACAGTCCGGCGACGATCGCGAGGGCGCGGGGGCTGTTCTGGATGCGCCGGAACGGGATCAGGAGGAGGGGGAACAGCGCATAGAGGAAGAGCTCGACGCCGACCGACCAGCCGGGTCCGTTGTAGCCGTAGGCGACGCCGAGGTCGGGGCTCCAGCTCTGGAGCGCAAAGACGTGCAACAAAAGCTGGGGGTTCGACAGCACCGCCAGCCCGCCCCCGGACACCATGAGCACCGCGACGGCGATGAGCAAGGCGAACAGGTAGAGGGGATAGATGCGCGCGAACCGGGCGACATAGTAGCTCCGCAGGCCCTTGCGGGAGTCCGGGCCTTCGAGCACCGCCGCGTAGTTCCACGTGAGCACGAGCCCCGAGAGCACGAAGAACATCGTCATCCAGTCGTGTCCCGCGAGCGATACCGACGCGAGCACGCTGTCGGGTCCGGTCGGCGGCCTGACGTGGGCGTTGAACACGAAGATCGCGGCCAGCACCCGGATGCCCGTCAGAGGAGCGATCGTAGGTATCTGCGCAGTTTTTGCCATGGTCCCTTCCGCCGTTCCGCGTCCAGCTCTTCGTAGGCGACCTTGAGCATCTCGTGGGCTTGCAACTCGTTGAGGGTGACCTTCACGAGCTGTCGCCATGCTGCGGCCGAGGTGAGCCGATCGATCTGCTCCTGCGCGTCGGGGGAGCGCACGATCTCCGCCCAGCGCTCGATCTCGGCGGCGCGCTCCTGGGGTGTCCACGCCGCGCGACCGCTGAGGTGCGTGGGGAACGAGAGCGCGGTCATGCGCGTCGACGTCGCCCCGAGAACGACGCCGGACATCAGCATCCGCCGCCACTGGTACTGGTCGGGCCATTCACCATCCGGGGTCGTCTCCCACGGGCACTGCGCCCGGTCGTAGAGGGCACGGGTGTGAGCCGTTCCCGTGATGCTCACGAAGCTGAACCCGCGCGTGACGTCGCAGAGCCGGGAGACGAAGGCGGAGTCGGAGAGATCGCCGGGATAGAGGTGGAAGGTGCCGTCGGGGTCCACTCGCCCGTTCATCGACTGCACGAGATCGTGGGTGCGCAACAGCTCGCTCAGGTCGGCGAGATGCTCCGGGAGCAGGAGGTCGTCGTCGCAGAGGTACGCGATCACCTCACCCACCGACCGCATCACGGTCGTGTGCCGATGGATCTCCCCGTGATTCGGTCCCTTCGGGTAGTCGAGGAACGTGACCCGCTCATCGGCGCGGTCGAGCGCGGTCGCCACCTCCCTCACCTCGTGGGTGACGCCGTCCCCCACGATGAGCACTTCGAAGTCCTGCAGGGTCTGCGCGAGCACGGACTCCACCGTGAGCGGGAGCGTGGCGGCGTGATCGAACGTGGGGATCAGAACACTCACCCGGGTCATGACTCGGCCTCCCGATTCGGGGTGGCCTGATAGTCCTCTTCCGCAAGGACCATGATCGTGGATGCGGGGTCGTCCAGGGTGTAGCTAACGTACTCGCCGGGAGCCAGAGCGGTCGCGTCACCGGGCGCGTCGAGGCGTTCCTGCCGCTCGGTGCCGTGCAGCGTGCGCACGGTGACATCCGCTCCTCCCGCGACGAGAACCATGGTCTGGCGGCACGGCACCACATGGTTGCCGCGCGAGACTCCCGTGGGCACCGCCGTCACGACGAACACCCGCGCGGGCGAGTAGTCGAGCGTGCGGTGCTCGACGACGAGCAGCCGTCCTCGTTCATCGACATGAACCGGGGTGCGGAACTTCATCGGGCCTCCCATTCAACGAGGGCATTCTCCACCCGGTCGATCTCCTCGAGTGTGAGCTCCGGCGTGCACGGAATGCTGAGGATCTCCGCCGCGAGCGAGCGCGCCACCGGGGTCGGCACGGCGGGCACGTCGAGCCCGGGCATGTCGCTCAGAACGCTGCGGTAGTGGATGGCGGTGCGCACCCCGTGGCGGGCCAGGTGGGCCGCCAGCCGGTCGCGCTCGGGCGAGCGGACGACGGCGTGGTGGGCGGTGCCCTCGCGTGGATCGCCGAGGAACGACAGGTGCGGCGCGCGAGCGCGGTAGCGGGCCAGGAGCTGCCGCCGTCGCTCGTTGCGTTCGTCGAGAAACCCGAGCCGCGCGCGCAGGATGGCCGCCTGAAGGGGGTCGAGTCGGGAGTTGCGTCCCCGCGCGAACACGATCTCGTGGTCGGCGTTCCAGCCGTACTGGGCGAGCGAGCGGGCATGCTGCGCCGCGTCGGGGTCGGCGAACATCGCGGCGCCGGCATCCCCGACCGCTCCGAGGTTCTTGGTGGGGTAGAAGCTGAACGTGCCGGCATCCCCCGTGAGCCCGACATGCCGGCCCTCGCGTCGGGTGCCGTGCGCTTGAGCGCAATCCTCGATGAGACGGATGCCCCGCTCGCGTCGCCACACATCGAGCGCCGCGAGATCGACGGCGTCCCCGTGCAGGTGGGTGACGACCACCGCGACGATGTCTGACCGCCCCGCGGCGGCATCGTCGGCGGTCTGCGGGCTCGGCGCAAGCGTGACGGGGTCGAGGTCCATGGGGACCGGGATAAGTCCTGCCATGCGCAACGCGGTCGACGCGTACCCGCCCTCGTTCGCCGCGACGAGGACCGCGCTGCCCGCGGGCAGCTCGAGCCCCGTGACGGCGAGCACGAGTGCGTCGGTCCCGTTGCCGCAGCCCACGATCGAGCCGCCGCCGAGGTAGGCGGAGAACTGCTCTTCGAAGCGCGAGACCTCGGCCCCTCCGATCCAGGGTCCATCGGCGACCACGCGGGCCATCGCCTCGGTGATCGCGTCCCGCTCGGCGGGATCGAGCCGGGTCGGCGTCGCGGCCGGGACCTCGACGGTCATGCCCGGCCGATTCCGGCACGAAGCTGGGCGGGCGTCATGACATCGCGTCCGACGATCTGCAGCACCTGGTGCACGCGCTCGACGAGCTGCACGTTCGTCGCGAGCACCTCGCGCGACGGGTCGAGGTGCAGCGAGTCCTCGAGGCCGACCCGCGCCCCGCCGCCCGAACCGAGCGAGAGCAGCTGGGCGGTGAGCTGGAAGTCGCCGAGACCCGCACCCGACCAGATGCTGCCCTCCGGCAGCCGCTCCACGGCGAGGCCGAATTCGAGCGGCGTCGCCTGCAGGCCCGCGAGGTTGCCGAAGAACAGGTTGACAACGAGAGGCTCTGCCGCGAGACCCTCGTGCACGAGCCGCTTCATCATGTTGATCATGCCGAGGTCGAAGATCTCGAACTCGGGCGTGATCCCGCGGTCGCGCATGATGCGGGCAAGTCCGCGGACGACGTCGGGAGCGTTGACTGAGGCGGAGTGCAGGAAGTTCAGGGACGACGGGGTGAGCGAGGCGAGGTCGGGCTTGAGGTCGCCGTCCAGGGCGAGCGCGTCGGCGCGCCGCTCGAGGTCGGACCACGTGCGACCGCTCGTCGTGACGTTGATGACGACCTCGGGGGTGCGCTCGCGCACGGCCCCGACGAGTCTCCGGTAGGTCTCGAGGTGCCAGGTGGGCTCGCCGCTCTCATCGCGCGCGTGCAGGTGCACCGAGGTGATTCCGATCTCCCAGGCCGCGGCGACATCGCGGGCGATCTCGTCGGGGGAGAGCGGCACGTGGGGGGTCATCGCGCGGGTGGGCACCATTCCGGTCGGCGCCAGAACGATGGGAGCGGGCGACCTCAGTGACTCGAGCAGTGCGGGCACCGGTCCTCCGTCGTCTCAAGGTCGCGGTGGCGCAGAACGGTCGCCGGATTGCCGACGACGACGTCGCCGGGCTCCACGTTCTTGGTCACGACCGCTCCGGCACCCACGACGGCCCGTCGGCCGATCCGGATGCCCGGGAGGATCGTCGCCCCCGCTCCGACGAACGCGCGGCTGGCGACGTCGACGCTCCCGGCGAGCACGGCTCCGGTCGAGATCGACACCGCGAAGCCGAGGGTCGTGTCGTGCCCGATCGAGGCGGACCGGTTCACGTTCACGTGGCAGCCGATGCGGGCATTCGACCCGATCACGACTCCCGCATTGAGATAGGCGCCGTGACCGACCGCCGCCGTGCTCGCGACGATCGCGGTCGGATCCACGAGGGCTCGGGGTTCGCGGTAGCCCGCGTTCCACGCGGCGAGCGCGGCGTCGGCTCGCCCGTCGGCCGAGGCGAGGCCGAGCACGAAGGGCGCAGGCTCGCGGTCCGCCGAGGCGAGGGGCAGACGCGGATCGGCACCCCCGACGTTGTCGATGCACACGGGCTCGAGGTGCGAACGGAGAACTGACTCCACGACATCCCACGCGTAAGCCGACCCGACGGCGAACACCACCAACGGGGATCTGGTCACAGGCGCCAGCTTAGTCACGGGCATGCCCGCGGCGGGTCGGGCGCCGGCGTCCGAATGCGCGTCGCGCTCCATGCCAGAGCCGCGTGATGCCGAGGCGACGGAGAATCCACCGGATTGGCCGAAGGAGAGTCATGCCGAACGACAACGCCTTGAGGCGGGATTGGACACCGGAGAAGCTTTCGTCGGCACCCACACCGAGGCGCTGGTTGCCGCGCCGGGTGATGTGGGTGAAGTTGGTCAGAAAGTTCGCGGCGAGGAAGTCAGGCATCCCGTAGCTCGAGAACCGACCCCGTGCCTGCACCACGAAGGGAAGCAGAAGCAGGAGCAGGTCCCCACTCGTGGCGATCTCTCGCAGCCGCCGGAACTCCGGCGACGCGATGATGTCTCCACGGATCCAGAAGGTGCCGTTCGCGGGAGCGAGCGGCGCCTTCGCGCGGTCGACGGGAGTTCGCAGTCCGAGCGATGCCAATGCGTCCTTCGCGTCGTCGAAGAGTTCGCCCCACTCGTGTCCGTACGCGCCGAAGTTCGTGAAGTGCAGCGAACGCGGCGGCACGATCATTCCCAGTCGGGGTCGCTGAGCGAACGTGTCGATCAGCCGAGCGACGTAGCCCGACGAGCCGAGCACGGCATCCCGTGCGTTGCGCTCGGCCGCTCGCGCGTTGGTGAACGGAAACACCCCGGTGGATGCCGGACCGATCACGCACACGAGCTCGACCGCGTCGAGGAGGTCCCCCGCGTAGCTCAGCGGAGACCACCCCACCTGCGGCGCGTCGGCCGGGACGAGGGACGCGTCGGACCAGCGCGTCGTCGAGAGCAGTGACCGCAGCGAGCGCAGGGTCGGCTCCGCCTCCGGGTAGACGATGACGATCCGCGAAGCCTCGGGAAGCACGTCGAGCATCGTCAGCACCGAGTCGAGATCCTCGCGGTTCATCACGCCGATCAGCGCCCCCACTCCGGCGGACGACGTGCCGATCGTCGGCGAGGAGTCGAGCACTTCGAAGAGGTTGAGGGCCATCGCGACGTCGTAGTGGTTGGCGCTGCGGATGATGTGCTGCCAGATCAGGTCGGCGTCGTACTGCGCGCTCCGCTCGAGGTGGTCGATCAAGTCCCGCGCAGGTCGGTTGGAGTTCTCGTCCAGATAGAGCTCCGGCCCGGCGAAGAAGCTCTTCCGCTTGAAGATCGGGCTGCGGCGGTTCTCGATGAGGTCGACCGGCATGTTGAACAGCGGGTAGTACGTGTGATCGATGAGGTCCTCGGTGTCCACGTAGTAGCCCCAGGTGAATCCGAGGTCCTCGAAGCGACGGGTGAACAGCGCCTCGTGTCGGGCAATCGAGTCCTCGTAGCTGTCGATGGGACCCAGGCGATCCCAGTAGCGCCGGAATTCGGGACTCGTGTGCATGCGCGATCTCACGGCGATGAAGTGCGACTGGAGGTGCAGGGGGATCGTCCCGTCGGGCATCTTGTCCCAGGGGTCGAACGCCGCCCCGTTGTGGATCGTGATGCCCCAGAAGTCCACGTCGCGTCCGTCCATCTCCGCGAACATCGGCTCGAACGAGCCGACCGGACCCATGATCGTGAAGTTCATCAGGACGATTTCATCGAAGAGAGCGAGGTCGGCCCAGCCGACGTGGTCGAGCCCCGCCTTGTACGCCCACACGTCGAAGCCCTCGTTCGCTCGGACGATCAGGGGGTCCGCGCCCGCCTCCTCGAACACCCGGCGGCCGTTGTCGTCGAGCTCGCCGTTGACCACCACGATCAGCCGCGTGAGGTTCGACGACATCCCCCGCAGGAACGTCGCGATGTAGTCATCCACGATCCCGTGCTCGTCGTAGAAGAAGTAGATTCCCAGCCGGGTTGGGCGGACGACCCGAGACTGATCATCCATCATCAATGAATCATAAGCGAGGCCGCTTCTCTGAGGGCGGTCCGGGCGAGCGCGCATCCAGACCGGCCACCCTTGCGCTTCGCATGGAAAGATAGAGCCGAGCCGGCGCGATCGCGGGCCGAACCGCACGGAGTGAGTGGACATGCAGAAATCAGTGACCCGTTCGTCCAAGCTCGGCGCCGAGGAGCGTGCCGCCGCGCTCGAGACCCTCAAGACCAAGGAGCTCGACATCCTCGTGATCGGGGGCGGCATCGTCGGCACCGGTTCGGCACTGGATGCCGCGACCCGCGGTCTGCGCGTGGGCATGGTGGAGGCGCGGGACTGGGCCTCGGGCACCTCGAGCCGGTCCTCCAAGCTCGTGCACGGCGGAATCCGTTATCTCGAGCAGCTCGACTTCCGCCTCGTGCGGGAGGCGCTCATCGAGCGCGGACTGCTGCTGCAGCGCATCGCGCCGCACCTCGTCAAGCCCGTGCGGTTCCTCTACCCGCTCACGAAGCCCCTGTTCGAGCGCCTCTACATCGGCGCGGGAATGGCCCTCTACGACCTCTTCAGCTACACCGGAGGACGGCCCCCCGGGGTGCCGCACCACCGCCACCTCACGCGTAGCCAGGTGATGCGCGCCATCCCGAGCCTCAAGTCGGATGCCTTCACGGGTGGTCTCACCTACTACGACGCCCAGGTGGATGACGCGCGCTACGTCGCCAACCTCGCCCGCACGGCGAGCTTCTACGGCGCCCACGTCGCGAGCCGCGTGCGCGTCGAGGGCTTCCTCAAGGTCGGCGAGCGCGTCGTCGGCGTGAAGGCGCACGACCTCGAGACCGGTGAGCACTTCGAGATCAAGGCGCGCCAGGTGGTCAACGCCACCGGAGTGTGGACCGACGACACCCAGGCGATGGTCGGCGAGCGCGGCCAGTTCAAGGTGCGGGCGTCCAAGGGCGTGCACCTCGTAGTGCCGCGCGACCGCTTCCAGTCCAAGCTCGGGCTGCTGCTGCGCACCGAGAAGAGCGTGCTGTTCGTCATCCCGTGGGGCCGGCACTGGCTCATCGGCACGACCGACACCGACTGGAACCTCGACAAGGCGCACCCGGCGGCCACGGCGGCCGACATCGACTACCTCCTCGAGAAGGTCAACGAGGTGCTCGCGGTGCCGCTCACCCGCGACGACGTCGAGGGTGTCTACGCGGGACTGCGTCCCCTGCTCGCGGGCGAGAGCGACCAGACCTCCAAGCTCAGCCGCGAGCACATCGTCGCGCACAGCGTGCCCGGGCTCGTCGTGGTTGCGGGCGGCAAGTGGACCACCTACCGCATCATGGCGAAGGATGCCATCGATGAGGCCGTCGCGGCCCTCGACGGCGCCTACTCGGATTCCATCACCGAAGACATCTCGCTGCTCGGAGCGGAGGGCTACCACGCGGCGTGGAACAAGCGGTCGAAGCTCGCGCGCGCCTTCGGCGTGCACCGCGTGCGCATCGAGCACCTGCTCAACCGCTACGGCGTGATGACGGATGAACTGCTCGACCTCATCCGCGCCCGCCCCGAGCTGCAGGAGCCGCTGCCCGGCGCCGACGACTACCTCCAGGCCGAGGTCGTCTACGCGGCCACCCACGAGGGCGCCCTGCACCTCGATGACGTGCTCGCGCGCCGCACCCGCATCTCGATCGAGTCCTGGGATCGCGGGGTCTCGGCCGCCCCGGTCGCCGCCGCGCTCATGGCGGAGGCGCTCGGCTGGGACGCCGCGCGCACCGAGAAGGAGGTCGCCACCTGGCTTCGCCGGGTTGAGGCCGAACGCGCCAGTCAGCTTGAACCGGATGACGCGTCCGCGGATCGCGTGCGACTCGAGGCGCCCGAGATCGTCAGCGGGACCTAAATGAACAGCAGTCGATCGGATCCGCCGATGGACGGAGCGAACCGAGAGGGTGAACGTCCGGCGCGCGTGCTGGTCACCGGCGCGGGAGGCTACATCGGCCCTCATGTCGTTCGAGCGCTGCTTGACTCCGGCGTGCAGGTCATTGCGGTGGATCGGGGGCGCGAGGCCCGATCCAACCTCGACCCCCGTGCGGAAGTGCTCATCCGCGACATCTTCGGCGCCGACTCACCGGATTGGAACGAACTCGGTCGACCCGACGTGTGCATCCATCTTGCGTGGGAGGCGGGATTCGATCACGACAACGCCGCTCATCTGTCGCGGTTGTCAGCCCACTACGACTTTCTCAAGAAGCTGCTCGACGGGGGTCTCCCGCAGCTCACTGTGCTGGGGACGATGCACGAGGTGGGCTATGTCGAGGGCGAGGTTGGCGAAGAGACGCCCGCAGCACCGCAAAGCCTGTACGGGATTGCCAAGAACGCCCTTCGTGGCGCCCTCGAGATCGAGACTCAACGCACTCACGCCGTCTTCCAGTGGCTTCGATGCTTCTACATCGTCGGTGACGATCGAAGGAACCGGTCGATCTTCAACAAGATCCTGCTCGCTGCCGACGATGGACTCACGGCGTTCCCGATGAACAGCGGGGAGTCTCGATACGACTTCGTGCATGTTGACGACCTGGCTCAGCAGGTTGCGGCGACGGCCCTCCAGAAGTCCGTCGTCGGCATCATTCATTGCGGCTCGGGCACGGCGATTCGCCTTCGAGAGCAGGTCGAGAGGTTCGTCAGTGAAAATGACCTCACGTTGACGCTCGAATTCGGCACGTATCCCGAGCGCTCCTATGACTCACCTGCCGCGTGGGGCGACTCCCAAAAGATCAACGCGATCATGAACGCACGCGGCCGATAGGTCGCAGGAGCTGGACGAGGAGCCGTGACACCACCACCGAGCATCTGGTCGATCGCGCGTCGGCCCAAGTGGATCGGTGCGCTGCTGCTGTGCCTCGCCGTCGCCGCGGTGTTCGCCGGCCTCGGCCAGTGGCAGCTCTCGCGCAGCCTCGAGGGCGGTGAGGTCACCGAGCAGCAGACCGAGACCGTCGAGCCGCTCGCCTCAGTGGCCGCGCCCCAAACGCCCGTGATCAGCACCGTCATCGGTCAGATGGTCGAAGCCGAGGTCACCTTCGTGCCCGGCGACTGGGTCGTGCTCGAGGGCCGCACCAACCTCGCCGAACCCGGCTACTGGGTGGTCGGGCACGCGATCGTCGACGGCGGACCGAGCCTGGCCGTCGCGGTCGGGTGGGCCGCGACGGCGGATGCCGCGGCATCCACGATCCCGGTGCTCGACGCGACGCCACCCGACGGACCCCTCGTGGGCCGCTACTTGCCGAGCGAGGGGCCGCAGGAGTCCGATTTCGAGGCGGGTCGCCGGAGCGCGCTCGCCGTTGCCGAGCTGATCAACCTCTGGGCGGATGCTCCGGACGGGGTCTACGGCGGATACGTCGTCGCATCCGACCCGGCGGCCGGGCTCGACGCGATCGACTCGCCCCCGCCCAACACCGAGGTGTCGCTCAACCTGCTCAACGTGTTCTACGCGATCGAGTGGGTGTTCTTCGCGGGGTTCGCGATCTTCCTCTGGTGGCGCCTCGTCAAGGACGTCTGGGAGGAAGAGAGCGCTCAGGAGGCCGCCGTAGACTAGGGACATGCCCCTCGGACCCCGGCCTGCTGACGTTCCCCGCATCCGCCGCACGGTCGCCGTCTACAAGGTCTCCTCGATCATCACGGGCTCGTTCCTCATGCTCCTCGTGCTCATGATGGTGCTGCGCTACGGCTTCGGTGTCGACATCGAGTTGAACGGCCCGTACGGCTTCCTCGCGCTCACCCCCAAGGAGCTCATCGTGGGGGTGAACGTCTCCACGGTCATCCTCATCGTGCACGGCTGGCTCTACGTGCTCTACCTCGGGTGCGACTTCGTGCTCTGGCGCACGGCCCGCTTCAGCTTCCTCTACTTCTGCTTCGTCGCCCTCGGCGGCATCATCCCGCTGCTCTCGTTCTTCCTCGAGCGCTCCGTGCCCAAGCGAATGGATGCCGTGATCGCGAGCCTCGAGAAGCAGGAGGTGGCTGCGTGACGGACACCGCCGCGCGGCCCGTGCTCGTCGTCGACTTCGGCGCCCAGTACGCGCAGCTGATCGCCCGGCGCGTGCGCGAGGCGAGCGTCTACAGCGAGATCGTGCCGCACACGATCACGGCGGCCGAGGTCGCGGCCAAGAACCCGGCGGGCATCGTGCTCTCCGGCGGACCCTCGAGCGTGTACGAGCCGGGGTCGCCTGACCTGGATCCGGGCATCCTCGAGCTCGGCATCCCGGTTCTCGGCATCTGCTACGGCTTCCAGGTGATGGCCCGCCAGCTCGGCGGCGAGGTCGCCAACACGGGACTGCGCGAGTACGGCGCGACCGACATGACCGTCTCGGGCACGTCGAGCTCGCTGCTCGGCGGGCAGCCCGCGGCGCAGACCGTGTGGATGAGCCACGGCGACTCCGTGGCGCGCGCGCCCGAGGGCTTCGAGGTGCTCGCGTCGAGCGCGTCCACCCCGGTGGCCGCGTTCGCGAGCGATGAGCGGCGCCTCTACGGGGTGCAGTGGCATCCGGAGGTCAAGCATTCGGAATTCGGCCAGAACGTGCTCGAGAACTTCCTGCATCGGGCCGCCGGCATCCCCGCCGACTGGAACAGCGGCAACGTCATCGCCGAGCAGGTCGAGCGCATCCGCGCCCAGGTCGGCAGCGCGAAGGTGATCTGCGGCCTCTCCGGCGGCGTCGACTCCGCGGTCGCTGCGGCGATCGTGCACAAGGCGGTCGGCGACCAGCTCACGTGCATCTTCGTCGACCACGGTCTGCTGCGGCAGGATGAGCGCCGCCAGGTGGAGGAGGACTACGTCGCCTCCACGGGCGTGCGCCTCGTGACCGTGGATGCCGTGGACCAGTTCCTCGACGCCCTCGCCGGCGTGACCGACCCCGAGACCAAGCGCAAGATCATCGGGCGGGAGTTCATCCGCTCGTTCGAGGGGGCGGCCGCCTCCTTGGTGGCCGAGGCCGCGTCGGACGGCGAGCCGATCGAGTTCCTCGTGCAGGGCACCCTCTACCCCGACGTCGTCGAGTCCGGCGGCGGAACCGGCACCGCCAACATCAAGAGCCACCACAACGTGGGCGGGCTGCCGGAGGACCTCCAGTTCCAGCTCGTCGAGCCGCTGCGCACCCTGTTCAAGGACGAGGTGCGCGCGATCGGGCGGGAGCTCGGGCTGCCCGAGGTGATCGTCTCGCGCCAGCCGTTTCCGGGGCCCGGTCTTGGCATCCGCATCGTGGGCGAGGTCACCCGTGATCGTCTGGAGCTGCTCCGTGCCGCGGACGCGATCGTCCGCGCCGAGCTGACCGCCGCCGGGCTGGATGCCGCGATCTGGCAGTGTCCCGTCGTGCTCCTCGCCGACGTCCGCTCCGTGGGCGTGCAGGGTGACGGCCGCACCTACGGCCACCCGATCGTGCTGCGCCCCGTCTCCTCCGAGGACGCGATGACCGCGGACTGGACTCGCCTGCCTTACGACGTGCTCGCCCGCATCTCGAACCGCATCACCAACGAGGTGCCCGGCGTGAACCGCGTGGTGCTCGACGTCACGTCGAAGCCGCCGGGGACGATCGAGTGGGAATGAGCCGCTAGGAGCGAAGGCCATTTCTGGCCTTCGCGAGGCTTATTCCCGAGGCCCTCTGGGCCTCGGAGCACCCGGTGATCGAGTCGCGGAGACCCCACCAACGGATGACTCGGCGGCGCTGACCCCGCCGCATACTTGTCGCATGAGAACACGCCGATTCAACTGGATCATTGTGTTGGTCGGCGGGCTCATCTGTGCAGGGATCGGGGCACTGGGAGTTGCCGCGGGCGAAGCGTCCAAGACAGTCATCTGGTTCATTCTGGGCGCCGGGTTTGTGGTCGTCTCAGTCATCCTGTACCGGATGCGTCTCCCATAGGAGACGCTGCGATCCAGCGCGATGCTCCCCCAACGGCCGCCGGTCGGGGCTACTCGGCTTCCTCACGCCGAGCCGCCGCACTACGCTCATCGAGAAACTCCGCGAGAACATCCATGCCCTTCGGCACTAGCCCTCGACCGAAGTCCTGGAACTGACGCAACGCAGCACGCACATCATCGGGTTGCTCGGCGGTTGTGGTCACGGAACAAAACTACGCCTGCCCGCAGAGAGTTCACATCCTCGAAGACCGCCGCATCCGTTCGCTTTATCCCCGGCGCCACGGCATGCTGGACGCGTGACCGATGCCCGACCGCCCGCGATCGCCTCGCTCGAGCGACTGCGCGCCTCTCTCGCCGATCCGGGGCTCGCGCTGCCGCTCGACGGGGCTGCCCAACAGCGGGAGGCCGCGGCATCCGCGGTCCGTCAGATCGACGACTACATCCGTCCGCGCCTCGCCGATCTGGATGCGCCGCTGCTCGCCGTGGTCGGCGGCAGCACCGGCTCGGGCAAGTCAACCATTGTCAACGCGCTCATCGGCACGCCGACGACGCGGGCGGGCGTCATCCGCCCGACGACACGCCAGCCGATCCTCGTGCATGCCCCGGTGGATGCCGGCTGGTTCGCGTCCGACCGCATCCTGCCCGGCCTCGCCCGGGTGCGCGGCCGCGTCACCGAGCCCGGCACGCCGGCCTCATCCGCAGGCGACGTGCCCGCGGCATCCCGCATGAACGAACTCATGTTGTTGCCGAGCGACCAGGTTCCCGCCTCCCTCGCGCTGATCGATGCCCCGGATATCGACTCCGTGGCCGATGAGAATCGCGCGCTCGCCACCCAGCTGCTCGCCGCCGCGGACCTGTGGTTGTTCGTCACCACCGCCAACCGGTACGCGGATGCGGTGCCGTGGGGGCTGCTGGACGGCGCGGCATCCCGATCCATCACGGTCGCGGTCGTGCTCAACCGGGTGCCGCCGGGCGCGGCCAACGAGGTGCTCCCCGACCTGAAGCAGATGCTGAGCTCACGCGGCCTGCCGGACGCGCCCGTCTTCGTGATCGAGGAGCAGCCGCTCGACGAGCTCGGGATGCTCCCCGCCGCCGCCGTCGCCGGGCCGCGCACCTGGCTCACGAGCATCGCGGCCGACCGGGCCGAGCGGGCGCGGATCGCCGCCCGCACCCTGCGGGGCGCGATCGTGGACCTCGACATCCGGGTCGCCTCGATCGCGACCGCGCGTCAACAGCAACTGGACTGGCTCAACGGCACCACGAAGTCGGTCGCGCTCGACTACGAGAACGCCGCCGACGCCGTGGACGCCGCCACCCGCGACGGAGCGCTGCTGCGCGGCGAGGTGCTCGCGCGCTGGCAGGACTTCGTGGGCACGTCGGACATGTTCCGCGGCATCGAGCGCTGGTTCTCGCGTGCGCGAGACGTCGCCACCGCCTGGGTGATGGGCAAGCCGCAACCCGTGATCGACGTCGAGGTGCGGATCGAGCACGGCCTGCACGCCGTAATCGTGGATGAGGCGGGGCGGGCGGCCGCGGCATCCTGGGCGTCCCTCCAGCGCACCGAGGCGGGCCGGGCGATCGCGCAGGCGCATCCTCAGCTCGGCACCGAGAGCCCCGAACTCCCCGAGCGGGCGGCCGCGATGATCCGCGAGTGGCAGGGCGCGCTGCTGCGGCTGATCCAGGAGAACGCGGGCTCGAAGCGCATTCGCGCGCGGCTGCTCTCCGCCGGGCTGAACGTGGTGACGGTCGCCCTGATGATCGTCGTGTTCGCCTCGACCGGCGGGCTGACCGGCGGCGAGATCGCGATCGCCGGCGGGTCTGCCGTTCTCGGACAGAAGCTGCTGGAGACGATCTTCGGTGAGGAAGCCGTGCGTCGCCTCGCGAGCGAAGCCCGCAAGGATCTCACGAAGCGGGTCGTCGCCCTGTTCGACACCGAGGCCGCACGGGTGACCGCGGCGCTCGAGTCCGTGCGATTCGGTTCCTTGCCCGACTCGCTGCGCCGCGAATCGGCGGCGCTCGTCGACGACGTGCGACGTGCCGCCGAAGCGGAGGCCCGGTGAAGACGACGCTCGACCAGCGGCTCGGCGCGCTTCGCACACTGCGGGAGACGGGAGACGGGCGCATCCCGGATGCCCTCGCTCGCGAACTCGATGCCGTGCTCGCTCACGCCAGCGAACGTCGGCAGCGCTCGCCCGACCACACCGTGGTGGGCATCTTCGGCGCCACGGGCAGCGGCAAGTCCAGCCTCGTGAATGCCCTCGTGGGCGCGGAGGTGGCGCGCACCCACGTGCGGCGGCCGACGACGTCCGAGGCCCACGCGGTGGTGTGGGACCCGGATGGTGCGGTCGACCTGCTCGACTGGCTCCAGGTGCGCGAACGCACCGTGCGCGACTCGCCGATCGACCCGCGGGCGGGCAAGCTCGTGCTGCTCGACCTGCCCGACTTCGACTCGGTCGAGCGCGCCAACCGCGAGATCGCCGAGCGCCTCGCGGCACAGGTGGACGCCCTCGTGTGGGTGGTCGACCCCCAGAAGTACGCCGACGAGGTGCTGCACGCCCAGTTCATCACGCCGCACGCGAAGCACTCCGACGTGACGCTCATCGTGCTCAACCAGATCGACCTGCTGCCGGCCGCCGATGTTGCGTCGGTCGTGGACTCCCTGCGGTCGATCGTGGCGCGCGACGGAATCCCGAAGGCGCGGGTGCTGTCGCTGAGCGCCAGAACCGGCGACGGCGTCGACAAGCTTCGAACCGCGCTCGGCGATCTCGCCGCGGCGACCCAGGTGCGCGAAGCACGCCTCTCGGCCGACGTGAGCACGGTCGCGGCGCGCGTGCCCGACGCCGGCACCGCGATCAGACCCGGCAAGGGCGCGATCGATGCCCTGGTCTCGGACCTCGGCACCGCCGCCGGGGCCGAGGTCGTCGCGGCGGCGGTCGCCCGCTCCTACCGCAAGCGTGCCGGGCAGGCCACGGGCTGGCCCTTGGTCTCGTGGCTGCTGCGCCTGCGCCCCGACCCGCTCGCCCGCCTCGGTCTCGGCCCGAAGCGCCGCGGCGAGAACCCCGACCTGCACCGCACCAGCATGCCCGCCCTCGATGCGGGGAGCCGCGCCCGGGTCTCCCTGGCCGTGCGCGGGTTCGCGGATGCCTCGGCCGCGGGCCTCTCGGACAGCTGGCGCACCGGCATCCGAACCACGGCCGACCGGGCCATCGCGGAACTGCCGGACCAACTCGACCTCGCCATCGCCCGCACCACGCTGCCCGCGAAGGGCTCGTGGTGGTGGCCGATCTTCAGCGTGCTGCAGTGGGTCAGCGTCGTGGCCGCTCTCGCCGGCATCGTCTGGCTGCTGGGCGCGGCGCTGCTGCCCACCTTCGGCCTGCCCGCCTTCACGGTGCCCAAGGTGGAGGGCTGGAGCGTGCCCACGCTGCTCATCGCCGGCGGAGTCGCGCTGGGCATCCTGCTCGGGATGCTCGGGGTGCTGTTCGCCGCGGTCGCCGCGTCATCCCGCCGCCGACGCACGCGCAAGCTCCTGCTCGCGTCGGTGCGCACCGTGGTGCAGGACACCGCCGTCGCCCCCCTCCTGGCCGACCTCGACCGCGTGGCCGCCTACACCGCGGCGCTCAAGCAGGTCGGGTAGCTCCAACGACGAAGGCCGCCCCGAGGGACGGCCTTCGCGCGAGAGAGATGCGAGCGCTAGTTGCGGGCGATCGCGAACATGCGCAGCAGCTCCAGGTAGAGCCACACGACCGTGATCATGATGCCGAAGCCGCCGGTCCATCCGTACTTGCGGGGCGCCTTGTTGTTCACGCCGCGCTGGATGAAGTCGAAGTCGAGCACGAGCGAGTACGCCGCGAGCAGAACGACGAAGATCCCGAGGATGACACCGAGCGGGATGCCGAAGATCTCGACACTGCCCCGCAGGCCCCAGGGGTTGCCGCCGGCGCCGCCGAAGATCATGATGCCGAGGTTCACGAGCGAGAACACGAAGTAGCCGACCATCGCCACGAGGAAGACCTTGGTGGCCCGCTTCGACGCGCGGATCTTGCCGCTCGCGAACAGGGCGAGGGTCACGCCGACCACGACGATCGTCGCGAGCACCGCCTGGAGCACGACGCCCGGCCACTGCGCCTCGTAGAACGCCGAGATGCCGCCGATGAACACGCCCTCCGCCGCGGCGTACGCGAAGATGAGCGGCGCCGACGGCTCCTTCTTGAAGATGTTGACGAGCGCGAGCACGAAGGCCACAAGCGCGGCCCCGATCCAGAGGAACGGGATGGTCGGCGCGGTGATCCAGCCGATCCCGGCGCCGACGAGCAGCACCGCGAACAGGCCGACCGTCTTGGCGATCGTGTCCTCGACCGTCATCGTCTCGCCCTCGACGGGGGCCGACGAACGCTGGTAGATCTCGTCCAGCTGCTGGGTCGAGATGGTGTTGTTAGCGGCGACCGCGCCCTGCGACGTGAAGGCGGGGATCCGCGAGTAGGCGGGGTTGTTGGATGCCATGGTTCCTCTTCGTTAGAAAAGCTGGTGGTTGCTCAACGCTAGCCGGATTTGCTGGGAGAACGCACCGGTTTCGCTGACGCCGAACGCGCCGCGAGCAGTCGCGCGAGCCAGGCCGAGGCGACGATCACGGCCATCGAGATGATGATCGCGAGCGGCATCCCGGAGTACTCGCTGATCAGGGGTGGGATGACGAAGCTCGTGGCCAGCGGGAACACCGCCGTCAGGTAGCTCGCGCCCGGGCGGTGCCGCACGAGCAACCACGCGAGGTAGGGGATGAGCAGTGTGAACACCGACTGCGGCCCGGCCACGAAGACCCAGGTCTGCGCCGTCACCGGCAGCACGACGAGGGCGCGGCGCCATCCGCCTGCTGGAAGGATCGACCACCCGACGGCCGTGGCGATCGTTCCCGCGACGAGGAATCCGAGCGCGTACGTGTTCGAACCCTGCACGCTCGTGGCGCCGCCGATGATGAGCAGCAGTCCGAGAACGTAGCGGTCCTCGTAGTGACCCCACCGAAGCGGGAGCGAGCGTGTCGGCTCGCGCCAGGTCAGCTCAGCGTCGGGCACCGAGGAGCACCACGACGACCACGAGCACGAGCACGACGAGCCAGACGTAGCCGAGCACCGTCGCGATCCGGGCCAGGGAGCGGCCACGTTCGCCGGAGGTGCGCAGCTGCCGCAGCGCGATGTGACCGAAGAGAGCGGCGAGCGGGCTCGCGATGCACGCGAGCACGAACGAGAAGATCGCGATGATGTTGAACTGTGCCGAAGCGTCGACCTCGGGGCGCAACGCCCCGGGAACGGTGGGCGTGCCGCAGTAGATGCAGAACTTCCATTCGGGTTTCAGTTCTCCCGAGCACGAAGTGCAGACGGCCATAGCGAAATGGTACTGGCCGTAGCCTTGACGGGTGACCAGTCTCGGCAGACCCCTCGTGATCGCGCACCGCGGCGCCAGTGGCTACCGGCCGGAGCACACGCGCGCAGCCTACGAGCTCGGCTTCCGGCTCGGCGCCGACGCCGTGGAGCCCGATATCGTCGCGACCCGCGACGGGGTGCTCGTGCTGCGCCACGAGAACGAGATCTCCGGCACCACGGATGTCGCATCCCGAGCCGAATTCGCCGACCGCCGCACGACCAAGCGCATCGACGGCCACACCCTCACGGGGTGGTTCACGGAGGACTTCACGTGGGCCGAGCTCGCCACCCTGCGCGCCATCGAACGCCTGCCGAGCCTCCGGCAGGGGGCGGCCTCCTTCGATGGGACGAGCGGCATCCTCCGCCTGGCGGACCTCATCGAGATCATCGACGCGGCATCCACGGTTCAGGGGCGCGACCTCATCATGGTCGCCGAGATCAAGCACGCGACCTACTTCGAATCGATCGGGCTTCCGCTCGACGAGCTCGTCGCCGCTGAGCTCTCCGGGTGGGCGACGCCGACGAACCTCATCGTCGAGTCGTTCGAGCAGACGGTGCTCGGGCAGGTGCGGGCACGCGGCATCCCGGGCCGGCTCGTCTACCTCGTCGAGGAGTCGGGCTCGCCCGCGGACCTGGTCGCCCAGTTCGGGCACCAGGCGCTGCCGTACTCGGCGCACGTGACGAACGCCGGTCTCGCCCGGCTGGCGGCCGACGGGATCGACGGCGTGAGCGTCAACAAGAGCATGCTCATCGAACAGGATGCCGCGGGCGACGCGATCGGCGTGACCGACCTCGTCACGCGCGCTCATGCCGCCGGGCTCGAGGTCTACACGTGGACCCTTCGGGCGGAGAATCGCTTCCTCGCCCGCAATCTGCGGCGCGGCACTGCGCCCCGCGACTTCGGGGAGTGGCGACGGGAGTTCCGCATGATCCTCGACACCGGCCTCGACGGCGTCTTCGCCGACCAGCCCGACCTCGTGTTCGAGGCGCTCGCGGACTGAGCGGGCGGCGGCGCGAGCGGCGGGCCCCGTCGGCGGCCGCCCGTAGAATCGGGGGGCGATGACCTACGTTATGGAGCCCTTCGAGCAGGCCGATCCTCACGGGGGCGGTCGCTTCGATGACGCTCTGCTCGCCGGACTCAACCCCCAGCAGCGTCAGGCGGTCGAGTACCGCGGTCAGAGCCTGCTCATCGTCGCCGGTGCCGGCTCCGGCAAGACGAGTGTGCTCACCCGCCGCATCGCGGGGCTGCTCCAGACCCGTGAAGCATGGCCGAGCCAGATCCTCGCGATCACGTTCACGAACAAGGCCGCCGCGGAGATGCGCGAGCGCGTGCGCGCGCTCGTCGGTGATGCCGCCGAGGGGATGTGGATCTCCACGTTCCACTCCGCGTGCGTGCGCATCCTGCGCCGCCAGGCCGAGGCGTTCGGGATGCGGCAGAGCTTCACGATCTACGACACCCAGGACTCCCGCGCGCTCATGAAGCGCATCATCAAGGAGCTGGATGCCGACACCCTCGGCTTCACCGCCGGCGGCGCCCTGAGCCGCATCTCCAAGCTCAAGAACGAGCTCACCGACGTGGAGGCGTTCGGGCGCACGGCCAACCTCTCCGACCCGAAGGAGGCCGTGCTGCTGGAGATCTTCCGGCAGTACTCGGCGAGCCTCAAGCGCGCCAACGCCCTCGACTTCGACGACATCATCGCCGAGACGGTGTACCTGTTCCGGGCGTTCCCGGACGTGGCCGCGCTCTACCAGCGGCGCTTCCGCCACGTGCTCGTGGACGAGTACCAGGACACCAACCATGCGCAGTACGCCCTCATCCGGGAACTGGTGCGTCCCGTGAAGCCGCAGCACGTGCCGGCCGACACCCGCCTGGCGCTCGATCCGAGCGGCGGCATTCCGGGCGCCTCCCTCACCGTCGTCGGCGACAGCGACCAGTCGATTTACGCGTTCCGCGGGGCTGACATCCGCAACATCGTGGAGTTCGAGCGCGACTTCCCCAACTCCAAGGTGATCCTGCTCGAGCAGAACTACCGGTCGACGCAGAACATCCTCGACGCCGCCAACGCCGTGATCAGCAACAACTTCGACCGCAAGGCCAAGAACCTCTTCACGGTGGTGGGCGCGGGCGAGAAGATCATCGGCTACACGGGCTACTCCGGGCACGACGAGGCGCAGTTCGTCGCCGATGAGATCGACGTGCTGCGCTCCGGCGGGCTGAGCCTCAACGACATCGCCGTCTTCGTGCGCACGAACTCGCAAACCCGTCCGCTGGAGGAGATCTTCATCCGGTCGGCGATCCCCTACCGCATCCCGGGCGGCACCAAGTTCTACGAGCGCGCCGAGATCAAGGACGCGATGGCCTATCTGATCCAGGTCGCGAACCCCGATGACGATCTGGCTCTGCGCCGCATCATGAACGTTCCCAAGCGGGGCATCGGTCCCGCCACGGAGGCGGCCCTCCAGGCGCACGCCGACCGCATGGGCATGCCCCTGCGCGAATCCCTGCTGGATGCCGGCCAGCTGGGTCTGGGCCCCAAGATCACCGCCGCCATCATCGAACTCGGCACGATCCTCGACGAGGTGGGATCCACCGTCGCGACGGCGCCGCCCGCGGACATCCTCACGGCGCTCCTGACGCGCACCAAGCTCCACGAGACCCTCAAGAAGTCCGGCGACCCGCAGGACGAGGCTCGCGCCGAGAACCTTGAGGAGCTCGTGTCGCAGGCGAAGGAGTTCCGAACCACGCAGCCGGAGGGCACCCTCGTCGACTTCCTCACCGGGGTCGCGCTGTTCGCCGCGGCCGACGAGATCGACGACCACGACGGGTCCGTCTCGATCATGACGCTCCACACCGCGAAGGGACTCGAGTACGACGCCGTCTTCCTCACCGGCATCGAGGAGGACCTCCTGCCGCACCGCATGTCGAGCAACGAGCCCGGCGGTCTGGCCGAGGAGCGGCGCCTGTTCTACGTGGGGATCACGCGGGCCCGCAAGCGGCTCTTCCTCTCGCTCGCCGCATCGCGCGCGGCATTCGGGGACGTGAGCGTCTCGATGCCGAGCCGGTACCTCCAGGAGATCCCGGCCGAGCTGATCGAGTGGCGGCAGTCGGGGGGCGGGTTCAGCCGTGGACCGGGTCGGCCGGGGATCGGGTCGCGTCGCACCGGCGGCTTCACCAGTTCCAGCGCGCTGCCGCCGGCGCCACCGAGAACCAAGACCGAGTGGACGAGCGCCGTGACCGGCGCCGTGCGCGACAACGGCGACCTCACTCTGGAGGCGGGCGACCGCATCCGGCACACCGACTTCGGTGACGGGCGGGTCACGGCGGTCACGGGCGTGGGACCCAAGTCCGTCGCCGAGGTGCAGTTCGACACCGCGGGGCGCAAGCGCCTGCTGATCAAGATCGCGCCGATTGAGAAGCTCTGACGACGAGCGGCGCGCGCGGCGCAACCTGCCGCGCGTCCGCGTCCCCGATCCGCAGGACGTGCTCGCGGCGCGCCTGCGCGCGATCCGCGACGAGCTCGAGCTGCCCGAGTCCTTCCCCGCCGAGGTGGAGGCGGAAGCCCGAGCCGCCGTCGCCGAGCCGCCCTCGATCGACCTGACGAGCATCCCGTTCATCACGATCGACCCGGCGGAGTCGACCGATCTCGACCAGGCGCTGCACCTCGAGCGCGACGGCGACGGGTTCACGGTTCGATACGCGATCGCGGATGTGCCCGCCTTCGTCGAACCCGGCGGTGCCATCGACACCGAGGCGCGTCAGCGCGGCCAGACGATCTACTCACCCGACGGCCGCATCCCGCTGCATCCGACCTCGCTGAGCGAGGGCGCGGCATCGCTGCTCGAAGCCGTGCCTCGCCCCGCTTTCGTGTGGACGTTCGCGCTGGATGCCCGGGGCACGGTCACCGCGACCACCCTCGCCCGGGCGCTCGTGCGCAGCCGCCGCAAGATGAGTTACGTCGCCGCGCAGGCGGAGCTTGACGCCGGGACCGCCGACGCGTCGCTCGCCCTGCTTCCCGCGATCGGCGAATTGCGCCTCGCCCTCGAACGCGCGCGCGGCGGGGCGAGCCTCGACCGCCCCGACGAGGAGGTCGTGGTCGTCGACGGGCACTACCGACTCGAGCGCCGGGCCCCGCTGCCGGTCGAGTCGTGGAACGCCCAGCTCTCCCTCATGACGGGGATGGCGGCGGCGCAGATCATGATCGAGGGCGGCGTCGGACTGCTGCGCACGATGCCGGCGCCGGACGCCGACACCCTCGCCCGCTTCCGCGCCGAGGTCGCGGCGATCGGCTGCCCATGGCCCGAGCAGCAGCCCTACGGCGAGTACCTGCGGGCCCTCGACCGTGGCAGCGCCGCCGGACTCGCGGCCCTCAACGCGGCCGGGGCGCTGTTCCGCGGTGCCGGGTACGTCGCCTTCGAGGGCGAGGCCCCTGAGGAGCGGGTGCAGGCCGCGATCGCGGCGCCCTACGCGCACACGACCGCGCCCCTGCGCCGCCTCGTCGACCGCTTCGTGCTCGTCGCGTGCGAGGCGCTCGCGAACGGGCGCCCGGTGCCGGGGTGGGTGCGCGAGGCGCTGCCGACGCTCCCGGGCATCATGGGGCGCTCCGATCAGGTCGCCTCGCGACTGGAGCGCGCGGCGATCGACGCGATCGAGGCGGCCCTGGTGCACGACCGCGTGGGCGAGGTGTTCGACGCGTCGGTGATCTCGTCGCGCGGCGAGAGCGGGCGCATCCAGTTGGACGATCCCGTGGTCTCGGCCACGGTCGCCGGCGCGGTCGTCGCGGGTTCGCGGGTGCGGGTGCGGCTCGAGTCCGCGGACATCGCGACCGGCGAGACGCGCTTTCGGCTGGCCTAGAACCTCCGCCTCGGCACCCCCCCCCGCACGCCTCAGCCGAGCGCGCGGTAGCGCCGCAGCATCCGGCGCATCGGCGCCTCGCGCACGCGACGCGGCAAACGCGGGTACACCGCCCGGGCGAACCGCACCTGGCGCGCGAACCGGGCCGGATCGAGCGGCAGGTCGTAGGCGGCGCGCAGATCGTCGTCGAGCAGTCCCGCGGTCACGGAGCGCACGGTCGGCATCGCGGCGCGCAACCACCAGGGTCCGGCCTGGGGATGCAGCAGCGCTCGCGCGACGCGCTGCGCCTCCGGCCCGACCACCAGCGTCGCCCGCTGACGCGCCCAGTACGCGTCGAAGGCCGCGCGGTCCGCGGGCCACAGCGCCGCGGGAACCCCGAGCGCGGTCCCCACGACGGCGTAGTCCGCGAGAAGCGATTCGGCATCCTCGTCGGCGAGGGGGCCGTGCACGAGCTCGTGCACCTGCATCGCGGTGTCGTAGAGGGTGGCAGCGACCCAGAGCTGGAGGTCGGGGTCGCGCGCGTCGTACCCGTCGCCGCGCACCGTGGCGTGGCGTCGTCCCACCTCGCGGGCCACCGCGGCCGCCTCCGACGGGCTGCCGTAGACGGTGACGTAGAGGTACGTGAGCGTGCCGGTGAGGCGGTCGAGCGGGCGGCCCGCGAAGTCGCTGTGGTTCGCGACCCCGGCCGCCACGCCGGGCGAGGCGAGCTGGAGCAGGATCGCGCGAGCTCCTCCGGCGAGCAGGATCCCCTCGGCGGAGAGGTCGGTGATGCGCAGCGGCATCAGCTCACCAGGGTGAGCCGCCGGTCGCTCACCCCGACCCGCAGTCGCTGACCCCATCCGATCGCGAGGTAGTCGTCCTCGATCCCGTCGCCGAACGTGACGAGGGTGTCGGATTCGACGACAAACTCCAGCGACTCGCCCTCGGCGAGGGTGCCCGCCGTGAGCGTGCGGCCCGTGGACCGCGACGGCCACGCCTCCCGGATGTACCAGCCGAGGGTCGTGGACTCCGGAGCGGGAAGCCCGTCGAGCAGCTGCCGATCGCTCGCGATGGAGGCCGCCCACCCGGTGCTTCCGGTTCCCGTGGTGATGATGACCCCGGACGACGACTGGCGCTCCGTCGTGCCGTCGGGCACCGTGAGCAGGTAGCGAGAGGACTGGTGCCCGTCATCGCCGAGGTAGAGCTCGTTGAGGGCGACCAGGCGCTGGCCGTCGTCGAGGGTTGCCTGCACCATCGCGCGGGATGAGACGGCGGCCCGCCCGGCGATCGTCGCGGCGACGAGCGCAGCGGCATCCTCGGGGCGATGGGTCACGAGCACCCCCGCGTTGCGTCCGGGCTCCGGATCGATCCCGACGACGGGCTGGCCGTCGAGGTACTTCGCGACGTTGGCGACGAGCCCGTCCTGCCCGACGATCACGATGACGTCCTCGGGGGCGAACACGTAGCGGTCGAGGTCCGATCGCTCCACGCGCGCCCGGCGCACCTCCTCCGGCAGCGACCGCGCCACGGCGGCGAGTGCCGCCTCGAGCTGGTCGTGCCGGTCCTTCACCTCACCGATCGTGCGGCCACGCGAGGCGAGGAAGAACTCCGCCTGCCCGCGGGTGGCGTGGCGCGCGAGAAGTTCGGTGTACTCGGTGCGGCGGTGCACGAGCACCACGCGGGGAGCGAGTGTCACGTCAGCCCTGGGGCGGGGTGGATGCCTCGGTCGCCGCGGGAACGGGGACGGGGACCGGGGCCGCCGCTGGGGCCGCTGCCAACCGGCTCAGCGCCTGAGAGATCACGTCGGGGGTCAGGTTCAGGGTGCCGATCGCGGGCAGCTGTTCCGCTGCCGACTGCGCCGCCAGCGCGAGGAGGAGGGTCGGGTCCACGCCCGCGTAGCTCGCCAGGCGGGCCATCTCGGCGTCTGCGGTCGCCGCCCCGAGCGTGCGGGTCGCCTCGGCGCGGGATGCCGTCTCCACCCGCTGCACCGCGGCGGCCTCCTTCGCGCGTTTCTGGGCGTTCGCGCCCTCCTGCGCCACGAGCAGCTCCTCGCGCTTGGCGAGTTCGATCCGCGACTGCAGCTCGTTCTCTGCGATGGTGCGTTCGCGTTCGACGGCGGTGGCCCGCCGCTCGTAGGTGGCTTTGTCGGCATCCTGCTGAACCTGCTCGCGCAGCGGGGTCTCGAGTGCCTTCTCGAGATCGGCGACCGGTCGGATCGAGACGACCCGCACGCCGATCACGACGATCGAGGTCTCGGCCAACCGCTGGTCCTGCACGAGGCCGTCGACCATCGCCTGGCGAACCGTGGGAAGTCCGCGCGCGAGGAGGTCGACGAGTCCGCTGGTGGCGATGTGCTCCACCGCGTACTGCTGCGCGAGCTCGGTGATGCGCGAGGCGACCTTGTCGAGCGGGTCGCCCAGCCACTGGCCGGTGTACGGGTCGATCCCGAAGTTGAGGCGTCGGGCGGCGACCCCGGGCTCGTTGAAGCGGTAGGTGATCGTCACCTGCACCGTGACGTCCTGGAAGTCCGAGGTGCGGGCGTGGAACACCGCGGGCAGCTCGGCCTCGGCCGTCGGCACTTCACTGATCGCGGCGTTGAGCGCGCGGAAGTAGAACGCGATTCCGACGCCCTCGTGGGCGACCTTGCCGCGCTTGAGGTGCACGACGTGCACGGTCGGCATCGACCTGAGGTGCCGGGTGAAGAGGATGCGGCGGATGTCGGCCATGCTCGGTCCTTCGGATCGCGGCGGGTGGTGCCTTCATTGTAGGGATCGGCCGTTCCGGCGAAGGAAGTCCTGCATTTAACGCGTTCCCTAGGGCCAACAGATCGTCGCTTCACGCCGAGCGAGTAGAGTTCTCCGTGGTCGAAGTATCTTGACGTCGAACTATCTCCGTCTCGATCTCGCCCCGATCCCACTGACACCGACGCGCGATTGAGAGAGCACGTGGATCTTTTCGAGTACCAGGCCCGGGACCTTTTCGAGTCCTACGGCGTTCCCGTTCTCGCCGGCATCATCGCCGACACTCCCGAGGAGGCACGCGCTGCGGCCGAGAAGATCGGCGGCACGGTCGTCGTCAAGGCCCAGGTGAAGACCGGCGGGCGCGGCAAGGCGGGTGGCGTCAAGGTCGTTCACAATCCGGATGACGCGTTCACGGCCGCGCAGGCCATCCTCGGCCTCGACATCAAGGGCCACGTCGTCAAGCGCGTCATGGTCGCGGCCGGAGCGAAGATCGCCAAGGAGTACTACTTCTCGATCCTGCTCGACCGGGCCAACCGCTCCTACCTCTCGCTCTGCAGCGTCGAGGGCGGCATGGAGATCGAGGAACTCGCCGTTGAGCGGCCCGAGGCCCTCGCCAAGGTCGAGGTGAACCCCGGCACCGGCATCGACCTCGCGAAGGCCACCGCGATCGCCACGGCCGGCGGCTTCGACGCCGAGACCGCGGCCAAGGTCGCGCCCGTGCTCGTGAAGCTCTACGAGGTCTACACCGGTGAGGATGCCACGCTCGTCGAGGTCAACCCGCTCGTGCAGACCGACGACGGCCAGATCCTCGCTCTCGACGGCAAGGTCACGCTCGACGAGAACGCCGGCTTCCGCCACCCGAACCACGAGGCGCTCGAGGACAAGGACGCCGCCGACCCGCTCGAGGCCAAGGCCAAGGCCAACGACCTCAACTACGTCAAGCTCGACGGCGAGGTCGGCATCATCGGCAACGGCGCGGGCCTGGTCATGTCCACGCTCGACGTCGTGTCCTACGCCGGCGAGAAGCACGGCGGCGTCAAGCCCGCCAACTTCCTCGACATCGGTGGCGGCGCCTCGGCCGAGGTCATGGCCAACGGCCTCGACGTCATCCTCGGCGACCCGCAGGTCAAGAGTGTGTTCGTCAACGTCTTCGGCGGCATCACGGCGTGCGACGCCGTGGCCAACGGCATCGTGCAGGCGCTCGAGATCCTCGGGGATGCCGCGACCAAGCCGCTCGTGGTGCGCCTCGACGGCAACAAGGTGGAGGAGGGCCGCGCCATCCTGGCCGCCGCCGCGAACCCGCTCGTGACTCTGGCCGACTCCATGGATGACGGCGCTGACAAAGCGGCCGCGCTCGCGAACGCGTAAGGAACGAAACATGTCGATCTTCCTCAACAAGAACAACAAGGTCATCGTGCAGGGCATCACCGGCGGCGAGGGCACCAAGCACACGGCGCTCATGCTCAAGGCCGGCACCCAGGTCGTCGGTGGCGTCAACGCCCGCAAGGCCGGCACGACGGTCGAGCACGACGGCGGCGTGAGCCTGCCGGTGTTCGGCACGGTCGCCGAGGCGATCGCCGAGACCGGCGCCGACGTGTCGATCATCTTCGTGCCCCCGGCCTTCGCCAAGGACGCGATGATCGAGGCGATCGATGCGGCCATCCCGCTGCTCGTCGTGATCACCGAGGGCATCCCCGTGCAGGACACCGCGGAGGCCTGGGCCTACGCGACATCCAAGGGCAACGCGACCCGCATCATCGGCCCGAACTGCCCCGGCATCATCACCCCCGGTGAGGCGCTCGTCGGCATCACCCCCGCGACGATCACCGGCAAGGGCCCGATCGGCCTCGTCTCCAAGTCCGGCACCCTGACCTACCAGATGATGTACGAGCTGCGCGATCTCGGCTTCTCGACGGCGATCGGCATCGGCGGCGACCCGATCATCGGCACCACCCACATCGACGCGCTCCGCGCCTTCCAGGACGATCCCGAGACCGAGGCGATCGTCATGATCGGCGAGATCGGCGGCGACGCCGAGGAGCGTGCGGCCGACTTCATTCGCGAGTACGTCACCAAGCCCGTCGTCGGCTACGTCGCCGGCTTCACCGCGCCCGAGGGCAAGACGATGGGCCACGCCGGCGCTATCGTGTCCGCCGGTGCGGGCACGGCGCAGGGCAAGAAGGAGGCCCTCGAGGCCGCCGGAGTGAAGGTCGGCAAGACGCCGAGCGAGGCGGCCGCCCTGATGCGGGAGCTGCTCGCCGCTCGGTAGCGCATCCACGAAGATCACGAATGGCGGACGATCCTTCGGGACGGCCGCCATTCGCATCCGGCCACCGGCCCACGGAGGCAGAATGGCGACATGACCCGTCGCCTTCCCCTGATCGCCGCGCTCGCCGCCGCCACGCTCGCGCTGACTGGCTGTCAGTTTCTGCCGGGCCTTGCCACGCCGCAGGCGGCGCCCGTGAGCGTCGATGCGTTCTACTCGCAGACTCTCGACTGGAAGGCGTGCGGGGAGGGCCAGTTCTGCGCGACCGCGCTCGCCCCCATCGACTGGGCTTCGCCGGCCGAGGGCTCGATCGAACTCGCGCTCGTCAAGCAGCCGGCGACCGGCACCAAGCAGGGCTCCCTCCTGCTCAATCCGGGCGGCCCCGGCGGCTCCGGGTGGGACTACGTCTACTACAGCGGGGCCGGCTCGGTCGGCGCGAGCGTCGCGGCCGTCTACGACGTCATCGGGTGGGACCCCCGCGGGGTCGGGCAGTCGACGCCGGTGGAGTGCTACACGGATGACGCGCAGACCGACGAGCTGCTCTACGGCACCTTCGAGAGCCCGTACGGCAGCGAGGCCTGGATCGACGAGCTCACGGCCGTGGAGGAGGACTTCGCGGCGGCGTGCCTCGCGAACACCGGCGCACTGCTCGGCCACCTCGACGCCGCGAGCAATGCGCGCGACATGGACATGCTGCGCGCCGTGCTCGGGGACAAGAAGCTCACCTACCTCGGCTACTCCTACGGCACCTTCTTCGGCGCGGTCTACGCCGCGCTCTTCCCGCAGAACGTCGGTCGCCTCGTGCTCGACGGGGCGGTCGACCCGCTCGTGAGCGACGCGCAGGCGCTGACCATCCAGATGGCCGGATTCGACAGTGCCTTCCGCGCCTACATGGCGTTCTGCCTGGCCAACGACGGATGCCCGTTCTCAGGCTCCGTCGACGACGCGCTCGCTCAGGCGCGCGGCGTGCTCGAGACGGTGGATGCTCGGGGCCTCATCAACGACGACGGTCGCGTGCTCGACTCCGCGACCCTCGGCACCGCGATCGCGGAGAACCTCTACTCCGAGGGCTTCTGGCAGGACATGACGGACATGTTCGTCGCGCTCGCCGTGGACGATCCGTCGCTGGCGTTCCTCAATGCCGACTACTACAACTCGCGCAGTGGCGACGGCAGCTACGACGGGAACGGCACCGAGGTCTACATCGCGGCATCCTGCGCCGACGGCGACTTCGAGACGGATGCCGCGAGCACCCTCGACCGCATCGCCGAGATCGACGCGGCGGCCCCGATCCTCGGCAAGTTCTTCGCCTACGACGACTTCGCGGTGCTCGACACCGCGTGCACGAACTGGCCGGTGCCGGCGGGGGAGCTGCCGACGAGCTTCGAGGCGCCGGGAGCCGCCCCGATCCTCGTGATCGGCACGAGCAACGACCCGGCAACGCCCTACGCGAACGCGGTGTCCCTGGCGAACCAGCTCTCCAGCGGCGTGCTCATCTCGTACGAGGGGGAGGGCCACACGATCTACAACAGCGGCGTCTCGTGCATCGATGACGTCGTGAACGCCTACTTCCTGAGTGGCACGGTGCCGGCGGCCGATCCGCGCTGCTGAGTCAGTCCGCGTCGGTGCGCCGCACCACGGGAGGGGGCCATGCGGTCGCCCCCAGCTCCCGCGAGATGTTGCGGGCCGTCTCGCGCAGGTCGTTGAGAACGTTGTCCTCCGGGGGCCACTCGCTCGAGGGCATCACGACGGCGACCGCGGCGATGACGCTCCCCGAGCGATCCGCGACCGGCGCGGCGATCGAACTCTCCCCCAGCACCGCTTCGTCCTCCTCGGTGGCGACACCGCGCTCGGCGATCTGGGCGAACTGAAGCGTGAGGGTCGCGGGGTCGGTGATCGTGTCACCGGTCAGGGCTCGCAACGGTCGCGTGAACAGCTCGTCAGCGGCATCCGGGTTCCACGCCAGCAGCACCTTGCCGATCGCCGAGGCGTGCACCGGGATCGAGAGGCCGGTCTCGGGCATCTGCTCGCTCCCGTCGGGCCGGAGGTTGTGGTGGATGATGATGACCTCGTCGAAGAACTCCGCCCCGAGCCGCACCGCCAGCCCGGTGCGGCGCGCGAGCTCCTGCGTCCACCGCATGGCACGAGCCCGAACATCGAGGGTGTCGAGGTAGACGTTGGACAGCTTGAGCAGGGCGGGGCCGAGCATGTAGCGGTTGCCACCGGGCTCTTTGGCCACGAGGCCGTGCTCCTGGAGCGACTTGACGATTCCGTGGACGGTCGACGGGGGAAGTTCGAGGGCGGCGGCAAGATCGGTGATCCCGAGGTGCCGTGCACCTTGAAGGGAGGACAGCACCTTCGCTGCCCGATCGATCGACTGGATCACCCTGGTTCCTCCACTGCGCCGCCTCGGTGCGACCCTCCCATTATGGAGCCATCACAAGCTATTCCAAATTCATCTTGACACGGCGTCGATCTACGTACCATATTCGACATTATCGAATAACGTTCCGGAAAGTGAGGAACGTGAGCGGCGCCTGCCGCGCCCGATCACACCGTTCAAAGGAGAACACATGGATGAGAACAAGCAGTGGCAGAAGCTCGCTGCGGAGTTCCTCGGCACGGCCTTCCTCGTCTTCATCGGCGTCGGATCAGTGCCCGCCACCCTCATCGTCAACGGCGATGCGCCGTTCACGATGGCGAGCCTCGGATTCATCTCCCTGGCTTTCGGCACGGTCGTCATCGCGACCGTGTACACGTTCGGGTACATCTCGGGCAATCACATCAACCCGGCCGTGACCCTCGGCCTTGCGGTGACCGGCAAGTTCCCGTGGCGCCAGGTGCCGGGCTACCTGCTCGCGCAGCTGCTCGGCGCGATCGTCGGAGCCTTCGCGATCGTCGGCGTGCTCGGCCCGCGGGCGAGCGAGGTGGGCCTCGGCGTCGCCTCCTACGGTGACATCCCGATCTACCAGGCGTTCACCGCCGAGTTCGTCGGCACGTTCATCCTCGTGTTCACGGTGTTCGGCGTCATCCACCGCAAGGCCGCCCCCGGCTTCGCCGGCGTCGTGATCGGCCTCGTCGTGTTCGCCGCCATCATCCCGGTCGCCCCCGCGACCGGCGCCTCGATCAACCCCGCTCGCACGACCGGCCCGATGCTCGTGCAGCAGCTCCTCGGTGGTCAGGTGCAGTGGGAGCAGTGGCCGGTGTACGTTGGCGCCGAGCTGCTCGGCGGCGTCGTCGCAGCCCTGCTGTTCGGACTCATCTCGAAGACCGCGGCCGACAAGCCCGCCCTGACGGAAACGAAGGCCAACTGATGAAGAAGCTCATCAACGACCCGGGCGCCGTGCTCGCCGACTCCCTCAAGGGCGTCGCCGCCGCGCATCCCGAACTCAAGGTCGACCACGTCAACCGCATCATCTACCGCGGCACGCCCACCAAGGCGGGCAAGGTCGCCCTGATCTCGGGCGGCGGCTCCGGCCACGAGCCCCTGCACGGCGGCTTCGTCGGACTCGGGATGCTCGACGCGGCCTGTGCGGGCGAGGTCTTCACCTCCCCGACGCCGGACCAGATGCAGGAGGCGACGAAGGTCGCGGACTCCGGCGCCGGCGTGCTCCACATCGTGAAGAACTACACGGGTGACGTGATGAACTTCGAGATGGCGGCCGAGATGGCGGAGGCCGAGACGGGAGTCAAGGTGGCGAGCGTCGTCACCAACGACGACGTCGCGGTCGAGGACTCCACGTGGACCGCCGGACGTCGCGGAGTGGGCGTCACCGTTCTCCTCGAGAAGATCGTCGGCGCCGCGGCCGAGGAGGGCCGCGACCTCGCGGCCGTCACCGCCCTGGCCAACCGGGTGAACGAGGCCGGGCGCTCGATGGGCATGGCCCTGACGAGCTGCACGGTTCCCGCCGCGGGCAAGCCGACGTTCGATCTGCCCGACGACATGATGGAGATCGGCGTGGGCATCCACGGCGAGCCCGGACGTCACCGCGTGCCGCTCGCCGGCGCCGCGTCGATCGCCCAGCAGCTCGTGGACCCGATCCTCGCCGACCTCGACTTCGGCAAGGGCCCGGTCATCGCGATGCTCAACGGCATGGGCGGCTCGCCCCTCATCGAGCTGTACCTGATGTACGGCGAGGTCGCGGCACTGCTCGAGAAGGCCGGGGTGAGCGTCGCGCGCACCCTCGTCGGCAACTACATCACGAGCCTCGACATGGCCGGGTGCTCCCTGACCCTGCTCAAGGCGGATGATGAGTTCCTGACACTGTGGGACGCTCCGGTCAGCACGGCCGGACTTCGCTGGGGAGTATAGGGATGACACGCAGCACCGTTTCGCTCGAGCAGCTCGTGAGCTGGCTCTCCCGCTTCCGTGACCTGGTCACCGAGAAGCAGAGCTACCTCACCGAGCTGGACTCGGCCATCGGCGACGCCGACCACGGCGCCAACATGACCCGTGGCATGACCGCGGTGATGGAGAAGATCGGTGCTGCTCCCGCGAGCGCCGTCGACGAATTGTTCAAGTCCGTGGGCATGACCCTGGTGACATCCGTCGGCGGCGCGAGCGGCCCCCTCTACGGCACATTCTTCCTGCGGTTCGGCGTGGCCGCCGGACCGGTGACCGAGCTCGATGGAGCAGCGTTCTCCGCCTCGCTCCACGCCGGTCTCGACGGCATCGTCGCCCGGGGCAAGGCCGAGGCCGGCGACAAGACGATGTTCGATGCCATGGCCCCCGCCCTTGCGGCGTGGGATGAGACTCTCGGCGGCGGGGGAGATCCAGTTGCCTCGGCGTCCGCCGCCTTCGCCGCCGCCGAGGCCGGGCGTGACGCCACCGAGCCGCTTGTCGCCCGCAAGGGCCGCGCGAGCTACCTCGGGGAGCGCAGCGCCGGTCACCTCGATCCCGGGGCAACCTCCACCACCCTCCTGTTCCAGGCCCTCACCGAGACGCTGGGTCAGTAGTCGTGATCGGGATTGTCGTCGTTTCGCACAGTCCTGCGCTCGCCCGGGCCACGGTCGACCTCGCGCTCGAGATGGTGGGGGATGCCCCGCCACCGATCGCGATCGCGGCCGGGGCGGGCGAGGGGGTCATCGGCACGGATGCCACGAAGGTCTCCGCCGCGATCGAGCAGGTCGCCTCGCCCGACGGGGTGCTCGTCTTCATGGATCTCGGGTCCGCCGTGCTGAGCGCCACGATGTCGCTCGAGTTCATCAGCACCACGGTGCCCGTGCGGCTCAGTGACGCCCCCTTCGTCGAGGGCATCATCGCAGGCGTCGTGCTCGCCGGCGCGGGAGCGACTCTCGCCGAGGTCGAACGGGAGGCTCACCGCGCGATGGACGCCAAGCGGGGCCAGCTCGACAGCGCCCCGTCGTCGTCGACGCCGACGGCCCCGCCCTCGGGCGACACGGTCACCGCCGATGCGGTGCTCATCAACCCGGACGGCCTGCACTCCCGGCCGGCCGCCGAGATCGTCAAGGCGGTCGCGATCTTCGACGCGTCCGTCACGATCACCGACCTCAGCAGCGGCAAGGGACCGGTGGGGGCCAACAGCCTCATCGGCATCATGTCCTTGGGGGCGAAGGCGGGCGATTCCGTGCGATTCGCTGGCACGGGCACGGATGCCGCGGCGGCGGTCGAGCACCTGGCCGCGATGGCGGCGGAGGGATTCGGCGAGGCCTGACGACGCGCTACCGTAGTGGCCATGACCGCGCGCAGCTGGATTCGGGAACACCTCCTCACCGCCGACGCGATCTACGGACTCATCCTCTACTCGGCCCTGGTCGCCGGAGTCAGCGACGACGATTCCAACGCGCTCGAAGTTCTGGTGGTCTCCGTGCTCTCCCTTCTCATCTTCTGGGGGGCGCACGTCTTCGCCCAGACGCTCGCCGCCCACGGAACCGAGACCAGTCTCGCCGCGGCGATGCGGCGCGCGTTCGCCCACTCGTCGGGGATGCTCTACGCCTCCGTCCTGCCGTCGGTGCCGCTCATCGTGGGCGCGTTCGGCGCCATGAGCGCCGATGACGCGGTGAGCCTGTCGCTGCTCATCGCGATGATCGTGCTGGGGACGCTCGGCTACAACTCGCTCGGCGAGCGCGGCCACCATCCGGTGCTCCGCGTGCTCGGCGCGATCGGCACCGCGTTCTTCGGCTTCATGGTGATCGTGCTCAACATCGCGGTGCACTAGCTGCTCGCATGGCAATCCGCTCCATCGCGGCAGTCCACCGCGATCGGCGGATGACCCGCCGGTAGTCTCACGACGATGACCCGCCAGCTCACCGCCCTGTTCGCCGCGTTCGAGGCTCTCCTCGTCGTGGCCATCGGCGTGGGCATCCCGCTCGTCCCGCTGACGATCCTCTGGGGAGCCCAGTTCGGTTTCGCCCTCGACTGGTCGGCGTTCTGGCGCGCCTCGGCCGACATCTGGCTGGTCGGTCACGGGGTGGACGTGCGCTTCACCCTCGACCCGGCGACCGCGTCCGCGCTCGGGTTCGCCGGGGCCGCGGACCCCTTCGTGGTCTCGATCGCCGCGCTCGGGTTCGCCCTGCTCACACTCACGTTGGGCGTGCGTGCGGGGCGCCGGATCGCGGAGACCGGTCACTGGATCGTCGGTTCCGCGGTCGCTCTCGGGGTGTTCTCGGGTCTCGCGCTCGGCATCGCCTGGTCCGCCATCCACCCGTTCGCGCGCCCGTCGCTCACGCAGGCCGCGATCCTGCCCGCTCTGGTGTTCGGCGTCGGCATCGCAGTGGGTCTCGTGCGTGAGCGCACCAGCGTGCGCACCGTGCCGCCCGTGCTCCGGGGGATGCCGGCGGGCACGCGGGCCGTGCTCGCGGCGGCCCTGCGCGGCGGTGCCGGGGCGGCCGCCCTGGTGATGCTCGCCGCCTCGGTCATCGCCGGTCTCGCGATCGCCGTGGCCTACGGACGCGTCATCACCCTCTACGAGGGGCTCCACACCGAGGTGCTCGGCGGGGCCGCGGTCACCCTCGGTCAGCTCGCGTTCGTGCCGAACGCCGTGATCTGGGTGGCGAGCTGGCTCATCGGGCCCGGCTTCGCGATCGGCACCGGCTCCTCGGTGAGCGCGCTCGGCACCGCGCTCGGCCCCCTCCCCGCCATCCCGATGCTCGGAGCGATCCCGTCCGGTGGTCTCGCGTTCGGATTCGTCGGACTTCTCGTGCCGGTGATCGCCGGGTTCCTCGCCGGCGCGGTGAGCGGGCCGGCTCTGCGTCGGCAGGTCTCGGGGGCGCCCTTGCTCACGTCAGGCCTCGCGATCGGCATCGTCGGGGGGCTGATCCTCGGACTGCTCGCCTGGGCATCCGGGGGTGCCGCCGGCCCCGGTCGACTCGCGCAGGTCGGCCCCGATCCCTGGGCGGTCGGGGGTGTCGCGGCCCTCGAGCTCGGCCTCGCGGCCAGTTTCGGCCTGTTCGCGAGCCTGCGACGATCCAGCCCCGCGAGTGCCGCCCCGCGGCGAACCGCGGCCCCGGAGCCAGTGCACCCGCCGCGCTAGGCTGTGCGGGTGCTGAAACTCGTGGTGCTCATCTCGGGCGGCGGGTCCAACCTCCGCGCTCTGCTCGAGGCCAGCGAGGACGCCGAGTTCCCGGCACGCGTGGTCGCGATCGGGGCCGACCGCGATGCGGACGGGTTCGAGCACGCGCAGGCCTTCGGCATCGCGACCTTCTCGGTCGCCCTCGGCGCGTTCGCCGACCGCGACGCCTGGGGCGACGCCCTGCTCGAGCAGCTGCGCCTGTGGGAGCCCGACCTCGTCGTGCTCAGCGGGTTCATGAAGCTCCTGCCGCCGCGCGTCGTCGACGCTCTCGCCCCGAACCTCATCAACACGCATCCGGCCTACCTGCCCGAGTTCCCCGGGGCCCACGCGGTGCGCGACGCGATCGCCGCGGGCGTGACGCAGACCGGGGCGAGTGTCATCGTCGTCGACACCGGGGTCGACAGCGGTCCGATCATCGCCCAGGAGCGCATCCCCGTTCTCCCGGATGACACGGAGGGCTCCCTGCACGAACGCATCAAGCCCGTGGAGCGCCGCCTGCTCATCCAGGCGATCCAGGACATCGCGAACGCGCACCTCGACCTCTCCGCCCTCGGAAGGAGCTGACCCCATGGCCGGCCCCACTCACGACCCTGCCGAGTACCGCGAGCGCGACGCGATCCCGATCCGCCGCGCCCTCGTCTCGGTGAGCGACAAGACCGGGCTCGTCGAGCTCGCCACGGCGCTCGTCGCTGGCGGCGTCGAGATCGTCTCGACCGGCTCGACCGCGCAGACGATCCGGGATGCCGGGCTCCCCGTCACCGACGTCGCCACGGTCACCGGCTACCCCGAGTCCCTCGACGGCCGCGTTCGCACGCTCCACCCCGCGATCCACGCGGGCCTGCTCGCCGACCTCCGCCTCGAGAGCCACGAGACCGAGCTCGCCGCGATGGGCATCGAGCCCTTCGAGCTCGTCGTCTCCAACCTCTACCCGTTCGTGCAGACCGTCGCCTCGGGCGCCCCCGTCAACGACGTCATCGAGCAGATCGACATCGGCGGGCCGGCCCTCGTGCGCGCGTCGGCGAAGAACCATGCGAACGTCGCGATCGTCACCTCGCCGGACTCCTACCCGCAGGTGCTCAAGGCCCTCACCCTCGGGGGCACGACGCTCGCGCAGCGGCAGCGGCTCGCGGGGGAGGCCTTCGCGCACACGGCGGCGTATGACGCGGCGGTGGCGGAGTACTTCGCGCTGGAGGTCGGGATCAAGCCGGGTCAGCGGGTCGAGCTCGTCGAGACCTCACCGACGAGTCACGCGGGGGAGGTCTCGACGCGCTCGACCCGCTTGGTGCTCGAGTACGAGCGCGCCGCCGAACTCCGCTACGGCGAGAACTCCCACCAGACCGCGTCCCTGTATGTCGATGCGCACGGCCACGGCATCGCCCAGGCCACCCAGCACGGCGGCAAGGAGATGTCGTACAACAACTACGTGGATGCCGACGCCGCCCTGCGCGCCGCCTACGACTTCGACGAGCCCGCCGTCGCGATCATCAAGCACGCCAACCCGTGCGGAATCGCCACCGCGGCCACCGTTGCCGAGGCCCATGCCCGCGCCCACGCGTGCGACCCGGTCTCCGCGTTCGGCGGGGTCATCGCCGCCAACCGCGTGATCGACCTCGCCACCGCCGAATCGATCGCGCCGGTCTTCACCGAGGTCGTCGTTGCCCCCGGGTTCACTCCGGATGCTCTCGCCCTGCTGACGACGAAGAAGAACCTCCGCCTGCTCGAACTGCCGAGCGGCTTCACGCGCTCGAGCAGCGAGGTGCGCCAGATCTCGGGCGGCGCGCTCGTGCAGACCGCCGACACCTACGAGGACTTCGACTCGGCGCGGTGGCGCCTCGTCTCCGGTCCGGATGCCGACCCCGCCACGCGCGCCGACCTCGAGTTCGCGTGGCGTGCCGTGCGCGCGGTCAAGTCGAACGCCATCCTGCTCGCCCACGACGGCGCGTCCGTCGGCGTCGGCATGGGCCAGGTCAACCGTGTGGACTCCTGCCGCCTCGCGGTGAGCCGCGCGGGTGATCGAGCCGCCGGTTCGGTCGCGGCGAGCGACGCGTTCTTCCCGTTCGCGGACGGCCTCGAGATCCTCCTCGAGGCCGGAGTGCGCGCCGTGGTGCAGCCGGGCGGGTCGGTCCGCGACGAGGAGGTCATCGCGGCGGCGACCGTGGCGGGCGTGACGATGTACTTCACGGGCGAGCGGCACTTCTTCCATTAACGCGCTGCGATCGAGGGATCCCGCTAGGTTGAGTCAATGCCCCTGACGAAGCGCCGCCCACCCCTGTCCAGCACCCGCCGCGTTCTCGCCTCCCTGGCTGCCGGATTCGCGGTCGCCCTCACCGTGCACGTCGCGACGATCATCGTCTACTTCCCGTCAAACGGCTCCAGCGTGGAGACGATCGGTCAGCTCAGCGGGCTGTTCCTGCCGGGCAGCCTCGTGCTCTTCGTGCTCGCCTCCCTCGCCTTCACCCTGGGCGCCGCTCGCAGCGTGCCGATCGCCGCTCTCGTCGGGCTCGTCGCCGGGTCCGCCGCCGGGGTGCTCGGAGCGGCGTTCCGCGTCGGCTCGACGGGCACGCCGCTCACTCCCGAGGTGCTCGGAGTGCTGTTCAGCACGCTCGCGGGACCGAACTTCATCTTCCTGCTCGCGACGATCGCCGCGTTCGCGACCGTCGGCATCCGGATCTGGCGATGGATCGCTCGCGACGAGGCCGTGCGGCCGATCGCGATCGTGCGGGCGCCGTCGCACCGCCTCGCCGAGGGGGAGCTCACGCATCAGGCCCGGGTCGACGTGGACCTCGCTCTCGCGGACACGCAGTGGGACGCCTATGTCGCCGCCCTCGAGGAGAACGGCTTCGAGATCGTCGAGGTGGAGCCCGCCGACCACCTGCCCGATTCCGTGTTCATCGAGGATGCCCTCCTCGTGTTCGGTGACCTCGCGATCGTCACGAGCCCGGGGGCCGAGAGCCGTCGCGCCGAGACCCATGGCGCCCGCGAGTCGGCCAAGGCGCTGGGCCTGCGGATCGTCGAGCTCGAGCTGCCGGGGACCCTGGACGGCGGCGACGTGCTCGTCGTGGGCGAGACCGTGTACGTCGGCGCGAGCGGCCGCACCAACGCGGCGGGAATCGGCCAGCTGCGCGCCATCCTCGCCCCGCTCGGGCTCGCCGTGGTCGCGGTTCCGGTGTCGAAGGTGCTCCACCTCAAGAGTGCCGTCACCGCCCTCCCCGACGGCACGGTGGTCGGTCAGGCGAAGCTTGTCGAGCACCCGGGTCTCTTCGACCGGTTCGTCGCGCTTCCCGAGGCGGGCGCGTCCGTCGTGGTTCTGGATGCCGGCACCGTGCTCATGGCGGCCTCGGTTCCGAAGTCCGCGGCCCTCATCGAGAGCCTGGGCTATCGGGTCGTCACGGTGGACATCAGCGAGTTCGAGAAGCTCGAGGGCTGCGTCACCTGCCTCTCGGTGCGCGTTCCCTGACGCCGGTTGCACGCGCTCTGGCGCGGGCATAGTCTGGAAGGCTTTTTGACTTCCCGCCACCAGCACTGGAAATCCCCATGTCACAGCCGTCGACCCCACCGGGTCGCACCCCCAGCATCGGCACGTTCGCCGCCATCCGGCGCCTGTATCCGTATGCCAAACCCGCCATGCCCCGGGTCATCCTCGGCATGGTCTCCGCCCTGCTCGCCGGGCTCGTCGCCCTGCTCATCCCGCAGGTGCTCCGCGTGCTCGTCGACGGCCCGCTGCAGGCCGGGGACTCGGCGCAGGTGTGGCCGGCGTTCCTCGTGGTGCTGGGACTCGGCATCCTCGAGGCGATCATGATCGCCCTGCGCCGCTGGTTCGTGCTCACGCCGGGAACCCACATCGAGGCGAGCATGCGCAACTCGCTCTACACGCGCCTCCAGGACCTGCCCGTGAGCTTCCACGACCGCTGGCCGAGCGGGCAGCTGCTCTCGCGCGCGGTGAGCGACCTCAACCTCATCCGTCGCTGGATCTCGTTCGGACTCGTGCTGCTCGTCGTCAACGTGCTCACGATCGTCATCGGCCTGGTCTTCCTCGTGAGCATCTCGTGGGTGCTCGGGGTGCTCTTCATCGTGCTCTCGATCCCGCTCTGGATCTACGGCTACCTGTTCGAGAACAAGTACTCGGTGGTCGCCCGCCGCAGCCAGGACCAGGCCGGTGACCTCGCGACGACCGTCGAGGAGTCGGTGCACGGCATCCGCGTGCTTAAGGCCTTCGGGCGCGGCAAGCACGCCCTGGAGAACTTCGCCAACCAGGCGCAGGTGCTGCGCGGCACCGAGATCGAGAAGGCGCGGGCGGTCGCCGGCATCTGGCTGTGGCTGCTGCTCGTTCCCGATGTGACCTTCGCCCTCGGGCTGCTCGCCGGCGTCTGGCTCACCGTCGCGGGCCAGATCACCGCGGGAGACCTCGTCGCGTTCTTCGCCACCGCGACGGTGCTGCGATTCCCCGTCGAGTCGATCGGCTACCTGCTCTCGATGACCTATGACACCCGCACGGCCGCCGACCGGTTCTTCGAGGTCATGGACACCCCCAACGACATCACCGACCCGGAGGAGCCGCGCACGATCACCGACCCGAAGGGGCGGCTCGTGTTCGACGACGTGCACTTCCGCTACCAGGACTCGCCCGAGCGGGTGCCCGACATCCTCAACGGCGTCGACCTGACGATCGAGCCGGGCGAGACGATGGCCCTCGTGGGTCTCACCGGGTCGGGCAAGTCGACGCTCACCGCGCTCACGACCCGCCTCTACGACGTGACGGGCGGCGCCATCACCGTCGACGGTGTGGACGTGCGCGACCTCACCCTCGAGGACCTGCGCACCCACCTCGCGATGGCGTTCGAGGATGCCACCCTGTTCTCCGCGAGCGTGCGCGACAACGTACTGCTGGGGCGTCCGGATGCCTCCGAGGAGGACCTCGCCGAGGCCCTCGACATCGCGCAGGCCGGGTTCGTGCACGACCTCCCCGACGCGCTCGACACCACCGTCGGCGAGGAGGGCCTCTCGCTCTCCGGAGGCCAGCGCCAGCGGCTCGCCCTCGCACGCGCGGTCGCGGCGCGCCCCGAGGTTCTCGTGCTCGACGATCCGCTCTCCGCGCTCGACGTGGACACCGAGGCGCTCGTCGAGGCCGCGCTGCGCCGGGTACTGGCATCCACCACCGCCCTGATCGTGGCGCACCGCCCGTCCACGGTCATGCTCGCGGACAGGGTCGCGCTGCTCGAGGAGGGGCGCATCACCGCGGTGGGTCGCCACTCCGAGCTGCTCGCCACGAGCGAGCACTACCGCTACGTGATCTCGTCCCTCGAGGACGAGGAGGCCCGCGAACGCGCCGAACAGGCTGCCGATCGCCGGGCGGAGGAGAACCGATGAGCGTCGCCGGCGTGGAGGGCGAGGAGCGCAACGACTACTCGAAGACCGAGAGCCGCGTCATCCGTCAACGATCCCTGCGCCTGCTGGGATCCCTGATCCGGCCCGTGCGGCCCATGGTCGTGCTCACGATGATCGTGGTCGTGATCTCCACCGCGGCGCAGGTCGCCGGCCCCGCGTTCATCGCGTACGGCATCGACACCGGTCTGCCCGCGCTGACCAACCAGAACTGGATGCCGTTGGCCGGCGCCGTCGCCGCCTACCTGGTCACCGGCATCATCGGGGCTGTGCTGATCGCGTGGTACACCGTGCTCACGGCACGGATCAGTCAGGCGATCCTGTTCGATCTGCGCAAGCGCGTGTTCCTGCACACCCAGCGGCTCAGCCTCGAGTTCCACGAGAAGTACACCTCGGGCCGGATCATCGCGCGGCAGACGAGCGACCTCGACGCCATCCGCGAGCTTCTCGACTCGGGCATCAACCAGCTCGTGCAGGGCGTGCTCTACATGCTCTTCGTCGCGATCGCCCTCATCTCGCTCGACTGGGTGTCCGGGCTCGTGCTGTTCGGCTCCCTCGTGCCGCTCTACCTGCTCACCCGCTGGTTCCAGGTGCGGTCGCAGCGGCTGTTCCGCGAGACGCGCACGGCCTCAGCGCGGCTGATCGTGCAGTTCGTCGAGACGATGACGGGCATCCGCGCGGTCAAGGCGTTCCGCAAGGAGAAGCGCAACGAGGTGGAGTTCGGTGGCCTGGTCGAGAGCTATCGGCACAAGAACGCCCGCGTCATCCAGCTGTTCGGCATCTTCGACCCCGGGCTCGTGCTCATCGGCAACGTCGCGCTCGCGATCGTGCTGCTCGTGGGCGGCTTCCGGGTGGCGGATGGCGGGCTCGCCATCGGCGTGCTCCTCGCGACCCTGCTCTACACGCGCCAGTTCTTCGCCCCGGCGGAGGAGATGGCGATGTTCTACAACTCCTACCAGTCGGCCGCCGCCGCGCTCGAGAAGATCTCCGGCGTGCTCGACGAGCAGCCGAGCGTGCCCGATCCCGTGCATCCGGTCGACCTGCGGCAGGCGCATGGGCGGATCACCTTCGACGGGGTCGAATTCGCCTACACCGGCGATCGGGTCGTGCTCCCCACGTTCGACCTCGAGATTCCGGCGGGGCAGACGATCGCGCTCGTCGGGTCCACGGGCGCGGGCAAGTCCACACTCGCCAAGCTCATCTCGCGCTTCTACGACCCGTCCATCGGCTCGGTCTCGCTCGACGGCATCGACCTGCGATCGCTGCATCCGAAGGATCTTCGTCGGGCGATCGTCATGGTGACCCAGGAGGCGTACCTGTTCTCCGGCACGGTCGCCGACAACATCGCGCTCGGCAAGCCCCAGGCGACCCGCGAGGAGATCGTGCGCGCGGCGAAGGCCGTGGGGGCGCACGAGTTCATCGAGTCGCTGCCGGGCGGTTATGACACTGACGTCAACAAGCGCGGCGGCCGGGTGAGTGCGGGCCAGCGGCAACTGCTGTCGTTCGCGCGCGCGTTCATCGCCGACCCGGTCGTGCTCATCCTCGACGAGGCGACGGCGTCACTCGACATCCCGAGCGAGCGCCTCGTGCAGGAGGGTCTCCAGACCCTCCTCGCCGATCGCACCGCCGTGATCATCGCCCACCGCCTCTCCACCGTGGCGATCGCCGACCGCGTGCTCGTGATGGAGCACGGGCGCATCGTCGAGGATGGCAGCCCGCGCGACCTCATCGCCGGCACCGGGCGCTTCGCTCAGCTGCACGCGGCGTGGCGGGACTCGCTGGTCTGATCCGGGCGCGGGCGTACTGTTCTCGCATGACGACGATCACGCCCTTCCTCTTGTTCGATGGCGACGCCGAGGCCGCGCTCGACCTCTACACGAGCCTGTTCCCCGACTCTCGCGTGCTTCAGCGTTCGACCTACGGACCGGGGATGCAACAGCCCGAGGGAACCCTCTGGAGCGCCACGATCGAGCTCGCCGGCCAGAGGATCATGCTGCTCAACGGCGGCCCGATGTACCGCCCCTCGGTGGCGTTCTCATTCTTCGTTCTCTGTGCCGATCAGGCCGAGGTTGACCGGTACTGGGACGCACTCACGGCGGGCGGCGGCGAGCCCGGCCGGTGCGGATGGCTCATCGACCGCTTCGGCTTGAGCTGGCAGATCATCCCGCAGGCGTTCATCGACTACACGAGCGATCGCGACGGCGCCAAGGTGGGTCGTGTCATGCAGGCGATGATGGCGATGGACAAGATGGATGTCGCGGCGCTCACGGCCGCGTACGAGGGCTGAACCTCGGCGGCGCGCTCACTCCCGCCACGGCTGGTAGCGCGCGCGGGCCATCGCGATGCGGTAACCGCCCTCGGTGCGCACGAGCGGGGTCCCCTCCGCGGTGAAGTGCTCGAGGGCGCGCTCCTCGTGATCGATCGCCGCGTGGCCGCTCGCGCGCACCACGCGCCACCACGGCACGTCGGACCCGTAGCGCGCCATCACCGTGCCGACCGCACGAGCGGCCCGCGTTCCGAGCGCCGCCGCGACATCCCCATAGGTCATCACCCGGCCGGGCGGGATCGCCGCGACGGTCTCGAGCACCCGGCCGACGAAATCCTCCGAGGGCTGCGTCACTGGATCTCGAGCGCGCCCATGTTCTCGCCGTACTGGGTCTGACCCACGATCGTGAAGCCGACGGAGAGGAAGAACTTCTCCGGACCCACCTCGCCGGTCTCCCAGAGGGCGGTGATGCGGTGGAAGCCGCGGCTCTTGGCCTCCTCGGCGAGGGCGCGCACCGCGAAGGCGCCGACGCCCTTGCCCTGGGAGTCGCCCGCGACGGTGATGCGCCAGATGCAGGAGCGGAACTCCTCCTGCACGGCCTCGGGGTCGAAGTTGCCGCGGATGAAGCCGACGACGCGGTCCCCGTCGAGCACGACGCGCGGCCAGCTCGTCAGCGGGTTCACCCACGAGTCGGCGATCGCGTAGCTCGGCGGGTTGACGAACTGCTCCTGCCCTCGGCGCAGGGTGAGATTGTTGGCGGCGACGATGGTCGACGCGGACAACTCCTGCAGCTTCAGCTCACCCATCGTCACAGGCTAACCTGCCTGCCGAAGGTGAGCAATGAGCGCGGAAACTATCTCGACATCAAGATAATTCGATCGTGCGGCTAGGATTGGTGCGGCCCAAGGAGAGGAAACACCGTGGCGAAGATCAAGGTCGAGGGAACCGTTGTCGAGTTGGATGGCGACGAGATGACCCGCATCATCTGGCAGAAGATCAAGGACACCCTGATCCACCCCTACCTCGACATCGACCTCGAGTACTACGACCTCGGGATCGAGAACCGCGACGCGACCGACGACCAGGTCACGATCGACGCGGCGCACGCCATCCAGAAGCACGGAGTCGGCGTGAAGTGCGCCACGATCACCCCTGACGAGGCCCGCGTCGAGGAGTTCGGCCTCAAGCAGATGTGGAAGAGCCCCAACGGCACGATCCGCAACATCCTCGGCGGCGTGATCTTCCGCGAGCCGATCATCATCTCCAACATCCCGCGCCTCGTGCCCGGCTGGAACAAGCCGATCATCATCGGCCGCCATGCGTTCGGTGACCAGTACAAGGCGACCGACTTCCGCTTCTCGGGCAAGGGCACGCTCAGCGTGCAGTTCACCCCGGATGACGGCTCCGAGCCCCTGAAGTTCGAGGTGTACCACTCCCCGGGGGACGGTGTCGCGCAAGTGCAGTACAACCTCGACGAGTCGATCCGCGACTTCGCGCGCGCCTCGCTCAACTACGGCCTCGCGCGCAACTACCCGGTGTACCTCTCGACGAAGAACACGATCCTCAAGGCCTACGACGGCCGCTTCAAGGACATCTTCGAGGAGGTCTTCGAGACCGAGTTCAAGGACACCTTCGACGCCAAGGGCCTCACCTACGAGCACCGTCTCATCGACGACATGGTCGCCTCGGCCATGAAGTGGGAGGGCGGCTACGTCTGGGCCTGCAAGAACTACGACGGCGACGTGCAGTCCGACACCGTGGCCCAGGGCTTCGGTTCGCTCGGTCTCATGACCTCGGTGCTGTCGGTTCCGGATGGCTCGGTCGTCGAGGCGGAGGCGGCGCACGGCACGGTCACGCGGCACTACCGGATGCACCAGGCCGGCAAGCCCACGTCGACCAACCCGATCGCCTCGATCTACGCGTGGACCCGCGGGCTCGCCCACCGCGCCAAGCTCGACGGCAACGCCGAGCTCGCGACCTTCGCCGACACCCTCGAGGATGTCGTCATCAAGTCGGTCGAGGCCGGTCATATGACGAAGGACCTCGCGGCCCTCGTCGGCCCGGACCAGAAGTGGGAGACCACCGAGGAGTTCCTCGACACCCTCGACAAGGCGCTGGCTGCTCGGCTCTCCTAGCGCCGACACGCGAAACGGCCCCTCCCGGATGATCCGGAAGGGGCCGTTCGTCGTTGCGGGTTACTCCGCGGAGGCACCCGAGACCGCGACCTTGCGCGGCTTGGCACGCTCGGCCACCGGCAGGGTCACGGTGAGCACGCCATCGGCGTAGTCCGCCGCGACGGTCTCGGTGTCGATCCCATCGCCGAGGCGCAGCTTGCGCACGACGGCGCCGGTGGAGCGCTCGCGGCGCAGCCACGTCGCGCCCTCGATGGTCGGGGCGGTGCGCTGCGCGCGCACGGTCAGCACACCCTGGTCGATGTCGACGTCGATGGATCCGGCATCCACGCCCGGGAGGTCGACGGTCAGCACGACGGTGTCGTCCGTGCGGTAGAGGTCGATCGGGGCGAGCGTGGTGCCCGGGCGGAACTCGGGCGAGAACGCGACGCGACGCGCGTCACGGAACGGGCTGTAGGCAACGGCCATGGTGTCCAACTCCTTCACGTCGGGCCGCTAGCGCGGCTGACGGTGTCTGTCTCAAACTTGAGTCACGGTGACTCAATGTTGAGATTCTAGGCACGCGTCAGAGCCGATCGGCCCCCTGTTCGCCGGAGGCGGAAGGGCGTCAGTGGAACGTCTCGCCGCGGGCGAGCATCGCGACGAAGTCGGCGATCCGACGCTCCCGGGTCGCGGGGCGCTTGGCCTGCTCGATGCGGAACAGCACCGCCCACCGGTTCTGGGCGCTGAGGCCGTCGAAGAACGCGGATGCCGCCGGGCTCGCGTCGAGCGCCGTCCGGAGGTCGTCGGGCACGGGTGCGGTCGACTGCCGGTAGGCGGCATCCCACCTCCCGTCGGACTTCGCGCGCTCGATCTCGGCGAAGCCGCCCTCGCGCATCCGGCCCTCGGCGATGAGCCGGGCGACGATTTCGACGTTGCGCTGCGACCACGGCCCGCGGGGGCGGCGGGGCGTGAAGGCGCGCAGGGAGTAGTCCGCGTCGAAGGTGGCGGCCTGACCGTCGATCCAGCCGTGGCAGAGGGCCACCTCGAGCGCCTCGTCGTAGGTGATGCCGGGCACCTCGGCGTTCTTCTTGCGCAGCTTCAGGCGCGCACCGTCAGCGGTGCCGTGCTCGAGGATCCACCGCTCCCAGTGCTCCACGGAGGCCGGCTCCACGAGGGGCTTGTCCGCGAACGACACCATTCAGTGATGCTAGGTGACACCTCGGACTCAATACCCGGAGAAGTAGTCCGTGTGCACGTGGCGCGCGCCCTGGCTCCGCGCGGCCCGGCGCAGGTCGGAGACGAGCGCCGGGGGACCGGAGATGAAGGTGCGGCGCGCCGCGACATCCGGAACCGTTTCAGCCAGCCGGTCGCCCGACACGCGCTCGGCGCCGCCGTAGACCCAGTTCGGCGGGAGCGGCGTGGGCGCATCCGGCGCGAACAGCACGACGCGGGCACCGCTGCGCTCGAGTAGCTCGGCATAGGGCATCGAACCCGGGGCGCTCGTGGCGTAGACCACGGTGACGTCCCGCTTCTCGCCCCGCTCGGTCGCGTGCGCGAGCTGGCTCGCGAACGGCGTGATGCCGATGCCGCCGGCGATGAGCAGCAGCGGCTCGCTCACCTCGCGAGGCAGCGCGAAGTCGCCGCCGACGCTCGTGCCGACGACGGCGGCCCCCGGCTCCAGATCGAGCAGGGCGCGCTTGAAGCTCGACGATTTCGAGGGAAGCGAGATCGCGAAGGTGATGGGCCCGTCGGCCGTGGGCGCCGAGGAGATCGAGAAGTAGCGCCGGCTGCCGCGGAAGTCCTCCTTGCGGTGCGGGATCGCGAGCTCCATGTACTGCCCCGGCAGGAACGACACGGGATGCTTCGGCTGGAAGGAGAGCTCCCACGTCGTCGGGCTCAGCGCGGTCTTGCCGAGGTAGGTGAGCCGGATGCCGCGGCGCTGGCCGGTGAGGAACGCGAACACGTTGCCCACGAGCAGCGCAAGCTGCGGCGTGTTGGTCACAGGTCCGGCCCCGAACGGGATCGGGATGAGCACGGCCACGATCGCCGCCTCCACGAGCTGCTGCCAGCGGCGGGGAGGAAGCGTGAGCGGCTCGCTGAGCATGAAGCCCGCGAAGAACACCCACGGGCTCGAGAGGATCGTGAGGGTGAGGGCATCGAGCGGGGAGCCTTCACGCAGGAGCACCGCGGCCGCTCCGATCACGATCACGAGGGCGAGGAACACGCCACCGAAGACGAGCCGCTGGGTGCGGTACAGCACGAGGAAGGCGCTGATCGCCACGGGGATCAGCAGGGCTGAGGTGCCGACCCACCATCCGGGGAAGGTGGCGAACGGAAGCACGCCCGAGAACACGAGCACTCCCACGACGAACGTCCCGAGGGCTGCGGGGTTGAGCACGTGCCGTCCGCGGACCGCGATGACGTACTTCGACACGCTCGCGATCAGGCCGGCGAGGCCGATCACCGCGAGGCCCACGAGGTCGAGGGTCGGGATCATGATGAAGAAGATCAGAAGTCCGGTGATCACCGCCGAGGGGAGGTGCGGCGTGACGCGCGCGATCCGGGCGATGACCCAGCTCGACCCGATCGTCACCCCGACGCTCACCGCGGCCGACGCGAGCAGCGCGAGCACGGGGTAGCTCAGCACCCCGACGAGCGACATCACGAGGGCGATCACCCCGATCGCGGTGAGCAGCACGATCACGAGCACGTACATCGTGACGAGTCCGGTGATGCGGTCGAGCCAACGCTTCATGTGAACAACTCCCCGTCGAGGTTTGGCGAGAACTCTACTCGCCCGGTCGCGTCCATCCGGACCCACTGGAAGGCGAACTGGTCGGCGAGCCTCGCCGGGTCCGCGAAGAACAGAGCCGTCGCCAGGCCGTCGGCCTCGAGCGCCGTCGGCGCGATCGCCCAGGTCGCCACGATCCGTCGGGTCGGCAGGCCCGTGAGGGCGTCGATGACGTGGTGGATGCCGTCGCCCCATACTCGCCGATTCGTCGCCGAGCTGCAGATCGCCTGGCGGCCCACTCGAGCGATCCCGATCGCCTTCGTCGTGTCACGGGGGTCCTCGAGCGCGACGCGAAGCACGCCGTCGCCCCAGTGCCGGATGTCGCCGCTCGCGTCGATCACGGCATCCGGGTGACCGCCGGTGACGAGCAGCTCGCCCACGAGGTCGACGAGGTGGCCTTTGCCGGCCGCACCGATGTCGAGACTCACCGGCCGAATGGTCGTGAGGGCCGTCCCGTCCCACGCGACGGCGTCATCCCATGCCGGTGCGGGAATGGGATCACCCGCCGGTCGCAGCGAGTAGGCCCGGTCGTAGCCGAGGGTGTCGAGCGCCCGACCCACGAGGGGGCTCATCGCGCCTCCGGTCACGGCGTAGAGGCGCCGGTAGAGGTCGAAGAGCTCGTCGGCCTCGGCGGGGAGCACCCACTGCCCGGCGTGCTCGCCGATGCGCATGACGACCGAGTCCGGTCTGAACCGCGACCAGGTTCGGTCGTAGCGCTCGATCTGGTCCGCGACCGCGGCTCGCACCGTGTCATCCACCGGCTCGGCCGTATCGATCTGCCACCGGGTGCCGATGGCGTCGAACGACCAGCTATGCGGCAGCGTCGACCTTGATCGCTTCGATCGCGGCGTTGAATCCGGCACTCGTGAGCGAGGAGCCGCCGACCTTGTCGACCGAGAGCTCATCGATGTTCTTGCCCACGACGATCGCCCCAATGCCGGAGACGAACTGGGCCTGGTAGCCCTTGGCCTGCGAGTCGGTCGCATCGCCGACGACGGTCACGGCCGTGACGACGCCCGACTCGAGGGTCACGGTCACCTCGACCGATTCGGTGCCGCTGGGGGCCTGGTACTCACCCGAGGCGCTGTAGTCGCCGTCGACGAACGCGCCTCCGGAGCCCGCGTCGGTGCCCGCATCCGTGCCCGAGTCGGTGTCGGTCTCGGTGCCCGAGTCCGTGTCGGGCGGCGTCGTGGTGGCCGGGGCCGCGCACGCCGCGAGACCGCTGACGAGGCCGAGGCTGGCAAGAAGGACAAGGGGAAGGCGAGTCGCTGTGGTCGTCATGACATCCGCTCTGGTCGGGGGTGGATCGAAGACTGGAACGGCACCAGCATGCCGGATGGAGCGCGCGCGAACCTGCGAATTACCCAGCAAGTCTCAGATCACGATTCGGCATCCCGACTTGCGGAAAGTTTGTTCGTAAGGTGTACTAACAAACATGACAACGGGGTTCACGACCGGCCGGGCATTGCGACCCACCACCAAGGTGCTGCCGGAGCACGCCCGCGGCCACAACCGCTCGCTCGTGCTGCAGACCCTCTACCGCGCCGGCCAGCAGTCCCGCGCCGACATCGCGCGCGAGACCGGCCTCACCCGCGTGACGATCTCCGACCTCGTCGCCGAGCTCATCGTGGAGGGCCTCATCGTCGAGGTCGGCCAGCGCGAGGACTCCCGCCCCGGCAAGCCGGCCACCCTGCTCGACCTCAACCGTGACGCGTTCCAGATCGTCGGCATCGACCTCAGCGACCACGCCACCTTTCGTGGGGCCGTGCTCGACCTCGACGGTCAGGTGCTGCACCGCGCGGAGCTGCCGCTCGGCAAGGCGATGGGGGCGGATGCCACGGCCCTCGTGATCGCGCTCGCTGAGCAGCTCGTGGCCGCCGCCACCCTCCCGGTGCTCGGGCTCGGCGTGGGATCCCCCGGCGTCGTCGACCTCGCGGGGGTCGTGCTGAGCGCGCCCAACCTCGGCTGGGCGAACGTCGAGCTGCGCCGCATCCTCGCCGATCGCTTCTCGCTCCCGGTCGTCGTCGCCAACGACGCCAACGCCGCGGCCCTCGCCGAGCACAGCTTCGGCGGCGCCGACAGCGACATGATGCTCGTCAAGGTCGGCCACGGTGTCGGCGCGGGCCTGCTGCTCGACGGCACCCCACTCTTCGGCAGCCGCTTCGCGGCGGGCGAGATCGGCCACGTCGTCGTGGGCACCGACGGCGGCGCCGCGTGCGCGTGCGGCAAGCACGGATGCCTCGAGACCTGGCTCGCCGTCCCCCGGCTCGAGGCGGCCATGGCCGCCGACCCGAGCCGTCGCGACGAGATCCTCACCGAGGCCGGCCAGCGCCTCGGCATCGCGCTCGCCCCCGTCGTGGGCGCGCTCAACCTGGCCGAGGTCGTGCTCAGCGGCCCGACCCCTCTGCTCGATGGGGTGCTTGCGGCATCCACCATCGCCACGCTCCGCAGCCGCACGATGGCCGAATTCCACGGCGATCTCACGCTGCGGATGACGACGCTCGGAGAGGACATCGTCATGCGCGGCGCTGCCGTCATGGTGCTCTCCGCGCAACTCGGGGTCTCCTGACCCCACCCCTGCACCAGCGGAGCACCCACCCCCGGGTGCCCCGTCCCCGAAGAGAACGAAGGAACACCACATGAAGAGAAAGCTCACCGCGGTCGTCGCCGCGTCGGCCGCACTTCTCGTGCTGGCCGGGTGCGCGACCAACGCCCCCGCCGACGAGGGCGGTACGGACATCACCCTGTGGCTGATGGGCGGTGACACCCCGGATGCGCTGCGCGACTACCTTAAGACCGAGTACGCGAGCGCAACCGGGGGCACCCTCACTATCGAGGAACAGAGCTGGGGAGATGCCCTTTCGAAGCTCACCACCGCACTGCCTGATGCTGAGAATACCCCGGACGTCGTGGAGATCGGCAACACGTGGTCGCCCACGTTCACGTCGGTCGGCGCGTTCAGCGACGTCAGCGACCTGTACGAGGAGCTCGGTGGCGACAAGCTGCTCCCCTCGTTCGTCGAGATCGGCGCCGTCGACGGAGCCAACTACGCCCTGCCGTACTACTTCGGTTCGCGCTACGTGTTCTACCGCAAGGACATCTGGGCGGCCGCCGGCCTCTCGGTGCCCACGACCCTCGCGGAGTTCAGCGAGTCGGCCGCGGCGCTGAAGACCGACGCACGGTCGGGCTTCTACCTCGGGGGCGAGGACTGGCGCAATGGCGTGTCCTGGATCTTCGCCAACGGGGGCGACCTCGCCGTCAAGGACGGGGACACCTGGAAGTCGAGCCTCTCCGACGCCAAGTCGATCGCCGGCCTCGAGCAGCTGCAGGCGCTCTACACGGATGCCTCGCTCGCGCCCGTGACCGAGTCCGACAGCACCCCGTGGGTCAACATCAACAACAACGACGCGACGGGTGCGCCCGAGGCCGCGACGATCATCGCTCCCGGATGGGCGCACTGGTCGATCGGTGACCTCACGCCGGACCCGGCCGACGACACCAAGACGATCGCCACCTGGAACGACGCCGTGTTCGGCACGTTCGTGCTCCCGGGCGTCGATGGCGGTGCCGCCCCGGTGTTCGCCGGTGGCTCCAACATCGCGATCTCGGCCGCGAGCAAGAACCAGTCGGCCTCCCGCGAGCTGCTGAAGATCATCTTCTCGGAGGAGTACCAGAACCTGCTCGGGGCCAACGGCCTCGGACCGGCCAACCTGGACTACGCCGGCAGCCTCGGTGACGACCAGTTCGCGGTCGCACTCGCCGAGTCCGCGGCCGGATCCAAGCTCACTCCTGCGGCGCCCGGCTGGGCCGCTGTCGAGGGCTCGGGCCTGCTCGAGGAGTTCTTCGGCAAGGTGAACGGCGGTGGCGACATCACGGCCCTCGCGAAGGAGTACGACGCCAAGATCGACGAACTGATCAACGGCTAGCGCCACCCGCTCCACCCCGCGGGTTGAGTAGGCGCGCCAGCGCCGTATCGAAACCTCCTCTGCCAGGACCAGAGGTTTCGATACGAGGGGCATCCGCCCCGCTACTCAACCCGCAGGATCCCCACACCACACCCGAAAGGAGGCACCGCCATGTCCGTCATCACCGACCGCACCGTGCGCCGTTCCCGCGCCCCGTACGCACTGATCGCCCCTGCGGTCGTCATCCTCCTTCTCGGCATGGGCTACCCGCTCGTCTGGCAGTTCATCACCTCCACGCAGGAGTACGGCCTCGCCCAGCAGTTCGGCAAGCCCGCGCCCTTCGTGGGCCTCGACAACTTCGTCGCCCTCGCGACCGACCCCGTGCTCTGGGGCGTCGTCGCGAAGTCGCTCGCGTTCTGCCTCGTGACCGCCGCGCTCACCCTCGCGATCGGAACGCTGCTCGCGCTGCTCATGACGGCCGTGACCAAGGCGGCCCGCCTCATCCTGCAGGTCGCCCTGCTTCTGGCCTGGTCGATGCCGGTCGTCGCCGCGATGACCGTCTGGATCTGGCTCTTCGACCGCCGACGCGGGGCGATCAACTACCTGCTCGACCTGATCCCCGGCATCGAGATGAACCGCTTCGACTGGCTGTCGACCCCGCTGACCTTCTTCGCCGTCGCGAGCATCATCGTGATCTGGATGAGCGTGCCGTTCGTCGCCTTCTCGATCTACGCCGGGCTCACCCAGGTCTCCGAGGAGGTCATGGAGGCGGCCCAGCTCGACGGCGCCAACGGATGGCAGCGGTTCTGGGGCATCATCCTGCCGCTCGTGCGCCCGGTGATCGCGATCGTGCTCCTGCTCCAGCTGATCTGGGACCTGCGCGTCTTCACCCAGATCACGATGCTGCAGGATGCCGGCTCGAAGTCTGGGGACTACGACCTCCTCGGCACCTACATCTACAAGCTCGGAACCAGTTCGCAGGACTTCGGCATGGCATCCGCGGTCTCGATCCTCGTGCTCGCGATCACGATCGCGCTGAGCTGGTTCTACATCCGCAGTCTGCTCAAGGAGGACCGCGCATGAGGCGCCGCGTCACGCGGGGGCTGCTCAGCACGCTCGCGATCATCGTCGCCCTGATCTGGGTGTTTCCGGTCTACTGGATGCTCAGCTCGTCGTTCATCCCGAACGCCACCCTGCAGTCGTTCATCCCCACGTTCTTCCCGTTCCGCCCGACGGCGAGCAACTACACCGGCGCGCTCGAGGATGGGTCGTTCCTCGCGGCCCTCGGCATGAGCCTCGCGATCACCCTCACCGTGGTGGTCGTGTGCCTGCTGTTCGCGTTTCTCGCGGCCCTCGCGATCAGCCGGTTCAAGTTCCGCGGGCGCACGAGCTTCGTGCTCGCGGTGCTCATCGTGCAGATGCTCCCAGCCGAGGGGCTCTTCATCGCGCAGTACAAGATGGTCTCGAGCGTCGGCCTGCTCGACTCGGTGATCGGCGTGAGCGTCATCTACGTCGCCGCCGTCGTGCCCTTCACGATCTGGATGCTCCGCGGCTTCGTCGCCGGGGTCCCCGCCGACCTCGAGGAGGCGGCGATGGTCGACGGGCTCAGCCGCTTCGGCGCGTTCATGCGCATCACGTTCCCGCTGCTCGCGCCCGGACTCGTCGCCTCCGGCGTCTACGCGTTCCTCCAGGCCTGGAACGAGTTCACGGTGGCGCTCGTGCTGCTGCCCTCCGAGGCATCCCAGACCCTCCCGCTCTGGCTGCGCGGCTTCGTGCAGGCCAGCGCCACTCGCGAGACGGACTGGGGTCAGGTGATGGCGGCCTCGACGCTCGTCGCCGTGCCCGTGATCGTCTTCTTCCTGATCGTGCAGGGCCGGCTCACGTCGGGCCTCGTCGCCGGGGCGGTGAAGGGATGAGGGGCTTGCGCGTCGGCATCGACATCGGGGGCACCAAGACGGATGCCGTGGCGGTGCGCCCGGACGGCACGATCGAGCAGCAGCTGCGCCTTCCCACGGGGTTCGGACCGGACGCCGTCATCGCGTCCGCCGTGACGGCCGTGACCGAGCTCGCCGGGCTCTGCGGCATCCCGATCTCGGACTTCGACTCGATCGGCGTCGGCATCCCGGGCGCCGTCGACACCGTGACCGGACGGGTCTCGCACGCGGTGAACCTCGGCGTCGAGGAGCTCGACCTCGGGTCGGAGCTCTCGGCGCGGCTCGGTCGTCCGGTGCAGGTGGAGAACGACGTGAAGGCGGCGGCGCTCGGCGCCTTCCACCTGCTCGGCACCGCCCCCGACCAGTCGATGGCCTACCTCAACCTCGGCACGGGCCTCGCGGCCGGCCTCGTGATTGGCGGGCAGCTGTGGCGCGGGTCGCGCGGCACCGCGGGCGAGATCGGCCACATCCCGATCGACCCCGACGGACCGGAGTGCCCGTGCGGGCAGCGCGGCTGTCTCGAGATGGTGGCGAGCGGTTCGGCGATCGCGCGGCGGTGGCCCAGCGACGACCCGCGTCCGGCGCGGGCGCTGTTCGCCTCCGCCGAGGCCGGCGACCCGCGCGCGCGCGAGGTGAAGCGCCGCTTCGTCGAGAACGTCGCGGCCGCGGTGCGCATCCTCGTGCTCACGGTCGACGCCGACAGCGTGGTGATCGGCGGTGGCCTCTCCTCGCTCGGGCTGCCCCTGCTCTACGACCTCGTCGTCGTGCTCGAGGAGTGGGAGCACGCCTCGCCGTTCCTCGCCTCCACGCAGCTCAGCCGCCGCGTGCGGCTCGTGCCGACCGACCTGCCGACCGCGGCCGTCGGGGCCGCTCTTGTGGGCATCGCTCCCGAGCGGGTGGGCTGATGGCCGAAGTCGTCATCGTCGAGTCGGCCGAGGAGGCCGGAATGATCGCCGCCGACGCGATCGAGCACCTCGTGCGGGCGCGCCCGGATGCCGTGCTCGGCCTGGCAACCGGGTCCACCCCGCTGACGACCTGGCGCGCCCTCGCCGCCCGTGGTCTCGACCTCTCGCGGGTGCGGGGGTTCGCGCTCGATGAGTACGTCGGGCTGCCGGCCGGGCATCCGGAGAGCTATCGCGCCGTGATCACGCGCGAGGTCGTCGAGCCGCTCGGGCTCACGCCGTCGCTCGTGCGCGTCCCCGCGGACCGCGGGCCGATCGAGACCGCGGGGGAGGACTACGAGCGCGCGATCGTCGAGGCGGGCGGGGTCGACCTCCAGATCCTCGGCATCGGGCGCACGGGCCACATCGGTTTCAACGAGCCCGGGTCGTCGTTCGCGTCGCTCACGCGGGTGAAGACGCTCACGGCATCCACTCGAATCGACAACGCGCGGTTCTTCGGCTCGCCCGACGACGTGCCGATGCACTGCGTGACGCAGGGGCTCGGCACGATCCTGCGGGCGCGGCACCTCGTGCTGCTCGCGTTCGGCGCGGCGAAGGCCGAGGCTGTCGCGGGTGCGGTGGAGGGACCGCTCACGGCGAGCCTGCCCGCGTCGGCGATCCAGCTTCATCCCCACGTCACCGTGATCGTCGATGAGGCCGCGGCCTCCCAGTTGCGCTACGCGGACTACTACCGCGACGCGTGGGCCCATCGGTTCGACTGGGAGCACGTGTAGGTCTCGCCCTAGGGTGGACACATGGCCAAGGTGAACCCCTTTCGAGTGATCCGCCCCTCCACCGAGGATCACCGCGTCACGACGTTCGAGCTCTTCTTCGACCTCGTGTTCGTGTTCGCGTTCACGCAGGTCACCGCGCTCATGGCGAAAGAGCACAGCGCGATGGGCATCCTTCAGGGCCTGGTGCTCCTCATGCTTCTCTGGTGGTCGTGGGTCGCGTACTCCTGGCTCGCCAACCAGACGCACGTCGACGAGGGCATCGTGCGCATCGGGATGATCGTCGCGATGCTCGGAATGTTCGGCGTCGCGCTCACCATCCCCGAGGCCTTCTCGGATGCCGACGGCGGCCTCTCCGGACCCCTCGTGCTCGCGCTCTGCTACGTGGTCGTGCGGCTCGTGCACGGGACGCTCTACGTGCTCGCCGCGGGGGAGGACCGCGCGCTGCGGCGGCAGGTCATCCGGTCGTCATCGGCCGGGTTCGTGGGCGGCGCGATCATCGTCGTCGGGGCGATCGTCGGGGGCGAGTATCAGGTCTGGTGGTGGCTCGGAGGGCTGGTCGCGGATGCCGTGCTCATCTACCTCACGTCGATCGGCGGCAACTGGCGGGTGCAGTCGGTGGCGCACTGGGCGGAGCGCTACGGCCTCATCGTGATCCTCGCGCTCGGTGAATCGATCGTCGCGATCGGCGTGGGTGCCGCGAAGCTCCCGGTGAGCGGTCCGATCCTGTTCGGCGCGGCACTGGGCCTCCTCCTCTCAGTCGGACTGTGGTGGCTCTACTTCGACGTCATCGCGGTGGCGGCCGAGCACGAGCTCTCCCGCACGACCGGGGTGGTGCGCGCCAACCTCGCGACGGATGCCTACACCTACCTCCACGTGACGATCATCGCGGGCGTCGTGATCAGCGCCCTCGGCGTCGAGGAGGTGCTCGCTCACGTCGAGTCCGTCGATGCGTTCGGCTGGTTCGGCGCTGTGGCGCTGCTCGGCGGCACCTCGCTCTACCTCGCCGGTCACGGCTTCTTCTGGCGTCGGGTCGGTGGCACGTGGAAGCTCTGGCGCCTCGGCACGGCGACGCTGCTCCTGCTGCTCATCCCGTGGGCGGCACTGCTGCCGCCGCTCGCCGCACTCGGGCTCGTTGTTCTGATCGTGATCGCCCTCGTCGTGATCGAGACGACGAAGTACGCGGAGAAGCGGGCGGAGATCCGGGCGGGTGCCTGAGAGCAGGACGGGCGGTAACAGAGGTGACGCGCTGCGCTACATCACGCGAGCGCTCCTGTGGGCCATCCCTCTGCTCGTCGGCGGCCTGATCCTCAACCTGAGCACGATGTTCCTGTCGTTCCCGACGCCGTTGCTCGGGATCGTGCCCCTTGCAGGTCTCGGAGCGTCGACGTCCGCGTGCTTGGTGTCGTCGGCGTCGTCACTCTCGAGGTTCACTGGGGCGGGTCTCCTCGCGCTCGCGATTGTCCCAGTGCTCATCTCCGTTGTGATCATTATCGCCATCTCACCGATGCTCGAAGTCGCTGCCGCCGTGGTGCTGTTCTCAGTGGTTCTGATCTCGGGTTCGCCGGCGCTCTATGTGATTTCGGCGCTGACTCGGCGCGGCATGGGCAGGTCGCAGGACGGCCCGCTCCAGCCCTAGCTGCGGCACAGTCCTGTTTGCTGCGCACCCAGGTTTCGCGACAACGCGCGAATGAAAAATGCCCCGCCATTCCGTGAGGAAGGCGGGGAGCAATGCGCCAACGATAGCAGGGATACTCACTCGTGAGTGGGGTGTGTGCACCATCCGGAGAGAGTAGTCACGCGCGCTGGAGCGACCCTTGGCTACCCCACAGGGGGACCCGTGAGGTTTCGATACGCGCGCATGGCGCGCTACTCAACCCGCGGCTACGTGCACCCCCGCCGCCCACACGTCGGTAACGTGCCACGCGTGGTCGAGCAGCACGGCATCCGCCGCGAAGCCGTGGGCGAGCAGGCCGTGGCGGTGCTCGAGGCCGAGCGCGCGGGCGGGAGTGAGCGTGACGGCGGCGACGGCATCCTGCGGTGAGATGCCCGCGCGCTGGATCGCGACGCGCAGGGCGGCATCCTGCGTCAGCGTGGACCCGGCAAGCGTCTCGGTGCCGCTGACCACGGCGCGACCGCCGAGCACGGTGACGGCGAGGGAGCCGATGCGGTACTCGCCGTCACTGGACCCCGCCGCGGCCATCGCGTCGGTGATGAGGGCGATGCGGCCGGGGGCGGCGTGGAAGGCGAGCGCCGCGACATCCGGATGCACGTGCTCCCCGTCGAGCACGAGCTCGAGGGTCACGCGCTCGTCCTCGAACGCGGCGACGACCGGACCCGGGTCCCGGTGGTGGATGCCGGGCATCGCGTTGAAGGCGTGCGTGAGCAGCCGCGCGCCCCGGTCGAACGCCGTGCGGGTCAGGTCCAGATCGGCCTCGGTGTGCCCGACCGCGACGGCCACCCCGGCCTCGACGAGCACGTCGATCGTCTCGAGCGCGCCGGGCAGCTCGGGCGCGATCGTCAGCTGGCGGAGGGTGCCGCGTGCGGCGCCGAGGAGGCCCTCGACCTCGTCGGGCATCGGCTCGCGGAGGAACTCGGGGTGGTGAGCGCCCCGACGACCGGGCGCGAGGAACGGGCCCTCGAGGTGCGAGCCGAGGATGAGCGGGTCGTCGTGAGCGAGGTCCGCGATCGCCGAGAGGCTCGTGCGCAGGCTCGACAGCGGGTTGGCGACGAGGCTGATGACGGACCGGGTCGTGCCGTGCCGCCGGTGCACGGCGAGCGCGGCCTGGATCGCCTCGGCGCCGTCATCGAAAGCGAACCCCCCGCCGCCGTGGCCGTGGAGGTCGAGGAAGCCGGGGACGAGCCAGCGGCCCGCGGTATCCATCGTCTCCTCCGCGATCGCGGCGGCGGCGGGCGGCGGGGAGCCGTGACCGGTGCCGACGATCGTGTCGCCGTCCACGAGCATCCAGAAGCTGTCGACCTCGCCGTGCGCGTCGAGCTTGCGCGCCCCGTGGATGAGCACGCTCATGTGAAGATGATCGTGCGCGCGCCGTCGAGCAGCACGCGATGCTCGGCGAACCACTTGACGGCCTGAGTGAGGGTGCGGGATTCCTCGTCCTGACCGATGGCGACGAGCTCCTGCGGCGTGCGCGAGTGGTCGACCCGCACGACGTTCTGCTCGATGATCGGTCCCTCGTCGAGGTCGCTCGTGACGAAGTGCGCCGTCGCGCCGATGAGCTTGACGCCGCGCGCGTGCGCCTGCTTGTAGGGGTTGGCCCCCTTGAAGCCGGGCAGGAACGAGTGGTGGATGTTGATCACTTTGCCGCTGAGCGCCGCGCACAGCTCGGGCGAGAGGATCTGCATGTAGCGCGCGAGCACGACGAGCTCGATGTCGTGCTGCTCCACGACCTCGAGCACGCGATCCTCGAAGGCGAGCTTTTGGCCGGGGTTGGTCACCGGGTGCGACTCGAACGGCGCACTCGAGAACGCCGCGAGCTCGGCGAGGTCGGGGTGGTTGCTGAGCACGAGCGGGATGTCCACCGTGAGCTGGTCGGCGCGCTGGCGGTAGAGCAGGTCGTTGAGGCAGTGCCCGGCCTTCGACACGAGCACGAGCGTGCGCAGCGGGCGGCCGACGACATCCAGCTGCCACGTCATCCCGTAGCGCTCGGCGACGGGAGCGAGTGCCGCTTCGAAGCGCTCACGGCTCGCGGCGGACTCCACCTGGAGCCGCATGAAGAAGCGGCCCGTGTCGTCGCTCGAGAACTGCTTCGACTCGGTGATGTTGCCCGCCGCCTCGACGATCGCCCCGCTGATCGCGTGCACGATGCCCGGTCGGTCCTCGCAGATGAGGGTGAGGATCCAGTGCGTCGGCGTGGCGGTCTCGGTCACCTTCCAAGGGTAGTCGTTGACACGCTCGCGCCCGCGGCGCTAACGTGTGCTCAGCAGACTGAACAGGTCTGAACAGGTGCACGATGGCGTGCACGACCAAGGAGGTAACCCATGAGCACGACCAAGGAAAGTCCCTCGGCCCTGACCGTCGAGATCAACGGGATCAACACCATCCACGAATCGGAGCGCAAGGGCAAGCCTCGCGACCTGTTCTGGCCCTGGGCCGCCGCCAACATCTCGGTGTTCGGCATCTCCTACGGATCGTTCCTCCTCGGCTTCGGGGTGTCGTTCTGGCAGGCGACCATCATCGGGGTCATCGGCATCGTCGTCTCGTTCTTCTTCGTCGGCGTCATCGCCCTCGCCGGCAAGCGCGGCAACGCCCCGACGCTCGTGATGAGTCGATCGATCTTCGGTGTCAACGGCGGACGCGTGCCGTCGATCCTGTCGTGGATCCTCACGGTCGGCTGGGAGACGGTGCTCGTCGCCCTCGCCGTGCTCGCCACGTCGACCGTCTTCACCGCGATCGGCTGGGATGGCGGGGTTCTGACTCAGGTCGTCGCCCTCGTGGTCGTCGCCGCTCTCGTGATCGCGGCCGGGGTGCTCGGATTCCACCTGATCCTCAGGCTGCAGTTCTGGATCACGATCGCCACCGTCATCCTCACGATCGCCTACATCATCGTCACGATCGCCGAGGGCAACATCGACCTCGGCGCCGTCGCGGCCCTGCCCGCCGGTGACCTGCCGGCCGTGATCGGCGGCTTCGTCTTCATGATGACCGGCTTCGGGCTCGGCTGGGTCAACGCCGCCGCCGACTACTCGCGCTACCTCCCGCGCAACGCGAGCAACCGCGGTGTCGTCGGCTGGACCACCCTCGGCGCGTCGTTCGCGCCGGTCATCCTGCTGGTCTTCGGTCTGCTGCTCGCCGGTTCCTCGGCCGAGCTGCGCGATGCCCTCGGGGCCGACCCGATCGGCGCCCTCTCGACGTTGCTGCCGATCTGGTTCCTCATCCCGTTCGCGCTCGTCGCGATCCTCGGCCTCGTCGGCGGTGCCGTGCTCGACATCTACTCGTCGGGTCTCTCGCTGCTCAGCGCGGGCATCAGGGTGCCCCGCCCGGTCGCGGCCGGAATCGACGGCGTCATCATGGTGCTCGGCGCGATCTACGTGGTGTTCGTCGCGACCGACTTCATCGGGCCGTTCCAGGCGTTCCTCGTGACGCTCGGCGTGCCGATCGCGGTGTGGGCGGGCATCTTCCTGGCCGACACGATCATCCGCAAGCAGGGCTACGCCGAGAAGGAGCTCTACGACGCGACGGGTCGCTACGGCAGCTGGCGCCTGCTCCCGCTGGCACTCCTGGTGATCGGCACGGTCGTGGGCTGGGGCTTCGTGACCAACGTGTTCTTCGCCGTCGGTTTCGATTGGCTCGGCTACTTCATGGATGCCATCGGCGGCAAGGAGGGCGCCTGGGCCTTCGCGAACCTCGGGGTGCTCTTCGCCCTCGCGATCGGCTTCGTCGGCTACCTGATCTTCGGCCGCGCCGCGGTGAAGAAGCAGGAGTCCACCCCGCTCGGCAACGACTAGAAGGTTCGGCTCATGCCTGCATCCGGCTCTGCCCCGGCGGACAACCGCTGGCTCGTCGTCATCGACATGCAGGTGATCTTCGGGGAGCCCGGGAGTGGCTGGTTCACTCCCGGGTATCCGGAGATCGAGCCGACCGTCGCACGCCTCGTCGAGGCGTTCGGCGAGAAGGTCGTGTTCACGCGGTTCATCGCGCCCGAGCATCCGACTGGCGCGTGGGTGCCGTACTACGCGCTCTGGCCGTTCGCCCTCGTGCCGTCCGACGATCCGCTCTACGACCTCATGCCCGCGTTCGCCGGAACGGGGCACCCGGTGGTGAGCCGCACGACGTTCGGCAAGTGGGATGACGAGCTGGCGGGCATCCTCGGACCGGACGCGACGATGGTGCTCACCGGGGTCTCCACCGACTGCTGCGTGATCTCCACGGCCCTGGCCGCCGCGGATGCCGGGGTCGCCGTGAAGGTCGTCACCGACGCGTGCGCCGGGGTCAGTCCCGCCGACCACCAGCGCGCCCTCGACGCGATGGCCCTCTACGCGCCCCTGATCGAGCTCACCACCGCGGACGCCGTGCTGGCATGAGCACGGCACCGGGACTCAAGCACGAGCGGATCGCGCGCGTGCTCGAGCGGGAGATCCGCGCGGGTACCGTGCCGCGCGGCGAGCAGCTGCCGGGCGAGACCGCCCTCGCCGAACGCTTCTCGGTGAGCCGCAACACCGTGCGCGCCGCGCTGAGCGAGCTCGGGCGCGCCGGGCTCATCTCCACGCTCTCGGGCAAGGGCTCGTTCGTCACGTTCGACGGCCGGCCGATGAACGTGCGCCTCGGCTGGGCGCGCGCGCTCCAGGAGCAGGGCGTCAATACGCGGGTCGAGGTGCTCCAGCTCGAGCAGGTTACCGACCCGGCGCTCGCCGAGGAGCTCGGCGAGGAGAGCGAGCACTTCCTCGTCGTCGACCGCCTGCGCCGGATCGCCGGGGGTGCGCCGATCTCGATCGAGCGATCGCGGCTGCCCGCCCTGCCCTCCGTGATCGAGGTGGTGACGCCGGAGGCGGCCTCCGGTTCGCTCACCCAGCTCTTCCTCACCGCCGACCTCGTCGCCGCGACCGGCCAGCAGTCGGTGGAGGTGCGCCCCCTCGGCGTGGCGGATGCCGCCCTGCTGCAGCGGGAGCCGGGCGAGGCGTTCCTGTGGTCGCGCTGTGTCACGCGCACGAGCGCCGGCGACCTCGTCGAGGCGGTCGAGAGCCTGCTCGACCCGGCGCACTTCCGCCTGCAGTTCCAGTTCAGCGCGCAGGACTGGGGATGACGGTGCCCGCCCCCGATCAGCGCCGCGCCCGCGCGCTCGGCGCCCTCCGCGGCCTCGCGATCGGCGATGCCCTGGGGATGCCGACGCAGATGATGTCGCGTGCCGCGATCCGCGCGCGCTACGGCGCCGTCACCGGGTTCCTCCCCGCCGCGGCCGACCACCCGCTCGCCGCCGGGATGCCGGCGGGCTCCATCACGGACGACACCGAGCAGGCGCTCCTGCTCGCCCGACTGCTCATCGAGGGGCACGGGCACGTCGACCCGACCGCGTTCGCGCGCGCCCTCGTGGTGTGGGAGGACGGCATGCGCGCCCGGGGCTCACTCGACCTCCTCGGGCCCTCGACGAAGCGCGCCATCGAAGCCGTGCTCGCGGGGGAGCCGGTGGAGTCCGCCGGCCGGTACGGCACGACCAACGGCGCCGCGATGCGCGTGACTCCGGTCGGGATCGCTCGTGCCGCCCAGGACCTCCCCGCCCTCATCGACCTCGTGGTCGAGGCGAGTTCGGTGACCCATCACACCGGCGTCGCGCTCGCGGGCGCCTCCGCGGTGGCCGCGGCGGTGAGCACGGGCGTGAGCGGGGGTGACCTCGGTGCGGCGATCACGCGGGGCGCCGAGGCGGCCGAGCTCGCGGCATCCCGGGGCTTCTGGGTCGCCGCGGCCGACGTCGCGAGCCGCATCCGCTGGGCCGTCTCGCTCGCCGACCCCGCGGATGCCGACGCGAGCCTCGACCGCATCGAACGTCTCGTGGGCACGAGCCTGAACACGCAGGAGTCGGTGCCGGCGGCCTTCGGCATCCTGTCGGTGTTCCCTGATGATGCGTGGGCCGCCGTCTGCGCAGCGGCGAGCCTCGGCGGCGACAGCGACACGGTCGCGGCGATGGTCGGCGCGATCGCCGGTGCGACGGGCGGGAGCTTCCCCGCCGAGGCGATCGCGACGGTCGAGTCCGTCAACCACCTCGACCTCGAGTCAGTCGTCGACGAGCTGCTGGCGCTGCGATGACCGCGCGGCTCATCAGCGTCGGCAACGTGATCATCGATCTGCCGATCGACGTGCCCGCGCTCCCCGCGCGCGGTGGCGACGTGCTCGGACGATCGCGCGGCTCGGCGCCCGGCGGCTCGTTCAACACGATGGCGGCCGCCCGGCGGCAGGGACTCGCGACGGCGTACGCCGGGGCGCACGGCACCGGCCCGTTCGGCGATCTCGCTCGCGCGGCCCTCGCGGCCGAGGGCATCGAGGTGCTCCACCCCGCGACCGCCGACCTCGACACCGGCTACGACCTCGCCCTCACCGACGCCGACGGGGAGCGCACCTTCGTCACCGTCTTCGGTGCGGAGGCGACCCTCACGGCAGAGGCGCTCGCCGCGGTGCACCCCGGCCCGGACGACCTCGTGCACGTCTCCGGCTACGGACTGCTCGACCGCTCGAACGGCGCGGTGCTCGGCCCGTGGCTCGCCGCGCTCGGGCCCGGGCCCGTCGTGCTGCTGGATCCGGGACCGCTCGTGCGCGACATCCCCGCCGCCGTCTGGGAGGCCGCCGTCGGTCGCGCCGACTGGCTCAGCGGCAACGCGCGGGAAGTCGAGCTGCTCACCGGGCGCACCGGGTCCGACGCGGTGTCGGCGTTGCTCGAGCGGGTACCGAACGTGCTCCTGAGGCTCGGGCCCGACGGCTGCCTCGTCGGCACCGCCGAGGGAGTGGCGCACGTGCCCGGCATCCCCGTCGCGGTGCTCGACACCAACGGTGCGGGGGATGCCCACGCCGGCGCGTTCCTCGCCGCACTCGCGCGGGGCGAGACCCCGGTCGACGCCGCCCGCATTGCCAACGCCGCCGCCGCGATCGCGGTCACCCGCCGGGGACCGGCGACGGCCCCGACGCTCGCCGAGGCGCGCGGCCTGCTGGAGGGCGCCCGCGGCTAGGCTTGATCCCGATGGCGCCGCTCCGCGCCATCCCGCGGGCGGCGAACGCACCACTCCCACCGATCGGACTCGTGCTCATGGGCGCGCCCTCTTCTTCGTCACGAACCGCCTTCCCCTGGGTGGGCGTGCTCACCCTCACCGCCCTGATCTTCACCTCGGTGACGATCGAGTTCCTCCCCACTGGCCTGCTGCCCGAGATCGCGGCGGAGCTCGACGTCTCGCTCTCGCAGGTCGGCATCCTCGTCACCGTCTTCGCCGGAACCGTCGTGTTCAGCGCGGCGCCCCTCGCGACGCTCACGCGGCGCCTGCCGCGCAAGTCCCTCGTGCTCGTCGTGCTCGCGGTCTTCGTGCTCTCGAGCGTGCTCTCCGGGCTCGCGCCGAACTACCCGTTCATGGTCGGCGCGCGCGTGCTCGGCGGTCTCGCACACGGCCTGTTCTGGGCGGTCGTCGGCGCCTACTCGGGGCACCTCGTGCCCAAGAAGATGCTCGGGCGGGCCGTGGCGATCACGGCCGGTGGTGGCACCGCGGCCTTCGTGCTCGGCGTTCCGCTCGGCACGGCCATCGGCCACGCGCTCGGCTGGCGGGCGCCGTTCCTCATCATGGCGGGCATCATCACCGTGCTCGCCATCGTGGCCTGGCGACTGCTGCCGCCGGTGCAGCACCTCGAACCGCTCGTCACGGGCGAGATCCCGCTGCCGCTGCGTCACGACAAGTCCATCCCCGGCATCATCCTGGTCTGCTCGGTCGTCGTGCTGCTCATGGTGGCGCACAACATCCTCTACACCTACATCGCGCCGTTCCTGCTCGGACCGGTCGGCGTCCCGACCTCGTCGGTGGCCCTCGTGCTCTTCCTCTACGGCAGCGCCGCCGTGATCGGGCTCGTGCTCGCCGGCATCCTCGCCGACCGCTACCCGCGCTCGTCGCTCACCATCTCGATCCTCGCGATCGTGGCCGCTCTGGTCGTGATCGGCCTCGTGCCCGGCACGTTCTGGATCGTGTTCCCGGCGCTCGTGATCTGGAGCATCGGGTTCGGGGCGGCCCCGCCGATGCTCCAGGCCCGGATGCTCCACACCGCGTCACGGCGGATGCGTGACATCGCCTCGGCCTACCTCACCACCTCGTTCAACGTGGGCATCGGCCTCGGCGCCCTCATCGGCGCCGTGCTGCTCGACACCGTGGGGGTCGGGGTGCTGCCGTATGTCGCGGCCGGGCTCACGTTCGCGTCGGCGATCGTCTTCGTGGTCGGGGACGGGGCGCTGCGGCGACGTGAGGTCGCGCGCGGGCGCTAGCGCCAGGTGACTTCAGGCGTGCGCCAGTGGCGGGTGCCCGCGGCATCCCACACCCGGCCGAGCGTGGGAACGCGCGCGAGGAAGTCGTCCACGGGAACGCCTGCCGGCGACCAGCCGAGCTCGGCGACCGCGGCGAGCCTCGGGAACGCGAACTCCTCGACCTGCTCGATCGTCTCGAGGGTCTCGGTCCAGATCGGCGCCTCGACGCCGAGGATGGCGCTCTCGCCGAGCCCCGGCACGACGCGCGTCGGCTCCCAGTCGCGGCTCGCGGTGAGGCTCGTCGGACCCTCGGCCCACACGAGCCCGCGCTCGTCGTCGGCGGTGCGCTTGATGTCGAGGTACGCGACATCCGCGGGGCTGAGGATGACGCGGCCCCCCTGCGCGACGAACGAGAGGGTGTGCTCGGCCGCGCCCTCCTGCGGCGTCGTGAAGCTCCAGTACTGGCCGATCGTGCCGGGAGGAAGGTCACGGCTGCGGCCCATCTCGTGCCAGCCGATGATCGTCTTGCCGGTCGCCGCGCCGATCGCAGTGGCGCGCGCGATGAAGTGCAGGAAGTCCTCGTCGGTGGTCGAGAGCGACTCGTCACCGCCGAGGTGGAGGTAGGGGCCGGGGGTGATCGCGGCGAGCTCGCCGAGCACGTCGTCGAGCCACGCGTAGGTCGTCTCGCGCCGGATCGCGAGCGACGAGAACCCCACCTCGACGCCCTCGTAGGGCTCCGCCGGCTCGTCACCGAGCTGCGGGTCGGCGACGATCGCCGCGTTGGTGTGCCCCGGCAGGTCGATCTCGGGCACGATCGTGATGAACCGGGATGCCGCGTGCGCGACCACGGCCCGGTAGTCGTCCTGCGTGAGGAAGCCGCCGGGCCCACCGCCCACCTGCGTGGTGGACCCGCGCCGGGTGAGCTCGGGACGGGACAGGATCTCGATCCGCCAGCCCTGGTCATCGGTGAGGTGCAGGTGCAGGTGGTTGATCTTGAGCAGCGCGAGCGCGTCGAGGTACCGGCAGATCTCGTCGACGCCGAAGAAGTGCCGCGCGAGGTCGAGCATCGCGCCGCGGTAGGCGAAGCGCGGCGCGTCGTCGATCGTCACCGCGGGCACGGTGCGGTCGGCGATCAGCTGGCGCAGGGTCTGGAGTCCGCGGAAGAGGCCCTCGTCGGCATCCGCGGTCAGCGCGATCGCATCGGGGGTCACGACGAGGCGGTAGCCCTCGGAGCCGTGGCCCGGCGCGTGCGCGAAGGTGATCGCCCCGGTCGCGACAGGGACCCCCAGCACCTCGGCCGCGTGCGGCGCGAGCGGCCCACTGACACTCGCGCCGACGAGCGCGAACGCGCCCTCGCCGACGACGAGTCGAGCGGGGGCGGGGACGACGCTGATCACGGGCACCTCGGGGTTTGTCAGGACTCTTTACTAAACCTCCCCATTGTCGCACCTTGTTCGTAACTCAGGCAATCCGGTGCGGCGTCACGAGGGGGAGGGCCGGAACTTCGGGAGTGGCCCCCCGTGGCCGCCCGGATTGCCTGAGTTATGAACAAGGCGCGGGGGCCACCGCGATACAATCGACCCGTCGCGACTGGCGTTGAGATGGGCATCCATCGGGGAGCGGCGGCCGGGACCCGCAGCCCGGGCACACGATTGGGCCGTACGCCTGGGCTCACCGGATACCGTTAGTCCTATCCGTTCGAGTGTCGAGGAGCCGCCCCGTGTCATCAGTCTTCAATTCCCCGCTTGCTGAGGTCGATCCCGAGATCGCTGCGGTTCTCGAACAGGAGCTCGGTCGCCAGCGCAACACCCTCGAGATGATCGCGAGCGAGAACTTCGTGCCGCGCGCCGTGCTCGAGGCCCAGGGCTCCGTGCTCACCAACAAGTACGCCGAGGGCTACCCCGGTCGTCGCTACTACGGCGGCTGCGAGTTCGTGGACGTCGCCGAGAGCCTCGCGATCAGCCGCGCCAAGAGCCTCTTCGGTGCCGCCTACGCGAACGTGCAGCCCCACTCGGGAGCGACGGCCAACGCCGCCGTGCTCGCGGCGATCGCGACCCCCGGTGACCGCATCCTCGGCCTCGCCCTCGACCAGGGCGGCCACCTCACCCACGGCATGCACCTCAACTTCTCCGGCAAGCTCTACGAGGCGCACGCCTACGGCGTTGACCCCACGACGCACCTCATCGACATGGATGCCGTGCGCGAGAAGGCCCTCGAGGTCAAGCCCCACGTGCTCATCGCCGGGTGGAGCGCCTACCCGCGCCAGCTCGATTTCGCCGCGTTCCGCGCGATCGCCGACGAGGTGGGCGCCAAGTTCTGGGTGGACATGGCGCACTTCGCCGGCCTCGTCGCCGCGGGCCTGCACCCGAGCCCCGTTCCGTACGCGGATGTCGTGAGCTCGACCGTGCACAAGACCCTCGATGGGCCGCGTTCGGGCTTCATCCTCACCAACGACCTCGAGACGCAGAAGAAGCTCAACTCGAACGTCTTCCCGGGCCAGCAGGGTGGACCGCTCATGCACGTCATCGCCGCGAAGGCGACGGCATTCAAGCTCGCCGCGGAGCCCGACTTCAAGGAACGCCAGGAGCGCACCATCCGCGGCGCGCAGCTGCTCGCCGAGCGACTCACCGCCGCTGACGCGAAGGCCGCGGGCATCGACGTGCTCACCGGCGGCACCGACGTGCACCTCGTGCTCGTGGACCTGCGCAACTCGGCGATCCACGGTCAGGACGCGGAGGACATCCTGCACTCCGTCGGCATCACGGTGAACCGCAACTCCGTGCCCAACGACCCGCGTCCGCCGATGACCCCCTCGGGTGTGCGCATCGGCACCCCGGCGCTCGCCACCCGCGGGTTCGGCGACGCCGAGTTCACCGAGGTCGCCGACATCATCGCGCACGCCCTGATGCCGGCTCCGGATGTCGCGGCGCTCGCCGCGCGCGTGAAGGCCCTCGCCGACGCCTTCCCGCTCTACGAGGGGCTGACCAGCCCGGGTTCGTGGGCCTAGCAACGCCGCGGGTCGAGCCTGTCGAGACCTCCCCGAGAGTGACTCGCGAGTGAGATCTCGACAAGCTCGATCCGCCCGGCCGAAGGAATGTCGATGACCGCCACCACCCTCGACGGCGTCGCGACCGCGAGCGCCATCAAGAACGAGCTGCGTGAGCGCATCGCGGCCCTGCGGGCGCGTGGCGTGGTCCCCGGCCTCGGCACGCTCCTCGTGGGGGACGACCCCGGGTCGCTCTCGTACGTCGCGGGCAAGCATCGCGACTGCGCCGAGGTGGGGATCGAGTCGATCCGCGTCGACCTGCCGGCCACAGCATCCGCCGCCGACGTGCGCCGCGCGATCGAGAGCCTCAACGCCGACCCCGCGGTGACCGGCTACATCATCCAGCTGCCTCTGCCCGCCGGCCTCGATGAGAACGCGATGCTCGAGCTCATGAATCCCGACAAGGACGCCGACGGCCTGCACCCCATGAACCTCGGTCGTCTCGTGCTCGGCGTCGGCGGCGACATCCGCTCACCCCTGCCGTGCACGCCCGCCGGGATCGTGGAGCTGCTCCAGCGCTACGACGTGCCGATCTCCGGCAAGCACGTCGTGGTCGTCGGCCGGGGGCTCACCGTCGGCCGGCCGCTCGGCCTGCTCCTGACCCGCAAGGGTCTGGATGCCACGGTCACCCTCACTCATTCCCGCACCGAGAACCTCGACACCTACGTGCGCCGCGCCGACATCCTCGTCGCCGCCGTGGGCGTGGCCGGCCTCATCCAGCCGGACTGGGTGAAGCCGGGGGCCGCCGTTCTCGACGTGGGGATCACGCGCGTGGTCGACCCCGAGACCGGATCGGCGCGCCTCGTCGGCGATGTCGCCCCCGGCGTCGCCGAGGTCGCCGGGTTCCTCTCGCCCGTGCCCGGCGGAGTGGGACCGATGACCCGCGCGATGCTGCTCACGAACGTCGTCGACGCCGCCGAACGGCTCTGAACCGGCCCCCGCGCCCTACGGCCGGTACTGCTCGAACAGGAGCGACCCCACCCGCAGCGCGAAATGGCGCAGCAATGAGAGCTCCGAGGGGGAGATGTCGCGCGGCTCGGTGTCGACGATCGTGAGCACGGCCACTCGTCGGCCCTCGGGCGACTCCACGGGGTAGCCCGCGTAGAACCGGAGGTACGGCGGGCCCGTGACCTCGGGCCGGGATGCGTGCGCGGGGTCGGCGGCGAGGTCGCGCACGACGAGCCCGCCCCAGTACTCGAGCGCCTCGGTGCTCAGGGTCTCACCGCGAGGCTTGCTGCCGACCGAGCGGGTCGTCGCCGAGAGCAAATAGACGTCGTTCCGATCGACGAAGAAGAGGTCGACGCTGCGCACATGCATGACGTCCCGCACCGTCGTGAGCAGGGCATCCACCCGCGGATCCGGGCGGTCGAGGCGGGAGCGAAGGAAGGCCACGGCCTTCTCCCGGGACTCCTCGTCCACGGGATGCCGCACGCGGTCGGGTGACTCATCGAGCAGTCCGGCGAGGGCCGGCGCGAGAGCTGTGGCGCTGCGGTCGTAGAGCGATGGCTTGTCGGCATCCACGAGGTTGCGGGCGGGGGCCACCGGAATCCACGCCGAATCGACGAACCGGATGCGCGGCCGCCCCAGGATCGCGGCGCGCGTGGCCTGATTGATCGCTCTGGCACGGCCGCGCACCAGTCGGCTGACAAACCCGGGCAGCGGCACCGGTTCGACCTCCTCGGCGCCGACGATGAGGATGCTGGGCCCGGCATCCCGTCCGGCGATGATCCGATCGAGCAGGCCGGTCAACTGGTCGACCCATCGGTCGGTGGGGGTGAGGGAGAACGCCTCCCGGGTGCCGATCGTCAGAACGATGGCGTCGTACCGAGAGATGGTGACAGGGTCGAGACGATCACGGATCATCGCGGCCGTCATCCGGGGGTCGGCGAAGACCTCGACGTCGACTCCCCGTCCGGTGATCGCCGCGGTGGAGCGCGCAAGGAACCCGGCCAGGGCGAGGTCATGTCCGAGCACGCCCAAACCGACCGCGCTCGACCCGCCCGCGAGCAGCACCCGGTCGGGGTCGTGGCCATCGGCGCGAGCGATGGCGACTCCCGACGGGGGGTGCGGCAGGGACCGCCAGGTGTTGCCGGAGACCGCCTCGAACACGGACAGCCCGACACGACCGATCAGACTCGCCACATGGCGCAGCATGGTCGCTCCTCGGGTCGGTTGCCAGGACGGCGATGTACGCGCCCGAGCCACACAGTACCCCGGGGGTCCCCCTCAGGGACGACACCCGTTCACGGGGGTGTCAGCGGTCGCGACCGGCCCCGTCCGCGGCGGTGACGGTGAACATGGTGGGCTGGGCGAAGCCGTGCTCGGCGAACGCGCCGTCGACGGCCACCTGGAGTCGGGAGATCCCCTCGCTCGGCACGAGGGCGATCGCGGCTCCGCCGAAGCCGCCGCCGGTCATCCGCGCGCCGATCGCCCCGTTCGATTGCGCGGTCTCGACCGCGAGGTCGAGCTCGGGCACCGAGATCTCGAAGTCGTCGCGCATCGAGACGTGCGAGGCGTCGAGCAGGGCGCCGATCGCGAGCGGGCCGTGGTCGCGCAGGGTCTGCACGGTCTGGAGCACCCGCTGATTCTCGGTGACGACGTGGCGGACGCGGCGGTAGGTCACTTCGTCCATGAGCTGCTGCGCGCGCGGCAGGTCGTCGACGGCGAGGTCGCGCAGCGACTCGACCTCCATGAGCAGCGCCCCGGCCTCGCACGCCGCTCGGCGCGAGGCGTAGCCACCGGTGGCGTGCGAGTGCGAGACGCCCGTGTCCATGATGAGCAGCTCGAGCCCGGCTTCGGCGAACCCGAGCGGCACGAGCTCCGACTCGAGGCTGCGGCAGTCGAGGAACACGGCGTGGTCCTCCCGGCCGAGCAGCGACGCGGACTGGTCCATGATGCCGGTCGGGGCGCCGACGGCCCGGTTCTCGGCGAGCTGGCCGACCTTGGCGAGGGTGCGCGCGTCGAATCCGAGCTGCCAGACCTCGTTGAGGGCGACGGCGACCGCACTCTCGATGGCCGCGGACGAGGAGAGACCGGCGCCGACGGGCACGGTCGACTCGATCGAGATGTCGACTCCCGGCACCGCGGCGAGGTCGGCACCGAACTCGCCGAGCGCCCAGGCGACGCCGAGCGGGTAGGCCGACCAGCCCTGCAGGCGCTCGGGGCTGAGCTCGGCCAGATCGATCTCGGCGACCTCGTTCGCGAATCCGGAGGCGATGCGGATGACGCGGTCGTCACGCGGCGCGAGGGCCACGATGGTGCGGCGGTTGATCGCGAACGGCAGCACGAATCCGAGGTTGTAGTCGGTGTGCTCGCCGATGAGGTTCACACGACCCGGCGCCGACCAGAGGCCGAGTGGTTCGCGTCCGTGGACCTCGATGAACTCCGCCACCACGTCGTCACGGATGTCGCTCATGATCTACGCCCTATCGATCGCGGCGCGGATCGCTTCCGCGGCCTGTTCCGGCGGGATGTCTCCGATCCACGCCCCCATCGCGGCTTCGGAGCCGGCGAGGTACTTCAGCTTCGATTCTGCCCTGCGCGGGCTGGTCAGTTGGAGCATCAGTCGGATGTCGTCGCGCGCCACGCTCACGGGGGCCTGGTGCCAGGCCGCGATGTAGGGCGTCGGGGTCTCGTACAGCGCGTCGATCCCGCGGAGCAGCCGCAGGTAGAGGCCGGCGAGCTCGTCCTTCTCCTCCGCGCTCATCGCCGCGAAGTCCGGGAAGTGGCGGTGCGGCAGCAGATGCACCTCGATGGGCCAGCGCGCCGCGAACGGCACGAACGCGGTGAAGTGCTCGCCACGCAGCACCACGCGCTCCGAGGCGCTCTCGAAGTCGAGGATGTCCTGGAACAGGGTGGGGCCGTACGTCGCGATCGATTCGACGAGCCGCTGGGTGCGCGGCGTGACGTAGGGGTAGGAGTAGATCTGCCCGTGCGGATGATGCAGCGTCACGCCGATCGCCTCCCCGCGGTTCTCGAACGGGAACACCTGCGCGACGCCGGGGAGCGCGCTCAGCGCGGCCGTGCGATCGGCCCACGCCTCGATCACCGTGCGCGCCCGCGACTCGGTGAGCGAGCCGAACGAGCCCTCGTGTTCGGGGCTGAAGCACACGACCTCGCAGCGGCCGTGCGAGGGGGCCGTGCGACCAAGGCCGAGGCCGCTCGTGTCCACGGGGCCGAAATCGGGTCCGAAGCTCGGCGAGCGGTTCTCGAAGACGGCGACGTCGTAGTTGCTCGGCACCTCCGAGGGGTTGGTCGGCGTGGCCGGCGCGAGCGGGTCCTGGTCGGCGGGCGGGAGGAACACCCGGTTCTGCCGGGATGCCGCGATCGAGATCCACTCGCCCGTGAGCGGGTCCTGTCGCATGGTCGCCGTCGCGGGCCGCGGGTCGAGGTGACGCGCGTCGGCCGCGCGCTCCGGGCCGAGGGTCGTGTCGGCGTCGTCGAAGTAGATGAGCTCGCGCCCGTCGGCGAGCAGGGTGGGGCGTTTGGTGATTCCGGCCATGGCATTACGATAACGAAAGACGAGCTTTCAAATACGGAGGAATGCGAAAGCCCAGGAGAGGAACGCATGACCGAGGCCCGCCGCCAGCAGCTCGCCCGCCTCGTCGATGCGCGCGGCTTCGTGCGCGTGACGGATGCCGCCGAGGAACTCGGCGTGAGTGACGTCACGATCCGCGGCGACCTGTCCGCCCTCGAACGCCGCGGCGCCCTCGTGCGCGTGCACGGTGGCGCGATGCCCGTGACCGCCTACCGCGAGCAGACGCTCGAGGCCTCCCTCGACCGCGACGCGGTGGCCAAGGCGGCGATCGCTCGCGCTGCTGCCGCCCACGTCACGAGCGGTCAGGCGATCTACGTCGACGCCGGCAGCACGGCGATGGCGATGGCACGGGCCCTCGTGGAGCGCCGCGACCTGCACGACCTCGTCGTCGTGACGAGCGGTCTCACGATCGCGCTCGCCCTCGAGGCCGCCGTGCCCCGGTTCACGGTGATCGTCACGGGCGGCACGCTGCGCACGCTGCAGCACTCCCTCGTCAACCCCTTCGCCGCGCCGATGCTAGCGTCTCTGCGCCTGGACCTCGCCTTCGTGGGCTGCAACGGCATCCACCCGGTCGACGGCGTCACCAACCTCAATCTCCCGGATGCCGAGATCAAGCGGCTCGCGATGGGGGCGTCGCGGCGCAGCATCCTCATCGCGGATGCGACGAAGCTGGGGCGCACCGACCTCGCCGTGATCGCCCCGCTCGCGTCGTTCGCGTCGCTCATCACGGCGGGGCCGTCCGACCAGCTCGCGCCGCTCGAGGCCGCCGGGCTCACCATCGAGCGCGCCGATAGGCTGGGGCCATGACCGCGCCCACCACCGCGCCGACCGGCACCCAGCACGTCCTGACCCGTGGCACCGCCCGTGCCGTGATCGTGGAGGTCGCCGCCGGCCTGCGCGAGTTCAGCATCGACGGGGTGAACCTCACCCAGCCCTACGCCGAGGCGAGCCTGCCCCCGTTCGCGTGCGGCATCGTGCTCGTGCCGTGGCCAAACCGAGTTGCGGACGGCCTCTGGCACCTCGACGGCGAGCCGCAGCAGCTCGACCTCACCGAGCCCGGCCGGCACAACGCCATCCACGGCCTGCTGCGCTACACCCCCTACCGCGTCGTGGAGAAGGCCGAGGCCGGAATCACCCTCGGGGCGATCGTGTTCCCCCAGCACGGCTACCCGTTCCACCTCGACACGACCGTGCGCTACGAGCTCGTCGAGGACGGCCTCGAGGTCACTCACACGGCCACCAACCTCGCGGCCGGTCGGGCGCCCGTCGCGTTCGGCACGCATCCGTTCCTCACCATCGGCGACGTCGATCCTGCCGAGCTTCTGCTCACCGTGCACGCCGACACCCATGTGGACGTGGATGACCGGCTCAACCCCACCGCGATCGTGCCGGTCGACGGCACCCCGTTCGACCTCCGCGAACCCCACCGGCTGGGGGACCTGTTCCTCGACGACGGGTGGGGCGGCGTGCGCACGGTCGACGGTGTCTCCGCCGTGCTCCGGGCGCCCGACGGCCGCGAGGTGCGCCTGACTCAGGATGAGAACCACGGCTGGATCCAGGTGTTCACGACGCGCGACTTCCCCACGCCGAACGGTCCGACTCTGGCCGTGGCGATCGAGCCGATGACCGCCCCCGTCAACGCGTTCAACTCGGGGACCGACCTCCACTGGCTCGACCCGGGCGAGACGTGGACCGTGCGCTGGGGAATCCAGTACCGCCGATGATGCGCGAGTCCGCGCCGCAGTCCCCCGCGTCGCGGCAGCCGACACCGCGCGAGATCCGGCGGTGGCGCAAGTACCTCGCCGACGAGCGCGCCGAGGCCGCCGTCTATCGCGACCTCGCGTCGCGGCGCACCGGAACCGAGCGCGACATCCTGCTCGCGCTCGCTGAGGCGGAGGGGCGCCACGAGCAGCACTGGCTCGACCTGCTCGGGGAGCACGTCGGCGAGCCCCGCCGGGGCGAGCTGCGAACGCGGTTGCTCGGCTGGCTCGCCCGGCGGTTCGGCTCGGTGTTCGTGCTCGCGCTCGCCCAGCGCGCCGAGACGCGCTCGCCGTACGACGGCGACGATGACGCGACGGATGCCATGGCCGCCGATGAGCGAATCCACGGCGAGGTCGTGCGCGGGCTCGCCACGCGCGGCCGGCTACGGCTCGCAGGCACCTTCCGCGCCGCCGTCTTCGGCGCGAACGACGGACTCGTCTCCAACCTCGCACTCGTGCTCGGCATCGGCGCGACCGGGGTGTCGACCCAGACGGTGCTCTTCACCGGCATCGCCGGCCTCCTCGCCGGCGCCCTCTCGATGGGCGCGGGGGAGTACGTGTCGGTGCGCTCGCAGCGGGAGCTGATCGATGCCGCGACGCCGGACCCGGCATCCGCGCGGGCCCTGCCCGACCTCGACGTCGACGCTAACGAGCTCGCCCTCGTCTACCGTGCCCGCGGGATGTCCGCGAAGGATGCCGAGGCGCGCGCCGCCGAGGTGCTCGCCACCCTGCACCTCGAGGCGGACCCCACGGTCGGCGACCCCGAGGAGACCCCGGACCCGGTGGGCTCAGCCTGGGGCGCCGCGATCTCGAGCTTCTGCTTCTTCGCCTCGGGTGCGCTCATCCCGGTGCTGCCCTACCTGCTCGGCGCAACCGGATTCACCGCGGTTGTGATCGCCTCCGTGCTCGTCGGTCTGGCCCTCCTCCTGACGGGCGCGATCGTCGGCATCCTCAGCGGGGCCTCCCCTCTCAAGCGCGCCCTGCGCCAGCTCGCGATCGGCTTCGGAGCCGCTGGTGCGACCTACCTGCTCGGGCTGCTGTTCGGGGCGACCCTGGGCTGATCCCCGGTTCGGGCCCTGGCGCTGCGCGCCGGGCCGCGCGCCGGGCCGCGCGCGGGCCACCGGCCGGGCTTGGCACCGGCCCCGTGCGCCGCCCTTCACCGCAGCACGCCGGGCCGGGCGCCCCGGCACACCCGATCAGCCGGCCTGAACGGCCTGAACTAGCTGAGTGGCCAGCCGGCGCGCCGCAGCGCTCTTGCTTGGCATCGGGATCGGGATCTGCATCGGGTCGACGTCGGGTGGTGGGATCAGCCAGAACATCCCGCGCTCGCAGTGGATCTCCCATCCGTTGTCATGGACCAGGAGGTGGTGGTGTTTGCAGAGCAGGATGCCGGCATCCACATTCGTCTGACCGTGATCTCGCTTCCAATGATCGGTGTGATGCGCTTCGCACCAGCTGGGCGGACGTTCACAGTCGAGGAACATGCATCCGCCGTCTCGGGCGGCCATCGCTCGCCGCTGGCGGCGGGAAAAGAGCCGCCGCTCTCGGCCGAGGTCGAACGGCTTTCCCTCGGAGTCGAAGATCACCGGCTCCAGGCCGCTCTGACAGACGTGCCGCTCGACGGTGGCGATCGAGACCGGCTCGCTCTGGCCCTGAATGAAGCCGAGCCCGGTGCCGCTGCGGAGGTCGCGGTCAGTGACGAGCACCTGAACGGCGGGCCCCCCGCGGCCGACCATGAAATCGGGGCGCACGTCGGCCCCGATCTGCAGAAGCTGCACGAAGGCATCCAACGCCAGTTGCTCGGTGGTGCGCGGGTCGTCGCTCAGCGCGGTAGCGTGGGCCTGCGCGGCTTCGTCGACGAACCGGGGGCCGCCGCGTCGGGGTGAGGTGACCCCGTCGAATACAGAGGTGACCAGCGCTGCCGACTCGGGGTCGAGCAACGCGGTGAGCCGGGTCATGCCGTCGGCCTGACGGTGGACCGTCAGCGAGCGCTTCTCGCGCAGGGCCCTTTCCCGCTCGACGACGAGCGCCAGGTCGAGGGCGAGGCGCTCCTCCCGCGCGCGCACGGCGAGCGCCTCGACGGTGAGGGTGGGGGCGAGAAGCACGAGGGTGCGGGCAGCGAGGGCCAGGGCATCCGCGGGTACCTCGTCGGTCGGACTGCCGAGGCCAGCGCGGATGGCGTCGGCGGCATCGAGTGACAGATCGCCAGCGGAGAGGGCGGCCGCGACATCCACCATCCAGGTCGACCGCTCCGGGGCGGGTGGGGCGGTGGGAAGCAGCGAGCCGATGCGCACGAGTGTCGCCGCTCGGGTCTTGGTGGCACCGGTGATGGTCTGCACGAGCTTCTCGGGGGTGCGGGCGCCGAGGCGGGCGGCCAGTCCGTCGTGCCCGAGTTCGGGGCGGGAGCGGTGCCGCACCTCCGCGGCCAGAGCCGCCGAGGCCGCCGTCACCCGACGCTCGACCTCGCTGAGCAGGCGCTGGCGGTCGAGTAGTTCGGAATCGGTGAGGGCGGCGGTCACCGGCGGCGAGAAGGGGGCAGCCAGGTCGACGAGAGCGTGCAGCAGGGCATCCACCGGGGAGGTGAGGAGCGATGCGCTGGGGGCCATGCATCCATTCTCCCACGATTCGAACGAATGTTCGAGTAGAAGATCTTCGTCGGGTGAGCGCTTGTGGAGGAGAAGATGGCCGCTGCCCTGGCTGCGGCAGGGGCCTCTCCCGGCATCCCGGGCGATACTGGATCATGATCTCCACCGAGCTGGCGCGGGCCCTGCGCGATTCGGGCCTGCCGTGGCATCCGACCGCCGGCGACGCCTTCCGCATCGACCGCATCGAGGCCGAGGAGGACGTCTTCATCCTCAGCGACATGACGGTCGAGGCCCACGATTTCCCGACCGGTACCGTGCTCGGCTTCAACGGCACCACCGAGTGGGCCCTCGACTCGGTCGACAAGGACGAGGCCCTCTGGATGCCGCACGAGCACCAGTTGCGCGATCTCCTCGGCGCGGCCTTCGTGTCGCTCAGCGGCCGGTGGGTCGTGGAGGCCCTCATCGACGGCGAGACCCTGACCTTCGAGGCGGATGCCGCGGCCGACGCCTACGCGCGCGCGCTGCTCACGCGGCTCGACTCGCTCGCCGCCGAGTAGCTGCTCAGAGGAAGTCGCGCACCGCGGTCCAGCCGGGATCGCGCTCGGACCGCAAGCGGTATCCGTGCTCCCGGGCCGCGGCCTTGAGGGCGCTCGCCGCGGCGGCGTCGTCTTCGCGAGCGTAGAAGTGGATGACGCGCTCGCCGGCCCCGGTGAGGTAGAGCACTTCCTCGGCCGCGCCGGCCAACTCTTCGAGCACATCGTCGATCGCGACCAGCCGCTCGTACTCCTCGTTCGTCGGCAGGCCGTCACCGCGTCCACGGAATCGCACACGGAGGACGTAGTGCCGCGTATGGAAGGGGTGATCTTGCCAGCGGAGGGTGCGCCGCACACGCCCGACAACGTTAGTCCCGTTGCTCAAGGCGATGCTCGCGATGCTCCAGGTAGTGGGCTCCGGTTCGGAGATCTCGGCGATGGCCGCCCGCAGTCCATCGAACGTCTCGCTCCGTTCCGGGCGCACCCGAGCGATGTCGACCTGTCCGATCCACCGGGTGACGGCGTTCTCTCCGAGTTCGAAGTCGAGCTTGTGAAAGGCGGCTTCGAGGGCGAGGCGCTCGGGATACGTCCGGAACTCGGGGTGGAACAGGGTCACGCTCAGGCGCGCCCGCGCCGGGTCCGGGGCGAAGGTGACCTCGATCAGTGAGAGGTCCACGCGATGGCCGACCACCTGGACGATGGATCGCGCGGCCTCGGGTTCGGGACCTCGACCGATCTGCAGCGCCCAGCCCGCTATCGCTGGTGCCGTTAGGCGCAGATCCTCAGCGACGAGCGTCGCTTCGGGGTCGCCGGCAGAACTGATGACGAGCACCCGCTGTCCGTCCCGACCACCGATGCTCCAGGCGAGTGCCGGATTCAGCTCAAGGATCCGCTTCGACAGCTCCGCCGTGGCGACCCCGGGGTCGCTCGTGAACATCGGACCCTCGATCTGGTGGATGCCCGTCTCGGTCCACCATTCCCAGAATTCGCCGACGGGCGTGGAGTCGGCCTTGCCACGAAGGAATCTCACGTCACGAGTGTGGCATACCCCCCTTAAACGCCCTCGGCCGCCGCACCCCGGAGGGTGTCGACGGCCGTCAGGCGCGACGCGATCATCGACCCCCGAGAGGTCCCGAAACCTCGGTCGATGATCCGGTCTCGGTCGGATCCGGTGCCGGATACTCCCGAATCCCCCCGGATCCGGTCCGACTATCGGTTCTTTACCTGTCACCGTTTGCGTCTTGAGAAGAGGATGACACACCGCTCCGCGCGCCGCATCCGGGGGTCACGCTCGGTGTTCGAAATGCGAAGGTGAGGCAAGTTCGACCCTCGTCCGGGGGTCGGAGGGTGTCCCCCGCCCCTGCCCCCCGCCGATGCCCCGCGGGTCGAGCTCGTCGAGACCTCACCGGGTGGTTCGTCGGTGAGGTCTCGACACGCCGCATTCGCGGCGGCTCGACCCGAGGGTCTCGCGTTAGATCAGTCCGTTGTCCGTGAGCCAGGCGGTGGCGATGTCGGCCGAGGACTTCTGGTCGACGGTGGACTGGACGTTGAGGGCGACGAGGCCCTCGGGGGTGAGTTTGGCCTGCACGGCGTTGATGACGTCGGCGATCTGGTCGGCGACGTCCGCGTTGACCAGCGGGACCACGTTGGAGGCCAGGAACAGCCCCTTCGGGTCGGCGAGGGTGACGAGGTTCTCGGTCTGGATGCGCGGGTCGGCGGAGTACACGTTGGCGATGTTCACCGTGCCGGCCAGCAGGTCCTCGACGGTGGTGTCGCCGGTGGCGGAGAAGCCCACGGTCACGCCGTACTTCTCCAGCAG
>CALRJN020000010.1:0-91136 GCA_943367555.1 Synechococcus sp. UW140 | reverse complement strand
TCGGTCGCAAGTCATGGATGGACTTGCGACCGATCGACGCAAAGCGTGAGGGCCGGGATCAACCCGCGTCCGCGACGCAGTCCTGCCAGAGCTCGCTCGACTGGATGCGCTCCGCCGTGGCCTGGGCCTTGTCGCCGTAGTCTCCGTCGAGGGCGTTCTGAGCGATCTCCTCGGCGAGCGCCCGACGCTCGGCGGGGTCGGCCTGGCGCAGTTCGAGGAGGTCGGCGCGCAGCTCGGGAGGGAGGGTCGCCCAGCCTCCGAGCCGCCGGGCCTTGAGGGCCTCCGCGTTCGCCTGCGTGCCGGCCCCGTACTCGCCGTTCAGGGCCCCGTCGCGCACGTCGCGCAGGGCGGCCTGACGCTCCTCGCGCGGCAGGTCGCGCACCGACCGGAGGTCGCCGCGCAGGTCGGGGGGCATCCGGAGCCACGCGTGGAGGAGGTGCTGGCCGAACGAGCACTCGGTCGAGGCGGTCGGCTCGGGGGCCGGCTCGGAAGCCGAGGCCGCCGTCGCGCCGCCGAACACGAGCGCCGCGGTGAGGGCCGTCGCACCGACGGCGGTGGTGAGGGTGCGGAACATGAGGGAGTCCTTCCATCGGGGCCGCCGGTGGTGGCGACGGATCCCATGGTGCGCGGGCCGAGTTCGGGTCCCGTCAACCGCATGTTCGGGCAATGTAAGGGGCCCGCACCACGGCATCCCGATGCACTTGAATGGGACCCATGGCCGAAGGACGCGGGCTCGTGGTGATCGTCGAGGACGAACCGGCGATCGCCGACGTCGAGCGCCTCTACCTCACCCAGGCCGGCTACGGCGTGCACGTGGAGCGCGATGGGGCGGCGGGGCTCGCGGCGATCCGTCGCCTGCATCCGGTGGCGGTCGTGCTCGACGTGGGACTGCCGACGCTCGACGGAATCGAGATCTGCCGCGCGCTTCGGGCGGCAGAGGACTGGACGCCGGTGATCTTCGTGACGGCCCGCGACGACGAGGTCGACCGGGTTCTCGGCCTCGAACTCGGCGCCGACGACTACCTCACCAAGCCGTTCTCTCCCCGCGAGCTCGTCGCTCGCATCAAGGGGATGCTGCGCCGCGCCGACGGTCCCCCGACGCCGGCCCCCCTGACCGTGGCCGGGTTCGTGCTCGACCCCACGCGACGCTCGCTCACCCGCGACGGCACCCCGATCGCGCTCACCGCCACCGAGTTCGACCTGCTCGCCCACCTGATGGCCTCCCCGGGGCGCGTCTTCGGCCGGGGCCAGCTGCTCGCGAGCGTGTGGGGCCAGGCCGACTACGCGGGCGGGCGCACGGTCGACGTGCACGTCGCCCAGCTGCGCGCGAAACTCGGCGACGCCAACCCGATCCGCACCGTGCGCGGCATCGGCTACGTCGTGGCCGACGAGTGAGGGCCGACGAATGAGGTCGCTGCGGGGACGGGTGACCCTCGTGACGGTCGCCGTGGCGGTGATCGCGGTTCTCGTGACCGGGCTGATCTCGCTGCAGCTCGTGCGGTCCCAGACGACCCAGGATGCCCGGGACCAGCTCGCCGCCCAGGCCGACCTCCTGGCGAAGGTGCCGAATCTCGCCTCGGCCGCCGACCTCGCTGACAAGGCCTCGCTCGCCCTCGGCGGCACCGTCGTCGCGCTGGTTCTCGCCGACGGCAGGGTGGAAGGCGACGCGAGCGAGTACGTGGATGCCCTCATCCTGCGCCGGCTCGCGGACGGCGAGTCCGTGACGACCGTGCGACGCGGGACACCCGGGGCCGTACTCGTGGAGGCACGACCGGCCCGGGAGGGCACCGCCGTCGTTCTCGCCCTCCCCCTCAGCTCGATCGACCGCGCCCTGGGATCGGCCACCTGGCGGGTTCTGCTCGCCCTCGCCATCGGGCTCGTCGTCGCGATCGTCGGCGGCACCCTGCTCGCCCGCGTGCTCTCTCGGCCGCTCACCGAGACGGCCGCCGCGGCGAGACGCCTCGCCGCTGGAGAGCGCGGCATCCGGATGCCCGACGCTCGCACCGCGGAGGTCGTCGACGTGACGCGGGCTCTCGCTGCCCTCGACACCGCCCTGGCCGCCTCGGAGGGGCGGCAGCGGGAGTTCCTGCTCTCGATCTCCCACGATCTGCGCACGCCGCTGACGGCCGTGCGCGGCTACGCGGAAGCGCTCTCCGACGGGCTCATCGCCCCGGATGCCGTGGCCGGCGTCGGCGCGACCCTCGTGAACGAGACCGAGCGCCTCGACCGCTTCGTCGCCGACCTGCTCGAGCTCGCGCGCCTCGAGGCGGACGACTTCAGCATCCACCCTGCTCCGGTCGAGCTCGGGGTGCTGCTGGACTCCGTCGCGGCGGCGTGGGCGGGGCGAGCCGCGGTGCTCGGGTCGCGGGTGACGGCGGTGGCGGCATCCACCACCCTGACGGCCGATGCCGATCGGCTGCGGCAGGTGCTCGACGGCCTCGTCGAGAACGCCCTGCGCGCCGGCGGGTCGGTGGAGCTGCGCGCGTCGGCCGCGGGTGTCGAGGTGCTCGACGACGGACCGGGACTCGCGCCCGAGGATCTGGCGACAGCGTTCGACCGGGGGGCCCTGCGGGCCCGTTACCGCGACGTGCGGCCGGTCGGCACCGGGCTGGGCCTCTCGATCGCCGCGCGTCTGGTCACACGGATGGGCGGCACGATCACCGTCGCGAACCGGCCCGAGGGCGGGGCGGTGTTCACGGTCTCGCTCCCGGATCGGTGATCCCTGGTCACGCTCAGCGCAGCCGCTGGCAGCGCGGGCAGAAGTGCGAGCCGCGGTTCATGAACTGCTCGCGCACCATCGGCGTGCCGCAGCGCGGGCAGGGCTTGCCCTGCTGGCCGTACGCCTTGAGCGAGTGCGCGAAGTAGCCCGACTGACCGTTGACGTTGAGGTACTGGGTGTCGAAACTGGTGCCGCCCTCGGCGAGCGCCTGGGCGAGTACGGCCCGGAGTTCGGCGAGCAGGGCGACGGCGCGGGGCCGAGTGAGCGTGGCCGTGGGCTGGTCGTAGTGGATGCGCGCGCCCCAGAGCGACTCGTCCGCGTAGATGTTGCCGATGCCGCTCACGAGCGTCTGGTCGAGCAGGGCGCGCTTGATCGTGGTGTTCTTCTTCTTGAGCGCGGCGAGGAACCTGCGGTCGTCGAAGAGCGGATCCACGAGATCACGGGCGATGTGCGCGACCTGGCTCGGGATGAGCTGCTCGGGATGATCGGCGGCGGGCACGAGAGTGTCGATCGCCATCGACCCGAAGATGCGCTGATCGACGAAGTTGAGGCGGTAGCCGCTGGCCAGGTCGAGGCGGATGCGCGTGAGCGGGTCATCCGTCGTCTGATCGCGCAGCAGAACCTGGCCGCTCATGCCGAGGTGGATGATCAACGCCTCGGTGCCACCGGCCAGCGGAATCCACAGGAACTTGCCGCGGCGCTGCGGCGCGAGCATCCCGCGGCCGGTGAGTCGCTCGATGAAGTCCTCGCTCGGTCCTTCGTGGCGACGCAGCGAGCGCTCGTCGAGCACTGTCACCGCCGAGATCGTGGCGTCGGTCACAGCGGGGTCGAGGCCGAGTCGCACGACCTCCACTTCGGGAAGCTCGGGCATGCTCAGTGCTTCTGCAGCAGAGTCCAGGCCTCGAGCGCGGCGGCCATCTCGGCCTGCTTCTTGCTCGAGCCCGACCCGGATGCCACCTCGTCGCTGCCGAGCAGCACGGTCGCGTGGAATCGCTTGGAGTGATCGGGTCCGCTGTCGGTCACCCGGTAGACCGGCAGACCCTTGCCGCGGCGGGCGGCCAGCTCCTGAAGACTCGTCTTCGGGTCCATCGCGGCACCGAAACGCTCGGGGTTGGCCAGCAGCGGGCGGATCAGTCGCAGCACGAGCGCGGTGGCCGAGTCGCCGCCAAGATCGAGATAGGCGGCCCCGATGACAGCCTCGACCGTGTCGGCGAGGATCGACGACTTGTCCCGGCCTCCGGTCTGCTCCTCGCCCTTGCCGAGGCGCAGGTGCTCGCCGAGCCCGATCGAGCGGGCCACTTCCGCGAGGGCGACCGCGGAGACGAGGCTCGCGCGGCGCTTGGCCAGCTCGCCCTCGTCGAGGGTCGGGTTCTCGGTGTAGAGCATGACCGTCACGGCCTGCCCGAGAATCGAGTCCCCGAGGAACTCGAGGCGCTCGTTGTGCGCCAGCCCGCCGTGTTCGTACGCGAACGACCGGTGGGTCAGCGCGAGCTCGAGAAGCGCAGGGTCAATGGAGGCGCCCAAGACCGAGGTCAACTGGGCGTGCACGTCAGGGACGATCGCGTCGCCCGAAGGGCGAGGCATTGACTCAGACGTCGGCGACCTTGCGGCCCTTGTACTCCATGTACAGCGGCGTGCCGGTCGAGTCCTCGACCACCTTCGCGCGGTGCGGGAGGCTGTAGGTGACCTTGCCGTTCTCGATCGTCTTGACGAGGGTGGGGGCGTCAGCCTTCCACTGGGCGCGGCGCATGCGGGTGGATGCCCGCGACATCTTGCGCTTGGGAACAGCCATGGTTATCTCTTCTCTTCTGTTTCAGTCTGGGTGAGGCTCTCGAGTCCGGTCAGGGCGGCCCAGCGCGGATCGATGGGAGCCTCGTGCTCGTGACCCGGATTGTCGAGAAGCCGTACCCCGCACTGCGGGCACAGGCCGAGGCAATCTTCCTGACAGACCGGTTGGAACGGCAGTGACAGCACCACCGCATCCCTGACCACCGGTTCCAGGTCGACGTGATCGTCGTGAACCGTGTAGTCGAAAGCTTCGTCGAAAGAATACGCGAAAAGCTCTTGGAATTCGACTTCGAGGGGCACGGACACCTCGATGAGGCACCGCACGCACTCCCCCTCGGCCACGGTGTCGACGTCACCGGAGACGAGGATGCCGTCGTGCAGCGACTCGAAACGGCTCTCGATGTGCACGTTCGCGCCCTGCTTGACGCCGATCACGGCGTTGCCGAAGCCCTCGGGCTCGACGAGGTCGAGGGTCTTCTCACGCATCTCGCCCGGGCGGTGCATGAGGTCGTACACGTCGACCGTGTACGGGGTGGCGATGAAATGGGACACGAGGGTCGATTCTACGCGGCGATGGGGGCGAGGATCCCGGTGACTTGCGTCGATCGAACGCAAGGCACGGGTCGACTTGCGTTCGATCGACGCAATTGAGGGTCTCGGCTACAGCGTGGCCTCCACCGCCGCGAACGCGTCGTCGTAGATCGCGAGGGCGCGAGCGACCTCGTCGGGCGTGACGATGCAGGGCGGAACCACGTGGATGCGGTTGTCGGCGGAGAACGGAAGCAGCCCGCGCTCCATGAGCGCCTTCTTGAGCTCGAGGATGACGCCGCCGGACACCGGCTGGCGGGAGTCCCGGTCGTCGACGAGGTCGAGCGCCCAGAACACGCCGAGTCCGCGCACCTCGCCGATGAGCGGGTGCTTCTCCGCGAGGGCCGCGAGGCCGGGGCCGAGGTGCTGCTCGCCGATCATCTTGGCGTTCTCGATCACGCCCTCCGCTTCCATCGCGTCGATGGCGCCGACGATCGACGCCATCGCGAGCGGGTGGCCCGAGTAGGTGAGGCCGCCGGGGAACACCTGGCTGTCGAAGTTGTTGGCGATCGACTCGCTGATCAGCACGCCGCCGGCGGGAACGTAGCCGGAGTTGACCCCCTTGGCGAAGGTGACGAGGTCGGGAACGACCCCGAAGCCCTGCCACGCGAACCATTCACCGGTGCGCCCGAACCCGCACATGACCTCATCGAAGATCAGGATGATGCCGTACTTGTCGCACAGCGCACGCACGCCCTCGAGGTAGCCGGGCGGCGGCACGAGCACGCCCGCCGTGCCGGGCACGGTCTCGAGCAGGATCGCGGCGATCGTGCCGGAGCCCTCGGCCTGGATGATGCGCTCGAGGTGGTGGAGGGCGCGCTCCGACTCCTGCTCGGCCGTCTCCGCCCAGAACTCGGAGCGGTAGAGGAAGGGACCGAAGAAGTGGGCGTGTCCGCGCGCGTACTCGTTCGGCATCCGGCGCCAGTCGCCCGTGGCGACGATCGCGGCCCCGGTGTTGCCGTGGTAGCTGCGGTAGGTGGAGAGCACCTTGTCACGACCCGTGACGAGGCGCGCCATGCGGATCGCGTTCTCGTTGGCGTCGGCGCCACCGTTGGTGAAGAAGACCTTGCCGAAGTGGGCGCCGGCCTTGGCGAGGATGCGCTTGGCCGCCTCACCGCGCGCGAGGTTGGCGGTGGCGGGCGCGACGGTGGTGAGGATGTCGGCCTGCGCTTTGATCGCATTCACGACGGCCGGATGCTGGTGCCCCAGGTTGGTGTTGACGAGTTGGCTCGAGAAGTCGAGCAGTCGGTTTCCGTCGAAGTCCCACACCTCGCATCCGGCGCCCCCCGCGATCACGAGTGGGTTGAGCGAGCCCTGCGCCGACCACGAGTGGAAGACGTGGGCCCGATCGAGGTCGTAGGCGAGCTCGCCGTCGGCGTGGTTGAGATTCGTCATGGTGCATTCCTTCGATGGTGGAGCGGGTGGCCGGTCAGGACCGACCACCCGCTCACATTAGTACGGTGTTACTGGCCGCCCTCGGTGAGGACGACGTCGATCGGGGTGTACGCCCCGCTCACGTCGACGCCCTCGGCCTCGAGCGCTGCGAGCGCCTTCTCGATGTACTCGTTCGAGTACGCCGAGGCGGCGGGCTCCGCGGTGATGAGGTTGACGCCGTCCTGGTTGACCGCGGCGAGAGCGCCCGCGACCGTCTTGGCCCATGCGGCCTCGTCGATCAGGCCGAACTTGCTGCCGGTCCAGATCAGCTTGTTCACCTCGTTCATCTGCCACAGCTGGTGCACGGGGCCGACCGGGAAGGCGGCCTCGGCGTTGATCGCGGCGTCATAGGTGATGGATGCCGCCTCCTCCGGGTTGTCGCGAGCGAACACCCAGCCCTTGATGACGGCCTTGAGGAACCGCACGGCGGCATCCGCGTAGGCGGGGTCATCGGCGAGACGGGCGGTGTCGGCCCAGATCGCGTCCTGGAGCATCGCGCCCGCGGTGTCCTCGTAGGAGACCACGTCGAAGTCCTCCGGCTGGTACAGCTCGCCGGTGGCCGGGTTGACAACCTCGAGGATCTGCGCCCACTCGTTGTAGGTCATCGCCTGGGCCGCATCGACGTCGCCATCGAGCAGCGCATTCATCGAGAAGTCCTGCGTCGTGATCGACACGGTCGAGGCGTCGAGGCCCTCGTCCGCCATCGCGGCGAAGATCTCCCACTCGTTGCCGAAGCCCCACGAGCCGATGCGCTTGCCCTCGAAGTCGGCGACCGAGGCGACCCCGGTGTCCTTGAACGACACCTGGAGGGTGCCGGACTTCTGGTAGACCTGCGCGATGTCGGTCAGCTCCGCGCCGGTGGCCTCGAGGGTGCCGAGCACCTTCGGAACCCACGCGATCGCGAAGTCGACGTCACCGGCCACGAGGGCGTCCTGCGGAACGATGTCGCCGCCCGAGGGGACGATGTCGACGGTGTCGAAGCCCTCGTCCTCGAAGTAGCCCTGGTCGAGCGCCACGTAGTAGCCCGCGAACTGGGCCTGCGGCAGCCACTGCAGCTGCAGCTTGATGGAGGTGAGGGGCTCGAAGTCCCCCGAGGTGTCCGTGTCGGCCGGGGCCGCGCACGCCGCAAGGGCGATCGCGGTGACGGTGGCCAGGGACGCGACTGTGAGGCCGCGCCTGATGCTGTGTCTCATGCTGTTTCCTTTCGTGATGGATGGTGCACGGGATGCCGGCTACGCCGGCGCTCGCCTCGTCACGAGCCGCTCGAGCAGCAGCGTGACGAGGAAGAACGCGAGTCCGATGGCGATGCCGCCACCGACGTACGCGAAGGCCAGGGCGGCTTTGCCCGACTTCGCGTATCCCGCAATCGCCGTTCCGATCCCGTCCGCCGGTCCCCCGAAGTACTCCGCGACGAGGGCGGCGATGACCGCGAGCGAACTCGCGACCCGCAGGCCCGTCATGAGGTACGGCAGGGCCGTCGGCAGCGTGAGAAGCCGGAAGGTCTGGGATGCCGACGCGCCCGAGGCGCGCAGGAGGTCACGATGCACGGGCCGGGTCTGTCGCAGACCGCGGAGCACGTTGACGAACACGGGCACGAAGGCGGCGAGGGCCGCGATGTACTGCCGGCCGAACTGGCTCGACGCACCGAACATCGTGTTGAGGATGGGGGTGAGCGCCACGATCGGCACGACGGCGATCGCCGCGACGAGCGGGGCGAGCATCCCATCGATGGGCCGGAAGCTCGCGGCGAGCCCGGCGGCGACGATCGCGATGATGCTGCCGACGACGAGGCCGATGAGCGCGTTCGTGGCGGTGATGAGCATGTCCTCGAGGATGATGTCTCCGCGCGCCGCGAACTCCTCGCCGATCGCGATCGGGCTGGGCAGCGCCCGAGGCGCGATCTGCAGCACGTCGACGATGAGCACCCAGAGCACGAGCATGATGAGGCCGACCGCGATGGGCGCGATGACGCGCAGCGCGGAGTCTCTCGCCGCGGAGGTCATCGCTCGTTCGCCCTCTCGGTGGGTGACCCGTGCAGCGCCTCGCGCACCGCGGTGACCCGCTCGAAGTACTCGGGCGACTCGCGCAGCGCCTCACCCCGGGTCTCGCCCAGGGCCACCGGCAGGATGTCGGTGATGCGGCCCGGTCGCGGACTCATCACGACGACGCGGTCGGAGAGGAACACGGCCTCCGGGATGGAGTGCGTCACAAAGACGACGGCGGCCCCGGTCTCGGCGGCGATGCGGGTGAGCTCCGACTGGAGGTACTCCCGGGTCATCTCATCGAGCGCGCCGAACGGCTCGTCCATGAGCAGCAGGCGCGGCTGCTCGGCGAGGGCGCGCGCGATGGCGACCCGCTGCTGCATCCCGCCGGAGAGCTGGTCGGGATGCCGGTCGATGAAGTCGGACAGGCCCACGAGGTCGGCGAGCTCGGCCACCCGCGCGGCTCGGGCCTTCTTGGAGACGCCGTGCAGCTGGAGCGGCAGCTCGATGTTGCCCGCGACCGTGCGCCACGGGAGGAGGCCGGCCTGCTGGAACGCGATGCCGTAGTCCTGGTCGATTCGGGCCTGGCGGGCCGGCTTGCCGAAGATCTCGAGCTCGCCGCTCGACGTCTCGTCGAGGTCGGCGATGAGACGCAGGAGCGTCGACTTGCCGCACCCGGAAGGTCCGATAAGGGAGACGAACTCGCCCGCCTCCACGGTGAGCTCGACATCGGTCAGCGCCACGACATCCCCGGTTCTTGTCGGGAAGATCTTGCCGACGCCCGATGCCCGGACGGCGAGTTCGGCGGTGGCCGTGTCGGTCATGCTGATGCCTCTCCCCTGCGGAAGTCCTTGAGTGCGAGTCCGAGCAGCGCCACGGAACCGGCGGCGATGAGTCCGAGGGCGATCGAGCCGAAGGTCGGGCCCCACGGTGCCGCCGGATCGCTGGAGGCCTGCCCGGCCAGCTGGATGAGCATCCGGCCGATGCCACCGCGCATGCCGATCGAGACCTCCGCGACGACGGCCCCGAGCACGGCGCTCGCCGCGGCGAGCCGGAGCGCCGGAAGCAGGTGCGGCACGGAGGCCGGGAAGCGCAGGCGCAGCAGCGTGGGCCAGTAGCCGCTCGCGTAGGTACGCATGAGATCGAGGTGGATGCGGTCGGGCGCCTCAAGGCCGCGGAGCACGCCGACCGCGACGGGGAAGAACGCGAGGTAGGAGGCGATGACCGCCACCGAGAGCCACTGCGGCCACGGGAATCCGCCACGATCGATCTGCGACCCGATGCTCGCCAGCAGCGGCGCGAAGGCGATGAGGGGCACGGTCTGGCTCACGACGATCCAGGGCAGGAGACCCCACTCGGCGAGGCGGTAGCGCTGCATCACCACGCCGAGCACGACACCGACGGCGACGCCGATCAGCCAGCCGACGGCGGCGATCCCGAGGGTCGTGAGCGACGCCGTGATCACGGGAACGATGAGCGGAGGCGTGTCTCCGCCACTCGTGGACTGGAACAGCCGCGCGACCATCTCCCAGAGGTGCGGCATCGCCCGATCGTTGGTGCGCGGGAGGAGCATGACCCCCGACCCCGTCTCGCCGTCGATCGCGCCGACGACGAACCCCTCGGCCGGCCCGAGGAACTTGTACAGCTCCCAGATCAGCAGCACGGCGACCACTCCGAGGACTCCCCAGAGAACGGAGGCCGTGCGGCGCGTCATGCCTTCGCGACGATCTTGTCGCGCAGCGCGGGCATGATCGTCTCGCCGTAGACGCGCAGCGTCTCCTCCTTGTTGTCGTGCTGGAGGTACCCGGCGAACTGGTCGACGCCGAGCTCCTTGAGAGCCTGGAGCTTCTGGATGTGCTGGTCGGGCGTGCCGAGCACGCAGAACCGGTCCACGATGTCGTCGGGCACGAACTCGGTGTGGTCGTTGCCGGCCTTGCCGTGCGAGTTGTAGTCGTAGCCCTCACGGGCCTTGATGTAGTCGGTGAGCGCCTTCGGCACGTTCGAGTCGTGACCGTACTTCGACACGATGTCGGCGACATGATTGCCGACCATCCCGCCGAACCAGCGGGTCTGGTTGCGCATGTGGTCCATGTCGTGGCCGACGTACATCGGGGCGGCGACGCAGAACTTCACCGCCATCGGATCGCGACCGGCCTTCTCGGCGGCATCCCGAACCGTCTTGATCATCCACTCGGCGATGTCGAGGTCGGCGAGCTGGAGGATGAAGCCGTCGCCCACCTCACCCGTGAGCTTCAGGGCGAGCGGACCGTAGGCCGCCACCCAGACCTCGGCCTTCGAGCCGCGGCTCCAGGGGAACTGCAGCTGCGCCCCGTTGTGCTCCACCGACCGCGAGTTGGCGAGCTCGCGGATGACGTGGATCGAGTCGCGCAGGTCCTTGAGCGACGTGGGCGCCCCGTTGGTCACGCGCACCGCCGAGTCGCCGCGCCCGATGCCGATGATGGTGCGGTTGCCGTACATCTCATTGAGGGTGGCGAACACGGATGCCGTGACCGTCCAGTCGCGCGTCGCCGGGTTGGTGACCATGGGGCCCACGATCACGCGGTGGGTCTCGGCGAGGATCGCGCTGTAGATCACGTACGGCTCCTGCCAGAGCAGGTGCGAGTCGAACGTCCACACGTACTCGAACCCGTACTGTTCGGCGAGCTTGGCGAGGTGCACCGTGCGTGAGGCGGGCGGGTTCGTCTGGAGGACGGCTCCGAATTCCATGGGGTTGTCTTCCTTGTCGGGTGGGTCAGATCAGGTACTGCGAGAGGCCGCGCTTGACGAACTGCCCGTCGCCCTTGGCCCCGAGGTACTCGTTGCCGTCGACGACGACCTTGCCGCGCGAGAGCACGGTGTCGACGTGGCCGTCGATCTCGAATCCCTCCCAGGCGGAGTGATCCATGTTCATGTGGTGGGTCTTGCCCTCGCCGTAGCCGATCGACGTGTGACCGTTCGGGTCGTAGATCACGATGTCGGCATCCGCACCGGGCTGGATGACGCCCTTCTTGCCGTAGAGGCCGAACATGCGGGCCGGCGTGGTGGACGTGATCTCCACCCAGCGTTCGAGCGTGATCTGACCGTCGACGACGCCCTGGTAGAGCAGGTCCATCCGGTGCTCGACGGAGCCGATGCCGTTGGGGATCTTGGAGAAGTCGCCGAGACCGAGCTCCTTCTGGCCCTTCATGCAGAACGGGCAGTGGTCGGTGGAGACCATCTGGATGTCGTTGGTGCGCAGGCTCTGCCACATGTGGTGCTGGTGGCCCTCCGCCTTCGACCGCAGCGGCGTGGAGCAGACCCACTTGGCGCCCTCGAACGCGCCCCACTCCTCGCTCTTCGCGCCGAGCTGGTCTTCGAGCGACAGGTAGAGGTACTGCGGGCAGGTCTCGCCGAACACGTTCTGGCCGATGTCCCGCGCCGCAGCGAGCTGCTCGACGGCCTGCTTCGCGGAGACGTGCACGACGTAGAGCGGGGCGCCGGTGAGGTGGGAGAGCATGATCGCGCGATGCGTCGCCTCCTCCTCCATCTGCCAGGCGCGGGCGACCCCGTGGAAGTACGGGTCGGTCTTGCTCTGGGCGAGAAGCTGCTTGACCATGACGTCGATGACGGGGCCGTTCTCGGCGTGCATCATCGTCATCATCCCGGTCTCGGCGGAGACCTGCATCGCCCTGAAGATCTGGGCGTCGTCGGACATGAACACGCCCGGGTAGGCCATGAAGAGCTTGAAGCTGGAGATGCCCTCATCGGGAAGCTTCTTCATCGCCTCGAGCGAGTCGTCATTGACCTCGCCGATGATCTGGTGGAACGCGTAGTCGATCGCGCAGTTGCCCTGGGCCTTCGCGTGCCACGCGGCGAGGCCGTCCATCACGCGCTGACCGTAGGTCTGAACGGCGAAGTCGATGATCGTGGTCGTGCCGCCCCACGCCGCCGCCCGAGTGCCGGTCTCGAACGTGTCCGACGCGGCGGTGCCGCCGAAGGGCAGCTCCATGTGCGTGTGGGCATCGACGCCCCCGGGGATCACGTACTTGCCCTTCGCGTCAATGACGTGATCCACCGAGGACGCGAGATCGGAGCCCAGGAGCACGGAGCCCGGGGCGAGCACACCGACGATGGTCTCGCCGTCGATGAGCACGTCGGCCTGCGATCGGCCGGTGGCGGTGACCACGGTTCCGCCGGTGATGAGAGTCGTTGCCATCAGGGTCTCCTCGTGCGGCTCGGATTACGGCTTGGGGATCGACGTGTAGGACTCGGGGCGACGGTCGCGGTAGAACTGCCAGTCGTCGCGCATCTGGCGCACCATGTCCATGTCGAGGTCGCGGATGAGCAGCTCCTCGTGCTCGCCCGAGCCGCGCTCGCCCACGAAGTTGCCGCGCGGGTCGATGACCTGGCTCGTGCCGTAGAAGTCCACGGCGAGCTCGCCGTACTCGTTGTCCTCGCGGCCGACGCGGTTGGGCTGCAGCACGAAGTAGCCGTTCGCAACGGCGGCGGCCGGGCCCTCGACCTCCCAGAGCCGGTTGGAGAGTCCCGGCTTGGTGGCGTTGGGGTTGAACACGATGTGCGCGCCGTTGAGGCCGAGCTCGCGCCATCCCTCCGGGAAGTGGCGGTCGTAGCAGATGTAGAGGCCGATCGGTCCGACGGCGGTCTGGAACACGGGGTAGCCCATGTTGCCCGGGCGGAAGTAGAACTTCTCCCAGAAGCGGTCGAGGTGCGGGATGTGGTGCTTGCGGTACTTGCCGAGGATCGTGCCGTCGGCATCCACGATCACCGCGGTGTTGTAGTAGACCCCGGTCATGTCCTCCTCGTAGATCGGGAGAATCATCACCATGTTGAGCTCTTTGGCGAGGGCCGCGAAGCGGGTCACGATCGGACCGTCGGCGGGCTCGGCGTAGGCGTAGTACTTCTTGTCCTCGGTGATGCCGAAGTACGGGCCGTAGAAGAGCTCCTGGAAGCTGATGACCTGGGCGCCCTGCGCGGCGGCATCCCGGGCGAATTGCTCGTGCTTGTCGAGCATGGACTCCTTGTCGCCGGTCCAGGTGGTCTGGGTGATCGCTGCGCGTACGACGGTCATGGGCTGGTCTCCTCGTTGGTGCCTTTTGTTATTCTTAGTGCTAAACATTTCCCGAACGTTACGATTCGTGACTTTCGCGTTAAACCCGTTCTGCTCTGAGACACGAACCTACGGCGGTTGTCATGAAGTCGGTAGCCCTCGCGATCGAGGAGCCCACCCCACGCGGCATCGCGAGCGGAATCGCACGCCTCATCACGAGCGGCGACCTCGCCCCCGGCGACCGGCTGCCGACCGTGCGCGCCCTCGCCGGCGAGCTCGGCGTGAGTCCGGCGACCGTGAGCCACGCGTGGCAGACACTGTCGGCGGCGGGCCTCATCGTGAGCCGCGGCCGCAGCGGCAGCCTCGTGCGCTCCGCCCCGCGGGAATGGCTGCCCCTGCGCTACCGCGGCCTCGACGGGTCGGCGGATGCCCGGCTCGACCTCTCGCGCGGCACCCCGGATCCCGAGCTCCTCCCCACGCTGGGGCCCGCGCTCAGCCGGCTCTCGGGACGCGCGGACACCCGCAGCTATCAGGAGAAGCCCGACATCCCGGAGCTGCACGACCTGCTGCGCGAGACCTGGCCCGCCCCGGTCGAGTCGCTCACCGTGACCCATGGCGCCCTCGACGCGATCGATCGGGCCCTCGCGACTCTCGTGCGCTACGGCGACCGCGTGATTCTGGAGAACCCGACCTTCCCGCCGTTCATGGACCTGATCGATTCGTACGGTCTCGACCCGGTCCCGGTGCCCCTCGATGGCGAGGGGATGGTGCCCGAGGCCTTCGCCGCCGCACTCGCCTCGTCACCCGCGATCGTGATCCTCCAGCCGCGCGCCCACAACCCCACCGGCGTCTCGATGAGCGTCGAGCGGGCGGCGCACCTCGCGCACCTGCTGTCCCGCAGCCGCACCGCCGAGAACACCATCGTGATCGAGGATGATCACTCCGGCTCGATCACGACCGCCGCCGACGTGAGCCTCGCGCCGTTCCTGCCCGCCCGCGTGCTGCACGTGCGCAGCTTCTCCAAGTCGCACGGGCCCGACCTGCGCATCGGCGCCCTCGGCGGCCCGCGCGAACTCGTCGACCGCGTCGTGTCCCGTCGGCTGCTCGGTCCGGGCTGGACGTCGCGGATGCTGCAGGGGATGCTGCACGAACTGCTCACCGCGCCCGAGTCCGTCGCCCACGTCGAGGCGGCCCGCAGCACCTACGAGCAGCGGCAGGCCGACTTCGCCGACGCGATGGCGCGGCAGGGCATCCCGATGCCTCACGGCGACGGTCTCAACGCGTGGCTGCCCGTCACCGACGAGCGCGCGGCGACGGTGAATCTCGCGGGCGTCGGCATCCGGGTCGCGCCGGGAACCCCGTTCCAGATCGGCGGAGATCCGCACGTGCGCGTGACGGTGGGCATGATCCGCGACGATGTCGACACGATCGCGGCGGGGCTCGCCGCGGCATCCCGAGCCTGACCCGCGACTAAACCTGCTCCCGCGTGGTGACCGCGTAAGGCTCGGGCGAGAACGTGCCGTTGAGGTCGCGGAAGGCGAACGCGAAGTCGGGCCAGATGAGGGTGAGGCGACCGCTGCGCGGATCGAGGTACCAGCTGTCGCAGCGGCCGGTCATCCACACGGTCGGCGCGCTCAGCTCGTCGACCATCTGCACGTAGGCGGCCTCGGCCTCGGCGGTGACCTCGAGCACCGCCGAGCCGCTCTCGTACTGGAGGGCGCCGAGCACGTAGTCGATCTGGGTCTCGATCATGTAGATCGCGGAGTTGTGCCCGACCGCGGCATTGGGGCCGTTGATGATGAAGAGGTTGGGGAACCCGCTCACCGCGGTCGAGGCGAACGCCGTCATGCCGCCCTGCCAGTGCTCGGCGAGCGTGCCGTCGCGGCCTCGAACGGTGACCGCGTAGGGCTGCTCGGCGGCGTGGAATCCGGTCGCGAAGATCACGACGTCGGCCTCGTGGCGCGCGCCGTTGGCCATGACGAGCGTGTTGCCCTCGATCGCGGCGAGCGCCGACGACTCGAGGGTCACGTGCGGCAGGCTCAACGCGGGGTAGAAGTCGTTGGAGATCAGCACCCGCTTGCAGCCGATCTCGTAGTCCGGGGTGAGGGCGGCACGCAGTGCCGGATCGGGAACCTGGTTGGCCAAGTGGGTGAGGGCTCGCGTGCGGGCGGCCTCGAGCGCCCGCGGTTCGGCGGCCCGTTGCGCGTACGCCTCCTCGGCCTTCCAGAACAGCCCGCTGCGTACCCGGGCCAGCTCGTCGGGATCCCGATCGAAGAGGCCGAGCTCGGCCTCGGTGTAGGCGGGATCGTCGCGCGGGATCACATAGGGCGCGCTGCGCTGCAGCACGCTCACGTGCGAGGCCACCGCGGCGACCTCGGGCACGATCTGCACCGACGACGCGCCCGACCCGACGACGGCGACCCGCTTACCGGTGAGTTCGACCGTGTGGTCCCATCGCGCCGAGTGGAACGCCGGGCCCGGGAAGGTGTCGAGGCCGGGCACGTCGGGGAAGCGGGGATGACTCAGCCGGCCCGCCGCGATCACGAGCACCCGCGCGGTCACGGCGCCCGAACTCGTCTCGAGCGTCCAGCGGGCGGCATCCTCGTCCCACGTCATGCCCGTCACGGCGGTCGAGAGTCGGATGTTCTCCCGCAGCCCCTCGGCCTCGACGCTGTCGAGCAGGTACCGCTGGATCTCCGCTCCGGGCGCGTAGAACCGCGACCACCCCGGGTTGAGTCGGAACGAGTACGAGTACAGGTGCGAGGGCACGTCGCACGCGACCCCGGGGTAGGTGTTGTCGCGCCAGGTGCCGCCGATCTCGTCCGCGGCCTCGAAGATCGCGAACGACCGATCCCCGCGACGGCGCAGGCGGATGCCGAGCCCCACCCCGGCGATCCCCGCGCCGACGATCGCCAGGTCGAGGTCGGGCGCGCTCACGGGGCGCTCTCCGGGATGACGGTTCCCGACGGGTAGTGCGCGGGATCGGCGGCGAACCCACGGATCAGCTCGAGCAGTTCGGCGGGACGCTCCTGCGCGACCGCGTGTCCGCTGCGGATCTCGGCGTACCGCGCATCCGGGATCGCCCCGAACAGCAGGCGGCTCTGGTGGGTGGTGGCGAGCGTGTCGGCGGTGCCGCCGATGACGAGAACGGGGGCCGAGATCTCGGGGGCGCCCGTGAGGTCGGCGTGGGCGGCGACGGCGACGAGCGCGTCCGTGAGGGTGTCGGCGGGCAGGGCGGCGAGTCTCTCCGCGCTGCCGACGGCGAAGCGCGCGACATCGTCGACTGCGCTCGACCCCTCCGCACGCAGGACGGCCCAGATCCGGGCGAAGAGCACGAGCGCGGGCGCCGGCTGCCACCACCCGGCGACGAGCACGAGCCCGGCGACGGGGGCGCGGGAGGCCGCGGCGGCGAGGGCGCCGATCGAGACGCCGACGACGATCGGGGGCGTCGGGCATCCGTCGACCGCGTCGGTCACGCGCTCGGCGAGACGATCGAGAGTGGGGTCAGCGAGGCCATCGAACGTCACCTCGCTGACGTCGAACCAGCGCCGCAGCATTGGCGCGAGGAAGGGGAAGTCGATCTCGGGTCGCCCGCTGAGTCCGGGCGCGAGAACGAGGGTCGGCCGCGCCGTCACCTGGCCGCGCTCTTGCGCTCGGTGGAAGGCTCTCCGTAGGTCGTCGTGCGTTGACGCAGCGGGCGCGAGATCGCGCGCGTCAGCGCCCGGGCCTCGGTGAGGGTCAGCTCGTGGCCGAACTCGACGCCAGCCTCGGGATGCACCCGCCCGTCGAACAGCGTTCCGCCGAGGTCATCGGCGCCGCCCTGCAGCACCTGCGTCACGACGGCGCGGTCGAGGCGGGTCCACGGCGCCTGCACGTGGTCGATGATCCCGTGCAGCAGCAGGCGGGCGACGGCGTGCACGGCGCGATGCTCCTCGGCGGGCAGCGCAACCCCGGGGAAGGGCATCGGCACGAGCTCGGTGAATCCGCCGGTCTCCTGTTGCAGCGTGCGCAGGGCGCGGAGGTGCGCGACGCGCGTGGCATCCGACTCCCCCAGCCCGTAGACAATCACCGAGGTCGAGCGCAGACCGAGCCCGTGGGCGGCCCGCACGATCTCGAGCCAGCGGTCGACGGGCAGGTCCCCGGGGGCGAACGCCCGCCGATGCGCCTCGTCGAGCATCTTGAGCCCGGTGCCGGGGATCGTGTCGACCCCAGCCGCGTGCAGCTGCTCGAGGAACGCGACATCCGACATCCCGGTGCGGCGGATGCCGTCGGCGAGGTCCGCGGGACGGAACGCGTGCAGGTGGATCCCCGGTTGCGCCTGCTTCACGCGAGCGGCGAGGTCGAAATAGCTAGTCGCGGGGAGCTCGGCCGGCACGGTGGCCTGCATGCAGATCTCGGTGGCTCCGAGGGCCCACGCGTCGTCGACGATCGCGGCGACATCGTCGAGGGTGAGGGTTCGGCCATCGAACCGCGAGGAGTCGATGTTGCGGTTCGCGACGATGCTCACGGCCTCGCCCACCGTGTACCGGCGCACGTCGCTCGCGACGGCGGCGAGCGCCTCGAGGTCGTCGCCGCGGGCGCCGAGCAGGGCGGTGTAGTCCTCGTCGGAGAGGCTCGCGGGCGACTGCTCGGCGCGGGCGATGAGGTCCCGAAGCGGCGAGGTGCCGCCGACCGGTGTTAGCCGGATGAGTCGCGGCGCGTTCGGCGCGGTGCCGACGGCCAGGGCATCCGCCTCGGCCAGGCCGGTCGCGGGATCGAGCAGCGCCTCCACCGGCGCGACGATCGCGGGGTCGAGCCACGTCGCGGCGTCGCGGATGTACGGCGCGTGCACGGTGAGCCGTTCGCGCAGCTCGTAGCCCGTCGCGGCGGTGAGCTCGGCGAGGCGGTCGAGCTCGGGCCACGGTCGCTCGGGGTTCACGTGGTCGGCGGTGAGCGGGCTCACGCCGCCCCAGTCGTCGACGCCGGCGCGCACGAGCAGGGCGAGCTCGGACTCGTCCGAGAGATTCGGCGGGGCCTGGATGCGGGCATCCGATCCCATGACGACGCGCGCGACGGCGACCGTGACGGCGTACTCGAGCGCGTCGAGGTCGTCGTCGCCCTGCGCCGCCGTCGCCGGCTTCGCGCGGAAGTTCTGCACGATCGTCTCCTGGATGTGCCCGTGCTTCTCGTGCGAGTCCCGGATCGCGACGAGCGACTCGGCGCGGTCCCGCTCGGTCTCACCGATCCCCACGAGGATCCCGGTGGTCAGAGGGATGCGGGCGAGCCCGGCATCCTCGAGCACCTGAAGGCGCACGCGCGGCTCCTTGTCGGGCGAGCCGAAGTGCACCTGCCCCTTCTCCGCCCACAGTCGAACGGACGTGGTCTCGAGCATCATCCCCATCGACGGAGCGGTCGGGCGCAGGTCGATCATCTCGTCGTAGCTCATCACGCCGGGGTTGAGGTGCGGCAGCAGTCCCGTCTCGGCGAGCACGAGCTCGGCCATGTCGTGCACGTAGTGCAGCGTGGAGCGATAGCCGTGCTCGTCGAGCCAGGCCCGGGCATCCGGCCAGCGCTCCTCGGGGCGGTCGCCGAGAGTGAAGAGCGCCTCCTTGCAGCCCATCGCGGCACCCTGTCGGGCGACCGCGACGATCTGCTCGGGCGACATGTAGAGGGCCTTGCCCTTCTTCGCGAGCTTGCCCGGGGTGTCGACGAAGATGCAGTAGTGGCAGCGGTCGCGGCAGAGGTTGGTGATCGGCAGGAACACTTTCTTGGAGAACGTGATCACGCCGGGTCGCCCGGCCCGCTCGAGGCCCTCATCACGGCGTCGGCTCGCGATCTCGAACAGGCGCTCGAGGTCGTCGCCGCGGGCGGCGAGCAGCAGTTCGGCATCATCCACGGTCACCGGTGCATCGCTGGCGGCCCGCTCGAGCGCGTCGCGCACGGCGGACCGCGTGGTGGTGCCGGGAGTCGTCACGCGAAGCCTTCGGTCGAGAGCGGGGTCTGTTCAGGATAGCTTCGGGCGCGAGGGGTGGGGCCCGTCAGGGGGGCGCGCCCGCCTAGCCCATCCGGCCGGCCGCGCTGTCGCCCTCGCCCACCGGTGCCGCCGCGCACGGATTTCTCGCGGCGCGCCGCTCACCTTCGCCCCTCGCCCGCGCGTCGCCGAGAATCCGTGCGCGGAGGCACGTCGAGGGAGGACGTGCCGCGGCGGGTGAGCGTCCCCTACGCCCGCACCCCGAGCCACCCCGGCGTGAGCGAGCGCGGCGCGAATGTCGCGAGCAGGGTGCGCCCCAGCCCCGCCGAGCGGCGCAGCGACCAGAGCACCGTGCGGAGGTCGGCGAGCAGAGGCTCGCCCGGGCGGCCCGCGAAGGACTCGCGCTCGAGGCTGTCGCGCAGGCGCGCGAGGGCGGCCGCGCCGTCGTCGTCGAGCAGAGCCCCGAGCTCGGTCGCGGTCTGGCGCGGCGTCAGGGTGTCCGGGGGGCGCAGGCCGAGGTCGACGGCGGTGTCGCGCAGCTCGTCCCACGCGCGCGCGGCGGAGCCGTCCTCGACCGCCATGAGGCGGGCGCGGCGGCGGGCGAGACGCACGACGGCCGGCGCGAGCAGGAGGAGGGCGGCGAGCACCCCGAGAACGGTGGCCCACGGGAAGGTCCCGCCCGCGGCATCCCGGGTCTGGTCGGCGGCCGTGGTCGTCTCCTCCGGAGGGAGCGAGGGGCGCGGCGTCGCACTCGGCGTCGCGGTGGAGGTGGATGCCGGCCGCGGCGGCACCGATTCGTCGACATCGGGGGTGGCCGGGTCGTCCTCGGTGAGAGGCGCGAACGACGGCGGCTCCCCGAGCGACGGCGTGGGCTCGAACCGCACCCACCCGATGTCGGCGAACCAGAGCTCGGGCCACGCGTGCAGGTTGTCGGTCGTGACCCGGAACTCCTTGGCCACGCCCCCCGCCGTGCCGTCGACCGCCGCCTCCGTGCCGGGGGTGAAGCCCACCGCGATCCGGCTCGGGATGCCGAGCGTGCGCGCCATCGCCGCCATCGCCGACGAGAAGTGCACGCAGTAGCCGGACTTGGCGTCGAGGAACGCGGCGAGCACCTGCGCGCCCGAACCGTCGTAGCCGTTGTCGACCGGGGCATCCACGGAATAGGTGAACTCGTCACCGCGGAAGTAGTCCTGCAGGGCGAGCGCCTTCTCGTAATTGGTCGCGGCAGCCCCGACGACCTCGGTGGCCGTCGCGCCGACGATCGCCGGGAGATCCTCCGGCAGGGTGAGGTAGCGCTCGAGCCCCGGCCCCACGGTGGTGCCCGCGGCGAGCAGCTGGTCGACCGACGGCGCGACCTGCACGCTCGTGACCTCGTAACTCTGCCCGCGAGCATTCGAGGTCACCGTACGCACCGAGAGGATGTCGGGGTCGAAGCCCCAGTCGCCGTCGAGTCCCGTGATGCTCGCCGGCGCGTACGGCACGGGCAGCCAGCGACTGAGGATGCTCGCGACATCCACCTGAGTCGTCACCGTGGTCACGGGGACGGCCTCGGTGATGCCGGGCACGGGACCGATCTCCTCGACGGTTCCGGTGGGCAGGTCCCCCGTGTCGGCGGGCTGCCACGAGACCCCCGTGAAGTCGTCGAGGGCCGTGAGGCGCAGGTAGAGGCCGGTCGTCGCATCCGTCGTGTAGGTCAGCGCGAGGCTGGGATCGGCGCGACGCAGGTCGTCACCGAGGGTGACGATCGGGTTGATGCCGGTGGCGAAGCGGTCGCCGCCGCCCGCGGTCGTGTCCGCGGGCTGCACGGGCGGGAGCAGCAGCGGGGCGAGCAGCGCCGCCGCAATCGCCGCCGCGCCCACCCCGAGCGCGGTGCCTCGGGGAACGCGCGGCGCGCTCGCGAGGAGGATCGCGAGGTAGGCGATGGCGGTGAGGGCGAAGATGAACGCGTCGCTGAACTCGGTGCGCACGAAGCTCGGCACGAGCAGCAGCACGAGCAGGGGCACGCCCGTGAAGGCGGGCATCCGGAGGGTGAAGGCGGCGGCGTCCGCGACCACGGCGATCGCGGCGGCGCCCACGCAGATCAGGTACAGGATGCCCTGGTCGGCGGTCGCGGGCACGTCCTGCGAGGCGATTGACTCGGCCCCCTGACGCTGGAGGTCGGCGAACGTCTGGAACGTGTCGAACGTCGGGATGAAGCCCAGGATCGAGGCACCCGGGGCGAAGAGCAGGGTGACGACGGCGACCCCGGCGGCCGCCGCGAACAGCGTGCCCCACGCGCGGTGGCGCGCGATCGCCCGGGCCCCCAGTCCCGCCCCGAGCACGACGACCGTGACGAGCATGAGCTGGAACCACCAGCCGAAGCCGTCGAGAACCCGGTTGAGCCCGCTCGCGGCCACCCCGAGCCCGACCAGCAGGAGCCCCGCGAGCAGCACGTCGGCGCCAGTAACGCGCGCGCCGCGGTCAGGCCGTGCCACGAGCCCGTCCGGTCTCGATGACCACGGCGTCCCACGCGCTCGCGTGGTCGTCGTCGGCGCGCACGGGAACCACGAGCCACCCGTTGTCGGCGAGACCTTCGCCCGTGTTCGACGCCGGAGCGGCCGGCATCCCGAACTCGCGTTGGATCACGTCGATCGCCGTGGTGGTGCGCACAAGGAAGGCCACCGCGAGCTCCCCCGGGCGACGCTGCGCGAGAAGCCACTCGACCGTGTCGGCATCGGGGTGACCGAGCAGGGCGACGAGCGGCCCGTTCGACCCGGCGGGGCGCCCCGGATGCCGGGCGTCGGCCCGATCGGTGAGGCTCAGGGTCGCAAGGCGGCCGAGGAACTCCTCGTCGCCCCAGGTGCGACGGCGACCGTGGGCGAGAGCCTCGAGCTGCGCCGTGCCGGTCTCGTCGATCGTCACGAGGAAGCCCGCGCGGCGCAGGTGCAGGCTCACCGAGGCGAGCATCCGCACCGTCCACTCGAACGCCGCGCTCTCCACGTCGTCGGCCTCGTCGGTGGAGGCGTCGCGGTAGGCGGCCCGCGTGGTCTCCACGATGAGGCGCGCCTCGGGGAAGCTGCGCTGCTCCTCCTGGCGCACCATGAGGTCGCCATGCCGGGCCGACGCGCGCCAGTGCACGCGGCGCATCGCGTCCCCCGCGCGGTACTCGCGGGTCATCGCGTCGTCGTCGTCGCCGGAGGCGCGGCTGTGGAGGAGGCGGGACTCGCCGTCGCCCGCGGGCACCGAGAGTCCCGTGTCGCCCAGCGGCATGACCTCGGGCGTCACGACGAGGGTCTCGGCCTCGCCGACCGCGGTCTCGCTGCGGGCGAGCCCGAAGGCGTCGCGCACGAGCACGTGCAGCGGCCCGATCGCGAACACCCCACGGCGCGGCGGACGCAGCTCGTAGGTCACGGTCACGGCGTTGCCTCGGCCCGCGTACCGGGCCCCGCGGGACTGGAGGCTCGGCAGGTCCGCCTCCGGGGTGGTGCCCGGATGCCACGGCAGATCGTCACGCCACTGCGTGCGGGTGAGGCGGCTCGGCGCGAGGTTGCGCACGGTCACGCCGACCGTGGTGGTGGCACCCGCCTCGATGACCGACGGACTGAACGTGCGGGACACCCCGAGCCGGGGCCGCGCCGACCGCACGACGAGGAAGGCGATCGCCGGCAGGGCCGCGAGGAAGCTCGCCACGAGCAGGAGCATCGGACGGCCGCCCGCGTACGCGGCGAACCCGAGCACGACCGCCATGCCGAGCAGCCACCCGCCGCGCCGCGTGAGCCGGGCGCCGCCGAGGATCCGCGCGGCCAGACGCCTCACGGGCGGGCGCTGGCCAGGGGAACGGGGGTCTCGGCGACGATGCGGGAGATGATGTCGGCGATGCTGCCGCCCGAGAGCACGCTGCCGCCCGCGCTCGCCCGGCGGGCCGCGATGAGGCGGTGGCCGAAGACGGGAATCACGAGCTCGTCGAGGTCGTCGGGGAGCACGAAGTCACGGCCGTCGAGGGCCGCCTTGGCCTTCGCCGCGCGCACGAGCTGGAGTGTGGCCCGGGGGCTCGCTCCGAGGCGCAGCTCGCGGTCGGCGCGGGTCGCCTGGGCCAGGGCCACGGCGTACTGCTCGACCGCGGGGCTCACGTACACGGCGCGAGCGGTGGTGATCATCGCGGCCAGGCGCGGGGCGTCGACGACCGGGCGCACGGCATCCAAGGGGCTCGTGGTGTCGCGGGTGCGCAGCATCGCGATCTCGGACGCGACATCCGGGTAGCCCATGCTGATGCGGGCCATGAAGCGGTCGCGCTGAGCCTCGGGCAGCGGGTAGGTGCCCTCCATCTCGATGGGGTTCTGCGTCGCCACGACGATGAAGGGACTCGCGAGCACGTAGGTGCGGCCGTCGACGGTGACCTGCCGCTCCTCCATCGCCTCGAGCAGGGCGGACTGGGTCTTGGGGCTCGCGCGGTTGATCTCGTCGCCGATGACGATGTTCGCGAACACCGGGCCGGGCTTGAACTCGAACTCGCGCTCGCCCTGGTTGTAGACGGAGACGCCCGTGATGTCGGCGGGAAGCAGGTCGGGAGTGAACTGGATGCGCGTGACCGAGCAGTCGATGCTGCGCGCCATCGCGCGGGCGAGCATCGTCTTGCCGACCCCGGGCACGTCCTCGATGAGGAGGTGGCCCTCGGCGAGAAGCACGATGAGCGCCATCTCCACGGCGTCGCGCTTGCCGTCGATGACCGACTCGATGGAGGAGAGGATGGCGCGGGATGTCGCCGCGAACTCCGCCGGAGGCAGGATCACGGTCGGGGCACCATCGGTGGTGAGGTCGGATTCCACCTCCTGAGTCTGTCAGAGAACGAGCGTTGGTCACCCTGAGAGTTCGCCGGGGGCCGCGCTCCGGGTGCGCGCCGGTAGCGTGGATGCATGCGGATCACGGTTCTGTCGGGCGGCGTCGGCGGTGCCCGGTTCCTGCTCGGGGTGCGGGAGGCCGCGGCATCCACCGACACGATCACCGCCATCGTGAACGTGGGCGATGACATGTGGATGTCGGGCGTGCGCATCGCCCCCGACCTCGACTCGATCATGTACGCGCTCGCGGGCGTGAACGACACCGAGCGCGGCTGGGGCCGCGCCGGCGAGAGCGAGCGCGTGAGCGGGGAGCTGCGCGAGTACGGCGTCGGCTGGCCGTGGTTCACCCTCGGCGACCTCGACCTCGGCACGCACCTGGCCCGTACCCACTACCTGCGGGAAGGCCTCGGCCTCTCCGGCGCGACGGAGCGGATCACCGCGCGCTGGCCCCTCGGCGTGCGCCTGCTCCCAGCGACCGACCACGAGGTCGAAACGCACGTCGTCACCGCCCAGGGCACCATGCACTTCCAGGAGTGGTGGACGCGGCACCGCGCCGGCATCCCCGCGACCGCGTTCGAGCTGCGGGGCGTGGATGCCGCGACTCCGGCTCCGGGCGTCGTCGAGGCGATTCTCGACGCCGACGTCGTGATCCTCGCGCCGTCGAATCCCGTGGTCTCGATCGGCCCGATCGTCGCGATCCCCGGGATCCGGGAGGCGCTCGCGGCCACCTCGGCGCGGGTCGTCGGCGTCTCCCCGATCATCGCCGGCGCCGTGGTGCGCGGGATGGCGGACGCCTGCCTCACCGCGATCGGCGTAGCCACCTCGGCCGAGGCGGTGGGGCTCCACTACGGCGCCCGGTCGGCCGGAGGACTGCTTGACGCCTGGCTCGTGGATTTGGCGGATGCCGCGGCGCTCCCTGCGATCGAGGCCGCCGGGATCGCCGCCCGCGCCGTGCCGCTGTGGATGCGTGACCCCGACACGAGCGCGCAACTCGCGCACGACGCGATGGAGGACTCGTGGACCCCATGACCCGACGCACGTTCCTCGCAGGAAGCACGGCGAGCCTCGCCATCGCGCTCGCCGGGTGCGCCCCCGCCGGCTCCCCGCGCCCGATTCTCGGCACCGTGCCGGATGCGCCGATCGCCTTCGCGCGCACCTCGTGGTCGACCGACCCGTTCGCGCTCGGCTCCTACAGCTACCTCGCCCCGAGCGCCCTCGGCGCCGATGCCCGCGAGGTTCTCGCGGCGCCGGTGGGTCGACTGCATCTCGCGGGTGAGGCGACGTCATCCGAGGCCCCCGCAACGACCCACGGGGCACTCGCCTCCGGCCTGCGCGCGGCCGAGGAGGTCGCGGAGATCGGCGGATCCGTCGTCGTGATCGGTGCCGGCTTCGCCGGGCTCGCCGCGGCCCGCGCTCTGGCCGAAGAGGGTCTCGAGGTCATCGTCGTCGAGGCCCGCGATCGGCTCGGCGGACGCGCGCACACGATCGATCTCGCCGGCACCCCCGCCGACCTCGGGCCCTCGTGGGTGCATGGCGTGAGCGACAACCTCGTCGCCGACCTTGCGGCCGAGGCCGGTACCGAGCTGCTGCCGTTCGACTACGACAACGCGGTCGGGGGCGACGATGACGCGCTCGCCGAGATCGAGGACCTCTACGAACTCGCCCTCGAGGAGGACGACCCGGAGGGCCGCACGCTGTCGGAGCTTCTGCCCGACGGGCTCACGGCGGCTCAGCTGTGGGCCCTCTCGACCGAGATCTCCGGCGAGTTCGCCGCCGACCCCGACGAACTCGCGATCGCGGCGCTCGACGAGGGCGAGGAGATGGTCGGTGGGGATGCCCTGCTCGCCGGCGGATACGTCACCCTGATCGACGAGCTCGCCGCCGAGCTGACCATCGAGCTCGAGTGGGTGGTCGGCGCGATCGACCACGATGAGTTGGGCGTCACGGTTCGCTCGAACGACGGCCGGGTCATCCGGGCCGATTCGGCGATCCTTACGGTGCCGATCGGGGTGCTGCGGAGCGGGGCCATCACGGTCGATCCGCCGCTGCCCGCTGAGACCACCGAGGCGATCGCCGCGCTCGGCAGCGGCGTGCTTGACAAGCTGTGGCTCACCTTCGACGAGGTGTTCTGGAACCCCGATGCCGAGGTGATCCGCTGGGTCGATCCGGATGACCCGGGGCTGTGGGGCTTCTGGGTGAACGGCTACGCGGCCTTCGGCACTCCGACGCTCCTCGCCTTCAGCGCGGGTGCGCGGGCCCGCGACCTCGCCACCTGGTCGGATGATGAGATCGTCGCGAGCGCGATGTCCGCGCTGCGCCGGATGGCCTAGCGCCTACCGCTCGAGCGCGAGCCGCGTGCGCTGCCCGAGGTTGGGCAGTTCGAGCAGGTGCTCGGGAAGGTCGACGTCCCGGCGCAGCCCCGGCCACTCCCCGATGAGCTCGGTATAGCCGGCGGCGATGTGGCGGGCGCGCGAGCCCTCCCCGAAGGCGAGCACATGGTCGTGCCCGGCGAGCGCGGTGAGGAGCACGGTGCCGTCGCCGTCGGCATCCGGGACGATCGTGCGGGGGTAGGAGGCCGCCGCCTCGAGTGCCGCGCCCAGCTCGTGCCCGGGCATCCCGGGGAGGTCGCCGAGGAGCACGGCGGAGTCTCCCGTGATCGTCGCCAGCCCCGCGAGGATCGCAGCGTCGAGGCCGAGACCCGGATCGGGGATGACGGTCGCCCCGAGTTCGGCGAACTCGGCGGCGTACTCGGCGCCCGTCACCACGACGACCGGGACCACCTTGAGCGCCGCCTCGACCGTGTCGAGGGCCATCGCCTTGGCCAGTTCGGAGTTGTCGCCGGGGCCCAGCCGGGTCTTCGCCGCGGCCGTGCCCTTGACCGGGATGACGACGGTGAAGTCAGCCATGCGGCGGCTCCGTGACCGCCGCGAGTGCGGCCCGGTAGCCGAGCTCGTAGGCCTCCTGGGTGCCGAGGCGGAACATGTCCTCCTCGCTCGGCCGCACCATCGAGCGCGCGCCGGGTTCTCCGAGCTCCCCGACGAGGTGCCCCAGTCCGCGGATGATCGCCACCGGCATCCCCGTGGTCTTGCCCTTGATGAGGTCGGCGGCGCTGGCAATCTCGTCGGCGGTGGCCTGCACCGTGACATCCATCGGCCGTCCGTTGGCGTCGGTGGTGCCCCGGAGGTCGTCGAGCACGCGGATGCCCGCGGCGCCGATCGCGACATCCACCTGTCCCTGCCGCCACGGGCGCCCAAGGGTGTCGGTGATGATCACGCCGACCCGCACCCCGAGGCGGGCTCGGAGGGTGGCGGCGATCGTGCGGGCGCTGTCGTCGGGGTCGACCGGCAGCAGCAGCACGGTGCCCTCGGGGGTGTTGCTCGCGTCCACGCCGGCCGCCGCGGCGACGATGCCGAGGCGGTTCTCGACGATGCGGGTGTGCCCGCGGGTGGCGACGACGCGCACGGTCTCGGCGGTGATCGCGTCTTCGCGGTCGGCGGCAAGCACGTGGCGACCCTCCGCCTTGCTCACGATCTTGGAGGTGACAGCGAGGATGTCGCCGTCCTGGAGGATGCTGCCCTCGCGCGGCGCGTCGCGGGTGTCGCGGGTCGAGCTCGTCGAGACCTCCCCCGCGCGACCGTCCTGCACGGGAATCGACTGCGTCGAGAGCGTCGGAATCCGGATGCTCCCCGTCGACACGGACTCGAGCGAGACGGCATCCCCGATGATCCGCGCCACGTCGTCGCCCGCGACGAACTCCGGCAGTCCCCCGATCCCGAAGATGGTCAGCTTCACGTGCCCAGCATAGGCAGCGCGTCGCCCGCTTGTTTCGTTCGGGACCGCCCGCTACCCTCGCACGTGGGCGTCGCGTTGCGCCCGAGTTCCATGTCGGCCCTCGCGCGGTCGGCAGCCCTCGTGGGCGGGAACCCAAGGGGACCCCGAGTGCTCGACGCAGGCCATCCTCACGTGTTCGGTGCGGGTCGGCGGCGCGAGCGTGCGATCAGGCACCATGATCACGGGAGTTCTGATGACCAAGAACGAATCATTCAAGCATCGCGTTCGCGAGCGCATGCTCAAGACCGGCGAGCGCTACGGTGCGGCCCGCCGAGCCCTCCTCACGCCGGCCCGCACCGAGGCGTCGGGGTGGAAGGCGGCCCCGATGCAGACGACCGAGGTGATCGTCGCCACTACCGGCCGGGACTGGGACGAGTGGGTTCGCCTGATCCAGGCAGGTCCGGGGGGGGGACGCAGGCCACACCGCGATCGCGACCTGGCTGCGCGACGAGCTCGACGTCGATGGATGGTGGGCGCAAGCCATCACGATCGGTTTCGAGCGCATCACCGGGCTGCGCCTGCCGGGCCAGATGCCGGACGGCACGTTCACCGTAAGCCGCACCCGCATCGTGTCAGCGGATGCTGCGGGCCTGCGCGCCCTGCTCCTCGATGACGCCGACCGGGCCGAACTCGTTCCTGGCTTCGACCTGGCCCTGCGCTCGAAGCCGGAGTCGAAGGCCCTCCGCTTCTCGTTCGCGCAGGACGGCGAGCCCCTCGGGATCATCGCGTTCGCCTTCGACAGTGCTCCAAAGGATCGCGCGCGGGTGACGGTGACGCACGAGAAGCTCGACTCGCTCGACCTCGGGGAGCACTGGAAAGAGTTCTGGAGTGAGTGGCTCGACGGGGTCGAGGAGGCTCTGGAGAGCTGAGCCTTAGGGTGGTCTCGACCCGCGAGGAGAACCATGCCTGACGCCGCCCGCTTCGAGTTCGTGAGCCGCGTCCCTCGCGGTGAGCTAGCCGGGATCGGCAATCGGGTGTGGTTCGTGCGCGGGCCGTCACCGAGCACTCACGAGACCATCCTGCCGCTCCCCTTCGTTCATCTCATCGTCAACCTGGGCGAGCCCTACCGGATGCTCGCGCAGGGCGGAACCGAGGTTCTCTCCCATATCACCGGCGCCTTCGTCTCGGGCATCCAGTCGACCTGGCTACTCAACGAGAATCCTCCGGAACTGCATCACGTCGGGATCGAACTCGCTCCGGCCGGGCTCCGGGCGCTGGCCGGCCGCGCGGTCGGATCCGAGGTCGTCGACGCGAGCACTCTGATCCCGCCTCTCCGCGGGCTGCCGGAGGAGCTGCGCATCGCGTCGCCCGATGCCGCGCTCGAGCGCTTCGAGTCCGTCCTCGTGTCCGCGCTCGCCCCGGGATGGCGGACCCCCGACACGGTCGTCCGCACCCTCGCGATGATCGACGAGAACCCCACCCGGCGGATCGCCGAGATGGCCGACGAGGTCGGCGTCAGCGCCAAGCACCTCACGGCGCAGTTCCGGTCGCACGTCGGCATCACGCCGAAGAAGTATGCCGATGTGGTGCGAATGTCACGCTTCCTCAGCGCGGTGCCCGACACGCCCCCGTTCCCCGGCTGGTCCGAGCTCGTTGCCGTGGCCGGGTACTACGACCAGCCGCACTTCATCCACTCCTTCACCCGCATGACGGGGATGACCCCGCAGCGGTACCTCGAATCCAAACGCCTCGCGGGGGAATCGCACTTCCTCCCGTCCTGACGGGTGCGATTTGTACAAGCGGCACCAGACCGGCGAGGTCCATGATGAGCGGACGACCCGAAAGGAAGTCATGGATCTCGCACTCAACCCCCTCGCCATCGGCCTCGCCGCACTCTCGAGTTTCGTGATCGGAGGACTGTGGTACTCGCTCCTCTTCGCGAAGCCGTGGCAACGGGCCGCGGGCCTCAGCGGCGAGCAGCTCAAGAGCGGCGTGATCCGCTCCTTCGTGGGGTCCGCCCTGTTGGCGATCGTGATCGCCGTTTCGCTCGCGGCATTCATCGGGCGTGGCGGTCTCGCTTTCGGCACGTTCGCGGGCCTCGCGGCCGGACTCACCTTCGTCGCCGCCGCATTCGGCATCAACTACCTCTTCGAACGTCGATCCCTGATGCTGTTCGCGATCAACGGCTCCTACAACGTCGTCACCTTCACCGGGATGGGGGCCATCATCGGAGCCCTTCAGGGCTGACCAGCGCTCCTGCGCTTCAGGCGTCGATGACGCCGACGAAGCGCGAGCCGATCGCGTCGTACTCGTCGCGCCGCAGGCCGTCGGCCACGGGCGGGAGATCAAGCGGCGAGTGGTCGGAGCAGCTGATGTAGGTGAAGGTCGGCCACCACTTCTTGGGTCGCACCCGTTCGCTCGCGCCGCAGATCGTGCACGTGAGCTCGACCCACACGGGCTTGCCCGTGCGGTTAGCGCGTGACTGAACTAGCCAGGCCGGCGGGTTGGCCTCGATCGCGGCGACCTCTTCCTCAGTCATCCGCGTGGGCAGCCCGTGACGCGTTGCCATCTCCAAGGGGATGTCGAGGCGTTGGGCGGCGTCGCGGCGGGAGAGCATCCTGCCATTCTCGTCCTAGGGGGACGTGCGAGCGACGATGATGCTTCCGAAGACGAACCCGGCCACGGCGATCACTCCTCCGAAGACGGTCGCGACGACGTACCCGGACAGGGCGTCGGCACAGTACGGCCCCGCGGTGAAGGCGTCGATCACGGCGCCGCACCGGAAGTTCGACACCCCACCTCCGATGACCGTGACCTGCAGAGGCAGGAACAGCGCGAAGACCGCGACGAAGCTCGCGACGATCCCCACCGCGACGAAGCCCTTTCCGACGTTCCGGCGTCGGGCGCGCTGTTCCGGCGTTCGGCGGGCGTGCTCATGGCACGAATGCTAGCGGTGACCGGAGAACAGCTGGCTACCCGAGAGCGCGCAGTCGCGGGGCCAGGTCCTTCTCGAAGATCTCGAGGAAGCGGCGCTGGTCGTGCCCGGGGGCGTGGAAGACGAGGTGGTTGAGCCCGGCATCCACGTAGTCCTTGATCTTCGCGACCACCGCATCGGGATCGTTGCCCACGATCCAGCGCGAGGCGATCTGCTCGATCGGCAGGGCATCCGCGGCCGCCTCCATCTCCATGGGGTCGGTGATGTCGTGCTTCTGCTCCTTCGAGAGCGCGAGCGGCGCCCAGAAGCGGGTGTTCTCGAGGGCGACCGCGGCATCCGTGTCGTAGGACAGCTTGATCTCGATCATCCGGTCGATGCTCTCGAACGAGCGCTCGGCCTGAGCGGCGCCCTCCTTGACCGCGGGGATGAGCTCCTCGGTGTAGAGCGCCATGCCCTTGCCCGAGGTGCAGATGAATCCGTCGCCCGCACGTCCTGCGTAGCGTGCGACGAAGGGGCCGCCGGCCGCGATGTAGACGGGGATGGGATGCTCGGGCCGATCGTAGAGCGACGCGTCGACGGTCGAGTAGTACTCGCCCGAGAAGTTCACGCGGTCCTCGGTCCAGAGCTGACGCATGAGGTCGACGGACTCGCGCAACCGCGCGAAGCGCTCCTTGAACTCGGGCCACTCGCCGGTCCAGCCGGTCGCGATCTCGTTGAGCGCCTCGCCGGTGCCCACGCCGAGCATGATGCGGCCCGGGTAGAGCACGCCCATCGTCGCGAACGCCTGGGCGAGCACGGCCGGGTTGTAGCGGAACGTCGGCGTCATCACCGAGGTGCCGATCACGATGGTCGACGTGCGCTCGCCGACGGCGGCCATCCACGCGAGCGAGTAGGGCGCGTGCCCGCCCTGATGCCGCCACGGCTGGAAGTGGTCGCTCACGGCGACGGACTCCATGCCGTGGGCTTCCGCCGCGACGGCGATCTCCACGAGCTCACGCGGGTCGAATTGCTCTGCCGAGGCCTTGTATCCGAGTTTGAGGGTCACCCGCCCTATTCTGCCGTGCTCATGATGACGGAGCGCCCCCGAGGATGCCACGCGGTCCCGTGCGGACCGGATGGGGAACGTGAACTCACGGGGAGCAACGGGTGAACAGGAGTTGTCACGGGACTCCCCGGAACCCCACGCGCCAACCGGGCGCAGTATCGTAGTCTGACCCGAACAACCGAGGCGATAGTGACGACCGCATGAGCCCCACAGTCAAGCGCGTGATCGGACTCGGCCTCGCCGTGCTGTTGATCGTGGGCATCGTGATCGCCGTGTTCGGCAGCCGACTGTTCGGTGTCGGCTTCCCGGGCTCGACGCCGGGGGCGACCTTGCCCCCCGGCGAGCTCACCGTCGTCAGCGGCGTGATCGGCAGCGAGAAGAAGCCGTTCTTCGATGACCCCGAGGTCAAGGCGATCTTCGCGGAGAACGGCCTCGACGTTCAGATCGTGACGGCCGGTTCGCGCCAGATCGCGACCTCCTTCGATCTCACGACCGTCGACTTCGCCTTCCCGGCGTCCGCTCCGGCGGCGGAGAAGATCAAGCGCGAGACGGGCTCCACGGGCATCTACGCGCCGTTCTACTCCCCGATGGCGATCGCCACGTTCAAACCGATCGTGGGGTTGCTGGAGTCAGCCGGGATCGCCTCGCAGGATGCCACCGGCACCTGGCACCTCGACGTGGCCGCCTACCTCGCCACGGTGCAGGCCGGCACGCGCTGGAACGAGCTGCCGGGCGGCGCCGAGCTCTACCCGAGCTCGCGTTCCGTGCTGATCTCGAGCACCGACATCCGCCAGTCGAACTCGGCCGCGATGTACCTGTCGATGGCCTCCTACGTGGCCAACGACAACACGATCGTCTCGAGTGCCGAGGCCGAGGCCGCCGTGATCGACGAGATGGCGAACCTCTTCCTCGCGCAGGGCTTCTCGGCCTCGAGCTCCGAAGCGCCGTTCGAGGACTACCTCTCCCAGGGCATCGGGTCGAAGCCGATGGTGATGATCTACGAGGCGCAGTTCCTCGGCCGGCAGATGAGTGAGACGGGGAGCAACGCGATCACCGACGACATGGTGCTGATGTACCCATCGCCGACCGTGCTCTCCAAGCACACCGTCGTCGCGCTCACGGATGCCGGCAAGCGCGTCGGCGAGCTGCTCACGACCGAGCCGCGCCTGGCCGCGCTCGCCGCCCGCTACGGGTTCCGCCCCGCCGACGCGTCGGTGTTCACCGATACCCTGACCGAGCGCGGCATCCCCGTGCCCCCCAGCCCCGTGGATGTCGTCGAGCCTCCGAGCTACGAGACCCTCGAGTCCCTCATCACGGCCATCAGTTCACGCTACGACACCCCGCCACCCGCCAGCGGCGACATCAATCAGTAACCGAATCCCTTTGGAGCCCTCCATGTCCGACGCCTCGCTCGACCTCTCCTCCTCCACGCCGGCCGCCACGCCGCCGGCCCCGACCGTGCAGTCCGACCTCGTGCTCGTGCCCCCGGCCCCGGTGCCCAACGTCGGCACCGCTCAGGCCAGCTCGATGATGCCGATCGACGACGCGCGCAGCGCGGAGCTCGCCTCGCGGGCGAAGGCGTTCATCGCCGACCTCGTGGGCAAGGATCCCCACGCGCCGGACTTCACGAAGAAGCTCAACGACGTGTCGGCCATGGGCCGCGACGAGATCCGCAGCGCTGCCGCGGTGACCAACCGGATGCTCGAGCGCCCGGTCGCGGCCCTCGCCGCCGCGCGGGGCACCGGCGACGAGGCCGACGCTCAGCGCAAGGTCGCCAACACCCTCGTGGAACTGCGGTTGACGATCGAGGACCTCGACCCCACGAAGGCCGAGGGCGGCATCGGTCAGTTCCTGCTCGGCCTCATCCCGTTCCGCGACAAGATCCGCAGCTACTTCGCCAAGTACGCCTCGGCGCAGACCCAGCTCGACAAGATCCTCCGCTCACTGCAGAACGGGCAGGACTCGCTCCTCAAGGACAACGCCGCGGTCGAGGGTGAGAAGGTGCGCCTCTGGGACACGATGAACAAGCTGCAGGAGTACGCGGTGCTCACGAGCGCCCTCGACGCGCAGCTCGTGGAGCAGATCGACGACATCCGCGCGACCGACCCGTCGAAGGCCGACGTGCTCACCGCCGACGTCCTCTTCGCGATCCGCCAGAAGCACCAGGACCTGCTCACCCAGCTCGCGGTGAGCGCGCAGGGCTACCTCGCTCTCGACGTCGTGCGCAAGAACAACGTCGAGCTCATCAAGGGGGTCGAGCGGGCATCCACGACCACGATCTCGGCCCTGCGCACCGCGGTGATCGTCGCCCAGGCCCTCGCCAACCAGAAGCTCGTGCTCGACCAGATCACGGCCCTCAACACGACGACCTCGAACCTGATCGTGGCGACCTCCCAGATGCTCAAGAGCCAGTCGACCGCGATCGCGGAGCAGTCCACCTCGGCGACGATCAGCCTCGAGTCGCTCGAGACCGCGTTCCAGAACATCTACGACACGATCGACCAGGTCGACACCTACAAGGTCAAGGCGGTCGAGACGATGGCTCTGACCGTGACAGCGCTCCAGGCGCGCCTCACCGAGGCGACCGAGTACCTCGAGCGCGCGAAGCCGGAAGCCTCGGCATGACCCGCCGCCGCCTCGGGGCGATCGCCATCGCGGCCGTCATCGCGACGGCGATGGCCGGGTGCTTCCCCGTGGTCGATGGCGGGGGCGGAACCGACGGCGGCCTGCCCAACGACGACCAGACGCTGCGGGTGCTCGCCGGCAGCGAGGTCAAGGACATGGTCCCGATCCTCGAGTCGGCCGCGAGCGAGCTCGGGGTCAAGGTGGTGTTCGAGTACACGGGCACCCTCGAGGGAACCGAGTTCGTGGCCTCGGGAGCCGCCGACGGCCTCTACGACGCCACCTGGTTCCCGAACAACCGCTACCTGGCGCTCCTGCCCGGCGCGAGCTCGGCGATATCGACGAGCGTCAAGATCATGAGCTCGCCCGTCGTGCTGGGGCTGCGGTCATCCATCGCCTCCCGGCTGGGCTGGGACACGACGCCGCCGACCTGGGGCGATCTCGCCACGGCTGCCGGTGACGGGGAGTTCACCTACGGGATGACCAATCCCGCGGCATCCAACTCGGGATTCAGTGCGCTCGTGGCCGTCGCGACGGCCCTCAGCGGCACGGGCACCGCGCTGACCGACGCCGACATCACCTCGGTCACGCCGGAGCTCACCCGGTTCTTCGAGGGGCAGCGCCTCACGGCCGGGTCGAGCGGATTCCTCGCGGACAAGTTCATCGCCGACCCCACGCTCGTGGACGGCATCGTCAACTACGAGTCGGTGCTCAAGGGCCTCGACACCGGCGGCGAACCCCTCACGATCATCACCCCGAGCGATGGGGTGGTCACGAGCGACTACCCGCTCACCCTGCTCAAGTCCGCGGATGCCTCCAAGCGTCCGCTGTTCGACTCGCTCACCGAGTGGCTCACCACGCCCGACGTGCAGAAGCGCATCGTCGCCGAGACGAACCGGCGCCCCGGGGTCCCCGGCATCGACACCGGCAACACGTTCCCCGACACCATCCTGTTCGAGACCCCGTTCCCGAACACCCTCGATGTGGCGAACACCCTCATCTCGACCTACCTCGAGACCGTGCGCTCTCCCGCGCAGACGATCTTCGTGCTCGACACCTCCGGATCGATGGAGGGCGAGCGGATCGCCTCGCTCCAGCAGGCGCTCAAGAATCTCGCGGGTGCCGACGAGTCCACCGGCGGCGGGTTCGCGGCGTTCCGCAGCCGGGAGCGGGTGACCCTCATCCCGTTCAATGACGGCCCGGAAGCGCCGAGGATCATCGAGATCCCGGATACCGACAAGACCGCGGCCCTCGAACAGATCCGGGCAGAAGCGGACAGCCTGTTCGCCGACGGCGGCACCGCGATCTACGACTCGCTGCAGGAGGCCTACCGGATCGCGCTGGAGCAGCAGAAGGAGCGGCCGGACACGTTCGTGTCGATCGTGCTCATGACCGACGGGGAGAACACCGACGGCTCCTCGGCCGCCGACTTCGAATCGTTCTACACGTCGTTGCCCGATCGGGCGAGGACCATCCCGACCTTCGTCGTGCTGTTCGGCAATGCCAACGTCGACGAACTCACCCAGGTCGCGGCCCTCACGGGCGGGAAGGCGTTCGACGCGCTCGGCGGCGATCTCAGCGGAGCGTTCCAGGAGATCCGTGGCTACCAGTAACGCGTTCTGGCGCAGCGGGATCGGGCGATGGGTCGCGTCGTCGAAGAACATCCTGGGATCGGTGCTCGCCGTCGCGGCACTCGGCGCCCAGGTGGTCTTCGGCCTCGGACCGTTCTGGCCGCTCGTCGTCGCCGCGAGCTACGGGGTGGGCGCGCTCGTCGCGCCGCGCGACAAGGTGAACCTGCGTCTCGGCCTCGGGGCCGGGGCCACCGCGGACGAGCTGGCCGAGCAGTTGCGCCTGCTGCGTCGATCGATCAAGGGCGAGGCCCGTCGACTCGAGGATGACGCGAACGCGGTGCTGTTGCGCATCCTCGACAACCTCGACCAGATCGTCGCCCGCTGGGGCGACCTGGAAGCGGCCCCGGATCAGAAGCACGTGGTGGAGCAGATGATCGTGGACTACCTGCCGACCTCGTTGCAGACGTTCCTCAACCTGCCGCGCACGTTCGCACTCTCCACCCGAGTCGAGGGCAAGAAGACCGCTCACGAGGAGCTGATGGACCAGCTCGCGATCCTGGAGACCGAGAGCGACCGCATCCGCACGGCCCTGTACACGCGCGACCTCGATGCGCTGAGCGACCAGAGCCGCTTTCTGCGGGACAAGTTCGGCCGGTCGGAACTCGAACTCTAGGCGCTACGGGGCCGAGAGGCCCTTGCGCGTGAGCACGTCCGCCGCGAGCTCCCCCTCGATCATGAGAGCGAGGCGGCGCAGAAGCGGCATGTCCACATCCTCCGCGGGGCGCGGGCGCGAGTCGAACACGTTGAGCACCCCGATCGTCTCGCCGCCAGGAGCGATCACGGGATAGCCCGCGTAGAACCGTACCGCGGCGGGCCCGGCGACCAAGGCACTGGAAGCGAACCGCGGATCCTGGGTCGCGTCTGGCACGATCAACCCACCCCGGATGGTGACCGCCGTCGTGCAGAACGCGTCCCGCAGCTCGATCGCGCTCACCTCGGCGCCGACGCGGGCCTTCAGCCGCACTCGGTCGCGGTCGACGATGCTGAAGGCGGCGCCGTCGCTGGCGAACAGCTGCGCCGCCAGCCCGACCACGCGGTCGAACCGCTCCTCCGGCTCGTCGTTCAGGTGCAACTCCGCGACGGCCGCGAACCGAGCATCCTCCCGGTCATCGGGCGCGGGCCGGCCGGTGCGCGCGACCCGATCGAGGTCCATCAGGGGGGCGAGTCGATCGGCGATGGTGTCAGCCCACTCGACATAGACCTCCCGGTTGCGCAGCTGTGCGCTGTCGCGCGACGGGGCCTCGAGGGCCACATAGGTGAGCCCCGGGGTGACACCGCACAGCTCGAGAGTGGCCGCGTTGAGCGCTCGGGCATGGCGCGCCGCGATCGTGCCGAGCAAGGTGTCGTAGATCGCGATCGAGCGGACCGGAGGGATGCCGAGCAGCACAATGCGGGTGCGTGGGGGTGCCTGCATCCGAACGGCATCGACGAGCTCGACGAGCCTGCGCTGCCATGTGGCAACGGGAAGCAGCGCGAGCGCGTCATTCACCCCGAGGCTCACGACGAAGGCGTCGTAGGCGGGGAGGGTCACTGCCGAGAGCCGACCGATCGCGTTGCGCGCGGTGACCTCGCTGTCGGCGACGACATCCACGTCCGTCCCTCGCCCGCTGCGCACGGACAGGGCGCGAGCCAGGGTGCCCGGCAGCGCGATCTGGTGGCTCATCACGCCCCACCCCATGGCGGGCCCGCTGCCGAAGAGGAGCACTCGATCAAGATCGCGGCCCGGCGAGTGCGCTCGCGGCGCGTCCTCGGGATGAGGAATGGTGCTGGCGGAGTCCTCGAGACGGCCCCACGCGCGCAGCAGCGGCGCGATCAGGCGGTCTGAGCGAGGAGACATCGGGTGTGCCTTTCTTCGGTCACCCTATGCGCCCTCGAGGGCTGTGCCTACCTTGGCCGAATACGACACTCCGGATCGATGTTCGCCCAACGAACATCGCCACGGAATCAGGCCTTCTGGAGATAGCGGGCAACCGCCGCCGGCACGTAGTGGCTCACATCCCCGCCGAGGGCGGCGACCTGGCGCACGAGGGAGCTCGACACGTGGGCGTGGGCGGGGCTGGGCAGCATGAAGATGGTCTCGACGCCCGCGAGGTCGCGATTGACGATCGCCATTGGGGTCTCGTACGCCACGTCGACCTGCGAACGAATGCCCTTGACGAGAACGCTCGCGCCGACGTCGGTGCAGTAGTCGACGAGCAGCCCCACCGACCAACTGGTGACGAGGATGTTCTCCGGCAAGCGGCCCTCGCGCACCGCCTCCTGAATCAGGGTGACGCGCTGGGCGATCGGCAGCAGGGCGGTCTTGCCCGGGTTGTGAACGACGAGCACGTGGAGCTCGTCGAAGATCCCCGCCGCTCGTTCGATGACATCGAGGTGCCCGAGGGTGATCGGGTCGAACGACCCAGGAACGACGGCGATCCTGTTCATGGGTTCCAGACTACCCGGCGCACGTTACGTCCCTGTTACCGTGACGGCTGGATCAGCCCTTCGCGAGAAACGCCTCCGCCTCGGCGTCGAGCCGCCGGGCGAGGGCCTCGCGCAGCGCCGGGTGAGCATCCAGTGCGGGATCGGCGTCGAGGATGCCGGCGGCAAGATCGCGCGCCTCGGCGATCAGGTCGCCGTCGGTCGCGACGCGCACGAGCCGGAGGCTGGAGCGACCGCCCGACTGCACGCTGCCGAGCACGTCGCCCTCCTGCCGCAGCTCGAGATCCTTGTTCGCCAGTTCGAATCCGTCGAGCGTGGATGCCACGGCCTCTACCCGGTCGCGGGCGAGCGTGCCCTCCTCCGCCCCCGTGACGAACAGGCACAGCCCGGGCACGCCACCCCGGCCCACACGGCCGCGCAGCTGGTGCAGCTGGGAGACGCCGAAGCGGTCAGCGTCGAGCACGACCATCGCCGAGGCGTTCGGCACGTCGACGCCGACCTCGATGACCGTCGTGGCGACGAGCACGTCGATCGCGCCCTCGGCGAAGGCGCGCATGAGAGCGTCCTTCTCCTCGCCCGGGAGGCGACCGTGGAGGGCCTCGATGCGACGGCCGGCGAAGAGGGGGTTGGCGCGCATCGACTCGAGCACCTGGGTGACGTTGCTCACGCGGGTCGAGCTCGTCGAGACCTCCCCGACCTCAACCTCCTCCCCCTGCTCCACGTTCTTGGCGTCGATCGCCGGACACACCACGAACGCCTGACGGCCCTGCGCGAGCTCCTCGGCCACGCGCTCCCACACGCGCGACATCCACCCGGGTTTCTCGGCAAGCGGCACGACGTGGCTCGAGATCGGCGATCGCCCGGCCGGCAGCTCGGCGATCGACGACACGTCGAGGTCGCCGAAGACGGTCATCGCGACCGTGCGCGGGATGGGGGTGGCCGTGAGCACGAGCACGTGGGGCGGTTGGGCGCCCTTGGCCCGCAGCGCCTCGCGCTGGTCGACGCCGAACCGGTGCTGCTCGTCGACGACCACGAGACCCAGGTCGAAGAAGCCGACGGTGTCGCCGAGCAGGGCGTGCGTACCGACGACGATGTGAGCCGAGCCGGAGACGGCCGCGAGCAGGGCCTTCTTGCGCTCCGCCGCCGGGAGCTGGCCCGTGAGCAGCGTGGGTCGCAGGCGCGCGGCGAGGTCCGGCCCGAGCGTGCGCACGATCGAGCGAAGGTGTTGATGGGCGAGCACTTCGGTTGGAGCGAGGAGGGCCGACTGCCCGCCCGACTGGGCGACCGCGAGCATCGCCCGCAGCGCGACGAGGGTCTTGCCCGATCCGACCTCGCCCTGCACGAGTCGGTTCATCGGCACCGCCGCCTCGAGGTCGGCGGCGATCTGCTCCCCCACGGTGCGCTGGTCCCCGGTGAGCGTGAACGGCAAGGTCGCGTCGAATCCCTCGAGCAGCGGGCCCGCGGAGCGCACCGTCGCCGCAGTCTCCCTCAGCCGGGCGCGGCGCTGGAGGAGCGCCGCCTGAAGCACGAACGCCTCCTGGAACTTGAGCGTCTTGCGCGCGGCCCCCCAGTCGCTGTCGACCTGGGGACGGTGCACGAGCTCGAGGGCCCGGCGGAACGGAAGGAGCTTACGGTCGGCGCGCACGGCATCCGGAACCGGATCGTCGATCGGCGGCAGCGTGTCGAGCACCACCCCGATCGCCTTCTGCAGCTGCCAGCTCGCGACCGTGGAGGTGGCCGGATAGATCGGGATCGGCAGCTCGGCCCAGGCCTTCGCGGTCGCCGGGTCGGCATCCTCTTCGAACAGCTCGTAGTCGGGATGCGCGAGCTGGAGGCTGCCCCGGTAGTCGCCCACCTTGCCGGCGAAGATGCCCCGCACGCCCGGCTTGAGCTCGTTGGCCCGCCAGGCCTGGTTGAAGAACGTGAGGGTGAGGATGCCCTTGCCGTCGCTGATGCGCACCTCGAGGATCGACCCCTTGCGCGCCTGCATCGGGCGGGACCGCACCTCGAGCACCTCGGCGACGATCGTGACGTTCTCGTCGAGCGGGAGTTGCGTGAGGGCCGTGAGCTCGCCGCGGCGCGCGTAGCGACGCGGGTAGTGGCTCAGCAGATCCCCGACGGTCACGAGCCCGAGGCCCTTCGCGAACGCCGCCGCCGTTCGCCCGCCGAGCGGGGTCGCGAGCTTGACGTCGAGGGGATGGGTCACGCTTCGAGGGTACCCGCGGGCGACGACGACCCGCCGTGGGAGGATGGCCGGATGACGCAGCCGACCGCGACGAGCACCCCGTCGCGCGCCCCCAGCCCGATCTTCCTCGGGTTGCTGGTGGTGGCCGCGTTCTCCGGGTGGGCGCTCTGGAACGAGCTGCTCGATCCGGGCATCCTCACCTTCGTCTTCGTGGCCGTGTGCTGGGTGATCTCGCTGTGCCTGCACGAGTACGCGCACGCGGTGATCGCGTACCGCAACGGCGATGTGTCGGTCGCCTATCGCGGCTACCTCACGCTCGACCCGCTCAAGTACACGCACCCGCTGTTCAGCATCGTGCTGCCGCTCGTCTTCGTGCTCCTCGGCGGCATCGGCCTGCCGGGCGGCGCGGTGTTCGTCGACCACGGCGCCCTGCGCACGCGCGGCGCCCGCAGTCGGGTCTCCGCGGCCGGACCGGTGACGAACATCGCGATCGCACTCGTGCTCGCATTCGCGCTCGCCACGCGCACGGGCGCGAGCCCGTTCTGGGCCGCGGTCGCGTTCCTGCTCTTCCTGCAGGTGACGGCCGCCGTGCTCAACCTGCTGCCCGTGCCGGGACTCGACGGTTTCGGGATCATCGAGCCCTACCTCCCTCGGGCGTGGATCGCGAAGGTCGTTCCGGTCGCGCCGTTCGCGGTGCTGATCCTGTTCGGGTTGCTCTGGATCCCCGCCGTGAACGCGGCGTTCTTCGGGTTCGTGTTCGGCATCCTCAATGCCCTCGGCGTGCCCGGAGTTCTCATGGGCGCCGGCTACAACCTGTTCCGGTTCTGGGGCTGACGTGACGCGGATCATCGCCGGATTCGCGGGATCGATCTCCCTCACAGTGCCGGGGTCCGGAACCCGGCCCACGAGCGACCGGGTGCGGGAGGCGATCTTCTCCGCGCTCGAGGCGCGCGACCTGCTCGACGGAGCCCGGGTGCTCGACCTCTACGCGGGCTCGGGATCGTTCGGACTCGAGGCGGCCTCCCGCGGTGCCCGGCAGATCACGCTCGTCGATCGCGAGATCCGAGCCGCCAAGCAGAACGCGGCGCGCGTCGCCGCGCAGGCGCCGAAGGGCAAGGTCCCGACCATCGTGACCTCGGCGCAGGCGGTGCAGCCGTTTCTCGCAGGGTCGGTGGCCGAGTGGGAACTCGTGTTCCTCGACCCGCCCTACGACCTCGGCAATCCCGAGCTCGAGCTCGCGCTCGGGGCGCTCGAGCCCCGCCTGAGCCCGGATGCCGTGGTCATCGTCGAGCGCAGCGTGCGCTCCCCGGAACCCGCCTGGCCCGCCGGCCTCGAGCTCGACCGCCGCAAGGACTACGGCGACACGGCGCTCTACTGGCTCGTGCGCGCATGACTCGCCGCCCGCCCAGCACGCGTCTGCTGCTCGCGATCATCGCGGGACTGACGGCGATCGTCATCGCCCTCACCGTCGTGGTGATCGACACGGCGATCAACAACGCCCGGGTCGCCGCGGAGCAGGCCGAGTACCAGCGCATCATCAACCAGCTGACGAAGCAGCTGTACTGGCTGGAGAACCGGGAGGAGTGAGCACTCGCCGGTGAGGTCTCGACGAGCTCGACCCGCCGGGGCGGTCAGCCCGCGGCGCCGTTCCAGCCCTCGTAGGGGTCCCAGCCGCCGCGCGCGTCGAACGGCACGCCGTCGACGAGCAGCCCCTCCCCCGCCCTGACGACCCCGATAACCCGGAACTCCGCGGGTATGGCCACGTCGGCCGGGAAGGTCGCGAGAAGCGAGTGGTCCTCGCCCCCGGTCAGTTCGAGTGGCGTGACCTCGGCGAGGTCGAGTGCGACGCCCGAAGCGCGGGCGATGCGCCGCGCATCGAGCGCGAGCCCGTCGCTGAGGTCGATCATCGCGGTGGCTCCCGCGATCGCGGCGGCAGGGCCGTCCGCGATCGGCGGGCGTGGCCTGAGTTGGGCGGCGACGGCCACGGGATGCTCGGCGGCGGCGCGGGCAGCGGCCGTGGCATCCGGGCTGCCGTCGACGACCCCGAGCTCGAAGAGCACGCGCAGTCCCTCGGCGGCGAGCCCCAGCGGGCCGGACACCGCCACGACGTCCCCGGGGCGCGCACCGGATCGCAGCACGGGCGCGCGGCCCTCGAGGTCACCGAAGGCGGAGACCGCGATCGTGAGGGTTGTGGACACCGAGAGGTCACCGCCGACGACGCCGCACCCGGGCGCCATCGAGGCGCAGCCCTCGCGGAGTCCATCGGCGAACGACTCGAGGAACGCCACGGGCGTGTCAGCGGGAGCAGCGAGCGCGACCACGAGTGCCGACGGCACAGCACCCATCGCCGCGATGTCGGCGAGGTTCGAGGCCGCGGCCTTCCAGCCGAGGTCCGCAGGGCTCGACCACGCGAGTCGAAAGTCGGGGCCGTGGATCATCATGTCCGTCGTCACGACGAAGCGGCCGTCCGGGGCGGCGACGACCGCCGCGTCATCCCCTGGACCGATCAGCGCGGATGCCGCATCCGGCAGACGGGGGAAGATGCGCGCCAGCACCCCGGCCTCGCCGATCGAACCCAGGGTCTCGTCGGCAGTCATGGGTTCCACGGTAGTGCGCTCGCGGTCCTCGCAGAATTCCGACTTATGATCAGGAAATGGAGCCGATCGAACGCCGGGAGTGGGAACGGATCGCGTACGGCCGAGACTCGACGAATGACGAGCGGGCCGACGCTCTCCGTCTGCTCGACGAGAGCTCGACAGTCGTGCAATCGGACGAAGTCAGCTCGCCGCGGCTCGCCCCGATGCGGAGACGAGCGCTGCCCTGGGTGATCGCAGTGGGTTCGATCCTTGTAGCGGCTGTCGCGGTCGTGCCGGTCGCCGTGCCCCGAGCCCCCGTTGGTCCTCCGCCTGTCCGCTCTCTCGCCCTTTCGCCGGCTCGGGAGGCCGACCTGCCCGGCGGAGACCCCGCGGATCCCGACGTTCTCGATCCGAATGAACTGCTCGGGATCGAAAGCCTCGTCGCCCCCGACACGATCACGACCGTGACCGACCTCGGCACCGGTGACGGTGGGGCCACGGCGTGGGGTGTCCTCAGTAGCGGCCAGCAGATCTGCGTTGTTCTGCGTGAGGGCTCCATGGCATCCCCGCGCTGCACCACGCTCGCCGATTTCCGCGATAACGGGATCGACGTCGACCGTGGGTTCTGGGGCATCATCTGGAACGCGGATGGCACGGTCACCTGGTACGACAACTGAGCCTTCGCTTTCCGGCAGGCGTCCCCGTTCGGGGCACAGGCCCGTTCGCTGGTCCCAGCGTACGATCGAAGCATGCCTGAGCAGGACCGCCGGGAGTGGACGCGAGTTCTCCATTCGGAGGAGACGACCACCGAGGAGAAGGAGATCGCTCAAGCACGGCTCGACGCCGCCGACGCCGCCATCGCGTCGACCTCGGCGACCGCAGCGCAGGTGGCCGCCACGGATGCCGTGCAGTCGCTCGGGTAACGTGGGAGGGTGAACCGCGTTCCGCTCGCGCTCGTCCCCCTTCTCGTGCTCGGTCTCGTCGGCTGCGCGCCGACGGTCGCCCTCGAACCCGCCGATGGCGCTGCCGACCCGGCGTGCGCGGAAGTGACGGTTCGGCTGCCCGACACGGTGGCGACGCTTCCGGCGCGGGAGACCAACGCCCAGGCCACCGGGGCGTGGGGCGAGCCCGTCGGCGTGATCCTGCGGTGCGGGGTACCGGCGCCCGGACCGACGTCGACGTTGGTGTGCGTGACCGTGGATGGCGTCGACTGGCTGCGCGACGACACCAACGACCCGTCCTATGTGTTCACGACCTACGGGCGCACCCCCGCGGTCGAGGTGATCGTCGACGCTACGGCCGCCTCCGGGCTCGACGCCCTCACCGACCTCGCCTACCCGGTCGGCCAGTTGCCGGTCGATGGCGCATGCGAGCCTCCCGGCAGTTGACGAGGGGAGCCGCGCGGGCGTTGACTCGTCGGATGAACCACCGAGCGCGGATGGCCGCGATCATGTGCGCCACCGTAGTGGGACTCACGTCCGCCCAAGTGGTCGCGATCGCCACGGAGCGCGAGTTCGTCAACGATCGCGCGATGGCGGTCGGCCTTTCCGAGCGCAACGGCGAAGACATGTGGACCTACATCATGCGTCAGGAGACCGGCTTCCGTCGGACCATCGTCAACTATGCCCCCAGTGACGACGCCGCATCCATGCTCGTCGCGTGCCTCGCCCTCGCGGGTCATGATGCGCGCACTCTCGATCACGGCGGTTACGCGTGGACGGCCCCCACTCTCGACGAGGGACCCCGGTTCGACGCCGACCTGCTGCACTGCCGAATCGCGCATCCGTTCCCGGGTTGATCGCACCGAGGTTTCGATACGCGCTTCGCGCTACTCAACCCGCAGAGGCGCGCGTCAGCGGACGGTCTCGAGCCCCAACTGGATGAGCTCGTCGATGAGCTCGGTGTAGGTCATCCCGCTCGCCTCCCAGCACTTGGGGAACATCGAGATCGGCGTGAAGCCGGGCATCGTGTTGAGCTCGTTGATCACGAACCCGTCGGCGGTGAGGAAGAAGTCGGCGCGCGCGAGACCCGCCCCGCCGATCGCCTCGAACGCCCGCGCCGCGAGCTCCTGGATCGACGCGAGTTCGGAGTCGGTGAGCGTCGTCGGGCAGACGAGCTCGATCCCGGGGGCGTCGAGGTACTTGGCATCGAAGTCGTAGAAGTCGCGGCCGGTGATGACGATCTCGCCCGCAAGCGAGACGCGGGGCGCTCCCCCGTTGCGTCCGCCGAGCACGCCGCACTCCACCTCGCGGCCGACCATCGCCGACTCGACGAGGGCCTTGCTGTCCTCCGCCAGTGCTGTCGCGAGCGCGGCCGGCAGTTGCTCGGGGGATGCCGCGCGCGTGACGCCCACGCTCGACCCGGCCCGGGCAGGCTTGACGAACACGGGCCAGCCCAGCGGCTCCACGAGTGCCGCGACCGCCGCGGGCGCCGTCGCCCAGTCGCGTCGCGTCACCGTGACGCCGGGCGCGACGGGGATGCCGGCGGCCTGGAACGCGATCTTCGCGAAGTGCTTGTCCATGCCGAGGGAGCTCGCGAGAACGCCATCACCCACGTAGGGCAGACCGATGAGCTCGAGCATCCCCTGGATCGAGCCGTCCTCGCCCCACGGGCCGTGGAGGATCGGGAACACCACGTCGACGTCGCCGAGCGAACTGGTTGCACCCGTGGCATCCGTGAGAGTGAACTCGCGGGTCGCGGTCGACTCCGGAAAGTGCACGCGCGTGCCGTTGTCCTCGACCACGGGCATGTTCGCGGGGTTGAGAAGGAAGCGAGCGGCGTCATCCGGCTGGAGCGTGAATCCGCCCTCGCGCGTGATGCCGATGGGGATGACCCGGTACTTCGTGCGGTCGATCGCCGACAGCACGCCACCGGCGGTGGCGCAGCTGATCGTGTGCTCGGAGGACCGGCCACCGAAGAGAAGGGCGACGGTGAGCATCTACTCCCCCTGCGGCAGGTCGTCGGTCGTGAGGTGCGGGGCGATGTCCCGCGGATCCAGAGTACCGGCGAGCACCTCGGCGACCTGGCTCACGATCGGCATCTGCACGTGCTTGGCGAGGGCGAGCTCGAGGATCGGCGCGACCGAGGCGAGACCCTCCGCCGTCTGATTCATCTGCTTGATCACCTCGGAGTAGCTGAAGCCCTGGCCCAGCAGTCGGCCCGCCGTGTTGTTGCGCGAGAGCGACGACTCGCACGTGGCGATGAGGTCGCCGAGGCCGGCGAGGCCGGCGAGCGTCTCGGCCCGGCCGCCGTACGCGACCGCGAAGTCGGTCATCTCCGCGAGGCCGCGGGTGATGATCGAGGCCTTGGTGTTCTCGCCGTAACCGACACCGTCGACGATGCCGATCGCCACGGCGATGAGGTTCTTGAGCACGCCACCGAACTCGGTACCGATGACATCCTGATTGACGAACGATCGGAAGTAGCGGTTGGTCGCCGTCTTGGCGACCTCGGTGGCCGTGTCGAGGTTCTCGCTCGAGACCACGGCGGCGGTCGGCTGCTCCTTGGCGATCTCGAGGGCGAGGTTGGGGCCGGAGACGACGGCCACGCGCTCACCGTCGATTCCGAGTTCCGCCCGGATGACCTCGCTCATGCGCGCGCCCGTGCCCCGCTCGACGCCCTTCATGAGCGACACGATCCGCGCGTCGGTCGGGATCAGCTCACGCACGATCCGCAGGTTCTCCCGCAGCGACTGGGACGGCACCGAGAGGTAGACCTGCTCGGCGCCCTCGAGCACCTCGGGGAGCCTCGATGACGACCACAGGGTGCGGGGAAGGTTGATGCCGGGCAAGTAGTCGCTGTTGCGCTTCGATTCGGAGATCTCGCGGGCGAGCTCGGGGCGGCGCGCCCAGATGGTGACGTGGGATCCGCCGTCGGCGAGGATCTTCGCGAAGGTGGTGCCCCACGATCCGGCGCCGAGGACGGCGACCCGTCGACCCGTCGTCGCGTCGTCGCTCAAAATCGGCCGATCTCGGTCTGGCCGTGCTGCGCGGGGTCCCAGCGCTCGGCGGGGGCCTTCTCGCCGCGGAGGTCCTCGACCAGCGCGGTGATCGCATTCATCACCGCGGTCGTGGCCTCGGCGTAGGTCTGGCTCGAGCGCGGAGCATCCGCCCACGGGCTCAGATCGACTGGCGCCCCGAAGACGATGTCGATGTCCTTCGGGGGGAACAGGCTGAACTTCTTCGAGTACCGCGGGAGCACCGCCTGAGCGCCCCAGTGCGCGCACGGGATGATCGGGATGCCGTGCTCGAGCGCGAGGCGCACCGCGCCGAACTTGCCGCGCATCGGCCACATGTCGGGGTCGCGCGTGAGCGTGCCCTCCGGGTAGACGATCAGGGCGAGTCCGTCATCCACCAGTCGGCTCGCGGCGGCAAGCGGGTCCGGACCGCCGGACGTGCCCGCCCGCTCGACCGGGATCTGGCCGGTGCCGCGCAGGATCGCGCCGAGCACGGGGACGCGGAACAGCCCCGCCTTGGCGAGGAAGCGCGGCACTCGGCCGCTCTTCCACAGCGCATACGCCGTGACGAGCGGGTCGAAGTTCGTGTAGTGGTTCGGCGTGAGGATGAAGGCACCCGCCACCGGGATCGCGTCGGGATTGCGCACCTTGTAGCGCGCAAGCAGCAGCAGGAAGGGGATGACGAAGGCCGCGAGGATCCGCCAGCCGACGGTCTTATCGGCCCCCCGCCGCGGCGCCGTCTCGGCCTTCCCCGCCACGATCAGCCCTCGTAGATGAAGTCGGCGCCGAGGTCGGTGAGCTTGTCGATGAAGTGCTCATACCCACGGCTGATGATGCCGACGTTCGTCACCGTCGACTGGCCCGACGCCGTGAGCGCCGCGATGAGGTGGCTGAACCCGCCGCGAAGGTCGGGGATCTCGATGTCGGCCCCGTGCAGCGGGGTCGGACCGATGATCACCGCGGCCTGCTCGAGCGGGCGGCGCGGCACGCGACGGCTGATCGACTCGAGGCCGTCCTGGTGCACGACGATGTTGGCCCCCATGTCGATGAGCGCCTCCGTGAACCCGAATCGGTTCTCGTACACGGTCTCGTGAACGACCGAGCGCCCCTCGGCCTGGGTCAGCGCCACGATGAGGGGCTGCTGCCAGTCGGTCATGAATCCGGGATGCACGTCGGTCTCCACGACGACCGGCTTGAGGGTGCCGCCCGGGTGGTAGAACCGGATGCCGTCCTCATGGATGTCGAACTTGCCGCCGACCTTGCGGTAGATGTTGAGGAACGTCATGAGCTCCTGCTGCTTCGCGCCGGCGACGAAGATGTCGCCCTTGGTGGCGAGAGCCGCGGAGGCCCAGCTCGCCGCCTCGTTGCGGTCGAACAGGGCGCGGTGCTCGTAACCCTCGAGCTTCTCGACTCCCTCGATGAAGATCACGCGGTTGGGCTCGACGTTGATGATCGCGCCCATCTTCTGGAGGATCGCGATGAGATCCATGATCTCGGGCTCGATGGCGGCGTTCTTGAGCTCGGTCACGCCCTCGGCGAGCACCGCGGTGAGCAGCACCTGCTCGGTCGCGCCGACGCTCGGATAGGGCAGTTCGATGTTGGCGCCCTTGAGCCCGTTCGGCGCTGTGAGGCGGATGCCCTCGTAGCTCTTGTCGACGACGGCACCGAAGGCGCGCAGCGCGTTGAGGTGGAAGTCGATCGGGCGGTCGCCGATGCGGCATCCCCCGAGGTCGGGGATGAGCGCCTCACCGAGGCGGTGCAGCAGAGGACCGCAGAACAGGATCGGGATGCGGCTGGAGCCGGCGAGCGCGTCGATCTGCGCGAAGTGCGCCTTGAGCACGTTCGACGGATCGAGGAGCAGAGCGCCCTCGCCGATCGGGGTGACGGAAACGCCGTAGGCCTCGAGCATGCCCGTGACGACGCCGACATCGCTGATCGCGGGAACATCGCGCAGCGTGCTCGGGGTGTCGGCGAGAAGTGCGGCGACCATCGCCTTGGTCGCCAGGTTCTTGGCGCCGCGAACATCGACGCGCCCCTTGAGCGGCTTGCCGCCGTTGATGATGATCTTGTCGGACAGCAATCCCACGCGCTCGGCTGCCTTCTGGGCATCCTTGGTCAAGGAATTCATGGTCACCTCGTTCTGGGGTCGTGCGTCGGGGGCCGGATCGACCGGAAAGCTATTTCGCCGGGAGGGTCGTCGGGCGCCAACTCTCGCGGCGGCCTTCGAACTCGGTGATGGCGGACTCGTCGCGAAGAGTTAATCCGATGTCATCGAGGCCTTCAAGCAAACGCCACCTAGTGTAATCGTCGATCTCGAAGGCAAAGCCGGTCTTGCCGACGGTCACCGTTCGCGCGACGAGATCGACGGATGCCTCGATGCCCGGGTGCTCCGCGATGATCATCCAGATCGTTTCGATGTCCTTCTCGGCGAGTTGGGCCGCGACGAGGCCCTGCTTGCCGGAGTTGCCGCGGAAGATGTCGCCGAAGCGTGCCGACAGCACGGCGCCGATCCCGTAGTCGCGGAGCGCCCACACCGCGTGCTCGCGGCTGGATCCGGTGCCGAAATCGGAGCCGGCGACGAGCACTCGCGTGCCCCGGCCGGGTCCGCCCGCGAACGGCTCGCGGTTGAGCACGAAGTCGGGGTCCTGCCGCCACGCGAAGAACAGGGCGTCGTCGAAGCCCGTCTTGGTCACGCGCTTGAGGAACTCGGCGGGGATGATCTGGTCGGTGTCGACGTTGGAGCGCTCCAGCGGAACGGCGATGCCCGTGACGGTGCTGATCTTGTCCATCACTTCACCTCCGCCGTTCCGCGGGTCGAGCCCGTCGAGACCTCACCCGCGAGATCCGAGGGACTCGACAACGTGCCGCGGATCGCGGTCGCCGCGGCGACGAGCGGGCTCACGAGGTGCGTGCGACCGCCCTTCCCCTGCCGTCCCTCGAAGTTGCGGTTGGAGGTCGAGGCGCAGCGCTCCCCCGGCGCGAGCTGGTCGGGGTTCATCCCGAGGCACATCGAGCAGCCGGCGAAGCGCCACTCGGCGCCGAACTCCTCGACGATCTTGTCGATCCCCTCAGCCTCGGCCTCGAGCCGCACGCGGGCCGAGCCGGGCACGACCATGACCCGCACGTGGTCGGCCTTCTTGCGGCCCTGGATCACCGAGGCGAAGGCGCGGAGGTCCTCGATCCGTGAGTTGGTGCACGAGCCCATGAACACGGCATCCACTCGGATGTCCTTCATCGGCGTGCCGGGCTCCAGGTCCATGTATTCGAGCGCCCGCTCGGCGGACGCGCGGTCGTTGGGGTCCTCGTAGTCGGCGGGATTCGGCACGGCGTGGCTCAGCGAGACGCCCTGGCCCGGGTTGGTGCCCCAGGTGACGAACGGCTCGAGGTCGTTCGCGTCGAGGAACACCTCGGCGTCGAACACCGCGTCAGCGTCGGTGGCGAGGGTGTTCCAGTAGGCGACGGCGGCATCCCAGTCCGCACCGGCGGGCGCGTGCGGGCGGCCCTTGAGGTAGGCGTAGGTGGTCTCGTCCGGAGCGACGAGGCCGGCCCGCGCACCCGCCTCGATCGACATGTTGCAGATCGTCATGCGGCCCTCCATGGAGAGGGCGCGGATGGCGCTGCCGCGGTATTCGAGCACGTAGCCCTGACCGCCGCCGGTGCCGATCTTCGCGATGACCGCGAGGATGATGTCCTTGGCCGTCACGCCGGGCTTGAGCTCGCCCTCGACCGTGATGGCCATCGTCTTGAAGGGCTGCAGCGGGAGCGTCTGCGTGGCGAGCACGTGCTCGACCTCGCTCGTGCCAATGCCGAACGCCATGGCCCCGAACGCGCCGTGGGTGCTCGTGTGCGAGTCACCGCAGACCACCGTGATGCCCGGCATCGTGAGTCCGAGCTGCGGGCCGACGACGTGCACGATGCCCTGCTCGATATCGCCGAGCGAGTGCAGGCGGATGCCGAACTCCTGGGCGTTCGCCCGCAGCGTCTCGATCTGCACCCGGCTGATGGGGTCGGCGATCGGCTGGTTGATGGCCAGCGTCGGGGTGTTGTGGTCCTCGGTCGCGATCGTGAGGTCGGGGCGGCGCACCGGGCGTCCCGCCATCCGCAGGCCGTCGAAGGCCTGGGGGCTCGTCACCTCGTGCAGCAGGTGGAGGTCGATGAAGATGAGGTCGGGAGACCCGTCCTCCCCCTTGGCGACCAGGTGGTCATCCCACACCTTCTCGGCGAGGGTTCTGGGGCGGTGGAATTCAGGGGAGGTCATGCTCAAGTCCTTCTTCGATCGGTGGCCCCGGCCGTCGTGGGAACTCCGCGACGGGGGAGGCAAGGGGGACTAAGCCTCGTCGCGGCGACGAAGAAGGAGTCGATCGAAACGCATCCCTCGAGCGTAGCATTCTGCCGAAACGACTACTCCGACTCGACGAGCTCCCGGTCGCGCCGGCGAGCATCCACCCGGATCTTGATGAGGCTCGCGACCACGGAGACCGCCATCGCGCCGAGGATCACGGCGAGCGACGTCCACGTGGAGATCTCGGGAGCCCACTCCACCTTCTGCCCGCCGTTGATGAAGGGCACCTCGTTCTCGTGCAGGGCGTGGAAGAAGAGCTTCACGCCGATGAACGCGAGGATGAAGGCGATGCCGTAGTGCAGGTACTCGAGCTTCTCGATGAGGTCGCCGAGCAGGAAGTAGAGCTGGCGCAGACCCATGAGCGCGAAGACGTTGGCCGTGAAGACGATGAACGGGTCCTGCGTGATGCCGAAGATGGCCGGGATCGAGTCGAGGGCGAACACGAGGTCGGTCGTGCCGATGGCGACGAAGACGATGAGGATCGGCGTGAACACCTTCTTGCCGTCGATCGTGGTGCGCAGCTTGGAGCCGTCGAACTCGTTGGTGATCGGGACGCGCTTGCGCAGGAAGCGGATGACCGCGCTCTCCTTCTCCTCCATCTCCTTGTGGTTCTCGAACACCTGCGTGATGGCGGTGTAGAGGAGGAACGCGCCGAAGAGGTAGAAGATCCAGGAGAAGTTCTCGATGAGCTGCGCGCCGAGGATGATGAAGATCCCGCGCAGCACGAGGGCGATGATGATGCCGACCATGAGGATCTCCTGCTGGTACTTCCTCGGCACGGAGAACCTCGCCATGATGATGACGAACACGAAGAGGTTGTCGATCGACAGCGAGTACTCGGTGACCCAGCCCGCGATGAACTCGGCGGCGTGGTCGACCGAGCCCTGCCACAGCATCAGACCCGCGAAGACGAGGGCCAGCACCACGTAGAAGCTCACCCACAGAGCCGACTCCCGTGTGGTGGGAATGTGCGGACGCCGGTAGGCGAGGATGAGGTCGACCGTCAGGATGCCGAGAAGAACGACATACGACGTAATCTCGAACCAAGCGGGGAGAGCGGCTTCCATGGGGGTCCAATCAGGAGGTCGGCAAGGCCCGAAAGTCTCTCCCGCATCCGCGCCCGACATGACCGGTGGATGCCGCCGCCCCGGAGCCGCGACATCGGGGCTCGTACTGACGAGGTCGGCGAGGTGGGATACTCCCCTTCGCCCCGCCAGCCTAGCGGAGTAGCCTCGGACGCATGAACGATGAGGAACTGCGCTCGATCGCACACAAGCGGATCAAGGCCCGCAACGAGTTCTACCGTTACCTGCTGATCTGGCTGGCCGTCTCGGTGCTCGTGACCGGAATCTGGGCGCTCAGCGGCATGGGCTACTTCTGGCCCGGGTGGGTGATCGGTGGCATGGGTGTCGGCGCGCTGTTCCAGGCGATCGCCGTCTTCGGCCCGCGCGGCGTGATCTCCGAGGATGCCATCACGGCCGAGATGGAGCGCCTGAAGAAGCGCTGATTACTCGTCTCACGGCAGCAACTTAACTGGCTCTAATGCAAACGATTCTTGCCTTTATCAGGGATTGTGGCAATAATGGTTTGCATAAGGAGGACCATGTCATCGCGGATCATCGAGCGGGACGCGCATCGCCTCGGTGAGCACGTCACGGCGTGGCGCAAGCTGCTCGGCTATACGGCGGCGCAGGTTGCCGAACGCGCCGGAATCTCGCGGCCGACGCTCACCAAGATCGAGCACGGCGACCCCGGCGTTGGGCTGGGCTCCTTTCTCGCGGTGGCGCGGGTTCTCGGGATCACCGACCGCGTCCTCGTCGCGCTCGACCCCTACGAGTCGGATCTCGGCCGGGCGAGCGCCGACCGCACGCTTCCGGTGCGGGTGCGTCGATGACTCGTCGGGTGTTCGCCGTTCACCTCGATCTCGCCGGGTCGGCGGTGCCGATGGCAACCGTTGATGCGGAGGTTCGCGACGAGCGCACGCTCAGAGTGGATCTCGAGTACGACCCCGGCTATCTGGCCCGCCCCTACCGGATCGCGCTCGATCCGAGCGTTCCGCTATCTGTTCGTCATCACGTCACCTCAGCACTGCCACGCGGGCTCCTCGACGCCGGCCCCGATGGATGGGGACGGAGACTGATGCTGCGCGCCCGACGCGGCGAGGCACTCTCCGACGTCGACTATGTGCTCGGGGTCGACGATCTCGCCCGCATCGGCGCCCTGCGACTGGCCACTGCCGAGTCGGAACCCGAGTTCGTCGCGTCATCGCACGAGATTCCTCGGCTGGTCGCGATCGACGATCTCGCGGCATCGGCCCTCGCCGTCGAAGAGGATCCCGACGACCTCGCCGCAGTTCGCCGTCTTCTCGAGGCCGGGAGCGCCAATCTGGGCGGCGTGCGCCCGAAGGCCTCGATCGTCGTCGACGGCCATCTCTCGATCGCGAAATTCTCGTCAACCACCGACGAGATCGATGCGATGGCGTGGGAGAAGGTGTGCCTCGATCTCGCCGCCGACGCGGGAGTGGCGGTTCCACGCACTCGGCTGCATCCTCTCGGCAGAGGCCGCGCCCTCCTCCTCGAGCGCTTCGACCGCACCGAAGACGACCATCGCATCCCCTACCTGTCAGCGTTCACGCTCAGCGGAGCCGCTGACCCCGCGTCGGGGGACTATCTCGATCTCGCCGAGTCTTTCCGTGAGTTCGACGTCGCGGACTACAGCCGCACCGTGCGAGATCTCTGGCGCCGGGCTGCGGTCAACATCGCGCTCCGAAACACGGACGATCATCTCAAGAACCATGGACTGCTGTGGTTCCCCGGCGGCTGGGAGCTGTCTCCGGCGTTCGACATCACCCCGAACCCCATCGACGGAATACCCCGCACCACGACCCTCGACGGCGAGGGCACTCCGGCGCGCGAAGCGCGCGCCCTGGGGAGGGTTGCCGAGGCTCTCGGGATCGCTCCGGCCGAGCAAGCGGGAATCCTCGACGATGTTCTGCGAGCGACCTCCCGCTGGCAGGCTGCCGCTCTCGACCTGGGGATCCCCGCGCGCGAGATCGCGATGCTCGACCGCCCGCTTACCGGCGCACAGGCCCGACTCGCGGCCGAGCGGGACCGGATCGCCTGAGCGACCCCGTGCAGAAGCGGCGGAATCCACCTCAGAACGAACAAACCCCCGGCTCTGACCGGGGGTTTTGCTATGGTGACCCCAGCGGGATTCGAACCCGCGTTACCGCCGTGAGAGGGCGGCGTACTAGGCCTCTATACGATGGGGCCGTCACGACAACTACACGAGTATGCCACACGGGGCAGAGGCGCACCAAAACGACCCCGCTGGCATCGCACCCTGGGGGCACCATGAGACCGTCCATCCGTTCCGCACTGACCGCCGTCGCGGCGGTCGCCACGATCACCGCGCTCGCCGGCTGCGCCGCCCTGTTCGGGCCGGCCCGGGATGCCGACGGGCGGGTCACCGAGAGCTCGGAGATCAAGGCCACCGCCCTGCTCACCGGGGACTGCTTCTCCTTCCTCGACGATGCCGACCTCTCCCAGGTCATGGTGACGCCGTGCGCCGAGGAGCACACCTACATCGTGCTCGATCAGGGCGAGCTGGATGCCGCGACCGTCGAGTCCGCGGGCGGTGTTCAGAACGCGGTCTCGGCCGCCTGCTCTCCGTCGTTCAAGGAGTTCAAGGCCGCGGCAGCGGACGGGGTCAAGCCCGAGCAGGAGTTCATCGTGACTACCGAGGACCGCGACGGCAAGGAGGTCACGGTGTACTCGTGCCTGTCGACGGATTCCGCGGCTTAGTCGATCACGGTACTGCGGCGAGCACCCTCAAGGCCTTCGGCACGACCTCGATGTCGATCGGGAGCAAGCCGAAGCGCTCGCCGTCGGCGTAGGCGACCACGGCATCCGCTTCGATGCGGATGCGCTTGGCCTTGTGGATCGTGACCCGCCGGTCGGTCACGTGAGTGCCCTCGAATACGCGCGGGAAGATCCGCAGGAACGAGAGCCGCCCGAGCGCCTGCACGACGAGCACGTCGAGCACGCCGTCGTCGACCTTCGCGTCGGGCGTGACCTTCATGCCGCCGCCGAGCGAGATGTTGTTGCCCACCGAGATCAGGGCGCCGCTCGTCTCGATGTGCACGCCGTCGAGCGTGAGGCGATACGCGATGGGCTTGAGCTTGATCAGCTCGAGGCCGAGCGCCACGAGGTAGCGGCTCGGGCCCTTGGGGCGGGTGAGCTGGTTGGCGCGCTCGTTGACGATGGCATCGAACCCGGCGGAGAGCACGCACGCGAACCAGCGGGGCTCCTCGGTCTCACTCGTGACGAGGGCCGCGTCGATCACCCGTGGCGGAAGCGCGAGGGCCGTCACGAGCGCCTCGATCGCCGCCTCCGTGTTGTCGAACGGGATGCCGAGACCCCGCGCCATGTCATTGCCCGTGCCGGAGGGAACGATGCCGAGCGGCACTTTTGTTCGGGCCACGAGGTTGGTGCCGAGGTTGACCATGCCGTCGCCGCCGACGACGATGAGCGCGTCGGGCTTGGTGGCGACCGCGCGTCGACCCGACTCCATGAGCTGCTCGAAGTCGGGCTCCTGGAGGCTTGTCACGTCATGGCCGAGAGCGCGAAGGGTCTGCACGACCGCAGGTCCGACATCCCGGCCCTTGCCGAAGGACGCGGTCGGGTTGATGGCCACCACGAGGCGGCGGGACGTCGTCGTCATGGAACCATCATGGCGGATCGAGTCTCGTTGGGTGAGGTCTCGACAGGCTCGACCCGCCGGACAGGTTACCGAAGGCGCACGGCGACCACGAGTCCCAGCAGTACCGCCGGCAGGGCCGCGGCGAGGGCCAGCGGGAGGATCACGCCGACGCCCGCGAACACGCCCGCCGCGAGCGGGATCATGAGCGCGTGGTAGGCGATCACCACGGCGAGCGTGCGGCGGCGGGCGCGGCGCACCGCGCGGCTCGTGTCGAGCGCGCTGGCGACTGCGCGTGGGTCATCGGACCCGAGGACGAGGTCGGCCACGGTCTCCGGTCCCGCGCCGATCGCGATGCCGACGTCCGCGGCCGCGAGAGCGTCGGCATCCGCGACCCCTTCGCCGACGACGGCGACCCGGGCGCCGCGCTGCTGAAGACGCGAGACGAGGTCGGCGCGGTCATCCGGGAGCATCTCGGCGAAGACCTCGTCGAGGCCCAAGCGCACCGCCACCCAGTCCGCGACGGCGAGCGACCCACCCGTGACGAGCGCCGCCCGCACCCCGTGGGCTCGGAGTCGGGCGATCGCCTGGGCCGACTCGGGCCGCAGCGGATCCTCGACCGCGAGGAGGCCGGCGACGGAGCCTGAGACGATCACGTACACGACGGTGGCCCCCGCCGCCTCGGAGGCCTGTGCGGCCGAGCGCAGCTCCGGCGTGAGCCGAAGGCCCTGCTCGTCGAGCAGGCGCGCACTGCCCACGAGCACTTCCCGCCCGTCGACCGCCGCGCGCACCCCTCGGCCCGCCAGCGACGTGAAACCGGTCGGAGGAGCGACCGTCACGGATGCCGCTCGCGCGTGCGCGACGATCGCACGGGCGACCGGATGCTCGGACTCGAACTCGACGGACGCCGCCAGGGCGAGCACGTCGGGCGCGGCCCACGAGCCCGAGGGGACGACCGCCCGCACGGCCCCCTCCCCCGTGGTCAGCGTTCCGGCGGTGTCGAAGAGCACGATGTCGACGCGGCCGAGCCGCTCGAGGGCGGCCGGCATCGCCGCGCGGATGCCGTCGCGAGCCAGGCGTGCCGCCGAGGCCTCCGCTGCCCGCAGCCGGGCGAGCCCGAGAGCACCCGGTCCCACGACCACGAGCACCGCGACGACGCGCTCCACGATGAACGCCGGGTCGTCGGGCAGCACGAGCCGCCAGGCCGCGAGCGTGACTCCCGCGGAGGCCAGTGCGACGATGACGAGCGGAATCGCGCGGTCGGTGCCGCCTCCGAGCGACCGCTCGAGCCACAGCCTGAGTGCCACGACGACGAGCATGACCGCGAGAGGCGCCCAGAACGTAGTGCCGGGCACTCCGGCCAGCACGGCCAGGTGGTAGCCCACGGCGATGAGCACGGCGAGGCTCACGAGGATCTCCCGCCCCGCGAGGCGGAAGCCGGCGGGCGGGGCGTCATCCATTCGTCCATGATCGCGCAGCGTGCCCGCCGCGACCCGCTGTTCTAGGCTCGACACGTGAAACTGACCAAGTACGAGCATGCCTGTCTCGTTCTCGAGAAGGCCGGCGCCAGTCTCGTCATCGATCCCGGCGCGTACACGATGCCGCTGTCCGACGTGCACGGCGTCGTCGCGATCGTGATCACGCACGAACACGCCGACCACTGGACCACCGAGCAACTCACCCGGCTGGTGACCAACAGCCCGGGCGCCCGCATCCTCGCCCCGGAGGGCGTCGCGCGCGCGGCAACGGATCACGACATCGAGGTCGTGCATCACGGTGACCGCATCGAGATCGAGCCGTTCGTGCTCGAGTTCTTCGGCGAGAAGCACGCGCTCATCCACGAGACGATTCCCCTGGTCGACAACGTCGGCGTGCTGGTCGACGATGAGTTCTACTACGGCGGGGATTCCTACACGGTGCCGGGCCGCACCGTCGGCACGCTCGCGGCGCCGGTCGGCGCTCCCTGGCTCAAGATCGGCGAGGCGATGGACTACGTGCTCGCCGTCGCGCCGCGCCGGGCCCTGCCCGTGCACGAGGCCCCGGTCTCCAAGATCGGACGCGACATGAACAACGCGCGGCTCGAGTGGGCGGTGCAGCAGGGCGGGGGCGAGTACCTCGTGCTCGAGCCGATGGACTCGTTGGACCTCTAGGCCCGACCCCTAAGCGGGGTCCCGCGGCAGCGTGAGCGTGAGGTAGGCCAGGTCGAGCCAGCGCCCGAACTTGGTGCCGACCTCGCGGATCGTGCCCGCGTGCTCGAAGCCGAGGCTCTCGTGCAGGGCGATCGAGGGCAGGTTCGAGGCCTCGATCCCCGCGACGATGACATGGATGCCGTCGGCCCGCGATCGCTCGATCAGCTCCCGCAGGAGGGCGCGACCGATCCCGCGGCCTTGGTGCGCGGCATCCACGTAGACGGAGTTCTCCACGGTGTGGCGGTAGCCGTCCTTCTCGCGCCAGCGGCTCGTGCAGGCGTAGCCGACCGTGGCGCCGTCGAGCTCGGCCACGATCACCGGATACCCGTCGGCGCGGTGCGACGCGAGCCACCGCTCGCGGTCGGCGCGGTCCACCTCGTCGGAGGACCAGATCGCGGTGGATTCGCGGATCGCCGCGTTGTGGATCGCGAGCACGGCATCCAGATCGGAGTCGGTCGCATCGCGGATGATCATCCGGCCATTATCGCCGCTCATCTGGCGCGATCGGGCGTCGCGGGTGGGATACCGTATGGATGACATGCGCCGCCTCGTCTGGATCATCCCCGCCGCTCTGGTCGGGTTGGTGCTCATCGTTCTCGCGGCCCGCTGGCTGCGCGAGGTCCCGGCCGTGGCCGACTTTCTGGTGACCTACCCGGGCGAGTCCGCCCTTCCCGCGGGCGCGCCCGTCGGGCTCCCGGCGTGGCTGGGGTGGCAGCACTTCCTCAACGGCTTCTTCCTGCTGCTCATCGTGCGCACGGGGTGGCAACTGCGGCACCAGGGGCGTCCGGACACGTTCTGGGTGCGGCGCAACACGGGACTCATCCGCACGAGCATCCCGCCCACCCGGCTCACCCTCACGGCGTGGTTCCACCTCAGTCTCGACGCCCTGTGGGTGGTCACCGGCCTGAGCTACATCGTGCTGCTGTTCGCGACCGGGCAGTGGGTGCGGGTCGTTCCGACCAGCTGGGACATCGTCCCCAACGCCCTCTCGGCCCTGCTGCAGTACGTGTCGTTCGACTGGCCGGTGACCAACGGGTGGATCAACTACAACGCCCTCCAACTGATCACCTACTTCGTGACGGTGTTCATCGCGTCGCCGCTGGCGATCGCGACCGGTCTGCGTCTGTCGCCGCTCTGGTCGGTGCGCTTCAAGCGCATCACGCCCTTCGTGCCACTCGCCCCGGTGAAGACGGTGCACTGGCTCACGATGCTCTGGTTCGTCGGCTTCACCGCCGTGCACGTCACGCTCGTGCTCACGACGGGGGCGGTGCGCAACCTCAACCACATCTATGCGGCGCGTGACGACGAGAGCTGGCTCGGGGTCGCGGTGTTCGCCGCGTCGCTCGTCGTGATGATCGCCGCGTGGGTCGCCGCCCGGCCGCGCGTGCTTCGGTGGATCGCCGCGCTCGGCGGCGAGGTGATCCACCGCCCGAACTGAACGCGCGTCGGCCCCGCGCCGATGACCAGTGCGGGGCCGAGAAGCGCGGGGCCGACGAGTTCGGTCAGACGGTCGCGAGCGTCGAGCGCCGTCCGGCGGTGAGCGAGACCACGACCCCGACGAGGGATGCCGCGGCGATCACGCCCGCGATGCCCAAGGTCACGGCATCCGGCTGCACGATGGACTGGCCGCGCAGGGCCTGCATCGTGAGCAGCCCCAGGGTCGCCGCGTACGCCCCGGTCGCCACGATCATGAGGCGGAAGCGCACTGTCACGTCGCGCAGCACCGCGACCCGGCGTGAGAGCAGCTCGAGCAGGATGAGCGCGAGCGGCAGGGCCTGGAGGGCATGCATCCCGATGAAGTGCGGGATGCGCAGGTCGCCCGCCACAGTGCTCCAGCCGAGCACCGGCAGACCGGGGCCGCCGTCGGCGAGCCCGACCGTGTGGGCCCCGGCGATGCCCTGGAAGTCGTCGAGCTGCGCCGCGGTCGGTCCGGTCATGAGGAACGCGAGCCCCATTCCGGCCAGCGCGATGATTGCTCCGGCGCGGATCGCGAGCGTTCGCGCGGGGTCGCCCAGGCGGTTGCGGAAGAGCAGGATGCTCACGAGGAATGTTGCGATCCACAGCGCCGTGATCGAGAAGGCCATGATCGACCACAGCACCGTGTTGAACGCGGTCGACACGTTGAAGTGGCTGGTCGTTCCGGTTGCGGCGGCGCCGACGATGATCGCGAGCTCGATGAGAAGCAGCACGGCCGAGGCCGTCCCTGCCCACCACGCGATGCGACGACCGCGCTCGAGCTGGCCGATGAGCCACGACCACGTGATGGCATAGACCACCGTGGAGATCGCGAACTTGAGGGGCTTCTCCCACACGCTCACGCCGAGCAGCTCACGGGGATCCACGAGGAGGCCGATGAGGCAGGCGATCGTGAGCGCTCCCATGACCACGGCGAGCACGAGAAGGGGTCGGTGCCAGCGAACCTCGGCGAGGCGGGCGGCGGGTCGGGCGGACGGGCGGGCGATGGTGCTGGTCATGAGTCACTCCTCGGGGTAGGGAACATCTGGTACGAAATGTGCTCCTGCGCCATCCGACGCAGGGAGCCGACGAGCCGGTCACCGAGCACGGTGCCGACGATGACGGTCTCGGCCATGTCGGCGATCGCCTGGCTGCGGGCGACGGCGGCGAGGTCGGAACGGGCGATGAGTTCGGCCGCGCTGGCGTACTCCTCGGTGATCTCCGCGAGGTGCTCGAGGCCGAGGGCGGCATAGGTGTCGAGCACGCGGGCCGCACCCTGACGTCCGGGGTTGTCGGCGGAGACCATCCACCCGCGCCGGGCGATCATCGCCTCGACGGCGGCGAGGCCTGCACTGTCGGCCGGAACCGGGTCGTAGATGCTCGCGTCACTCACCGCGTACTGGGCGACGCCGAAGACGTAGCTCAGCGGAAGGAACGGCGAGTCGACGGCAGCGAGCACCCGGTTCGCCGTGGCGATGGAGAGCCCGCCCACCTCGAGCAGGGCCTTGATCAGACGCAAGCGCACGACGTGGGTCTCGTTGTACTCGGCCTGGGTCGCGCTCGTGCGCTCCCCCGCGGGCAGCAGTCCCTCGCGCAGGTAGTACTTGATCGAGGGCAGCGGAACACCGCTCACCTCGCACAACTCGGAGATCTTCATGTTCGATAGTGTAACTATCGGATAGCGTCACTGTCTAGTCCTGATCGGGACAATGGCGGAATGAGCTCGTCCCGAATCGTTGTCACTCGTCCCCTGCCCGCGGCCGCGATCGATCGGCTCCCGGGAGCCGTGTGGGTGTCCCCGCAGAGCGATCCCCTCTCGCGGCCGCAGTTGCTCGAGGCTGTAGCGGGCGCCTCGGCGATCCTCGCCTTCGGCGACCGGGTCGACGACGAGCTGCTCTCGGCCGCGGGGTCGGCCTTGCAGATCGTCGCGAACGTCTCCGTGGGCTACGACAATCTCGACATCCCGGTACTCGCCTCCCGGGGTGTGATCGCCACGAACACCCCCGGCGTGCTCGTGGATGCCACGGCCGACCTCGCGCTCGGACTGCTCCTGGGCGTCACCCGCCGCCTCGCCGAGGGCGACCGGCTCGTGCGCTCCGGCGCGCCCTGGTCGTTCCGCTACGACTTCATGCTGGGCTCGGGACTGCGCGGCAAGCAGCTCGGCGTGGTCGGACTGGGGCGGATCGGGCAGGCGATGGCCGACCGCTGCAGCGCGCTCGGCATGACGGTGGCCCACGCCGGCCGCCACGAGGTCGACGGGTCGACGCTGATGCCCCTCGATGAGCTGCTCGAGACCTCCGACGTCGTGACCCTGCACTGCCCCCTCACCCCGCAGACCCGGCACCTCATCGATGCCGCGGCGCTCGCGCGCATGAAGCCCACGGCGTTCCTCATCAACACGGCGCGCGGGGCCGTCGTCGATGAGGCCGCGCTCGTCGACGCCCTCCGAGCGGGCACGATCGCCGGCGCCGGACTCGACGTCTACGAGGACGAACCCCGGGTGCATCCGGGCCTGCTCGAGCTCGACACGGTGATGCTCACGCCCCACCTCGGCTCGGCCACGGTCGAAACCCGCCGCGCGATGGCCGACCTCGCCGTCGACAACGTCATCGCCGTGCTCAAGGGTCGTGCACCGCTCACGCCGATCGCCGGGACCGTCGCGTGAGCGGCACCGACCTCGTCCTGGGCCGCGTCGGAATCTGGGCATCCGGCCGGGACATCACGCCCAACCGCGCCCGGCTCATCGAGCAGTTGGGGTTCGGTGCGCTGTGGATCGGCAGTTCGCCTTCGTCCGATCTCGTGCTCATCGAGTCCCTGCTCGAGGCGACGACCCGTCTCGTGATCGCCACCGGCATCGTCACGATCTGGGATGCTCCCGCCGAGGTTCTCGCCGCGAGCTACCACCGCGTGGCCGGCCACCATCCCGACCGCCTGCTTCTCGGGATCGGGGCCGCGCATCCGGAGTCCAGCGGGGAGCGCGCCGCCCGACCGCTCGCGGCCATGGCCGCGTACCTCGACGGTCTCGACGCCGGCGGCGTCCCCGAGAACCGGCGGGTGCTCGCCGCGCTCGGACCGAAGATGCTGCACCTCGCGGCGACCCGCACCGCCGGCGCGCATCCGTACCTGGTCGACCCCGACTACACCCGTCGCGCGCGAGCCATTCTCGGCGCCGGGCCGTTGCTCGCCCCTGAGCAACGGGTCGTCGTCGGGACGGACGCCGACACCGCCCGGGTGGTCGCTCGCCGGTCGATCGCGAAGCCCTATCTCGAGCTTGAGAACTACCGCCGCAACCTTCGCGACTCCGGATTCACGGAGGACGACCTCGACGGCAGCGACCGTCTCGTCGATGCCCTCGCGGCGGGGCCCGGGGCGATCGCCTCGCGGGTCGCCGAACACCTCGAGGCGGGAGCCGACCACGTCTGCCTGCAGGTGCTGCCGGTGCGCGGAGCGGACGCTGACGAGGAACTCCGGGTGCTCGCCGCCGAGGTGCTCTCGGGCCGGTGAAGGCCGGAAAACGACGAAGGCCCCCGCGGCTGCGGGGGCCTTCGTTCTAGCGCTGGGGTACCTGGACTCGAACCAAGAACAAAAGAATCAGAATCTTCCGTGTTGCCAATTACACCATACCCCACCGTCTGAGTTGCTGAGCCTCACTCACGTGAGGCCCTTCGTGAGGCGATGCCTCGCGCCCAGCCGACTGTCCACTTTAGCGCACCGAGGGCGTCACGTCATATTCGACCACGCAGTACCCCGTCGGATCGCACGACGCGGTCGCCGTGACCGGCACGCCCATGCGATCGGCCGGCCCGAAGCCGAACTCGTAGGCCTCGCCCGCGCGCGTGGCCGCCTCGACGCGATCGAAGATGGCCTGCTCCCCGGACGTGTCCCAGCCGAACAGCTCGGCCTTGGCCTCGAGCGCGGCGAGCGTCTGCCGGAAGTTGAGCTGGTCGCTCAGGGGGGCTCGCACGTGAGTGATCACGCCACCCGCGGTCTCGATCTCGATCGACGAGACGATGAACTTGTCGCCGCCGGGGGCCTCGCCGCCGCCGTTGATGATGAGCGAGTAGTCGAGCACGACGTCGATGTTGTCGATCGGGGCGAGCTCGACCGTGCCGTCGTCGGGCAGGCCGAGCGGTGCGGCATCCACCGGGGCATCGGAGAGGTCGATGCGCACCTCGCGCGTGCGTGCGAGGTAGTCCAGGCCCTCGGGCGTGAAGCTCGACCAGTTGAGGTCGGTGACCTGACCCACCGTGGGGCTCGCCACGGGCTTGACGCGGTCGGAGCTCAGCAGCACGCCGCCCGTGACCATCACGCCGATGATGATCACGACGAGAACGATCGACGGGATCCAGCCGATCAGTCGCCGCTTCGTCGTCACCGTCCCCACGCTAGGCGAGGGATCGGCCCCTGTCGAACCCGCGGGTCAGAGGGCGGCGCGCAGGGCGGCGATGCGGGCGAGCGACGAGTCGCGGCCGAGCAGCTCCATCGACTCGAACAGGGGCGGGCTGATGCGCCGGCCCGAGATCGCGCTGCGCAGTGGTCCGAACGCCGTGCGCGGCTTGAGACCGCGGGCCTCGATCAGCTCGGCGCGCAGCGCCTCCTCGATCGCCGTGAAGGTCCAGTCCGGGATGCCCGGCAGCACCGAGAGCGCCGCGTCGAGCACCTCGGGGCCCTCCGCCCCGGGGAGGGCGTCCGCGTCGACCGTGAGCTCGGCATCCGGGGTGAAGAGGAATCCCAGCAGGCCGGGGGCCTCGCCGAGCAGCTGCATGCGCTCCTGCACGAGCGGCGCGGCGGCCAGGAGCAGAGCACGGTCGGCGTCGGTGCGGATGAGGTCACCGAGGTAGGGCTCGAGGCGGGAGGCGAAGTCATCCACCGCCAGAAGGCGGATGTGGTCGCCGTTGATCGACTCGGCCTTCTTCACGTCGAAGCGAGCCGGGTTGGGGTTGACGTCGACGACGTCGAAGGCCGCGGTCATCTCGTCGATCGAGAACACGTCGCGATCGCCGGAGAGCGACCAGCCGAGCAGCGAGAGGTAGTTCACGAGCCCCTCGGGGATGAACCCGCGGTCGCGGTGGTGGAACAGGTTCGACTCGGGGTCGCGCTTGGAGAGCTTCTTGTTGCCCTCGCCCATGACGTAGGGCAGGTGTCCGAAGCGGGGCACGAACGTCGTGATGCCGATCTCGATGAGTGCCGAGTACAGCGCGATCTGACGCGAGGTGGATGACAGGAGGTCCTCGCCGCGCAGCACGTGCGTGACGCCCATGAGCGCGTCATCCACCGGATTGACGAACGTGTAGAGCGGGGCGCCGTTGGGCCGCACGACCACGAAGTCGGTGAATGAGCCTCGCGGGAACGTGATCTCGCCGCGCACGAGGTCGTCGAAGCTCAGGTCGGTGTCGGGCACGCGCAGGCGCAGCGCGGGCTCTCGGCCCTCGGCGCGGAAGGCGGCACGCTCATCCTCGGTGAGGTCGCGCTCGAAGTTGTCGTAGCCCTGCTTGGGGTCGCGGCCGTTCGCGACGTTGCGCGCCTCGATCTCCTCGCCGGTCGCGAAGGACTCGTAGAGGTGGCCGGAGGCCTTGAGCTGCTCGATGATCCCGAGATAGATGTCGGTGCGCTGCGACTGGCGGTAGGGCTCGTTCGGCCCGCCGACGTCGATGCCCTCGTCCCAGTCGATCTTGAGCCAGCGCAGGCCGTCGAGCAGCTGGAGGTAGCTCTCCTCGCTGTCGCGCTCGGCATCGGTGTCCTCGACGCGGAAGATCATCGTGCCGCCGGTGTGCCGGGCGTAGGCCCAGTTGAACAGGGCCGTGCGGATGAGACCGACGTGCGGCGTTCCGGTCGGCGAGGGGCAGAACCGCACGCGAACATCGGTTCCGGTGGCGGTGGAGAAGGGGAGGGAGGTGGGCGCAGACATCGGGAGCCAGCCTACCGGCGCCGCTCAGCGCACGGGATTGCGCAGGATGCCGATGCCGCTGATCTCGACCTCGACGACATCCCCGTCGACCATCGCGCCGACCCCAGCGGGGGTGCCGGTGAGGATCACGTCACCCGGCAGCATCGTGAACGCGGCCGTGACGTGGGCGACGATCGCCCCGATCCCGTGCACCATGTCGGTGAAGGGCGCCGACTGGGTGACCGCACCGTTGAGGCGCGTCTCGACCGTGCCGGTGGCCACGTCGTACTCGGTCTCGATCACCGGGCCGAGCGGGCAGAAGGTGTCGAACCCCTTCGCGCGCGACCACTGGCCGTCCTTCTTCTGCAGGTCCCTGGCGGTCACGTCGTTGGCGATCGTGTAGCCGAAGATCACGCGGGCGGCATCCGCAGCGGGGACGTTCTTGGCGATCGAGCCGATGACGATCGCGAGCTCGCCCTCGAAATCGACTCGGCTGCTCTGCGGCGGGCGCACGATCGCGTCGCCCGGGCCGATCACCGACGTGTTGGGCTTGAGGAACAGCAGCGGCTCCTCGGGCACCTCGCCCCCGAACTCGGCGACGTGGTCGACGTAGTTCTTGCCGACCGCGACCACCTTCGAACGCGGGATGACGGGAGCGAGCAGCTTGACGTCCGTCAGCGGAACGCGCTCGTCCGTGGTGTCGAAGCCCGCGAACATCGGGTCGCCCCGGAGCACGACGAGCTCCTCGCCGTCGAGGATGCCGAAGCGCGGGTCACCGCCGGAGGAGAAACGTGCGATCTTCACGCGTCGAGCCTACGGGTGACGGGGCCTCCGCCGGGCGACCAGCACGATTCCGGCACCGACGAGCAGCAGGAGCCCGCCCGCGGACACCAGCGCGCCCGGGAACGGCGCTCCGGTCGCGGGCAGCGCCTGCTGCACCTCGACCGCGCCGACATCGACGCGCCCACCGCTCACCCGGAGGAAGCCGGTGAAGCGCTGGTCGAAGGTCGGGGGCATGCCGCCGGGGAATCCCGCATCGATCGCCGGGCTGCCCGCGAGCGGCAGCCGGGTCAACGTCGGACCCCCGTTGTCCGCCAGAGTGCCCAGCTTCGCGTCGAGGACCGAGAACCGGTTGCCGCCGCCATCCGTGATGCTGCTGGTGAGGGCCGACGAGTGGATGCTGTACGACACGGTCGCCGGGTCGTTGAACGCGACATCCACGGCGGGCTGACCCAGTCCGTCGATGATGGTGCTGAGGATCTCGGCGAGCCCCTCGTTGCTGTCGAAGAAGACCTGACCGGCCACCGTCGAGTACCGGAGGCGGAACTCGCCGCCCGTCTCCACGACGACCGCCACGGTCAGGGCCGAGGCGAACTGCTCGTCCAGGGTGCTGTTGATGATCGTCAGCTCGCCCTCGATCGACGGCGCGGCGAGCGAGTCGCCGATGCCGTCGGTCACGTTGTCGAAGAACGTCGAGGAATGGATGGTGACCGTGCCGCTCAGCACGGTGAAGAACAGGGCGCCGCCGTCGCCGTTCGACTCGTTGCCCTGGAACGTCGAGCGCTCGATCGAGATGGTGCCGGTGGTGTCATCCGTGAAGAAGGCGCCGCCATCCCCGTCAGTGAAGTTGTCCACGAAGGTCGAGTTCTGGATGATGATGTCGGTGTTGTCGAGCGTGGCGACCGCCCCGCCCGCGATTGCGGCCTCGTTCTCCGAGAACGTCGTTCCCGTGATCGTGGCGCCGCCCGTGAGGTCGCCGATGTACAGACCCCCGCCCCGATTCCCGCTCACCGCGTTGCTCGTGAACAGGGAGTCGGTCACCACGAGGGACGTCGCGTCGAAGACCGCCAGTCCGCCACCGGCGTTGGTCGAGCCGTTGTCCAAGAAGGTCGTGTCGGAGACGCTCACCGCCGCCGCATTGTTGATGTAGACCCCGCCGCCCGCACCGGTTCCACCGGCAAAGTTGGAGGTGAATTCGGAGCCGGTGATGGTCACGCCCGCGAGCGGACTGTCGATCGCGATCGCGCCACCGTCACCGGCGACCGCTTCGTTGATGGTGAACTCGGAGTCAGAGATCGTGATCTGCGTCCCGACACCCGTCGCGGAGATTGCTCCGCCGCTGGCCGCGGCGGAATTGGCGGAGAAGAACGAGTCCTCGACCCGCAGTGTTCCCGCGATGCCGTCGATGATCATGGCCGCTCCGCCGGTCACCGATGTGCGCATGAACCTGAAGGTCACGTCGACGATCGTCACATTGCGCGGAGTGGCGACGTTGTCGTTGGCGACGACTCCGCTCCCGGTGACGACGTTGTTGCCCTGTACGTTGAACCCGGACAGGGTGAAGTCCTGGTCGGCCGCCGTGGGCTGGAACGCGAAGACGTCGGAGTTGGCGGTGCGCGAGATGGTCAGGGATCCCGAGCCGAGACCGCTGATCGTCAGCGACTCGGTGATGAGGAGCACGGTGCTGATCTGGATCGTCTGGCCGTTCAGCGCGCCGTCGAACGAGATCGTGTCGGCGCCGGCGTTGGCATTCGCCGACGCGATCGCATCGCGCAACGACCCCGCCCCCGCGTTGTTCGTGTTGGTCACGATGAAGGTGGCCGCCTGAGCGGGCGCGGCCACGGCGATCGCGCCTGCCGTGCCGAGCAGCAGGCTCAGGGCGGTAACGGCGGCGACGCGACGGCGCGCGGGGGGACGCAGGGTCATGGGGTCGGGCTCCCGGATCGTGACAAACGGCGTGGATTCACAGTCGATTCACATCCTAGGGGTTCAGCCACCCGCTCAGTACGCTCGGCACATGGTGGATGTCCTGTGGTCCGAGCCCGCCGGCGAGCCCGCCGCGACCTTCCTCCTCGCGCATGGAGCCGGCGCGCCCATGGACCACCCGTGGATGACGACGATGGCCGGCCTGCTCGCCGGCCGGGGCATCCGGGTCGCCCGCTTCGAGTTCGGCTACATGGCCGCGCGCCGGGAGGGGCACCGCAAGCCACCCCCGCGAGCGGAGGGCGTCGCGAGCGAGTTCCGCGCCGCGGTGGATGCCGTCGGCGGCGACCGACTCATCATCGGCGGCAAGTCGTTCGGCGGACGCGTGGCGAGCCTCGTCGCGGACGAGCTGTTCGAAGCGGGACAGATCTGCGGGCTCGTCTGCCTCGGCTATCCCTTCCATCCCCCGGCCAAGCCCGACCAGTTGCGCACCGCCCACCTCGAGCACCTGCGCACGCCCACCCTGATCTGCCAGGGCACCCGCGACGAGTTCGGCACGCGCGACGAGGTGGAGGGCTACGCCCTCTCCCCCACGATCGAGCTCCTCTGGCTCGAGGACGGCGACCACTCGCTCACGCCGCGCAAGGCGATCTCCGGCTTCACGGCGAAGGAGCACCTCACGACGACCGCGGATGCCGTGGCCCGGTTCGCCGCGCGAGCGTAGGCTCGCCGCATGGCCACCAACACCACGCGCGTCGTCGAGAAAGCCGGCCCCTGGGGGTTCTTCTTCCTGCTCGCCTACATCGGCGCGGCGATCTACTTCGTCTCCCGCTCCGACGGGAACTTCTGGGCCGTCGTGCTCGGGTTGCTTCAGGCCGCGGTCTGGCCCGTCTACGTGATCTACTACGGACTCGACGCGCTGGCCGTCATCCCGGCCGAGTAGCTAGGCGTCGAGGCGCGTCATCCACCCGTGCGGGTCGGGACGACGACCGTACTGGATGTCGGTGAGCTCCTCGCGCAGTGACATCGTCAGTTCGCCGGCGGGAGCATCCTCGTTGCCGATCGTGAAGCCGTCGGCGATGATCTGACCGATCGGGGTGACGACCGCGGCGGTGCCGCACGCGAACATCTCCACGATGTCGCCGCCCGCGACGCCCTCGCGCCACTCGGTGATCGAGATGCGGCGGCGCTCGACCGTCAGGCCGCGGTCCTCGGCGAGCTGCAGGATCGAGTCGCGCGTGATGCCCTCGAGGATCGAGTCGGAGGCGGGCGTGATGAGCGTGCCGTCCTTGTGCACGAGCACGACGTTCATGCCGCCGAGCTCCTCGACGTATTGGCCGTGCTCGGAGTCGAGGAAGAGCACCTGCGCGCAGCCGTGGTCGTAGGCCTCCTGCTGGGCGACGAGGCTCGAGGCGTAGTTGCCGCCCGTCTTCGCGGCGCCCGTGCCGCCCTTGCCGGCGCGCGCGTAGTGGGTGGAGAGCCAGATCTTGAGCGGGTCGACGCCGCCCTTGAAGTACGCGCCCGCGGGGCTCGCGATGACGTAGTAGTTGACCTTCTTCGCCGGGCGCACCCCGAGGAACGCCTCCTTGGCGAACATGAAGGGGCGCAGATAGAGGCTCGTCTCCGGGGCATCCGACACCCAGCGTCCGTCGACGGCGATGAGCTGCTTGAGGGACTCGATGAAGTACTCGGTCGGCAGCTCCGGCAGCGCCATCCGCACGGCGGAGCGCTGGAGGCGCGCAGCGTTCGCCTCCGGGCGGAAGCTCCAGATCGAGCCATCGGCGTGGCGGTAGGCCTTGAGGCCCTCGAAGATCTCCTGGCCGTAGTGCAGCACGGCCGCGGCGGGGTCGAGCGAGATCGGGCCGTACGGCTGCACACGCGGGCGGTGCCAGCCGCCGATCTCGCTCCAGCAGATGTCGACCATGTGGTCGGTGAAGTGGTTGCCGAAGCCGGGGTTCGCGAGGATGTCGGCGTGCTCGGCCGCGGAGCGCGCGGCCTCGTTCACGGTCACCGCGAACTCGAGGGTGCGGGGGGCGAGGAGGTTCTTCATGTGAGGTCCTTCGTCGAAGAAAGCTAAGTGAATGGTACGCCGGTCGTCTCTCGCCGGTGAGGTCTCGACAGGCTCGACCCGCGACTCAGACGCTTGCAGCGATCGCGTCGCCGATCTGCGCTGTGCTGCGCTTCGAGTCCCCTCGGGCGGCGAGGTCGGCCATGACGGCCGCGGTGACCCGCGCCGCGGCATCCGTCTCGCCGAGGTGAGCGAGCAGCAGTGCCGCGGACAGGATCGCGGCCGTGGGGTCGGCCAACTGCTGTCCGGCGATGTCCGGCGCCGAGCCGTGCACGGGTTCGAACATCGAGGGGAAGGTGCCATCCGGATTGATGTTGCCCGAGGCCGCCAGTCCGATGCCGCCGCTGATCGCGGCCGCGAGGTCGGTGAGGATGTCGCCGAAGAGATTGTCCGTGACGATCACGTCGAATCTAGCAGGGTTCGTCACGAGGAAGATCGTCGCGGCGTCGACGTGCAGGTAGTCGACCGCGACCTCCGGGAACTCGGTCGCGACCCGGTCGACCGTGCGCTGCCACAGGCCGCCCGCGTGCACGAGCACGTTGGTCTTGTGCACGAGCGTGAGCTTCCGGCGACGCGACGATGCCTGGTCGAACGCGAACCGCACGAGACGCTCGACCCCGAACGCGGTGTTGACCGAGAGCTCGTTGGCGATCTCGGCGGGGGTGCCGACCCGGAGCGCACCGCCGTTGCCGACATAGGGTCCCTCGGTGCCCTCGCGCACGACGACGAAGTCGACGTCACCGGGATTCGCGAGCGGCGAGACGATGCCGGGGAAGATCGTGGTCGGGCGCAGGTTGACGTAGTGGTCGAACGCGAAGCGGAGCTTGAGCAGCAGCCCGCGCTCGATGATGCCGCCCGCGAGCTTCGGGTCGCGCGGGTCGCCGCCGACCGCGCCGAGGAGGATCGCGTCGTGAGCGGCGAGGTCATCCAGGTCCGACTGCTCGAGGATGCTCCCTGTCGCAAGGAAGTGACCGGCCCCGAACGGGTAGTGAGTCGCCGCGACATCCACCCCCGTGGCGTCGATCACCGTGAGGGCCTCGGCGATCACCTCCGGGCCGATTCCGTCTCCGGCGATGATTGCGAGCGAGTGGGTGCGGGCCATGGATTCACAGTACCGTTCGGCGAGTTTGTCGAAATGCGCCGCCCCCGTGCGTCTGTCTGTCGACGCCGCACCCGCCTAGTCTGAGCATCGCGGCCCGAACTGAAGGAGCACCCATGCACTACGTCATCCTCGCCAACGAGTCGGACGAGGACTACTCGGCCCGCACCGATCCCGACCGTTCCGACGCCTACTGGGCGTCATGGGCGTCGTACGTCGCCGCCGTGCACGAGAGCGGAATCTTCGTCGCCGGCGCGGGCCTCCAGCCGCCATCGACCGCGACGACCGTGCGCACCCGCGGCGGCTCCACCGACGTGCAGGACGGCCCGTTCGCCGACGTCAAGGAGCACCTCGGCGGCGTCTTCGTGATCGAGGTCCCTGATCTCGACGCCGCACTCGAGTGGGCGGCGCGCTGCCCCAGCGCCGGCACGGGCTCGGTCGAGGTTCGCCCCGTCCTCCCCCCGATGGGCTGAGGCCGTGACCGCAGACGAGGCGCTCGCCGACGCGCATCGCGCGTGGTACGGGCGCCTCGTCGGCTGGCTCTTCCGCTACACCGGCGATCTCCAGCTGGGCGAGGATGCCGTGGGCGGCGCCTTCGAGTCGGCACTCACCTCGTGGCGAACGGCAGGCGTTCCCGACTCCCCGGAGGCCTGGTTGCGGGTCGCCGCGCGCAATCGAGCGCTCAGCGTGCTGCGCACGACGAGCCGGTCGACGCCCGTGGCTCCGGAGAGCTTCGACGAGCTCGAGGCCCCCGAGCCCGCGAGCGTCATCGACGACCGCCTCGCGTTGCTCTTCGTGTGCACTCACCCGGCGATCGAGGAGCGGATGCACGCGCCGCTCATGCTTCAGGCTGTTCTTGGGGTCGATGCCGCGCGCATCGCCTCGGTGTTCCTCGTGTCTCCCACGACGATGGGGCAACGGCTGAGCCGGGCCAAGGCGAAGATCCGGGATGCCGGCATCCGGTTCCGCATCCCCACCGCCGAGGAGCAGGTCGTGCGGGTCGCCTCGGTGCTGCGCGCCGTGTATGCCGCCTACGGGATGGCCGACCCGACGACCGAGGTCGCTGTCGAGCGCGACGACGCCCTCCGGGCCGAGGCGATCCGCCTCGCGCGGCTGCTCGTGGCGCTCGTGCCCGGGGACGCCGAGGCCTGGGGACTGCTCGCGCTGCTCCTGCACACCGAGGCGCGCCGCGGGGCGCGGGTCGTCGACGGGATGTTCGTGCCGCTCGGCGAGCAGGACACGAGTCGATGGTCGACCGACCTTCTGCGCGAGGCCAACGAAGTGCTCGCGTCGGCATCGGAGCTCGGAACCCTCGGCCGGTTCACCCTCGAGGCCGCGATCAGCGCGGCGCACTCGGCCCGAGCCGTCACCGGATCGACCGAGTGGGAGGGCATCGCCGTGCTCTACCGCGGCCTGCTGGAGCGCGCCCCCTCGGTGGGCGCGACGATCGCGGCGGCTGTCGCCCACGCCGAGGCCGGCGATCTCGCTCGAGCAAGTGCACTCCTCGAATCGCCCGAGGTCGAGGCGATCGACACCCACGCCCCGTGGTGGCTGGCGCAGGCCCGGATCGCCGAACTCGCCGGCTCCCCCGACGACGCCACGCGCGCGGCATCCCGCGCCCTGGGACTGACCTCGAACCCGGCCGTGCGGGCCTATCTGCTGCGCCGATGGGGCCTCGCCTGAGTTCGTGAGCCGCGGAGGGCGATCCCCGAGAGTTCATCTTCGGGCCAACCCGCCCCGGCTACGCTGTGCGCATGAGTATCGGAAGCGGAATCGCCCTCCTCGTCATCGGCGCCATCCTGACCTTCGCCGTCAACATCGAGATCAGCTGGCTCGACCTCGACATCGTCGGCAGCATCCTCATGGGCGCCGGAGCGGTGATCTTCATCCTCGGGATCGTCGGGTCGCTGCGCAAGCGCCAGACCGTCGAGGTCGTGCGAGTCGGCGCCGACCCGCAGAGCGGCGCTCAGGTCACCGAGCGCAAGACCAGCCAGGGCTGATCCTCGTCGCGTCTGCTACGACGCGGTGATGTCGATCTCGCGCATGATCTCCGCGTCGATCGCGGCAGCGACCTTCGCGAGCAGCGCATCGGGCACAGGCGAGTCGACGGTCAGCACGCTGAGGGCCTGACCCCCCGCGCGTTGACGCGCGATCTGCATTCCGGCGATGTTGATGTTCGCCTCGCCGAACTCCTTGCCGTAGACGGCGACGATGCCCGGGCGGTCGGTGTAGATCATCACGATGAGGTGGTCCGCGATCGGCACCTCCACGTCGTAGCCGTTGATCTCCACGATCTTCTCGGTCTGCTTCGTCCCCGTGAGAGTGCCCGAGACCGAGACCTGCGAGCCGTCGGCGAGCGCGCCGCGGATCGTGAGGAGGTTGCGGTACTCGTCGCTGACGGCATCCGTCACCAGACGCACGGCGATGCCGCGCTGCTCGGCGAGCAGCGGCGCGTTGACGTAGCTCACCGACTCGCTCACGATGTTCGAGAAGACGCCCTTGAGCGCCGCGAGCTTGAGCACGTTGACGTCGTACTCGACGATCTCGCCCCGCACCTCGACATCGATACTCGTGATCGGTGAAACGGCGAGGCCGGAGAACACCTGACCGAGCTTCTCCATGAGCGGGATGCCGGGGCGCACGCTCGGGTCGATGATGCCGCCGGCCACATTGACGGCATCCGGAACCAGCTCGCCGTCGAGGGCGAGGCGCACCGAGCGCGCCACGGAGACGCCGGCCTTCTCCTGCGCCTCGTCGGTCGAGGCGCCCAGGTGCGGCGTGAGCACGATGTTGTCGAGCTCGAGCAGCGGCGACCCGAGCGGCGGCTCGCTCACGAAGACGTCGAGGCCGGCCCCCGCGATGCGCTTCGACTTGAGTGCCGCGAACAGGGCGTCCTCGTCGATGAGGCCGCCGCGGGCGACGTTGACGATGAACGCGGTCGGCTTCATGAGACCGAGCTGGTCGGTGGAGATCATCCCCGTGGTCTCGGGGGTCTTCGGCATGTGGATCGAGATGAAGTCCGACTGCGCGAGCAGCTCGTTGAGGGTGAGAAGGGTCACGCCGAGCTGCTGAGCGCGCGAGGCGGTGACATAGGGGTCGAAGGCCACGACGTTCATCCCGAACGCCTGGAGGCGAGCGGTGATGAGGGCGCCGATGCGACCGAGTCCGATGATGCCGACCGTCTTCTCGAACAGCTCGACGCCGGTGTACTTCGAGCGCTTCCAGGTGCCGGCCGCAAGGCTCGCGTGCGCCGCGGGGATGTGGCGGGCGAGGCTGAGGATGTGGCCGACCGTGAGTTCGGCGGCCGAGATGATGTTCGACGTGGGCGCGTTGACGACCATGACGCCGGCCTCGGTGGCCGACCTGATGTCGACGTTGTCGAGTCCGACGCCCGCGCGGGCGATGACTTTGAGCTGGGGGGCGGCGGCGATCGCCTCGGCGTCGACGTTCGTCGCGGACCGGATGAGGATCGCACTCGCGTCGGTGAGCGCGGAGAGCAGGGCCCCCCGATCGGTGCCGTCCACGGTGCGGATCTCGAAGTCGGGACCGAGCGCCTCGACGGTTGCGGGCGAGAGTTCTTCGGCGATCAGAACGATCGGCTTGGCCACGGAGCGAGTCCTCACAGTCGGGGGGTTCGCGCGCTCATGCGCAACCCTTCGACTTTACCGGCTCAGCCAGTGGCTCGACGGCACCGGGCGCCAGCCCGCGGCGAGGGCCGCCGAGAGTCGGCCGAGGTAGTCGTGCGCCACCTGTCCGTAGTGCGCCTCGAACCGCGCGGACACCTCATCGCCGGGCGCCGGAAGCAGGTACTCGAACTCGATGCTCACGTGGGTTCCGCCCTCGACCGGGGTGAGATCGTGGGTGATCCGCACGGCGCTGCCGCGGGGCTCGACCTGGCGCAGCACGACGCGCGTGCCGACGCTGAGCTCGATGATCTCGGTGATGGTCGTCTGCTGGCCGGTGGAATCCCGTCGCACGGTCGCGATCTGCTGACCGATGCCCTCCCCGGTGCCGGGCACCACGTACTCGCGGACGAATTCGGGATCCTCGGCGTGCACGACTGTCGCGTTCTCCGGAAGCATGAGCGACCAGACGGCGAAGGACAGGAAGGGCAGGGTCGCCGCGGCGACCGCGCGGCCGGATCCGCCCTCCCCGGCGCTCTCGATCAGACCCGCCTGGGTCTCCTCGCGCAGCAGCGGAATCGGCACGCCGAGCTCGGCCAGGAGTTGTGCGCTCAGGCCGGTGGGATCGGCGAGCATCGCGATGAGGAGGTGCCCTGTGCGCACCTCGAGCGAGGCGTCCTTATCCGCCGCCTCGATGGCGCGGGCGAGGGCGGCCTTGGTCTCCCGGTGGAACGGGCTCGGCTCGGTCTGGCGCCGTCGCATCGGCTCCCGTTCGACCAGGGCGCGACGCACGGCACCGGGGCGGATGTCGCGACGCTGGAGCACGCGACCGGCCGAGCCGTCCTCCACGAAGGCGAGGCCGATGAGCAGGTGACCGGTGGAGATGGCCGGGTGCCCGAGGCCCTGCGCTTCCTGCTGGGCCACCACGAGCACCCGACGGGTGCTCTGCGCGAAGCGCTCGAATGCCACCGGTCCTCCTCGTCGGATTGCCACGCTAGCGACACGGCAGGGTCGCCCGCGGCGGTGCGTGCCAGAGTTCACCGAGCGGCCATGGGTCGTTCGTGCGCCAGCGAACGCGCCCCGGATCGACGGAGCCTTAGGCGGTGCGCAGCGCGATCTCGAGCGCGATGATGCCGAGGCTGAGCGCGGCGACGACGGCGAGGCCGAGGAGCAGGATGACGGCCCGACCGAAGACGGTCTGCCGGCGGCCCACCAGGAGCGCGAGCGCGAAGACGACCGGGGGCAGGAGGACCCCGACGATGAGCAGCCACCACGGGATCGAGGCGGCGTCGAGGTTGTAGGCGGCGTAGACGAGCGGAAGCTCGACGAGGTTGGCGATCGCCTCGAACAGGTCGTAGGCGTAGAGCAGCGCGAACAGGGTCGCGACGATGATGCTCGGGATGCCGAAACGGTGCCGGGTGGGTGCGCTCTCCTCGGGTGAGGTCTCGACGAGCTCGACCCGCTTCTCGGCCTCGGTCCCGTCGGGCTCGGCGTCCCGGTTGTCGTCCGTCACGTCACACCCCCAGAACGAACGGCCAGGGCAGGATGACGACCAGCCCGAGAAGCAGAAGCAGCAGACGGACGATCGGCCGACGGCCGCGCGTGAGGAGCACCACCGAGGCGAACCAGAGGGCGGGACTGGCGATCGCCAGGAATTCGCCGAACTGGTACATGATCTCGGGGAACAGGCTCGGCAGGGTCACGGTCGAGCGCGCGACCGTGGCGAACCACCCGGCCGTGAGCAGCAGATACAGGCCGGCGAGGATGCCGTAGGTCACGATGAGGATGCCCGGGGTGCCGCGCTGCGCCGGGGCCTCGACGAAGACGGTCGTCGGAGTCGCGGCGGCCGCCGGCTCGGTGACCGGCTCATCCCCCGCCCAGGAGAGGGCGTCGAGGTCGTCGTCGCGGTCGGCGGTCATCCCGCTCCCCCGTGCACCGCGGTTCTCGTCATGGCCACATCCTACGAGAGCCGCGCCGCGGAAACGGCGACGCCTCTCACGCCCGGGCGAGCGCCTGCCGGTACGCCTCCACCGTCAGGGCGATGGCCTCGTCGAGCGGAGTCGGGGCGACACCGAAGGTGGTCTCGAATCGGCTCGAGTCCACGATGAACGGCTGCTCGAACTCGTAGAGCATCTCGACCACTTCGCGCACGACGGGCACGATCAGTCCGAGGGCCGTGAGGGTGCGTCGGCCCGCGATCCGGAGCTTCGCCGCACCCTGCTGTCCCGCGGCGGCCCAGACCTTGTCCGCGAACTCGCGCTGCGTGAGCGCGGGCTGCACGGGCGAGATCCAGATGGAACCCCAGCCCTTCTCGGACGTGCCGAGCGTGGCCAGGGAGCGGCCGGCATCCGGCACGAAGCTCGTGGAGTGCGGCTGATCCGCGCTGCCGAGCACCTGGATCGGCTTGCCGCGCACGGCAGCGCCGAAGATCGGCGCGCTCGTCTGGTCGTGGCCGGGGCCGAAGTAGTCGGACGGTCGGGCGATCGCGACGCGCAGCCGCCCCGTGCGGTGGGCCTCGAGCGCGTCCTGCGCCATCTGCTGCCGCGTCGCGCCCTTGCGGGACGCCGGCTTCTCGGGAGTGTCCTCGGTGATGACCGCTCCCCCGGTGTCGCCGTAGGAGTAGAGGTTGTCGACGAGAACGAGGTCGGCGCCCGCACGCACGGTGGCCTCGAGGATGCCGTGCTGCAGCCCCGGGAACTCCTGCGGCCAGCGCGTGTAGGCCGGCTGCGAGCACTGGTAGACGACGGTGGCCCCGGCGAGGGCGGCGTCGAGAGCGGCGGAATCCGTGGCATCCACCTTCCCGGTCTCGACCCCGGCGAGCGGGGCGGCGCCGGATCGGCTGAGCAGTCGCACCGGGCGACCCTGGTCGGCGAGCTCGCGAGCGACGGCGCGACCGAGGGCTCCGGCTCCGATGATGACGTGCTGTTCCATGACCATCTCCAATCTTTCCAGTGGTTATATCGGTACCGTATGGCATGATATGACCAATGTCAATTTCTGAATCGCGAACGAGCTATCACCACGGCGACCTGCGCAATGCCCTCCTCGATGCGGGCAGCGACGTCGCGCGCGACGTCGGGGCCGAGGGCCTCTCCCTCCGCGAGGTCGCCCGCCGCGCGGGAGTCAGCCACACGGCCGCGTACAACCACTTCGCCGACAAGAACGGCCTGCTGCGCGGCATCGCGATCCGGGCATTCGAGCGGCTCACTGAGCAGCTGGTCGCGGCATCCGGTTCGCTCGAGGATGCGGCGGCGGCCTACGTGCGCTTCGCCATGGCCAACGCGGCCGAGTTCCGCTTCATGAATCAGCCGAGCCTGTGCCTGCCCGAGGGCGAGCCCGACCCGCTCAAGGATGCCGGACTCGCCTCCTACGCCGTGCTCCAGAGCCTCGTGATCGACCTGCAGGCGCGCGGCGAACTCGCGGGCGGCGACCCCGATGAGCTCACGCTCGCGGTATGGAGCCAGACCCACGGCCTCGCGACGATCGTGCTCGAGACCCCGGCGTTCAAGGGCATCTCGGCCGAAGTCGCCGAGCATCTCGTGCGTTCCGGGATCCGCTCCCTGCTCAGTGGGATCGGGCGCTAGCCCGACTGCGCGAGCCGCCCCGCGCTAGCCGCCGAGCGCGAGCCCGAGCAGCGCCGAGGCCGCGATGGCGAGACCGGCGCCGACGAGCTGGAGCCGCGTCATCCGCTCGCCCCCGACGATGCGCGCGAGGAGAAGGGTCGCCAGCGGATAGAGCCCCACGAGCACCGAGACGATCGCGAGGCTGCCGGCCTGCAGCGCCGCGAGAATCGCCGCATTCGCCACCCCGAGCAGGGCGCCCGCGGCGAGCGCGACGACGACCATGCGCGACCGTCGGCTCGGGATGATCGCCTCACCGCCGAGCACCGCGAGCCCCCGACCGAGCGGGAGGATCAGCCGGCCGAGGAGCACTGCGAGGGCCAGCAGCACGAGACCCAGGGCGAGTTCGACGAGCGCCGCGAGCGATCCCGACTCGGGCGGGGTGCGATCGAGCGCGACGACGGAGGCGCCGAGCGAGACGCCGGCGACCACCGAGAGCACCCCCGCGCGGACCGTGAAGCGGCCGCCGCCGCCGCGCGGCTGCGAGGAGAGCAGCACCGCGCTGACGAGCGCGAGCAGCACGCCGACCCAGGCCCACGCTGTGAGGGTCTCTCCGAGGGCCACCGCCGCCGCGACGGGGACCGCCGAACCCAGCACGGCGATGACCGGCGAGACGAGACTCATCGGACCCACGGCCATCGCGGCGTAGAAGGCGACGAACCCGACCACCGCCGCGACCCCGGCGACGCTCCCCCAGAGCCACACCTCGGGAGACCACACGCCCCCCGTGACGAGCACGAGCGCGAGCACGGCGACCGTCGCCGCCGCGTAGCTCAGGATCGTCGTGGGCATGACCCGCAGACGGGATGCCGCGGTGCCGCCGAGGAAGTCGGAGACACCGTAGGCCAGAGCTGAGCCGAGAGCGAGGATCACGGCGAGGGCCATGGCCCCAGCCTACGAGGCGGCGCCGACGTCAGGGTGCGACGAGCAGACCGGTCGTCGCCACGAGCTTGGGATGCTGGAACTCGACGAACGACGTGAACTCGTCGTCGTCCTCGGTGTAACGGCCCTGGAGCCCCGCCTCCACGATCCGCCAGGGGCGCGCGTTGGACGGCGTCGTGGCGAGCCCGTTGTCGGGCAGGAACTGGCGGTAGTCGTAGTCGTTGCTGTAGCTGGCGGCGAGGCGTACCGATCGGGTGTCGACGGCGATGGCCGACCCGTCGAGGTCGAACTGGAGCATGCGGAAGAAGCCGGTGGCGCGCTCCCCGGTGTGGGTGCGGAACTCCTGGTAGTCGGCGAGCAGTTCGACGACGGTGTGCCCCTCGAGACCGCCGGCGTTCTCGGTGACGATCTGTCCGACGCCGTGGAAGTGGCCGCTCAGCACGATGAGCACGTTGCGGTTGGGTCCGATGACGCGGTCGTAGAGCTCCTGCGCGCGCGAGGTCCAGCGCGCGTTAGCCGCACGGAGGGCATCGACTTCGCGGGTCTTGGGCATCACGTGCTCGTGGGTCGAGATGATCACGTTGAAGTCGCTGTGGCTCGTCACCACCTCCTCCGCCCACGCGATCTCGCGCTCCCCGTAGGCGAACGGGAGGCTCAGCATGAGGAACTTCGCGCCCGCGTGCTCGAACGTGGAGAAGTTGGCGCTGTTGTCGCCCGGAGCGATCGAGCCGCCGTACCACGCGGTGCCCTCGTAGCGGCTCGGCGGGAAGTACTCGTTGAAGAGGTCGTTCGTCACGCCGCGCTTGTTGTCGTGGTTGCCCGGAAGCACGCTGTTGGCGATCCCCGCGTCATCCAGGATCGATTGGATGGCGGAGGCCCGCTCGAACTCGATGCGCGCGCGCACCTCGTTCTGGTCGGGGTCGACCCAGTTCTGCACCATGTCGCCGGTGTGGGTCGCGAAGGCGATCTTGCGGTCGTCCGCATTGTCGGCCACCCAGCTCACGAGCTGCGAGTACACCTCGGGGTAGCTCTCGCTGAGGTACTGCGTGTCGGTGAGGTGGGTGACCGCGAAGTCGTAATGCGCCGGATCCTCGAGCTGCCCGTCGCGCTCGGTCGTCACGGTCGGCGTCGTGCGGCGCCCGTCCTGCACGAGCAGCTCGACGCGTCCGTCGCGGAGGTCGCCCTCGGCGAGCACTCCCGAGAGCCGGGTGCTGCCGGTGTCGAGCAGGCGCCATTCGGCGCCGGTCCACACCGAGAACTGGAGCTCGTTGTTGTCGGCTGTCGAGCCGGTCCAGCCGACCGTGGACCCGGGGCGGAGGGCACTCGCGTCGAGCACGAAGCGGGTGTACGGCCAGCCGTAGGCGTCGTCGGCGACGGGGGCGGGAGCCGCGGCATCCAGTGCCGTCTCGGCCTCGCCCGAGCGCGTGGTGAGCGGGCCGCCATCGGTGACCCCGGCCCACGCCTCGAGCACGGTCGCGGCCGAGCCGGGTTGCACGCGCGCCACGCCCACCGCCTTGCCCGGGGTCGGGAGCGCCGCCGTGGAGACGGTGACGACCCGCGCGGTCGGGTCGACCCAGCGCAGGGAGTCGATCGTGCCCGGGGTCGCCTCAGCGACGAGGAAGTCCTGGGCGTCGACGCCCGTGAACCGGGAGCGCTGGAAGGTCTCCTCGAGCAGTCGGTCCGGAAGGTAGGTCGTCAGCGCGAGGCCCTTCGTGCACGGGCTCGGCGTGATGTTGTGGCCGTCCATCTCGTTGGCGGCGTAGATGCCCACGCTGTCGACGCGGGTTCCGTTCGCGTCGGCGAGCCACACCCCGCTGCCGAGGAAGTTCAGTCCCGTCTCATACGTGACATCGGCACCGGATGCCGCGGCGGTCCCCGCGAGCGCGGCGAGGTAGACCTCGCCCGGCGCGAGCCTCGTGCCGCTCGGAACGGTGAACTGGAGGTCGCGGCTGCGGGTGCCGTCCGCCTCGCAGCGCCGCACCGTCCAGCCGCCGATGTCGACGGCGACGGCGCCGTAGTTGCCGAGCTCGACGAAGTTGCGACGCACGGTGCCGCCGGGCATCCCCTCGGTCGTCGGGTCGTCGGCGATCTCGCTCACGGCGACGCCGGGCGCGGCCGGGTAGGAGAACGGCTGGGCGGCGAGGCTCGTGTCGACGGTCGCGTTGCGGGCACCCGGAGTGCGGCGCGCGATCACGAAGCCGGTCGCGGTGCGCTGGTAGGACTCCCCCGAAACGGCATCCAGCACCGCCCGAAGCTTCGCGTCGCCGTCCTGGCACGCGCTGTCGCCGTGCGAGGAGACCGCGAGGCGATCGACGAGCAGCCCGCGCTCGCTCATGAGCTTCACGCCGAACTCGGGGTCGGCGAGCGAGTGCGCGAGCGCGCCGTCGGACTCGCCCGGGAAGCCGGCCGCCGCGACCACCCAGCGCTGCCCGGGGGCCAGCACCGTGCCCGCCGGGACGGTGTACTCGAGCGTGTTCGTGCGGGAGCGCCCGGTCGCGGTGCAGCGCGACAGCTCCCAGCCGCCGATGTTCTCGGCGCGGGTGCCGCCGTTGACCAGTTCGACGAAGTCGTCGTCCGCGTGCTCGGGGCCGGCCGAGGCAACCTCCGAGATCACGACCGACGTCTCCTCGCGCGCGAGCGCCTCGGTGGCGTTCGGAGCGTCGATCGTCGCGGGGGCCGCGATGAAGTCCGCCGCGACATCCCCGGTCGCCGCGATCCGCTGCCAGGACTCGTCGGCGGCGAAGTCGAGCCGGTTGGGCAGGTTGCGGCCGACGGTGCACTCGCTGTGCGTCATCCACGGTTCGTTCGGGTAGACGCCGACGGCGTCGATGAGTCGAGCGGCCGGATCGGCGAGATACAGACCGAAGCCCTCGAGCGCGTAGGGCTCGGTGACATGGAGGGCGCCCGGCATCCCGACCCGGGAGATCGTGACGATGTCGCCGGGCTGAAGCACGACACCGGTGAGGTCGGACTCCGGTCGGCCCACGTTGACGCGCAGCCCGAGATCGTTGCAGCGGTAGACGTGCCACCCGGTCAAGTCGACGGCCTCATCGCCCCAGTTGCGCAGCTCGACGAAGGCGTCGGAATCGGACCGGGACCCGCCGTTCGAGAGTTCGTTGATGAGCACCGTCGGCTCGCCCGGCACCGGCACGGCTTCGGCGAACGCGGGCGACGCGGACACGAGAGCCCCGGCGACGAAGGCGGAGGCGAGCATGGCGGCGATCAGAGCCCGGGGCACGGTGTGAGGCTGACGTGGGGAGGTGAACGGCAGGCATCGTGCGGGGGTGTGTCGGATGACGCAGATCGATGCGGCCGGGTTCGAGCCGGGGCTCACGGACAGATCGAGGGCGGCACCGTGCACGCGATCGGCACGGCGCTCTACCGATGAGTGGTGATCGGGCGTGGCGTATGCTCAGCGCCTGATTGCGGATCGAGCCTGTCGAGATCTCACCGACCCAAGACGTATGGCACGGAAAGCAGCAGCACGATCATCCCGACCGCGAAGACAACGATCATGATTCCTCCGACGCGCGGAGTGCGGAGCCCCCAACTGCGAGCGAAGCGTTCGCCGAGGATGTGCTGTCGGATGCGATCACTCCAGGCAAGAAGTCTGTTCGGCCAGATCGCCATCGCGAGGCCAACCAGGACGGCAAGCCCGAAGAAACCGAGAAGCGCGAACAGCATGGGCTCATTCTCCACGGGCGCGAGCTCAGTTGACGCCGTCCCGGCGGTCAAGGCCCAACCCCGAACCGTTCTGACAGATCAGGACGATGTCTCGGCGTCAAGACATCGTCCTGATCCGCTGGAGTCTGCGGGATCACCGAGCGAGCTGGGAATAGCCGGGAGGGTGAGAACGGCGATCAGACGGCGACGCGCTTGCCGTGGATCGACCCCGTCAGCACCGTGAGCGGCAGCGCCGTCGTGTCGCCGCGCGCCGAGAGCACCTCGGCGAGGATCGAGATCGCGGTCTCCTCGGGCGTGCGCGCGCCGAGGTCGAGGCCGATGGGCGAGTGCAGTCGGGCGATGTCGGTGACCCCGCGCTCGGCGAGCGACGCGACGCGGCGATCGTGGGTCGTGCGGGAGCCCATCGCGCCGACGTAGGCCACAGGCAGAGCCAGCGCCTGGGCGATGAGTTCGGCGTCGTAGCGGGCGTCGTGGCTGAGCACGCAGATCATGGTGCGCTCGTCGATGTCGGTGGTCTCGAGGTAGGTCGTCGGCCACTGCACGACCACCTCGACGCCGGGGAACCGCTCCTCGGTCGCGAACAACGGCCGCGGGTCGACCACGGTCACGCGGAAGCCGAGCATCCGGGCCACCTGGGCGAGCGCCGTCGAGAACTCCATCGCGCCGAAGATGATCATCCGCGCGGGGGTGGGCGGCTCCTCCACGAAGACCTCGGGCTCGGCACCCTCGCACGGGATGACGGTGGTGACGCGCTCACGGCGGCGCAGAGCATCCACCAGGTCATCGGTGAGCAACTGAACGTGGATGCGGAACTGGCCCCCGCAGGTGAGGCCGACCGCGTAGGCGGTCTCGTCGGACACGCCGTAGGAGATGGTGCGCGGGATGCCGTCCGCTAGCACGTCCTCGCAAGTGGCGACCACGGCGCCCTCGACGCAGCCGCCCGCGATCGAGCCGATCACCGCGGAGCCGTCGAACGCCATCGACGTGCCGACCGCGCGCGGGGCGCTGCCGACGATCTCGATCGCCGTCCCGACGGCGAGGCGCCGACCGGCGTCGTGCGCCGCGAGGAGGCGGTCGGCGATCTCGTACATCGTCACAGTCTCGCACCGGTGCGTTACCGGGGGGTTACGCACAGGTCCGGTCGGACGTACAATTTCCTGTACAAGATTGGAGGGCACGATGAGGACCATGTCCTACTCGGAATCCCGCGCGAAGTACGCGGAGACCCTCTCCTCCGTGGTTGACGACCGCGAGGAGGTCATCATCACGCGCGCTGGGCACGAGCCTGTCGTCATGGTCGCCCTCGACGAGTACGAGTCGCTGCGGGAGACTGCGTACCTGCTTCGCAGCCCCGAGAACGCTCGCCGCATCCTCGGCTCGATCGAGCGCCTCGAGGCCGGAAAGGGCATCGCCCGGGACCTCACGGAGTGAGGTTCGTCTGGGACGAGGATGCCTGGGCGGACTACGAGTGGTGGCAGAACGAAGATCGCCGTGTCGTCAAGCGCATCAACGCTCTGCTGAGAGACATCGCCCGAAGCCCCGACGGCGGCATCGGTAAGCCCGAGCTGCTCAAGCACGGATTTCAGGGCTACTGGTCGAGGCGCATCACTGACGAACATCGCCTCATCTACAAGGTCGTCGACGACGAGGTACGCATTGCGGCCTGCCGCTACCACTACGGCTGATTGAATGAATTCCATGCCGCACCGACACGACCTGGTGATCCGCACCCGCGCCGCGCTCATCGACGGCCACCTGCGCCCGGCCGAGCTCGCGATCGACGACGGCGTCATCGTCGCGATCGGCGAGGGACCGTTCGAGGGTCGCGACGTCGTCGAGCTCGCCGACGACGAGGTGCTGCTGCCCGGCCTCGTCGACAGCCACGTGCACGTCAACGAGCCCGGCCGCACCGAGTGGGAGGGCTTCGCGTCCGCGACGCGGGCGGCCGCCGAGGGCGGGGTCACGACGATCATCGACATGCCGCTCAACAGCATCCCGGCCACGACGACCCCGGATGCCCTCACCGCCAAGCAGGATGTCGCCCGCGCCAAGGTCATGATCGACACCGGCTTCTGGGGCGGGGCCGTGCCGGAGAACCTCGGCCAGCTCCGTGCCCTCCACGACCGCGGGGTCTTCGGCTTCAAGGCGTTCCTCGCGCCGAGCGGCGTGGACGAGTTCGGCCACCTCGACGCCGACCAGCTCGAGGCCGCGCTCGAGGAGATCGCTGGGCTCGGCGCTCTGCTCATCGTGCACGCCGAAGACCCCGGTGTGCTCGACGCGCACGTCGACGCGGGCGGGCGCGACTACCACCGCTTCGTCGAGTCCCGGCCACCCGAGGCGGAGATCACCGCGATCGAGCGCGTCATCGCGGGAGTGCGCCGCACCGGCGCTCGCGCGCACATCCTCCACCTGTCGTCGGCCGCCGCGCTTCCCGCGCTGCGGGCCGCGCGCTCCGAGGGCCTGCCGCTCACGGTGGAGACCTGCCCGCACTACCTCACCATCGCCGAGGAGGAGGTGCCCGACGGCGGCACCCAGTTCAAGTGCTGCCCGCCGATCCGGGATGCCGCCAACCGCGACGCTCTGTGGGCCGCCCTCGTCGCGGGCGACATCGACATCGTCGTCACCGACCACTCCCCCTCGACAGCGGAGCTCAAGTTCCGCGGCGACGGCGACTTCACCGAAGCGTGGGGCGGGATCGCCGGGCTCCAGCTCGGGCTGGCCGCGGTGTGGACCGAGGCGGCGCGCCGCGGCATCCCCCTTGCCACGGTCGTGGACCGAATGTCGCGGGGCCCGGCCGATCTCGTCGGCCTCGCCGCCAAGGGGCGTCTGGAGATCGGCGCCGACGCCGACCTCGTGTCGTTCGCCCCGGATGCGGAGTTCACCGTGCGCGCCGAACGGCTGCAGCATCGCAACCCCGTCACCGCCTACGACGGCCGCACCCTGCGGGGTGTCGTGCGCGGCACGTGGCTGCGCGGGCGCCTCGTCGACACCGCGGCGGATGCGGTCGCCGGCGGGCGGCTTCTCTCCCGGTAACGCGTCCGCAACATCCCCCTGCCATGATCGAGGGATGGCGATCATCCTCGGCGACAACCAGTACGGCAAAGCGGAGTCGCGCGTCGTGCGAATCGTGCGGGACACGGCGCGCCACGAGATCCACGACCTCAACGTGACCACCGCCCTGCGCGGGGCCTTCGATCCCGCCTATCTCCTGGGCGATCAGTCGAACGTGCTTCCCACGGACACTCAGAAGAACACCGCCTTCGCGTTCGCCAAGTCGGCGGGCATCGACTCGATCGAGGAGTACGGGTTGGCCCTGGCCCGCCACTTCGTCACCGACGTCGACCCCGTGGAGGGGGCGCGGATCGAGATCGAGGAGTTCGCCTGGACGCGCGTCGTCGTCGACGGGGCCGAGCACGACCACACCTGGGTGCGCGAGGGCCAGGAGGTGCGCACCGCCGCGATCACGGTGGATGCCACGGGCGAGTACGTCGTGGGCGGGTTCAAGAACTTGGTCATCCTCAAGTCCACCGGCAGCGAGTTCGCGGGCTTCCTCACCGACCAGTACACGACGCTCGAGGAGACCCACGATCGCGTCATGGCCACCTCCCTCACGGCCCGCTGGCGATTCGACGGAACGGGCCTCGACTGGAACGCGACCTATGGCCGGATCAAGCAGATCCTCATCCGCGAGTACGCGACGCTGCAGTCCCTCGCCCTCCAGCAGACCCTCTGGCACATGGGCAAGGCGGTGCTCGAGGCGATCCCCGAGCTCGTCGAGGTGCGGCTCGCGGCCCCCAACAAGCATCACTTCATCGTCGATCTCGAGCCGTTCGGGCTCGAGAACCATGGCGAGGTGTTCGTCGCCGCCGACCGCGCCTACGGCCTCATCGAGGCGCAGGTGCTGCGGGATGACGCTCCGCCCGCCCACGACGCCTGGCGCCACTCGGCAGGACTGGCATGACCGCCGACGCCCCGTGGATCGCTCGGGCGATCGAGCTCGCCACCGAGAACGTCGCGGCGGGCGGTGGCCCGTTCGGCGCCCTCATCGTGCGCAACGGCGGCCTCATCGCCGAGGGCGTCAACCGGGTCACGGCCACACTCGACCCGACCGCCCACGCCGAGGTCGTCGCGATCCGCGCGGCGTGCCTCGCCGTCGGCGACTTCTCGCTCGCCGGGGCGACCCTCTACACCTCGTGCGAGCCGTGCCCGCTCTGCCTCTCCGCCGCGCTGTGGGCTCGCGTCGACCGCATCGTCTTCGCCGCCGACCGGGATGACGCGGCGCGCGGCGGATTCGACGACCGCGAGTTCTACGAGCTCTTCGCCCGCGACCGGGCCACGTGGGAGGTCAGGATCGACGCCGTGCGACCGGAGAACGCCGCGCAGCCGTTCGACGCGTGGCTCGCGAAGGGCGACCGCACGGATTACTAGCTTCCCCGATACGTGGAGTACGCGAACGGGCTCAGCAGCAAGGGCACGTGGTAGTGGCTGTCGGCATCCGCGACGATGAAGTCGATCGTCACGCGCGGATAGAAGGCCCGGCGGCCGGTCGAGGCGAAGTACGGGGCGACCTGGAACTCGAGGCGGTAGTCGCCCTCGGGGAGCCGGTCGGGGCCGAGCTCCGGCACCCGCCCATCGGCGTTCGTCTCGCCGACGGCGATGATCAAGTCGTCGGGTCCGCTGAGGGCCACCGCGATGCCGGCGGCCGGAACACCCAGCCCGGCGTCGAGAACGTGCGTGGTGACGTGGCTCATGCCGACTCCTCCCCGAAGAGCTTCTCGAGTCGCAGCAGGGCGATGTCCCGCAGCTGCTCCCCGACGATGACGAGCTCGGTGGCGTCGTCGAGTCGGAGCCGTCGGGTGAGCTCGGCGAGGATCTCCGCGCGGGACCGTCCGGCGGCCCGGATGATGAAGACCCGCCCGAAGCGCTCCTCGTAGGCACGGTTGCCCGCGGCGATCTCGTCGGCGAACTCCTCGGACGAGCCCTGCTCGGCACGACTGAACGCCTGCGCGGTGCCCTGACCGGTCGGCTTCTCCCCGATGCGCGGATGGTGCGCGATCGCCTGGGCGACCTCCTCCGGGCTCAGCGGGGTGGCCTCGGCGTGGGCGACGGCGAGCAGATCGGCCACCGTGTCGAAGGGCGCGCGGCTCGCGACATCCTCCACCCAGCGGGGCACGGCGAGCGCGGCGGTGAGGCCCTCGCGCAGGGCGGCTTCGGTCACGGCGATCATCGTGTGTACAACAGTACTCATGGCCGGCACCAGGGGACTCGTGCTCGCCGCCGGCGACCTGAGCGACGGGCGGGACCGCGACCGGGGTTGAGGAATTCAGTTGCCGTTCACCGCCGGGAGGGGAGTAGATTTCACGAGCGCATCCCGAACCTCGATGAAGAGAATGGCGGAACCATGAGCACCACCTCCACCCCCGCTTCCGGCGGCGACGTCGACGTCGACGGAAAGGGCCTCAAGGGCGGGGCCCTCGGCCTCGTCTCCTCGGTCGTCGTGGGCATGGCCTCGACCGCCCCGGCGTACAGCCTGGCCGCGAGCCTCGGCTTCGTCGTCGCCAGTGGCGGGATGCTGCTCGCCGGCGTCAAGGCGCCCGCGATCATCCTGCTGGCCTTCATCCCGATGTACCTCATCGCGGTGGCCTACCAGGAGCTCAACAAGGCCGAGCCCGACTGCGGCACGACCTTCACCTGGGCGTCGCGCGCCTTCGGTCCGGTCGTCGGCTGGCTCGGCGGGTGGGGCATCATCGCCGCGGACGTGATCGTGATGGCCAACCTCGCGCAGATCGCGGGGTCGTACACGTTCACCTTCCTGGGCGACCTCGGCATCCCCGGGGTCGATGCGCTCGCGGATTCGACCCTGTGGTCGACCGTCGCGGGCCTGCTGTGGATCGCGATCATGACCTACATCTGCTATCGCGGCATCGAGGTCTCGGCCCGACTGCAGTACGCGCTGCTCGGCATCGAGATAGTCGTCATCATCATCTTCGCCGTGTTCGCGCTCGTGCGCGTCTACACCGGCACGGCCGAGCCGTACTCGCTCATCCCTAGCATCGACTGGTTCAACCCCATCGGACTCGACTTCGGCACCGTGATCGCGCCGGCACTGCTCGTGGCGATCTTCATCTACTGGGGCTGGGACACCGCCGTCGCCGTCAACGAGGAGACCGCCGACCCGGCGAAGACCCCCGGTCGCGCCGCGATCATCTCGACCCTCCTGCTGCTGGCCACCTACACGCTCGTCACCGTGGCGGCCATCGCGTTCGCGGGAGTCGGCACGGAGGGCGTCGGGTTGGGCAACGCCGAGAACTCGGCGGACGTCTTCGCGGCGATCGGGCCGGAGCTGTTCGGCGGGGGCGTGATCGGCACGATCCTCATGCTGCTGCTGTCGGCATCCATCCTCACGTCGGCCTCGGCGTCGACGCAGACGACGATCCTGCCGACGGCTCGCACGGCCCTCTCGATGGCGGTGTACAAGGCGGTTCCCGCGAAGTTCGCGAAGATCCACCCGAAGTACCTCACGCCGTCATGGTCGACGATCGGCATGGGCATCATCTCGGCCGCGTTCTACCTGATCTTCACCCTGATCAGCCCGACGCTGCTCGGGGCGCTCATCGGATCGATCGGCCTCATGATCGCCTTCTACTACGGGCTCACCGGGTTCGCGTGCGTGTGGTTCTACCGCAAGACGCTCACGTCGTCATTCCGCAACTTCATCATGCGCGGACTGTTCCCGTTCCTCGGCGGGGCGATCCTGTTCTCGATCTTCGCCTACGGCCTGGGCCAGTTCGCGAGCCCCGACTGGCTCACGGATGACGCGGGCGAGAACGTCACCATCCTCGGCATCGGCGCGGTCGCCGTGGTCGGCATCTCGGCCCTGCTGCTCGGTGCCGTGATCATGGGGATCTGGTGGATCATCAAGCCCGACTTCTTCAAGGGCCTCACGCTCACCCGCCGCGCGCACATGCTGATCCTCTCCCCCGGTGACGGGCGCATCCCCACCTTCGGCCTGCCCGACTCCGGTCGCATGCCGGAGATGATCGCGCCCGACCTGTCGAACCTGCCCGAGGGCGCCACGGCGGTCGATGCGGAGACGGGGAAGCCGGTCGACAAATAGCGCGCTGGAGCTAGGAGCGAAGGCCATTTCTGGCCTTCGCCGCGATCGCAAAGCGCCGACGGCCGTCCCGGCCGGCGGTAGGAGCGAAAGTGCAGTTGTGGGGCGTGGATCTTCGGATCGACGCCCCACTTCTGCACTCTCGACGGCTAGTTGTAGTTCCCCGTGACGTTGTGAACGCGTTGGGCTGGTGTTGAGCCGCCGATGCCGGTGTGGGGTCGATGGTGATTGTAGTGATGCAGCCAGGCGGGGTAGTCGTCGGCTCGGGCCTCGTCGGTTGAGTAGCTGTTGGCGTAGGCCCAT
>CALRJN020000009.1:0-91672 GCA_943367555.1 Synechococcus sp. UW140 | reverse complement strand
CTCCGTGATGAGATAGGCCTCTTCGAGCGGATGATCGTGAGGGCCAGCAACGCCGTCGGGCTCGTACTGCACCATGAACATCGTCGACAGCACCGAGCCGAGGTCGGAGTCGACCATCATCTTGAGCGAGATCCCGCTGTAGACGAGGAGGGCCGTGCGCATGCTCGCCGACTGGGCCAGGTTCTTCTGAGACTGTCGGGAAGGATCCATCTGCTGGGCCGTGATGGCACCGAACGACCGGGTGCGGGGGTCCCGTGGGTCGACCCGAACCGGCTCGCCGCCGGCGATGTCGGGCACGCGGAAGGTGTCGTGACCGTGCGCGGCGCGCGGCACCGGGCTGAAGATGTCGGCCCAGACGGCATCGACCGTCCCTATCGAGTGCCACGAGTGTGGCACGCCGACCGGAATCACCCCGTAGTCCCCCGCGACCAGTTCGACGGTCGCTTCGGGCGTGACCAGGATGACCGAGCCTTCGACCAGATGGAAGCTCTCCTCGCAGGAGTGCACGTGGGTGGGTACGACGCCACCGGGCGACAGGCGGGACATCCCGAACCCCGTGTGAACCGATCCGTCGTCCTCGGTGACCGCGCCCCACCGGCTCAATCCAGCGGATCCGGGGGCGAGAGCGCCGGGATCGGCGTAGTCCGCCTCAGCCCCCCGGCGCACGACGAAGCGTGCAGTCATCTGGTCCTCCGCAGTGGTCGGCAACCATTACTGAACGGCAGTGTTCATTGTTGCTTAACGCAGCGTAAGACGTTCGCGCGCTCCCCGTCAAGCGGCGAGAGCGCACCGAACAGGAGAGGCTATGCCGGCTCGGCGCGTCCCTCTCGGAGCGCGTTGAGCACGTCGACGGCGGAGTTGATCGGCCGCACGCCAGGCTCCGAGTGCCCCAGATCGGCAAGACTCTGGTACGGCACATCGCGACGACCGATGACGAACCAGACTCCCTTGGCGGGCCGATCAGTTGCGTTGAGGTAGAGGTGCGGTCGACCCGAATCGAAGCAGAACGAATCGCCCGGATCGAGTTCGTAGGTCTCGAAGTCGAGCTTGAGGGTGAGCCGGCCCTCGAGCATGTAGCCGTACTCGAGGCCGGAGTGCCGCATGAGCTTGGAGTCCACCGAGCTGGACCCGCCGGGGGCGTAGGTGACGACGAGCGGGTCGGCGACCGCGGTCTCGCCCACGGCGAGCCGCTCCCACGTGACACCGTTCTCCATCTCGATCAGCGGATTGTCGATGCGACGCTGAACCACGGCATCCGATTCACCCAGAGGGGGCGTGGAACCATGCGGCACAGAGTGGGAACTCGGCTTGGTCCCCATCAGCGCATCGAGCGAGATCCCGAGGTGGTTGACGAGTGCATAAAGCGTGCTTACTGACGGTTGGGTCTTGCCGGTCTCGACCTGGGACAGGAGGCTCGCTGAGACGCCGACGGCACTCGCGACCGCGCGGAGGCTGAGCTTGCGCGCCTCGCGCACGCGGCGAAGCTCCGCGCCGAGGTCGAAATGCATCGAGTCACCTTTCACGGTCGTGGCGCCATTCGTCGGATCGCCGAAGGCTTGCGTTGCCGTCGCCTCGAAGGATAATCCAGATTCAGTCGGCTCGCCGACCGGAGCGGGGATAGGCGTCGCCGTCCGGGGGATGACCGACGGCGCCGCGCCGTCATGATCGGCCATCGGTGAACATCCCGGCGAAGCGCGAGAGCGCGTGATCGAGCGCGTCGTCATACGACAGATTGGCCAGTTCGTAGAAGGTGGACCGCCCGACTGCGGTCGCCGTCCCGCCTCGTGCCGCCCAACCCAGCCAGGTCTCGACGGCGCGATCGAGCTCGTCCGGTTCTACGACCTGATTGATCAGCCCCACCTCGCGAGCGCGGTTCGCGGTGAACGGCTCTCCCGACCCGACGTTCTCCATGGCCGCACGAACTCCGAGGCGTTGGATCAGAGGAACCTGGGCCACCATCGGCCAGATGCCGTTGCTCACTTCCGCGGTACCGATCCGCGCGGTGGCGATCGCGACGGCGTAGTCGCACACCGCGACCAAGGAGGCGCCCGAGGCGATCGCGTCACCGTTCACGCGCGCAACCACTGGTTTCGTCAACCTCGGGAAGACCCGCAGCAGGTCGACGAGCGCCGAGGCGAAGGACACCGGGTCGGCGCCGGCCCGGATTGCGGCGATGTCGAGCCCGCCGCAGAAGACCTCTCCAGCACCGGTGAGTTCGATGCCCGAAACCGCCGGATCCGCGTCGGCGGTCCGCAGCTGCTGCCCGATCGCCGCCATCCGGCCCGGATCGAGCAGGTTGGCCCCAGGCCCCGTGAGCGTGATCCGGGCAAACGGGTCCGACGACATGCTCATGCGTGGTCCCCTTCTGGTGTGCCGTCTTCGTTGACGCGAATTGGGGCGGGCCGTCGCGCGGCCCGCCGATCACGTTCGACCGGCGCGCGACCTCCGGAACCGGGCGACCATCGGCACGATGGCCGCGAAGATCACGAAGATGCCCTGCAACCAGTACTGCCACGACAGCGACAGCGACAGGAAGGAGAGCGAACTCGTGATCGTCTGCAGCAGGATGCCGGCGGCAGCGACGGCGATAGCCGACCCGGATCCGCCGAAGATGCTCGCCCCCGCGATGACGATCGCGGTGACCGAGGTCAGCGTCAACGCCTGGCCGGTGTTGGCGTCGCCGATTCCCGTCTTGGAGTAGAGCATGAATCCACCGACCGCGGCGAGAAGGCCGGCGGCGACGGTCGCGAACAACCGCATCGAGTCCACGCTCACGCCCATCCGGTTCGCCTTCACCGCGTCGGACCCGGCGGCCCGCAGACCACGTCCGAGGCCCGTGCGGCCGATCATCCACCACAGGGCGACAGCGATCACCACGGCGAGAATCAAGACCACGGGAATGCCGCCGAGAGTGGTTCCGATCGCCGTCATGATCTCGGGAGTCGCAGAACCGCCCGGGTAGGGGCGGAGCACCTGCGCGAGTCCGACGACGGCGATAGACGTCACGAGGGTGGCGATCACCGGCGGTATCGAGAGTCTGGTCACCAGGAGTCCGTTCACCAGTCCGACGGCCGCCCCGGCGATCAACGCGAGTGCCACCCCCAGAGCGAACATCGCGCCGGATGAGCCGAAGAACGAGATGATCACGCCGGAGAGTGCAACCACCGAGCCGATGCTGAGGTCGATGCCCCCCGTCATGACCACGAGCAATTGCGCGAGTCCGACGAGGATGATCGTGGCTGAGGCGGCGAGCAACTGGCTCGTGCTCAGGGGGCTGAGGAACGCCGGGGCCACGATTGTCGTCGCGATCCCGAGAATCACCGTCAACCCCACGAGGATGACCGCCTGCGCCTCGCCGCCGAGGGTGAACCGCTTGCGGCGCGTCGGCACCGCCGAAACGGTCGCCGAGGAGTGGCCGGTCGACATGACGGCGGCGCCGGTAATCGAACGCTCGGTGACGCCCTCGCCGTCGAGCACCGCCTGCACCCGACCGCGCGAGAAGACGAGAACCTGATCGCACAGCCCTTCGAGCTCGACGGCATCCGTCGACAACACCACGACCGCGACACCGGAGTTGGCCATCTGGCGCAGGAACGCGTAGATCTCCACTCGAGCGCCCGCATCAACCCCCTGAGTTGGGTCCTCCACGATCAACACGCGGGGGTCTCCGAGGCGGGATCGGGCAAGGAGCACCTTCTGCTGGCTCCCTCCCGACAGGGAAGTGACGGGCGTCTCGAGGGTGGGGGTCTTCACCGCGAGTCCGGCGATCGCCTTCTGGCTGAGCGAGTACTCGCGGGGTCGGTTAGCGAATCCCCCGGGCATGACCGTGTCGAGCGACGGTGCAACGACGTTCTCGCGCACCGACATCTTGCCGAACATCGCCTCGCCGAGGCGGTCGCCGGGGAGGAACGCAATCCCCGCACGAGTTGCAGACCGATGGGAACGCAGTCGCACTGCGCTCCCGGACACGGTGACGGTGCCCTCGACCATCCCCTTGCCGGAGAGTGCGCGCATGAACTCGCGTTGTCCGTTGCCCTCGACGCCCGCCAGACCAACGATCTGGCCCGGCCGAACGGTGAGACTGACATCGTGGAACCGAGCGCCGCCCGCGGCGGTAACCTCGAGAACTGGCGCGTCAGACGAGCCCGCCGACTTGTCGGGGAACGTGGTCTCGAGGGACCGCCCGACAATCAGCTCGACGATCTGATCCGACGTGAAGTCGCTGACCTGCCCACGGCCCACGACCATTCCGTCGCGCAGCACGGTGAGCTCGTGGGCGATCTCGACGACCTCGGGAATGCGATGGGTGATGTAGACGATGGCGACGTCGCGGGCCAACAATTCGGCAATTCGCTCGAACAACCACCGAGTCTCTTCGGCACCGAGAGCCTCAGTCGGCTCATCCAGAACGAGAACCTGGGGGTCGGATGCCAACGCTGCGGCGATCTCGATGAGATGCGCTTCACGCAGGGAAAGAGAGGAGATCAGCGCTGCGGGGTCAATCTCGAGCCCGAGAGACTGGAAGTGTGAGGTCAGCCACGCAGCCGCGCCGGACCGTCGAGGCCGACGGGACTCGGGCAGGAGGAGAAGAACCGCGTCGAGCACCGTGAGCGAAGATGCGAGCGCCGGAATCTGATAGACGATTGCCAAGCCGCGCTCGCGTGCTTCGCGGGGCTGGATGCGCGGGAACTGCTCGCCGGCGAGGCCGATCGTGCCTGAATCAGGCACGACCGACCCCGCAGCGATTCCGACCAGCGTCGACTTGCCGGCACCGTTCTCTCCAAGGATCGCGTGAACCCTTCCCCGGACAGCCGTGACGCTCACGTCACTCAGCGCGCGAACGCCCGGGTAGGTCTTCGTGATCCCAGTGAGAACGAGCACGGGCTCGATGGTGGTCGATGTGTTCATGGTTAGCTGAACAGCTTCGCGATCTCGTCTGCCGTGAGCAGCGTCGACGGAGTGGCGTCGGACGGAGCGTCAGGCAGGCAAGCCTCGGACGGGAGGATCGAGCCGGCGGTGGTACCGGTCGAGTCCTCGTAGATCTCGAGGTTGTAGATCGACGGCTCGGAGTTGTCCTTGCCGTTGATCGCGCCCAGCGCCTTCCGCAAGGCGACGCGACCGATCCAGGTACGCGACGAGTTCGTCGCGAGCTCGAAGCCGGGGTTGTTGGCCTTGAGGGCGTCGAATCCACAGCTCAGCGAGTTGTCGTCGGTCGAGGTCATGATCGGCAGGGTGATGCCGGCGGCCTCGTAGGCGCGGATCGCGCCGTTCATGACGGCTCCGTAGTCGGTGATGACAGCATCGATCTTCGGGAACTGCGCGAGCAGTCCGGCCATCGCGGTCTGCGCCTGCGCCGGGTCCCAGTTGGTGACGACGGGCTCGGGGGTGAGCAGCGTGATCTGCGGGTTGTCCGCGAACACCTGCGTGATGCCCTCGAACTCGCCGACGGAGACTGCGGCACCGGCCGGGCCACCGAGGAAGACGACATTGCCGCCCGCGTCGCCAAGCTGGTCGACGACCCACTGCGCCCACGAGGCACCCACGAAGGGCGGCGACTGGTCGGCGTAGTCGAGGAAGCCCTCGCCCGGAGCAGCGCCCGGGTCGGACGCGAACGCGATCACGACGGATCCCGCGTCGGTGGCCGTCTTCATCGCGGGCAGGTGCGCCTCACCGGGGCCGGCATCCGGGATGACCAGGATGATGTCGGTTCCCTTGGCAGCCATGCTCGTGATCGCGGAGGTGGTCGCCGCGAGGTCTCCACGGCCAGCAGCGAACTCGACACTGGTGATCTGGTCACACTTCGCGGCTTCGCTCTCGATCTCCGCGAGCACGGTCTGCGACCAGGTGTTGGTGCCGTAGCCGTCGACGACGCCCACGGTGAGCGGGTCGCCACCGCAAACGTCGGCGATGTCGATGAACTGGCTGACGTCGCCGACCTTGCCGATCGAGATGTCGGCGGTGGCGGTCTCGCCGCCATCACCGGTGCTGTTCGTTGACGAACAGCCCGTCAGGGCGAGCCCGGCGACAGCCAAGATCGCCACGGCCGCGCGCGTTCCGCGCGCAGTTGGGATGCGATTCATTTCACACTCCTCATTGAGTCTTGCAGGGGATTTAAGGGGTAGAGCGTTTCCGAACGAAGCCTTTGAGCCTCGACGAAGAGCCGCCCAGCTGAAGCTGGGCGACGATCCCGACGCCGATGATGAGCGCCTGGACGATGTTCTGCACGGCCGTCAGGGTCGTGAAGGTCTGAACGAGTTGCGTGAGCTGGGCAAGGAAGAGAGCGCCCAGCGCAGTGCCCACGAGGCTTCCGCGGCCTCCGGTGAGTGCCGTTCCGCCGAGCACCACTGCGGCGATCGACGGAAGGAGGTAGGTGTCTCCCGCAGTGAGCGTAGGAGTGCGCAGCAGTCCAGCCAGGAGCACCCCGGCGCTGGCCGCGAGCGCGCTCGCCAACCAATAGGCGGAGATGACATAGCGGCGCACGGGGATCCCGATGATGTCTGCGGATCGGGGATTCTCACCCACGAGTTCAAACCGGCGCCCGACCCGGGTGAGCTTGAGCACCACCTGGACCACGGTGACGATCACCAAGGCGATCACCGCCAACACCGGAATGCCCCAGAGTTTGCTGATCGCGAAGGCACTGAGATTGGGATCGCTCTGACCGCTGAATCCGCCCGAGATGGCCTGAACGGCACCGACGAGAAGAGCGTTTGTCGCGATGGTCACAACCAACGGCGGCAGTCCGAACACCGCGACAATGATCCCGCTGAGCAGCCCGAAGAGCGACGTGCCGAGGATGGCGATGGCGATAGCAAGCGGCAGGCCGATCGCCGGGTCGGTTCCCAGACTCGATGCGAGGAGGGCACCGAGAGTGACCGCGCCGGGCAGCGACAGATCGAGACCCCCCTGCTGGATCACGAAGGTCTGGCCGATGGCGACGATCGCGATGAGGGCGGCGAATGGCAGCATCGAGATGATCGCGGTGCTGCCGATGCTCGCCGGCGCGATCAACGGACTGATCGCGAACAGGACGGCGACGGCGATCAGAGCGCGAGTAGCCGGCCAGGAGAGCACCGTGGATGCCAGTGATCCGCGATTCGCGGGAGCTTGACGCGGTGCGACCTCCGCAGGCGCCGTTGAGGTGCTCATCGTCGTCAGCCGAGTTCCGGGTGCCAGTGGCCGCCGAGCTGGGCCTCGGGCATCTCGCTCAGGATGTGGTCGCGCGAGGCCAAGGCCCTCTCTTTGAGCTTGTCGTAGTCGACGCCCACGAGCGTCCCGTCCTTCTTCACCCGGCGACCTTCGACGAACACGTCGCGCACGAGACCGGGATGGGCCCCGTAGACCACGGCGCCGAAGGGGTTGTTCATGGGTGTGATCGCCAGAGAGCGATCATCCAGCACCACGATGTCGGCGGCCTTGCCGACCTCGATCGATCCGGTCACGTGGCCGAGCCCGGCGGCGTTCGCGCCGTCGATCGTGGCGAAGCGGATGACCTCGGCGCAGCTGAGGCCGATGCGCTCGATCACCTCACCCGTCTCCACGGCCGGGGCGTTGTCGAGGGCGCGCTGCATGCCGACGGCGGTGCGCATGGTTCCGAACATGTCGCCGCCGTTGGAGCTGCACACGTCGATGGAGAACGAGGGGCGGATGCCCGCCTTGAGCAGTCGACCGGTCGCGGGAAAGCCGTGACCCATCTGCATCTCGACGTCGGGCGCGACCGAGGCGGAGCCGCCCGAGTCGGCGATGATCTGCAACTCGTCATCCGAGAGGGTGTTGCAGTGCACATAGGTGGTGCGGTCGGAGAGCAGGCCGTCCTTCTGGAGCTTGAGAATCGGGCCGCTCTTGCCCCAGTACCCGTCGCCGACGTGAACGGTGACACGCAGGTCAAGGTCCTTGGCGAGCGCGAAGTCGTAGGCGTTCACCTCGGGGAGGGTGAACTGCGGTCCGCGCAGGGCCATCGCCATCGTGACGAGACCAGTGTTGTCGGAGAAGTACTCGTCGCGGATGCGGCGAGCGTCATCCGGGTGGTTGTTCGGCGACGGCAGCGGGGCACCCCACTGCTTGGAGCCACCACCGTGGGCGAACACGGCGCGCATGCCAGTGTCCTTGAGCGCCTGGATCGCGGCGTCGGCATGAGCGGGGGTGGCGAGGTTGTGCGACCAGTCGACCAGCGTGGTAATGCCGCTGTCGAGTGCCTCAAGGGCACCGAGGTAGTTGCCGGCGTACGTGTCCTCGGGCCGGAAGTGCTTGCTCAAGCCCGTGTGCAGGCCAGCGAGGTATTCGGTGAGCGACCAGTCGGACGCGATCTCGCGGATGACGGACTGCCAGGTATGGCGGTGAGTGTCGACGAAGCCCGGGAGCACGATGCGACCCGACACGTCGATGACTTCGGCATCGCCGGCGTCGAGGTCGCGCCCGATCGCTGCGATCGTCCCGTTCGAGATGAGGATGTCGACACCGTCGAGGACTTCGCCCTCGCTGGCGGACGTAATGACGATTCCGTTGCGGAGAAGTGTCGTCGCGCTCATGTCGTCAGTGACTCCTTGATCAAGAACTCCGCTGTCTGACGACCGCGTCGTTGCGATGGTGCTCTCGCAATCGTAGAAGTGACACTGCACAGTGTCAAGCGAGAGTTACTATTTTGTGCAGTTGTAGTGAACTAGGCTCGATCTCGGTACAGCGGGATGTCGATCGGGGGCTGAGGGATGAATCCGCCGTGGCGGTCCATCTGGTCGTAGAGGTAATCGTGGGACTCCTCGAGCTGCTGCAGCGCCGCCGCGACATCGACGTGCACGAGCTTCCCGCCGCGCTTGACGATCCGACCGTCCACGAGCACGGTGTCGACGTTGCCGGCGTTCGCCTGAGCGACGATCGCGCCACCCGGCTCTCGACGGTTCCAGCCGGCCTGGCTGACGCCGCCCATCTCGAGCAGCACGATGTCGGCGCGCTTGCCGGGGGTGAGCGAGCCCACGACGTCACCGACGCCGGCTGCCTTGGCGCCGTTGACAGTGAGCCAGGAGAGCGCGTCGTGGGTGGTCCACGCCATCTCCTGCGGCGCGACCATGCGCTGATAGCCGGGCTCGTCGGCGCGCCACCGGCTCGCCTGGAGCACAAGCCGGCTGTGCGAGATCATGTCGCCGCTGCATCCGCTGACGCAGTCGATGCCCAGACTCGGACCCGGGGTGTACTTGGTGACCTCGGCGATCGCGGGGAAGCCCATCCCCATCTGCATCTCGGTCTCGGCGCAGACCGAGACCATCGTTCCCGTGTCGCGTAGCAGCTCCCACTCGTGCTCGGTGTTGAAGGTGCAGTGCACGAGCAGGAGGTCGTCGCCGAGCAGGCCGTTCGCGGCGAACACCTCGACATCCTGGAAAAGCTGGCGAACCATCACCTGGTTCGCGTGGGTCGTGATGCGCGCGCCGAGTTCTCGGGCGAACCGGAACTCCATCGCGACCTCGTCGACCGGGGTGATCGTGAGCTCCTGGGGGGCGATGCCGAACCGCAGGATCGAGTCGTCGGAGAAGTACTGGTCACGGATCTCACGGGCCAGCTTCTCGCGCGTCGAGAACTTCGCGGGGTCAGCTGAGCCGCTCACTCCGCCCTTGCTCTCGGACCAGGTGTTCTCGGTGACGGGCGTGAGCCCGTGGCCGTACAGTCCGCGGATGCCGGCATCCTTGAGGCCGGTCACTGCCGCGTGCGCGCAGTCGGGGTCGAGGATGTTGTGGCAGTAGTCGACGATCGACGTGACCCCGCTGTTGAGGGCGTCGAGTGCGCCGAGGTAGTTGCCGACGTACATGTCCTGCGACCGGTAGCGCGGCGCCATCTGCAGGCGGATGCCGCGCAGGTAGTCGGGGATGTTGCCGTCGGCGAGGATCCCGCGCAGCGCGGTCTGCCAGGTATGCCGGTGAGTATCGACCATCCCCGGCATTGCGATCATCGTCGAGGCGTCGATGATCTCGGCGTCCGCTTCGATGCCGGGCCGGATCTCGACGATCGTGCCGTCGTCGATGAGAATGTCGGCCCGCTCGAGGTCCCCGAGGTGGGAATCCATGGTGACGACGGCGGCGTTCTTGATGAGGGTGCGCATGGGAGCCTCTCGGGTCGGGAGTGGGAGCTAGGTGTGGACCGGCACGCGGGGCGCCGAGATCCAGGGGTCCACGAGTGTCTTGATCTGGCGGGACCGTCCCTCCACCAGCGGGTCGAGGCCGTCCACGAGCAGGGAGTCGAGCGGGATGATCTCGCCCGTGAAGTCGCTCCAGTCGGCGCGCACGCCGAGCAGGCGCACGGCCTCGGGCAGATCCGTCGCGAAGGTCAACGCGACGGTCCCGATGATCGTGTACTCGCGAAGAGTCCACTTTCCGAGGGTCTCACTCACCGGGTGCTTCTGGATGCCGACGGGCACGATCGTCGCCCCGGGCTGGGCCGCCGCGAGCACAGACTCGATGCCGGGGGCGGACCCACTGACCTCGAAGAAGACCTCGGGGTCCATCCCGAGCTCCGCGAGGCGCTCGGAGATGGTGGCGTCGCCGGCGCGAAGGGTCGCGTAGGCGCCGAGGCCCGTCGCGAGTTCGAGACGCTGGGGGTCGAGGTCCACGACGAGCACCCGAGCTCCCGTGGAAACCGCGGCATAGGTCAGGAACGCGCCGATGCCGCCCACGCCGACGATCACGGCATCCTGTCCGGCGCGCAGGCCGCTGCGGCTGACCGCGTGCACGGCCACCGCCATCGGCTGGGCCAGGGCGAGGGTGTCGAGCGGAAGGCCGGACGGGGTGGCGTTGTACACGATGCCCGCGGGCACCGCCACAAACTGGGCGAGGCCGCCATCGCGGTGGAGCCCCACGGTGTGATACGTGCGGCAGAGGTGGGTGCGGCCGCGACGGCACATCACGCACGTACCGCACGAGATCCCGGCGCCGCAGACGACGCGGTCACCGACCTCGAAGCCCTCGACGCCCGCCCCGATCGCCTGCACCGTGCCGGCGAACTCGTGGCCGAGCACGACGGGGATTGCCGCACCGGACTCGTCCGTAGGCACGAGCTGCGGGCCGAGCGAGTACTCGGCCGCGTCCGACCCGCAGATCCCGGCGGCTGCAATGCGGATGAGCAGCTCGCCCGCTCCCGCCGTCGGCTCGGACCAATCCTGGATCGTGAGATCCCGCTGGCCTCGGTAGACCGCCGCCCTCACGAGCGGAGTCCGGCCGGGAGGCCCCGCCCGCCCCGGCGCGGGCCAGGAGCGAGCGGAGCATCCACGGACATGACGATCATCGACTGTGCCGGGACTCCCGGCTCAGTCCTCGTCCTGGTAGCCGTATGGGTTGGCGATCCGCTCGGTCGGGGTGAGGGGCGGGTGCATGCCCTCCTCCCACTCCTTCTCACCGAGCTGCGAGCGCACATACTCCACCGACTTCGCCACGGCGTCGCGCGCGGGGGCGATGTCGAGGCCGATGCGCTTGCCGTCGAACTTGAGCACGCGACCGTTGACGACGACGGTGTGCACATCGGCGGTGCCCGCCTGGTACACCACGTGAGCCGTCGGGTTGAGGATCGGCGTCATGGCGGGCGACTGGTCGTTCTTGATCAGCAGCAGGTCGGCCTTCTTGCCCACGGCGATCGAGCCGATCTTGTCCTCCATCCCGAGGGACTTGGCACCACCCATCGTGGCCATCCAGATCACGTCCTCCGCGCGCAGCTGGTTGACGTTGATCGTGTCGCCCTTGGCGTGGGCCTCGAGGTGGTCGCGTGACCGATCGGAGCTCAGGGTGGCTCGCATCGCGGAGAAGTAGTCCGCACTCCACCACACGCTCGTGTCCATCGACAGCGAAGCGGGGATTCCGTACTTGCGCAGCTCCCACGTGGAGGGGTAGCCCTGCCCGGCGCTCTGCTCGCTCTCCGTGGCCACCGAGACCGTTCCGCCCGTGGCGGCGATCTTGTGGTAGCTGTCGGGCGAGAGGGTCGCCGCATGCACGTACGTGATCTCGGGCGTCATGACGCCGGCCTTGTACATGTGGTCGATCCCGACATCCGTCGTCGCCCCCCACACGCCCGCGTGCGTCGTCGCGCGCAGGCCGTGGTCGCGGGCGAACTCGAACGCCGCCTTCTCGGGGAAGTCCTCCGAGTCCGGCACGTCGAACGCGATCTGGAGGCCGAGCATGTCGGTCTGGGGGTGGTTCTTGACCCACTGGCGGAAGGTCGGGTCCGCCGTCCACTCCCACGGGGCTCCCAGGTAGTTGCCGTAGCCGAGCACGAATCGGCCGGGGATCTCCTCGAACGCCTGGAGTGCGGCATCCGCGTACTCGGGCGTGCGGAGGGCGTGCGACCAGTCGAGGGTCGTGGTCACACCGGTGTCGACGGACTCGAGAGCGCTCAGCAGGTTGCCCGCGTAGATGTCCTCCGGGCGGAAGACCTGCCCGTGCTGGAGGTAGTAGAACACGAAGTACTGGCTCAGGGCCCAGTCACCGCCGTAGCCGCGAAGCGCGGTCTGCCACATGTGACGGTGGGTGTCGATCATGCCCGGCATGAGGATGCCGCCGGTCGCGTCGATCTCGACGGTCCCTTCGGGGACAGTGAGGTTCTTGCCGATGGCGACGATCTTGTCGTCGGCGATGTGGACATCACCCCCGAGGATGATGCCGTCCTTGTCGACCGTGATGACGATCGCGTTGCGGAACACGATCGGACGACCTGCGGTGAAGTCGTTGGGGCTGGTGGCCATTGATCCTCCTCGTTGAGAAATTCAGCCTCACTTTACAACGCGGCCCCGGTGTCTTGTCCAGCGGAATCCCGAGGGAATTCATGAGAGTTGGCTCCGCACGTCGTCCGAGTCCTCGAAATCCCCGGAAGTTAGGCATTCTGAGGCGATTTCGCCTCGTCGATTGCGACGGAATGCGCGAGGAAGTGCCGCGGATGACCATGGGTCAACTGTTCATCATCACTTCTCTTTCTCGTCACAAGGTTCTAGCGTGGACACACATCCCACGCCAGAGACGAGGTGCCCGCATGTCCGGACCCAGAATCGCCGTTCTCGGCTCAGGGGCGAACGGCGCGTCGATCGGCGCCGATCTCATCCGCGCGGGTCTCGACGTGACGCTCATCGAGCAATGGCCGGCGCACGTCGAGGCGATGCGGTCCGCCGGATTGACGATCGAGATGCCCGAGGGCACCCTCCACGTCGAGCCGACGACGATGCACCTCTGCGAGGTCGCGACCCTGCGCCGACCCTTCGACGTCGTGCTCCTGCTGATGAAGGCGTACGACACGACGTGGGCGACACAGCTGATCGCCCCGCATCTCGCTCCCAACGGGGTCGTTGCCGGCGTGCAGAACGGGATGTCCACGGACGCCATCGCCTCCGTCGTCGGCGCGAACCGCACCATGGGCACGGTGATCGAGATCTCGTCGACGATGTACGACCCGGGCGTCGTGCAGCGGCACTCCGGTCCCGCGCGGTCGTGGTTCGCGGTGGGAGCCCTCGGTCCCGAGGCGCGGCATCACGAGGATCTCGTCGCGAGCATCCTGGCCTATTCGGGCACCGTCGCCCGGGTCGACGACATCCGCTCCACCAAATGGATGAAGCTCGTGAGCAACGCGACCGTGCTCGTGCCGACCGCCATCCTCGGCCTGCCGATGCTCGACGCGGTCGCGGTGCCCGGCATGCGCGAGCTCATGGTGCGGGCGGGCCAGGAGGCGCTCGATACCGCGCAGGCGCTCGGCCACCCAATCCTCCCGATCTTCGGGCTGACCCCTGACGAGGTCGCCGACCCGTCCACCGTGGTGGAGACCATGCTGGGCAAGCTCTACGCCGGCTTCGTGCTGCCGCACTCCACGACCACCGTTCTTCAGGACTGGACGAAGAGCCGGCACAGCGAAGTGGACGACCTCAACGGCCACGTCGTCGCCGCGGGCGAGCGCGCCGACATCGGCACGCCGGTCAACCGTGCCGTCGTCGAGGTCGCGCATCGCATCGAGCGCGGCGACCTCATCCCCTCGGTCGAGAACCTCGCACTGCTTCAAGACCTCGCCCGCCCCTGACCCCCACCGCGCCGTGACCTGGCGACCGATCACTGAAGGAGGCCCGATGTCGGGCACACGAATCGCCGTTCTCGGCACCGGAGCTCAGGGGGCCGGCATCGGCGCCGACCTCACCCGAGCCGGCCTGGATGTCACGTTCATCGAGCAGTGGCCAGCCCACGTCGAGGCCATGCGCGAACGCGGCATCGAGGTGCGGATGCCCGATCGAACCGAGATCACGCCGGTGACAGCACACCACCTCTGCGAGGTTGCGGAGATGCGCGAACCCTTCGACATCGTCTTCCTCGTCGTGAAGGCGTACGACACGCGCTGGGCGTGCGAGCTCATCCGGCCCCTACTCGCGCCGGACGGCCTCGTCGCGGGCCTGCAGAACGGGATGACTCTCGATGACGTCGCGTCGATCGTCGGGCCGGAACGCACGATCGGCGCCGTCATCGAGATGTCGTCCAACATGTTCGAGCCGGGCATCGTCAACCGGCAGACTCCGCCCGAGAAGGCATGGTTCGCAGTCGGCGACTACGCCGCGGGTGCCGGCCGTGCTCACGAGGTTCACGCCGTGCTCCAGCACGCGGGAACCGTCGAGGTGTCGTCGGACATCCGGGCCTCGAAGTGGATGAAACTCATCGCCAACGCGGGCGAGCTCGTCACCTCCGCGATCCTGGGCCTGCCTCTCGAGGAGGCGATCGTGCTCCCCGGCGTGCATGAGTTCATGATCGAATGCGGCCGGGAGGCGGCGCGGGTCGCCGTCGACGATGGCGTCGCGCTCGTGCCGATCTTCGGGATGACCGCCGACGAGGTGCGGGGGCCAGACCAGTACGCGCAGGACCTGCTCGGGCGGGTGCGCAGCCATTTCGCCCTCCCGGACACCCGCACGACCGTCCTTCAGGACTGGATGAAGGGCCGCCGCGCCGAGATCGAGGAGATCAACGGGCTCGTCGTCGCCCGTCGGGCGGTACTCGGGGGGAGCGCTCCGGCGAACGAGCGCACCGTGGAACTGGGACGGCGCATCGAGGCGGGGGACCTTCGCCCCGACCGCTCGAACGTTGAGCTGCTGCTCGGCGCCTGACCTACTTCTTCGCCGCCCTCAACGTGGAGATCTGGTACAGCGTCACGCTGGCCGCGATCCCCGCGTTGAGGGATTCGGTGCCCGCGTTGATCGGAATCGAGACGACGGCATCGCAGTTCTCGGTGACGAGGCGCGACAGGCCCTTGCCCTCGCTCCCGACGACGATGAGCACGGGCTCCTTGGCGAGCTGAAGGGCGGGCAGGGAGATCTCACCCCCGCCGTCGAGGCCGAGCACGAACACGCCGCGCTGCTTGTAGTCCTTGATCGTCTGGTTGAGGTTGGCCGCCATCGCCACGGGCGTGCGCGCCGCGGCGCCCGCCGAGGTCTTCCACGCGGATGCCGTGAGCCCCACCGAACGGCGCTGCGGCACGATCACGCCCTGGCCGCCGAACGCGGCGACGGAACGGATGATCGCCCCGAGGTTGCGCGGATCGGTGATGCCATCGAGGGCGACGAGCAGGGGCACCTGCCCGCGCGAGATCACCTTGTCGAGCAGCTCCATGGGGTGGGCGTACTCGTACGGCGGCACCTTGAGGGCGACGCCCTGGTGCACCGAGTCGAAACCGGCGAGGCGGTCGAGCTCCGGGCGCATGACTTCGAGCACCGGGATGCCGCGGCTCGTGGCCAGCAGAAGGATCTCCTTGACGCGGTCGTCGAACTCGAGGCGGGCCGCCATGTAGAGCGTCGTCGCGGGGATCTTGGCGCGCAGCGCCTCGAGCACCGAGTTGCGACCGGTGACCATCTCCGACTCGTCGCCCGATTTCGGCGCGCGGCCTCCCGCGGGCCGCGGCGCACGCGAGCCGGTCGGGGACCCGACGGCGGCATCGATCTTCTTGCGCGTTCCGCCGGCCTTCTCATAGCGTTCCGCCGCCGCCTTGCGCTTGCCGGCCGGGTGATACGGACGGTCCTCCGCCTTGGGCGTCGGCTTGCGGCCCTCGAGCGCCTGGCGCCCCTGCCCGCCGGAGCCGACCTGCGGACCCTTGCGGGTCTTTCGCACGGCGCCCGCGCGGGGCTTGTTGCCTGAGTTCTTCATCAGTCGACGCTCCAATGTGATCCGGTCGGGCCGTCCTCGACCGAGATGCCTGCCGCGGCAAGTTCATCACGGATCCGGTCGGCCGCGGTGAAGTCCTTTGCCGCACGCGCGGCGTTGCGATCCGCGATGAGCGCCTCGACCAAGCTCGCGAGAGCGCGCTCGGACGGCCCGGAGGCCGCCCCGACCCACTCCGGCGAGCGCGGGTCGATCCCCAGCACCTGCGTCATGGCCAGCACCTGAGCCCGCGCCGTCGCGACGGCACCGAGGTCGCCGTCGTCGAGCGAGGCGTTGCCCGCGCGCACGGTGTCGTGCAGCACCGCGAGCGCCTGAGGCACGGCGAGATCGTCGTCCATCGCCTCGGCGAACGCCTCGGGGATGAGCTCCGCGGCGCTGTGGCTGGTCGACGAGAGGCGGCGATCGGCCCGCTCGAGGAAGACCTCGATGCGCTCGAGGGCGGCCTCGGCCTCGACGAGGGCGCCGTCGTGGTAGTCGATCGTCGAGCGGTAGTGGGCCGCCCCGAGGAAGTAGCGGATCACGAGCGGACGGGCCAGCTCCAGGAACTCGGCCGCGTAGAGCGAGTTGCCGAGCGACTTGGACATCTTCTGCCCGTTGACGTTGACGAGTCCGTTGTGCACCCAGTAGCTCGCGAACGCGTCGCCCGCCGCCGTGGACTGCGCGAGCTCGTTCTCGTGGTGCGGGAAGCGCAGGTCGAGCCCGCCACCGTGGATGTCGAACGCCGGACCGAGGTAGCGGCTCGACATCGCGGAGCACTCGATGTGCCAGCCGGGACGGCCGTCGCCCCAGGGCGAGTCCCACGTGGCATCCGCGGGCTCCTCGGCCTTGCGGCCCTTCCACAGCGCGAAGTCACGGGGATCGCGCTTGGCGCGGGGATCGGCATCCGCGGCCGCGACCATCTCGTCGGGCTTCTGGCGTGTGAGCTCCCCGTAGGCCGGCCAGCTCGCGGTGTCGAAGTACACATCGCCCGAGTCATCCGTCGCGGCATAGGCATGGCCCGCGTCGATGAGACGCGCGATGATCGCCTGCATCTGCGGGATGCTCGCGGTGGCACGCGGCTCGTAGGTGGGGGGCAGGATGCCGAGGGCCGAGTACCCGGCGGTGAACTCGAGCTCGATGCGGTACGCGAGCGCCCACCACGGCTCCCGCTCGGTGGCGTTGGCGAGCACCTTGTCGTCGATGTCGGTGACGTTGCGCACGAGGGTCACTTCGAAGCCCCGGTAGCCGAGCCAGCGACGCCACAGGTCGTAGACGAGGGCCGAGCGCAGGTGCCCGATGTGCGGGCTTGACTGCACCGTGGGGCCGCAGACGTACATCCCCACGCGTCCCGCTTCGAGGGGGACGAAGTCGGTGACGGCTTGGGTGCGGGAGTCGTAGAGGCGCACGGTCACCGGCCAAGTTTAGTCGGGCAAACCCGTCACCCCCGGATGGGCCGCAGACAACGAGGGACAAGCTCCATATATTGGGGGACAGTTTGTGTCCTCTATTCGAAGGAAATCGTGTCCCCCACTCCCGCCCCGACCGCCCGGTGGATCCTCCCGCTCGCGATCAGCGTCGCCGCGATCATGATCGCGCTGCTGTCGGCGTGGGGCATCTCGGGCGCGGCCTTGTGCAGTGCGACGACCCCGCTTCCCTCGTCATCACCCGTGCCCGGGCCCGCAGGACCCGCCGGCCCGGCCGGCCCGGCGGGTCCGGCGGGCCCCGCAGGACCGCAGGGCTCGACGGGTCCCGCGGGCGCCCAGGGAACCGCCGGCGCCAAGGGTGAGACCGGGGCGATCGGACCTGCCGGGGCGACCGGGGCAACCGGCGCCACTGGAGCCAAGGGCGACACCGGAGCAACTGGCGCGACCGGCGCAACGGGCGCCACCGGAGCCAAGGGCGAGACAGGAGCAACTGGAGCAACCGGTGCGACCGGCGCAACTGGCGCCACCGGTGCGACCGGCGCCAAGGGCGACCCCGGCGAAGCGGGGCCGCAGGGTCTCCCGGGCGCACAGGGAGCTCAGGGCATTCAGGGCATTCAGGGCATTCAGGGTGAACGCGGCTTCTCCGGCCCCGCCGGCGCGAAGGGCGACCAAGGCGACCCCGGGCCGCAGGGCGCTCAGGGTCTCGCGGGTGCACCAGGCGCCCAGGGCAGTCAGGGCCTTCCCGGCGCGCCGGGCGCACAGGGCGCTCAAGGCGCGCAAGGACTCCCGGGCGTACAGGGTGCTCAGGGCGCACAAGGCGCCCAAGGCGCGCAAGGACTCCCGGGCGTACAGGGTGCTCAGGGCGCACAAGGCGCGCAGGGCCTGCCCGGCGCCCCTGGTGCGCCTGGTGCACCTGGTGCCCAAGGAGCGCAGGGCATTCAGGGCGAACGCGGCTTCTCCGGGCCGGCGGGAGCGAAGGGCGCCGACGGCGCGACCGGGCCCGCGGGCCCCCAGGGGCCGCAGGGCGTGCAGGGAGACCCCGGCCCCGCCGGCCCGGCCGGAACGACTCTCGCGAAGTCCCGCCGTGACGCCGCCGCGTCCGACTCGGTCGCGGTCGCCCCGGGAGAATGGTTCGTGATCGGCAGTGCGACGGTGACCGCGGACGCCGACGGCGGGGTCGCCGCGTGCGATCTCATCGTTGAGTACGTCGACCGTGAGTCGGAGGTCTACCCGATCGTCAACAAGCGGATGACGGCGGCCGGCGACCTCGAGTCCTACACGGCCGCGCAGGTGCTCACTCTGGACTCGAAGGAGCTGGTGCGGCTCAGCACGCGATGCACGCAGGACAAGGGAGTGAAGATCATCTCGGTGTCCGTGGCCGCGACCGCGGCATCCGGCGGCAAGGGATGACGCGACAGCTCGACTAGCGCGCCTGCTGCACGAGGGCCGTCGCAATCACCGCGACCCCCTCGCCCTTCCCCGTGAACCCGAGGCCGTCGGAGGTCGTCGCCGCGACGCTCACCGGAGCGCCGACAAGGCCGGTGAGGTGCGACTCGAGTTCCGTGCGACGGGCGCCGAGCCGGGGTCCATTGGCGATGAGCTGCACGGCCACATTGCCGATGCGGAACCCCGCGCCCTCCACGAGAGCGACCGTCTCCCGCAGGAACACCTCGCCGTGCGCCCCCGCGAAGCGCGGGTCGCTCGTGCCGAAGCGGCTGCCGATGTCGCCCAGACCGGCGGCCGAGAGCAGGGCGTCGCAGATCGCGTGGCTCATCGCGTCGCCGTCCGAGTGGCCCGAGAGACCCACCTCGTCGGGCCAGTACAGGCCGCCGAGCCAGAGCGGCTCGGCCGGATCGTAGGCGTGCACATCCATGCCGACCCCGGTGCGGAACGTCATCCTCTTCTCCCCCAGCTCGAGTTCCGCCCGGCGCAGGTCGTCCGGGGTCGTGATCTTGAACGCGCCACCTTCGCCCTCGACGGTGTCCACCTGACCACCGGCCCGAGCGAACAGCGCCGCGTCGTCGGTGTGGTCGCCATCGGCGCTCGCGTACGCGGCCTCGAGCGCCTCGCGCGGGAAGCCCTGCGGCGTCTGCACCTGCACGAGCTCGCTGCGATCGACCGTCTCGAGCACGCGCACGCCGTCCACCCTCTTGATCGTGTCGGCGACCGGGAGCACCGGGATGATGCCGTGCCCCCGTTCGCGCACGGCGGCGACGACGCGGTCGACGAGGGCTCCGGACGCAAGCGCCCGGGCAGCGTCATGCACGAGAACGGTGCGGATGCCGGGGCCGAGAGCACCAAGTCCCGCCGCGACGGACTGCTGCCGCGTCTCACCCCCGGCGACGACGGTCGCGCCGGGCGCGTGGGCGCGGGCCTCGGCGAGGTGGGATGCCGGGGCGACGACCACGACATCCAGCGGCTCGGAGGCGCGGCTCACCGACGCGAGGGCGATCGCGAGGATCGTGGACCCCGCGACATCCGCGAACGCCTTCGGCAGTCCCGCGCCGAGGCGCGTGCCGGAGCCGGCCGCGACGATGATGATCGCGGTGGTGGCCACGATGGTCGAGCCTGTCGACACCGGGAGGCCGGTTAGGAGGCCAGAACCTCGTCGAGCACGGTGGAGGCCTTCTCCTCGTCCGTCTTCTCGGCGAGCGCGAGCTCGGAGATGAGGATCTGGCGGGCCTTCGCGAGCATGCGCTTCTCACCGGCGGAGAGGCCGCGGTCCTGATCACGACGCCACAGGTCGCGCACGACCTCGGAGACCTTGATCACGTCACCGGAGGCGAGCTTCTCGAGGTTCGCCTTGTAGCGGCGGCTCCAGTTGGTGGGCTCCTCGGTGAACGGCGCGCGCAGCACCTCGAACACCTTGTCGAGACCCTCCTTGCCGATCACGTCGCGCACACCGACGAGGTCGACGTTCTCGGCGGGCACCTCGATCGTGAGGTCGCCCTGGGTGACCCGCAGTTTGAGGTAGAGCTTCTCCTCGCCCCGGACGATCCTCGTCTTCACCTCGGAAATGGTTGCCGCGCCGTGGTGGGGATAAACGACAGTCTCGCCGACCTCAAACAACATGAATGGGGGTCCTTTCGAAGACACCTAGGTTATCACAGTGGATTCTTGGTGAGGTTTGCCTAACTACCGTGACCGGATGCCGCAGTCGGTAAGCTGAACAGCGTGATCACACGCACCCGTCTGGCCCGTTCTGCGGCCGCCTTTGTCATCGCCGGATCGATCCTTCTGGGCACGTCCGCGTGCGTCTTCATCACGCCCGCCGGCACCCTCCAGCGCTACGACCCCACGGACGGCGTTCAGGCCACGGTCGGCTCGATCGCCGCACGCAACGTCGTGGGCGTGGCGAGCGAGGATGGCGCATCCATCAGCCTGCTGATCACTCTGATCAACTCGGGAACGAAACCCGCACTGGTGGCGCTTCAGTTCACGGCGGACGGTGAAACCACCACCGTGAAGGAGGTCGTCCGCGCCGGCGAGACCGTCTCCTTCGGCGGCAGCGCCGAGGAGGAGCAGATCATCGTGACCGGCGCGGATGTCGCGGCGGGCGGCCTGCTCCCGGTCTACTTCCAGCACAGCGGCCTGCCCGGCACCCAGATGCTCGTGCCCGTGCTCAGGGCCGAGGGCATCTACACCGACCTGGGACCGGCCGCCGCCAACTAGGGGTCGTCAGGACTCGAAGCGGTAGCCGAGCCCGCGCACGGTGAGCAGCATCGTCGGCTCCGACGGCACCGCTTCGATGCGTGAGCGGATGCGCTTGATGTGCACGTCGAGCGTCTTGGTGTCGCCGAAGTAGTCGGAACCCCACACCCGGTCGATCAGCTGACCGCGGGTGAGCACGCGGCCCGAGTTGCGCAGCAGATACTCGAGCAGCTCGAACTCCTTGAGCGGCATCGGCACGGCGCGGCCGTCGACGGTCACCGTGTGGCGCTCGACATCCATGCGCACGGAGCCGGCCTCGAGGATCTGCTCGTGGTCGTCGACGGCATCCGTGCGACGCCGCAGCACGGCCCGGATGCGCGCGAGCAGCTCACGAGTGGAGTACGGCTTCGTGACGTAGTCGTCGGCCCCGAGCTCGAGGCCCACGACGATGTCGACCTCGCTGTCCTTCGCGGTGAGCATGATGATCGGCACCGTGGATCGGGTGCGCAACTCACGGCACACCTCGGTGCCCGACAGACCCGGCAGCATGAGGTCGAGCAGCACGAGGTCGGCGCCGGCGCGATCGAACTCGGCCACTGCGGCGAGGCCGTCGGCGGCGATCGCCGTCTCGTAGCCCTCCCGTCCCAGCAGATAGGCGAGCGGCTCGCTCAGGGAGGATTCGTCCTCGACGATCAGGATGCGGGTCATGCGATTCCTCCGAGAGAGGCGGCCGCGGCGTGGGAGGCCTCGGGTAGGCGGATGGTGAAGGTGGAACCGTGGCCCGGCTGCGACCACACGCGCACGTCGCCGCCGTGGTTCTGCACGACGTGCTTGACGATGCTGAGGCCGAGGCCCGAGCCACCCGTGTTGCGACTGCGCGCCGGATCGCTGCGGAAGAAGCGCTCGAAGACCCGATCCTGCTCATCCTCGGCGATCCCGACACCCTGGTCGGTGACGGCGATCTCGACGACCCCCTCATTCGCGGAGACTCCGATCCCCACGCGCGACCCCTCGGGCGAGTACTGGATCGCGTTGGCGATGAGGTTGTGAAGCGCGGTCACGAGCAGGTCCTCGTCGCCGTAGACCTCGACGCCGGCATCCCCGCCGCTGACGAGGGCGATCTTGTTGGTCTCCGCGGCGACCCGGTTCTGGTCGATCGCGAGAGCGACGACCTGGTCGACGTCCACGAGGTCGGCCTTGGTGAGGGCATCCGTGGCCTGAAGCCGGGAGAGCTCGATGATCTCCTGCGTGATGTTGGCGAGGCGCTCGGACTCCTTGCGAAGACGCTTGGCGAAGCGCTTCACCTGCTCGGGTTCCTTCGACGCGCTCACCAGGGCCTCGGCGAGGAGTCCGACGGCGCCGATCGGGGTCTTGAGCTCGTGGCTGATGTTCGCGACGAAGTCGCGACGCACCTCGTCGAGGCGGAAGGACTCGGTGCGATCCTCGGCGAGCAGCAGGATGTAGCGCGCGCCGAGCCGGGCGACCCGCACATGAAGGTGGATGCTCGCCTCCCCGAAGGGCCCGCGCGCCAGCGACAGTTCGTTGGTGATCGGCTCACCGGTGCGGCGCACCCGGTCGACGAGGGCGACGAGTTCGGGATGCACGAGCGCCTGGTTCCAGACGAGGCCGAACGCGAGCGCCCCCGGCGACGCCTTCACGACGTTGTTCGACGGGTCGAGCACCACTCCCGCGGACTCGAGCACCTCGATGACCTGATCCACGCCGTCGGGTACGGCCTGACTCACGACCGCGACGGCGCGCTGACCACGGCGATGCGACATCATGAGAACGGCGAAGACTCCAGCCCCCAGCACGACGCCGAGCGCCAGCGAGGCTGCCACCAGCACGGGGGAGTCCATAGCGACTAGATTAGTTTCATCCCGCACCGGGCACCGATCACCCACCGCGCTGGCAGGCCCGCGTCGGGAGATGTTCAGGCCCGCATCACCCTCCGTTTACCTCTGACGGTCAGGGTGGAACACGGTTCTGCGGGTACTGAAAGTCCGTGGCGAAGGGACAATTGTGCGCGAAGTATTCCAGCAGGAACTGCGAGAAGTGCAGGACCGGCTCGTCGAGATCTCGACCCTCGTGGCCGTCGCGATCGAGAACGCGACGCGGGCATTCAACGACTCCAACGTCTCCCTCGCCGAGACCGTCATCGCGGATGACGAGCGCATCGACACCGCCGCCCGCGAGCTCGACGAGCTCGCCATCAACATCCTCGCCCGGCAGCAGCCGGTCGCCCGCGACCTGCGGATCGTCGTGAGCGCGCTGCGGATCAGCTCGTCGCTCGAGCGCATGGGCGACATGTGCGAGCACATCGCCCAGCTCGCCCGTTACCGCTTCCCGGACAAGGTCGTTCCCAAGAGCCTGCGTGGCACCTTCGCGCAGCTCGGTGAGCTCGACGTCGAGATCGCCAAGAAGCTCGTCGAGCTTCTCAAGACCGAGGACATGCAGCTCGCGGAGGAGATCCGCAACGACGACGACAAGATCGACGCGCTGCACCTCAGCGTGTTCGACAAGGTGCTCGGCGAGACCTGGAAGGGCGCCGCGGTCGACACCGTGGACGCGACCCTCGCGTCGCGCTACCACGAGCGCTTCGCCGACCACGCGGTCTCGATCGCCAAGAAGGTTCAGTACCTGGCGACCGGCGACTGGGCTCCCGCCTCGTCCTGACCCTCAGTCGACCATGTGCATCGCGCGGGCGGCATCCGTGATGCTTCCCGACAGCGACGGGTAGACCGAGAACGCGCGCGCCAGCTGGTCGACATTGAGGCGCTGCTCGATCGCGAGCGACACCGGCAGGATCAGTTCCGACGCGTGCGGGGCGACGATCACGCCGCCGATGACCGTGCCGGAGCGCGTGCTCGTGAAGAGCTTCACGAAGCCATCCTTGATCCCCATCATCTTCGCGCGGGGGTTCGACGCGAGCGGCAGCTTGTAGATGATGCCGGTGGTGAGGCCGTCCTCGATCTGCTTCTGCGACCAGCCGACCGTGGCGATCTCCGGCTGCGTGAAGATGTTGGATGTCACGTTGCGCAGCTCGGTGGGATACACCGCGTCGCCCATCGCGTGGTACACGGCGGTTCGACCCTGCATCGAGGCGACGGATGCCAGCGGCAGGAAATCCGAGCAGTCGCCGGCCGCGTAGATCATCGGCATCGAGGTGCGGGCCACGCGGTTGACCCGGATGTGGCCCGACTCCGTGAGCTGCACGCCCGCCTCCTCGAGGCCGATCCCCTCGGTGTTGGGGATCGAGCCGACGGCCATGAGGCAGTGGCTGCCCTCGACAGTGCGGCCGTCGGCGAGCGTCGCGATCACCCCCGTCTTGGTGCGCTTGACGGAGTCGGCGCGCGACTTGGAGAGCACGGTCATCCCGTTGCGCTTGAAGACGTCCTCGATCACGCGGGCGGCGTCCGCATCCTCGCCCGGGAGAACCTGGTCGCGCGAGGAGATGAGCGTGACCTTGGAGCCGAGGGCGTTGTAGGCGGAGGCGAACTCGGCGCCCGTGACACCGGAGCCGACCACGATGAGGTGCTCGGGAACCTCGTCGAGGTCGTAGAGCTGGGTCCAGGTGAAGATGCGCTCGCCGTCGGGCATCGCGGTCTTGAGCATGCGCGGTCGGGCACCCACCGAGATCACGACGGTGTCGGCCTCGCACTCGTCGAAGTCGGTCCCCGGCTTGCCCTTGCCCTTGCCCGTGGAGACGACGACCCGCTGGGGGCCGTCGAGGCGCCCCTCCCCGTGGATGATGCGCACGCCCGCCTTGATGAGCTGCGACTTCATGTCCTCGGACTGCTGGCGCGCGAGGCGCTTGAGCCGGTCGTTGACCGCGGCGAGGTTGACGGTGACCTCGGGCTTGACGGCGCGCCCGCTCGCGTCGCGGGAGAAGAACTGCACGCCCAGGTCCGCCGACTCGCGCACCGCGTTCGTGCCTTCCGCGGTGGCGATGAGGGTCTTCGAGGGCACCACGTCGGTGAGCACGGCGGACCCGCCGACGCCCTCACGCTCGACGAGAGTGACCTCGGCCCCCAGCTGAGCTCCGGCGAGGGCCGCCTCGTAGCCGCCCGGGCCGCCCCCGATGATCGCGATCCGCTGCGTGCGCTCGAACTCGTAAGCCATGGGTCGATTCTCCCCTATCCGCATGGCCCGGTCGGGCCCGAGAAGACTATCGGCTCATGGCGTGCCGCGGTCAGGTGGGGTCGCCTAGATGTCGAACCAGTCGGTGCCGATGCCGATCCTCGTGACGACGTCACCGGTGAAGTAGGCCTCGATGAAGCTGACCCCCTCCTGGCCCGGCGTCTGGAGCGACTCGGTTCCCGGGGCGGCCTGCGCCTCGAGCCCCAGGGAGTCGGACAGTCCGTCTCCGTCGCTGTCATACGGGATGTCCAGGGGATCGAGCGCGAGCACGTCAGCCCGTGTTGACCCCACCTGAATCCCCTGAGACGTGCGCAGTGGGAGACCCCCGACGGTGGCCGAGGTGCTGTCGAACCACACGTTCCCGAAGAGGACGCCGACGGCCGCATCGGCCCACTCGTAGCGAGTGCCGTACTTCCCGTTGTCCTCGACCCCGGCAGGTCCGCCCTCGAGCTCGGTCATCAGGTCGAGCATCAGGTCGGGCTCGGAGAAGAGCACCGATGAGAGGGGGAGGCCGGCGGCATCCACCACGGTCAGTCCGTCGACCGACAGGATGATGGCGGAGGGCTGCGGCGCCTCGGGGGTGGGCGTCGGGGTGGCGCTCTCCGCGGTCGTGAGTGAGGGGGTCGCGACCGGCTCATCACCCGCCGGGGTGCACCCGGTGAGCAGCACGGCGACCGCGACGAAGACGGTGAGGGCACGCAGCGAAGTCATGCGCCTATCCTGTCAGTGTCGGATCAGGAGGCGAGTCACTCTCGCATCACGATTCGACCGACGTCCGGCCCATGGCGTGCCGCCGTCAGATCATTAGGCTGGGGGGATGTCGCAGACGACCGCCCCGCATCCCCTCGACGACCCCGCCGTCGACCCGTTCGAGATCGCCCGGATCGCCGCCGCGGAGCTCGCGGACCGCACCGGCGTCGAGAAGCACGACATCGCCCTCACCCTCGGCAGCGGGTGGGCGAAGGCCGCCGATCTCATCGGCGAGACGACGGCCACGATCCCCGCCTCGGAGATCACGGGCTTCTCCAAGCCCGCGCTCGAGGGCCACGTCGGCACCCTGCGCTCGGTGCTGCTGCCGAACGGCAAGCGCGCGCTCGTGATCGGCGCCCGCACCCACTACTACGAGGGTCACGGCGTGCGCCGGGTGGTGCACTCCGTGCGCACCGCGGCGGCGACCGGGGCCACGACGATGATCCTCACCAATGGTGCCGGGGGCATCAAGGAGACCTGGAAGCCCGGCACGCCCGTCCTCATCAGCGACCACATCAACCTCACCGCGGACTCGCCGCTCGAGGGCGCGACCTTCATCGACCTCACCGACCTCTACTCGCGCCGCCTGCGCGACGTGGCCCGCACGGTGGATGCCTCGCTCGACGAGGGCGTGTACTGCCAGTTCCGCGGTCCGCACTACGAGACCCCGGCGGAGGTGCAGATGGCGAAGACGATCGGCGGCCACATCGTCGGCATGTCCACGGCGCTCGAGGCGATCGCGGCTCGGCAGGCGGGCATGGAGATCCTCGGGTTCTCCCTTATCACCAACCTCGCGGCGGGCATCCAGAAGACGCCGCTGAGCCACGCGGAGGTGATCGAGGCCGGCCGGGAGGCCGAGGGCCGCATCAGCGCGCTGCTCGCCCAGATCGTGGAGAAGCTGTGAGCGAGGCCTACGCCGCCGAGCGGGCATGGCTCGATCAGGACCCCGACCCGATCACGCGCGCCGAGCTCGAGGCCGCGATCGTCGGTGCCGAGACCGGCGTCGCCGGGGCCCAGGCGGCCCTCGCGGGCTGGTTCGGGGAACGCCTCCAGTTCGGCACGGCCGGGCTGCGCGGGGCCCTCGGACCCGGCCCGAACCGGATGAACCGCGTGCTCGTGTCGCAGGCGGCCGGCGGGCTCGCGGCGTTTCTGCTGTCGCGCAATCCGCATCCCAGCATCGTCATCGGCTACGACGGCCGCACCAACTCCGAGGTCTTCGCGCGCGACACCGCCGTGATCATGGCCGGTGCCGGAGTGCGCACCATCCTGCTCCCCCGCCACCTGCCGACCCCGGTGCTCGCGTTCGCCGTGCGCCACCTCGACACGAGCGCGGGCGTGATGGTGACGGCGAGCCACAACCCGCCGCAGGACAACGGATACAAGGTCTACCTCGGCGACCTCGACCACGGCTCCCAGATCGTGCCGCCCGCGGATGCCGCGATCGCCGCCGCCATCGATTCCGTCGCGGCCGGCTCGATTCACGACCTGCCGCGCTCCACCGAGTTCACCATCGCCGACGAGGGCGTGCTCGAGGAGTACGTGCGCCGCACCGCGGTGCTCGGCCATGCGCCTGCGCCGCTGTCGATCGTCTACTCGGCGATGCACGGCGTCGGGTGGGAGACCGCGCGCGCCACGATCGTCGCGGCCGGCTTCTCCGAACCCGCCGTGGTCGCCGAGCAGATCGAACCGGATGCCGCGTTCCCCACGGTCGCGTTCCCCAACCCCGAGGAGCCCGGCGCGATGGACCTCACGCTCGCACGCGCGGCGGAACTCGGCGCCGACATCGCGATCGTCAACGACCCGGATGCCGACCGCCTCGCCGTCGCGATCCCCGGCCGGGACGGCGCCTGGCGTCGCCTCAGCGGAAACGAGGTCGGGATGCTCCTGGGCTGGCGCGCGGCGGAGCGGCTTCAGGCCGCCGGAGCCGATCGCGGCACGCTCGCGGCATCCCTCGTCTCCTCCCCCGCCCTCGCCGAGGTCGCCCGCTCGTATGACCTCGACTACGTCGACACCCTCACGGGCTTCAAGTGGATCTCCCGCGCGGGAAACCTCGCCTACGGCTACGAGGAGGCCCTCGGCTACCTCGTCGACCCCGACAAGGTGCGCGACAAGGACGGCATCTCGGCCGCCGTCGACTTCCTCTCCCTCGCCTCCGAGCTCGCGGCCGCCGGCCGGTCGCTCGACGACCACCTCGATGCGTTCGCCGAGCGGTTCGGCGCCTACGCATCGGCGCAGGTGTCCATCCGCGTCGACGACGTGAGCGAGATCGCCGGGATGATGGCGCGGCTCCGCGCGGACTCCCCGCAGGCGATCGGCTCGGTCGCTGTCGCGTCGGTGGACGACTTCCGCGACGGTTTCGAGCAGTTCGGGCCCAGCGACATCCTGCGCATCCATCTCGCCGATGGCTCCCGCGTGATCGTGCGACCGAGCGGCACCGAGCCCAAGCTCAAGGCCTACCTCGACGCGTCATCCACGACGGGTTCCGGCCCCGAGCGACGGGCCGCCGCCGAGGCGGCCGTCGTGGCCCTCGAGGCGGGCGTGCGGGCGCTGCTCGGGGTCTGAGCGGCGCCCGACTCAGCCCAGCGCGGCCTCGAGCTTGGCGGTGAGCTCGGCGGTGTCGAAGTAGTTCTCCACGACGATCACGTCGGCGAAAGTCGGGCCGATCGCATCGACGAACTCCGGTGAGGTCAGGATCACCTGGGCATCCGAGGCGACGTCCTTGACCGAGCCGATGTCGGCGGCGACGACGGTGGCCTCGATGTCGAGCTTGCGGAGCACGCGCTCGGCGTTGACCTTGAGGATGCCGGAGCTGCCGATGCCGGCACCGCAGATCGTGACGATCTTCACGCGGCCACCCCCATGATCCGCTGCACCTCGGCGACGGTGGTGGCGGCGGCGAGATCCGCGATCGCGGTCGAGTCGTTGAAGATGTTGGCCAGGTGGGCCACCGCGGCGAGGTGTCGATCCGCACCCGTGATCGCGAGGCCCAGAACCACGCGCACGGGATCGTTGTACGGATGCCCGAAGTTCACCGGCGTCGCGAGCGTGACGATCGCCATGCCGTCCCCGAGCACGTCGGGTCCGGGGCGCGCGTGCGCGAGCGCGAGGCCCGGGGCGATCACGACGTACGGGCCGTGCTCCTCGATCATCCGGATCATCTCGAAGGCGTACGCCGGCTTGGCGACCCCCGAACGCGCGAGGGCGTCACCGGCGAGCGTCACCGCGGCACGCCAGTCGGCCGCCTCGGCGCCCAGCACGATGGCGCTCTCGGGGAGCGAAGGCAACGGCATCCGCGTCAGGCCTCGTCGAAGCCCGCGGTGATGCGGTCGGCGAGCTCCTCGCGGTCCTCGAGAGGGAGGAACGCGGAGGCGGCGGCGTTGAGCTGGAACACCGCGAGATCGGTGAGGTCGTAGTCGAAGGTCTCGGCGAGAAGCGCGAGCTCGCGGCTCAGACTCGTCGCGCTCATGAGGCGATTGTCGGTGTTCACCGTGACCCGGAACCCGAGCTGGTAGAGCAGGTCGAACGGGTGGTCGATGAGTTCGTCGCCCCACTGCTCGATCGCGCCGGTCTGGAGGTTGGAGGACGGCGACAGTTCGAGGGCGATCTCGCGATCCTTGACCCACTGGGCGATCGGTCCGAGCGTGACGTAGGTGTTCTCGTCGTCCTCGCTCGCCGTGTGCACGTCTTCGGCGAGACGCACGCCGTGGCCGAGCCGCAGCGCGCGACCGTCGAACAGGGCGCCGCGGATCGACTCGAGTCCGTCGGCCTCGCCCGCGTGCACGGTCGCCGGGAAGTAGTGGTGCGCGAGGTAGTCGAACGCGTCACGCAGATTGCCGGCCGGGAAGCCCGCCTCGGCTCCCGCGATGTCGAAGCCGACGACGCCGTTGGTGCGGTGGCGCACGGCGAGTTCCGCGATCTCCAGCCCACGGTTGGCGTGGCGCATCGCGCTGACGAGCTGGCCGACCCGGATGCTCCCGCCGGCGTGACGCACCGCCTCGACCCCGGCATCCAGACCCTCCTGCACCGCCTCGACGGTCTCATCGAGGCTGAGCCCGCGGGACACGTGCTGCTCGGGAGCCCAGCGGATCTCGCCGTAGATCACGCCGTCCGCGTGGAGGTCGAGCACGAACTCCTTCGCCACCCGCGCGAGACCCTCGTGCGTCTGCATCACGCCCGTCGTGATGTCGAACGTCTTGAGGTACTCCACGAGTGAGCCCGAATCGCTCTTCTCCGAGAACCACAGGCCCAGGGCGTCGGCGTCGGTAGCGGGCACCGCCATGCCGATCGCGTCGGCGAGCTCGATGATCGTCTTGGGACGCAGACCGCCATCGAGGTGGTCGTGCAGCGAAACCTTGGGCAGGGCGGTGATGCTCGCGCCGCCCCCGGGCATCAGATACTCCTCGACAGGCGCGTTCATGCTCCCAATCTACCGGGTGCCCTGCTCGCCGAACCGTGAATCCGCTCGGCGACGTCGCGGGCCGCGTGGCGCGCCGCGGCGATCACGTCCGCTGCCGGAACAGCGCTGAACGTGGTCGCCACGTAGGGGACGGTGAGGGCTGCGATCGTCGCGCCGGCGGCATCCGTGATCGGCACGACGACGTCGGTGATCCCGGCCTGCAGGGGGTCCGCGCGCACCACCTCGGCGCCCGTCGCGAGCACCTCGCCCGTGGCGGTCGACTCCACGGGGAACACCGCACCGACGCGCACCCGGAAGCCGAAGTCCGCCGGGCTCTCGACCTGCGCGATCACCCGCACCCGACCGGCATCGAGCACGCTGAGATTGCACGACTGCTGCGTGGCATCGGCGAGATCCCGCATCGCCGGGGTCGCCGCCGCGACAAGACCGCGCAGTGGTGGATGCCGGTGGGCGAGGTCGAACGCGCGCATCGAGAAGGAGTAGAGGCCCGACTGACGGTCCCTCAGCAGGTAGCCGCGCCCCTCGAGCGCCGCGAGCACCCGGAAGATCTGGCCCACGCTGCGGCCCGTCGCCTCCGCGATCTCGGTCTGACTGAGGCCCCCCGCCTCCTCGGCGAGCAGCTCGAGGATGTCGAGGCCCTTCTCGAGGGCGGGAACCTGGAACTCGCTCGCCTCCGCCACGATCAGCGCTCGGCCGCCATCGCCCGCACCATCCGCCGGGCGATCTCGCGGTCGATGTCCTCCGGCACGGGCTGCGCCCCCGGCGTGAGTTCGCCGCCGCGCGTCGCGACCCGCTCGAGCGAGAGCGACTGCAGCAGGAAGCCGAGGTCCATCGACTCGAGCGAGTTGCCCTTCGGCTCGCGGCCGGCGAGGTTCATCATCCGGCCGTCGGCGATGAGGATGACGTGGCGGCCGCCCGGGAGCTCGAGGCGGTCGATCGCGTCATCCAGTCGCGTCTCGCCCGTCGCGATCTGGCGCAGCGCGGGAACATCGATCTCCCACGGGAAGTGCCCCGCGTTCATGAGCACGGCGCCGCTGCCCACCTGCTCGAAGAACGGCGCGGTGAGGATGCCCGGATGCCCGGTTGCGGTGATGAACACCTCGCCCCACCCGGCGAGCCCATCGACCGAGTCGACCCGGAAGCCGTCCATCGCCGCCTCGAACGCCTTGAGCTCGTCGATCTCCACGACGGCGACCTTGCCGCCGAGCGCGCGGAGGTAGTGCGCGATGCCGCGGCCGCACCATCCGTAGCCCGCGACGACGAAGCGGCGGCCCGGCACCATGAGGTTGGTGATGCGCATGAACGACTCGACGACCGACTGGCCGACCGCGTGCTTGTTCTCGCCGATCGCCTTGAGCAGCGAGTCGTTGATCACGATCATCGGGAACGGGATGCGGCCGGCGAGCTCATCGCGCAGGCGGATGCCACCCGAAGTGGTCTCCTCGGTCCCGCCGATGATGCCTGCGGGATCGGCCGCGGCGAGGGCCGCGAGGTCCGCCCCGTTGTCGAGCAGGATCGTGGGCCGCGCCTCGGCGACGCTCGCGACGTTGCGGTGGTGCTGGTCGAGGTCGTCGTCGCGGGACCCGAACACGGTCATCCCCTGGCTGCGGAGGAAGGCGACGATGTCGTCCTGAGTGGACCCGTGGTTGCCGGTCGCCACGACCTCGGCGCCGCCGGCGGCGAGGGTCTCGAGCAGCACCGCGGTCTTGGGCTCGAGGTGCAGCGACATGCCGATGCGCTGGCCGGCGAACGGGCGGGATGCGGCGAAGTCCTCGCGCGCACGGGCGAGCAGCGGCATCCGGGAGCGGATCCAGTCGACGCGGGCCGCGCCGCGGGAGATGAGGTCAGTCATAACGGCACTCTACACCTGTGCAAGTGTTTCTCATATGTGTCGATGCGAGTAGGATCGCTCCATGGCGACCAAGATCATCCTCGACTGCGATCCCGGACACGACGATGCGATCGCACTGCTGCTCGCGTGGGGGAATCCCGAGATCGAGCTCGTCGGGGTCACGACCGTGATGGGCAACCAGACCATCGAGAAGGTCACCCGCAACGCGCTCTCCGTCGCCCGCGTCGCCGGGATCACCGGGGTGCCGTTCGCCCGCGGGTCGCACCGGCCACTCGTGCGCGAGGTGGAGGTGGCGGACAGCATCCACGGGGAGTCCGGGCTCGACGGGCCGGTGCTGCCCGAGCCGACGCTCGCGCTCGACCCGCGCCACGCCGTGGATTTCATCATCGACACCGTCATGGCGTCCGAGCCGGGCGAGATCACCCTTGTGCCCACGGGCGCCCTCACCAACATCGCGATGGCCGTGCGCAAGGAGCCGCGCATCGCGTCGCGCGTGAAGCAGGTCGTGCTCATGGGCGGCGGCGTCAACGTGGGCAACTGGTCGGCGACGAGTGAGTTCAACATCGTGATCGACCCCGAGGCCGCCCACATCGTGTTCAACGAGTCATGGCCGCTCACGATGGTCGGGCTCGACCTCACTCACGAGGCCCTCGCAACTCCGGAGGTGGCCGCCGCGATCGCCGCCGTCGGCACCGGGCCGGCGCGATTCGTCGGCGAGCTGCTCGAGTTCTTCGGGCACACCTACCGCGACCAGCAGGGCTTCGAGTACCCCCCGGTGCACGACCCGTGCGCGGTCGCCTTCGTGATCGACCCGACCGTGATGCAGACCGTGCGGGTTCCGCTCGACATCGAGCTCACCGGAACCTTGACCCTCGGGATGACGGTCGCCGACTTCCGCAACCCCGCTCCCGATGACTGCACGACCCAGGTCGCGCGCAGTCTCGACCACCCCAAGTTCTGGGCGCTCGTCGTGGACGCGCTCGAGCGGATCGGCGACCCGGAGTAATCTCCGCTTGTTCATCACTTGCGTCGATCGAACGCAAGTGATGCCTTGAGTTGCGTTCGATCGCCGCAATCGGGGGGTGTGGATGATCGCCGAGGCCTGTTTGCGGGATCCCGCGATGCTTTCGGGATGCGCGATCCGTTGCCTCTCCCGCCGGCACTCCGTGGCTCGTCCTTCACAGTGAAGTCGGGTCTCGAGCACGGTGCGACCATCGGTCGGCTGAGAAGAGCGGATCTGGATCAACCGTTCTGGGGTGTCCGCACCACCGCAGGGGGCGCCGCGACGCTCGGCGGTCTCGCGGAGGCGCTCCTCGCCCGCCGACCTGACGCGGTCCTATCCCACACGTCCGCCGCTCAGTTGTGGGGCATCCCACTCCCCTTGAGGTTCGACCCGGTCAGGCCACTCCACATCTCGGTCAATCGGCCTACCCGAGCCCCTGCGGGAGCAGATGTCGCCGGTCACCAGACGGCCTTGAACCCTGGGGATACCACCACCCACCAAGGCGTGCCCGTCACGACCCTCGAGCGCACATGGTGCGACATCGCGCCGTTGCTCACCGACGAGGACCTCGTGTCGGTCGGGGACAACATCCTCTGGTATCAGCGGGACCATCCGGCGAACAGCGACTCACTAGCTACCGCAATCGCACGCCATCCGTCAAGCCGCAGGAGGTCACGGCTCGCGAGAGTCGCCATGTTCCTCACGGACCGCGCAGACTCGGATCCCGAATCGCGATTCAGGTGGAGATTCGATCGGGCCGGACTGCCCTCGGCCGAAGCGAACCTCGAGATCTTCGGCTCGGACGGCGGAACCATCGCGAAGTGCGACCTAGCCTTCGAGGAGTTCCGGGTCGCCTTCGACTATGAGGGTGATCACCATCGCACCGACAAGCGCCAGTGGCGAAAGGACCTCCAAAGAGTGCCGCGCCTGCAAGACCTGAATTGGCACCACATCCGTGGCTCGGCGCAGGATCTCGCCGACAGTCGCGAGCTCATCACTCGCCTACGCCGGGTTCTGCGCGAAAGGGGTTGGCGCGGCTGAAGTGCGTCGATCGAACGCAAGTCAACCCGTGAGTTGCGTTCGATCGACGCAAATCATGAGGGTGGAGTCCGAGAGGGAGAGCCTCAATCCACCCGACCCGCGATGAGCGGGCCGCCGTTCTCGATCACATCGCCCGCGGCGCCGATGCGGTAGGAGCCCTCGAGCGCCTCGAGGGCGCGCTCGAAGCGCGCGGGCTCGTCGGTGTGCATCGTGAAGAGCGGCTGGCCCTTCGTGACGGCATCCCCGGGCTTGGCGTGCAGGTCGATGCCCGCGGCGTGGTGCACCGGGTCCTCCTTGCGGGCGCGACCGGCTCCGAGGCGCCAGGCGGCGACCCCGAACGGCAGAGCCTCCTGCGCGACGAGCACCCCGTCGGCCTCGGCCGTGACGACGTGCGACTCACGCGCGACGGGCATCGCAGCATCCGGGTCCCCGCCCTGAGCGGAGATCATCGCGCGCCAGCTGTCCATTGCGCGGCCATCCTTCAGCGCGGCCTCGACGTCGGCGTCGGGCTGACCGGCCAGGGCGAGCATCTCGCGCGCGAGGGCGACCGTGAGCTCCACGACGTCGGCGGGCCCGCCGCCGGCGAGCACCTCCACCGACTCGCGCACCTCGTTGGCGTTGCCGATCGCGAGCCCCAGCGGCACGTTCATGTTGGTGAGCAGGGCGACCGTCTTGGTGCCGGCGTCGTTGCCGAGGCGCACCATCGTCTCCGCGAGTTCGCGGCTGCGGGCCGGGTCCTGCATGAACGCGCCCGAGCCGAACTTCACGTCGAGCACGAGGGCGGCGGTGCCCTCGGCGATCTTCTTGGACATGATGGATGACGCGATCAGCGGGATCGCCTCCACGGTTCCCGTGATGTCGCGCAGCGCATACAGCTTGCCGTCGGCCGGGGCGAGGCCGGAGCCCGCCGCGCAGACCACCGCGCCCACGGACTTGAGCTGCGCGTAGAACTCGTCGTTCGTCAGCTTCGCGCGCCAGCCGGGGATGCTCTCCAGCTTGTCGAGCGTGCCACCGGTGTGACCCAGCCCGCGACCGGAGAGCTGAGGCACCGCGACGCCGAACGACGCCACGAGCGGAGCGAGGGGCAGGGTGATCTTGTCCCCGACGCCGCCGGTGGAGTGCTTGTCGGTCGTCGGCTTGCCGAGTCCCTCGAACGAGAGCGTCTCACCGGTGGCGATCATCGCGAGGGTGAGGTCGCGGATCTCGTCGCGCTCCATCCCGTTGAGGAAGATCGCCATCGTCATGGCGCTCATCTGCTCGTCGGCGACGTAGCCGCGGGTGTAGGCGTCGATGAGCCAGGTGATCTGCTCGGTCGTCAGCGTGCCCTTGTCGCGCTTGGTGCGGATGAGGTCGACGACGTCGAAGGGTTCTACGGCCATGGGTAATGCTCCTTGTGAGATGTCGATCCGGCCGGACGGTTAGGAGTGGTAGGCCTCGAGCGTGCGCGGCCCGAAGGCATCCGGGATGACCTCGTCGATCGTCTTGATGCCGGACACGGTCTCCAGCAGCATCCCGGGTGCCGAGTGCTCGTACAGCAGCTGGCGGCAGCGCCCGCACGGCATGAGGGCGCCACCCTTGCCGTCGACGCACGTGAACGCCACGAGCTTGCCGCCGCCGGTCATGTGCAGCGACGAGACGAGCGCGCACTCGGCGCAGAGGGTCAGGCCGTATGACGCGTTCTCGACGTTCGCCCCGGAGATCACGCGACCGTCATCGACGATCGCGGCCACCCCCACGGGGAACTTCGAGTACGGCACGTAGGCGTGGGTGAGAGCCTCCATCGCGACCGCGCGGAGGGCATCCCAGTCGATCTCGGCGGTCATGACTTGATGTACGGCTTGCCCGAGGCGGCGGGGCCCCGGGACATGCCGACCAGTCCGGCCACGGCGAAGATCGTCACGACGTAGGGGAGCATGAGCATGAACTCGCTCGGCACCGGAGATCCGATCACCGAGAGCACGCTCTGGAGGTTGGTCGCGAAGCCGAACAGCAGCGCGGCGAGCGTCGCCCGAATCGGATCCCATCGGCCGAAGATCACTGCGGCGAGGGCGATGAACCCGTAGCCCGCCGTCATCTCGCGGTTGAACGCGCCGACCGATCCGAGGGTGAAGAACGCCCCACCCAGGCCGGCGATCGCGCCCGCGAGCGAGACGTTCCAGAATCGGGTGCTGTTGACGTTGATGCCGACCGTGTCGGCGGCCTGCGGGTGCTCACCGACGGAGCGCAGACGCAGGCCCCAGCGGGTCTTGAACAGCGCGAACCAGACCACCGCGACCGCGACGTACATGATGTAGATGATGATCGTCTGGCGGAAGAACACCGGCCCGATGATCGGGATCTGGCTGAGGATCGGAATCTCGATGCGCTCGAATCGGGGCGGGGTGTTCAGCAGCGCCGCGTTCTGGGAGAGCAGGGTCGAGAACAGGAAGTTGGTCAGACCCACCACGAGCACGTTGAGCACGACGCCGACGATCACCTGATCCACGAGGTACTTGATCGAGAACGCCGCGAGCACGAACGCGACGAGCACGCCGGCAACCGCCGCGGCCGCCAGGCCGAGCAGCGGCTGGCGCGTCAGGGAGGCGACGAGTGCGGACACGAAGGCGCCCGCCAGCAACTGCCCCTCGATCGCGACGTTGACGACACCGACCCGCTCAGAGATCACCCCGCCGAGCGCCCCGTAGATGAGCGGAGCGCTCACGCCGACCGCGCCGACGAGCAGACCCGGGATCGGGATGAACGCATCGGCGGCCGCCCATGTGAGGAACGCGGCGAGGAACAGGAAGGCGAAGATCGAGATGAGCCACAGCGGCGTCTTGCGTGCGCGCCAGGTGAGCAGGGCCGAGATCGCGGCGATCACGAACATCAGCACCGTGAAGAGGGTGCAGACGAACGCCACGTCGGCGACGATCGGCGGCAGCTGGATGACATCCGTCTCCGTCGAGAGACGGAAGGTCGTGGACCCCGAGCGAGCGAGGCCGACGAAGAGTCCCAGGGCGATGACGCTGAAGATGCCGAGCGCGATCGGGGCTTTCGGATTGCGAACGATCGCCTTCTCGAGCTCGATCGGAGCCGACGACGCGGCGATGGTCGGGTTGACGACGCTCACTTGGTCACCACCGCCTTCTTTCCGGTGATCTTCGCAGCGGTCGCGACTCCGGCGGTGCCGGGGACCGGCAGTCGGAAGATCGCTCGCACCAGCGGCGGAGCCGCGATGAAGAGCACGATGAGGGACTGCACGACGAGCACGATGTCGATCGGCACGCCCTGGGCGGCCTGCATCGAGTACCCGCCCGCCTTGAGTGCACCGAACAGGATGCCGGCGAAGAACACCCCGAGCGGCCGGGACCGCCCGAGGAGGGCGACGGTGATCGCATCGAACCCGATTCCCGCGTCGATGCCGGCGGTGAAGCCCGTCGTCACCGTGCCGAGCACCTGGGCGACGCCCGCGAGGCCGACGAGGGCCCCCGAGATCAGCATCGCGACGAAGTAGACGTTCTTCACGTTGATGCCGGCCACCCGAGCCGCGTGCGGGTTCTCCCCGACCGCGCGGAACTGGAAGCCCATGTTCGAGCGATCGATGAGGTACCACACGTAGACGGTGGCGATGATCGCGAACACGAACCCGAGATGCAGGTTGTAGTCGGGCCCGAGCAGCGGCGGGAAGATCGCGGTGTCGAGCATCGCGGGCGACTTCGGGTTGGTCGACCCGGGCGCCTGGAGGGCGCCCTTCGTCTGCAGCAGGAACGAGATGAAGTAGAACCCGACGAAGTTGAGCATGATCGTCGTGATCACCTCGTTCGCTCCCGTGCGGGCCTTGAGCAGGCCGGCGATGCCGCCCCAGATCGCTCCGGCGAGCATGCCCGCCGCCACGGCGACGATGAGGTGGATGCCGTACGGCAGCGGCCACGCGAATCCGACGTACCCGGCGGCGCCGGCGGCGACGACCATCTGCCCGCGCCCGCCGATGTTGAAGAGGCCCGCCCGGAAGCCGACGGCCAACCCGAGACCGGCCGCGATGAGCGGCGTCGCGAAGGTGAGCGTCTCGGTGAAGGGGCGGATGCCGTCCGCGAAGGTCGGCCGCTTGAAGTTGTAGATCGACCCCTGGAACAGGGCGCTGTACGCGCCGGAGACCGCATCCCAGATCGCCGCGAAGGTATCCATCGGGCGGGAGAAGAAGTAGCCTGCGGCGGCCTGGACCTTGTCGTCGGTGAGTGCGATGAGGATCGCGCCCGCGACCATCGCGAGCACCACGGCGAGCACCGAGATCATGGCGCTGCCGCCGAGGATCTCCTTGAGCACCTGCTGGCTGCGCGACGGCGGTTGCACCGCGGCGGGCTCGACGAGAGCCGGTTCGACGGCGGCCGGTTCGGCTGCGGCGCCTGCCTTCTTCTCGGTCATGCTGCGGCTCCTGCCGACTCGGGGGTCTCGCCGGCCATCATCAGACCGAGGACATCACGGGGGGTGTCGCCGGGGACGATCCCGATGATCGCGCCTCGGTACATCACCGCGACGCGGTCCGCGAGGGCGGCAACCTCATCGAGCTCCGTGGAGACGACGATGACGGGAACTCCGGCATCCCGGGCGGCGACGATGCGGGTGTGCACGAACTCGATCGACCCGACGTCCAGGCCTCGAGTGGGTTGGGCCGCGACGAGGAGCTTCAGGTCGCGACTGAGTTCGCGAGCGAGCACGACCTTCTGCTGGTTGCCGCCGGACAGCTTGCCGGCCTTCGTGCCGATGCCCTGCGCCCGGATGTCGAACTCGGTGAGCTTCGACTGCGCGAACTCGGCGAGGTAGCCCAGCTGGAGAGCGCCGAACTTGGAGAACGGCGGGCGATCGGCGCGGTCGAGGATGAGGTTCTCCGCGATCGAGAACGCGGCGACGAGCCCGTCCTCGGTGCGGTCCTCGGGCACGAACCCGACACCGGAGTCGAGGATGTGCTTGACCGACTTGCCGTTGATCTCCTTGCCCTCGAGCGTGATGCTCCCGGTGACCCGCGGCTGCAGACCCATGATCGCCTCGGTGAGCTCGGTCTGGCCGTTGCCCTGCACCCCGGCGATCGCGAGGATCTCGCCCGCGCGCACCTCGAAGCTCACGTTGTTCACCACGAGCTGCAGGCGGTGGTCGATGACCGAGAGGTTCGTGACGACCAGGTCGGCGGCGCCCGGATGCGCGGGACTCTTCGCGATCATGAGATCGACGGCGCGACCCACCATGAGCGACGCGAGCTCCTCGTTGCTCGCGGTCGGCTGCGCTTCGCCGACGACCTTGCCGAGCCGGATGACCGTGATGCGGTCGGCGACTTCGCGCACCTCGCGCAGCTTGTGGGTGATGAAGACGATGGAGGTTCCGGCTTCCTTGAGCTGGCGCATGATCACCATGAGCTCGTCGGTCTCCTGCGGGGTGAGCACGGCGGTGGGCTCGTCGAACACGAGCACCCGGGCATCCCGCGACAGGGCCTTGATGATCTCCACCCGCTGCTGCACGCCGACGGGCAGATCGCTCACGAGGGCGTCCGGGTCGAGGTCGAAGCCGAAGCGTGCGGAGATCTCGCGCACGCGTTCACGCGCTCCCGCGAGGTCGAGAACCCCACCGGCCTTGGTCTGCTCGTGCCCGAGCATGACGTTCTCCGCGACCGTGAACACGGGGATGAGCATGAAGTGCTGGTGCACCATCCCGATGCCGGCGTTCATCGCGTCGCCCGGTCCCGCGAAGTGCTGCACCTCGTCGTCGAGGAGGATCTCGCCCTCGTCGGCCTTGTAGAGGCCGTACAGCACGTTCATGAGGGTGGACTTGCCCGCGCCGTTCTCGCCGAGAAGGCAGTGGATCTCGCCCGGCTGAACGACGAGATCGATGTGGTCGTTGGCGACCAGCGAACCGAACCTCTTCGTGATGCCGCGAAGTTCTAGCTTCATGTGAACCAATCTATCGAGCGGTCGTCCTTGACCGCACTGCCAGCATATTGAGGTTCGAGCGTTAACGAGGTCGGGGAGACCAGCACGAAGCCGATCTCCCCGACCGTGCCCGTCTTCACGGGCGTTGTGGGGTCCTAGCCGAGGTAGGACGTCACCGGGATGCTGCCATCGATGATGCCCGCGGTGATCGCGTCGAGCTCACCCTGGAGGTCCGGCGACACCTTCGACTCGAAGTTGTGGAACGGCGCGTAGCCGACACCATTGTTCTCGAGCGTTCCGATGTAGGGCGCGTTGGAGAAGTCACCCGCGGCGGCCGCCTTGACGACGTCGAAGGTGGCCGACTTGATGCCCTTGAGGATCGAGGTCAGGATGATGTCCTGCGTGCTCGGGTCCGTCTCGAACAGGTCAGCGTCGACACCGAGGAGGGCGATGTCCTTGCCCGAGTCGGTGATGGCCGCAACGGCGCTCTGGTAGATCGGTCCACCGACGGGGAGCAGGATGTCCGCGCCCTGGTCGATGAAGTTCTGCGCCGTCGACTTCGCGACGTCGTTGGCCTCGAAGCCACCGGTCATGGTCGCCGTGTCGGGGCTCGCCGGGTCGAAGCCGAGCACCTTGACGGCGGTGCCCTTCTCCGAGTTGTAGTACGCGACGCCCTGGGCGAAGCCGTCCATGAAGATCGTGACGGTCGGGAAGTTCATGCCACCCCACGTCGCGACGATGCCGGACTTCGAGTAGCTCGCCGCGGCGTAGCCGACGAGGAACGCGGCCTGGGCCGTGTTGAAGACGATCGGCTTGGTGTTCTCGAAGTCGACGGTGCCGTCGAAGTTGCCGTCGGCAGCGTCATCGATGAGAGCGAACTCGACGTCGGGGTTGGCCTCGGCGGCGGCGAGCGTCGCAGCGGAGAGCGCGAAGCCGACGGTCACGATGAGGTTGCAGCCCTGGGCGACGAGGGTGTCGATGTTCGGGGCGTAGTCGGTCTCGGAGGCGGACTCGACCGTGATCGGCTCGACGCCGATCTCAGCGGCGGCCTCGGTGATGCCTTCGAATCCGAGCTGGTTGAACGACTTGTCGTCGAAACCACCGGCGTCGGAGACCATGCAGGGCAGGAAATCGACGGGAGCGGCGGTGTCGCCACCGTCCGTGGGTGCTGCGGCACAACCGGCCAGCACGATGGCGCTGGTGCCGATCAGTGCGATGCCGCTCATGACGCGGCCGCGAGAGATGATACTCAAGGTGTCCTCCAAGGTGCAGCCCAACGGGTTGTGGGCTCAGTTGGATACACGTTACCGAAAGTTACGACGCGCCAGCAGGTCGAAACGGGCGCCGACACCCAAAGGTTACAAAGGCGGGACTCGTGGGAAATGATTCGGAAATGTTCTCGCGCGGGCATCCCTCAGAGAACGTCGTCGCGTCCTGACAGCTTGAGGGCGTCGACCACGGATTTGACCCGCTGGGCATTCGCGGTGGTGGTCACGAGCAGGGCGTCGGGGGTGTCGACGACGACGATGTCGGTGACCCCGATGAGGGAGATGAGTCTGCCGCTGCCGCTGATCACGACCCCGGTCGACGCGTCGGCGAGCACTCGCGCATTCTCCCCGAGGATCGCGAGGTCCGACTTGCGACCACCGGAGTGCAGCTTGGCGATCGAGGCGAAGTCACCCACGTCGTCCCAGTCGAAGTCCCCGGGGATGACCACGAGCCGGCCGGCCGCCGCCGCCGGCTCGGCCACCGTGTAGTCGATCGCGATCTTGGTCAGACCCGGCCAGACCTTGTCGACCACCGCCCCGCGTCGCGGGGTGTCCCAGGCTTCGGCGAGCTCCGTGAGTCCGTCGAGGAGGGCGGGGTTCGAACGCCCGATCTCGGCGAGGAGAACGTCGGCGCGCGCGATGAACATGCCCCCGTTCCACAGGTGCTGACCATCGTCGACGTAGCGCTGGGCGGTCGCGAGGTCGGGCTTCTCGACGAAGGACACCACCGCGACGGCGTGCGGCGCGCCGTCGATCGTCATCGGCTCGGCGCAGTGGATGTATCCGAACCCGACGGCGGGCTCGGTGGGGGTGATCCCGATCGTCGCGATGTACCCGGCCCGGGCCGCCGCAACCCCCTCGCCGACCGCGCGACGGAAGCCCCGAGCATCCCGGATGACATGGTCGGCCGCGAACGAACCCACGACGACATCCGGTTCGCGCCGCACGAGGATCGCCGCCGCCAGACCGATCGCTGCCGAGGAGTCCTTCGGTTCGCTCTCGAGCACGACGTTCGCGTCCGCGAGTTCGGGAAGCTGCGCCTCGACCGCGGCACGGTGGGCGCGTCCCGTGACGACCATGATGCGATCGGAGCCCGAGAGCGGGGCAAGACGATCCCACGTGTCCCGGAGGAGGGTCTGCCCGGACCCGGTGAGGTCGTGGAGGAACTTGGGAGCATCCGCCCGCGAGAGCGGCCAGAGTCGCGACCCGATTCCGCCGGCCGGAATGACACTGTAGAAGCCCGGGAACTGGGCCGCGGGAGAGCTCATGACACCAACATAGACTTAACGCGCTGTTCAGCAGGCTGCAACCGTGGATGCCGGGGTTGAGTCGCCTGCCGTGATTAACGTCGGACCCATGAGAGTCGCAGTGGTGAGTGAGAGCTTCCTCCCGACGACCAATGGAGTCACGACCAGTGTGCGGAAGGTGCTCGAGCACCTCGCCGCCGAAGGCCACGAGGCGATCGTCATCGTCCCCGCCGCGGGAGCGCCCGCGGAGTACGCGGGCTTCCCCGTGTACGAGGTGCCCGCGATCGCCTACCGGCAGTTCCCGGTCGGCCTTCCCAACCTCGCCATGTCGCGACTGCTGACCGACTTCCGGCCCGACGTGATCCACGCGGCCTCCCCCTTCCTTCTGGGCGCCCAGGCCATCGCGGCCGGCGTCCGTCTCGGCATCCCCTCGGTCGCGATCTTCCAGACCGACGTGGCCGGCTATGCCCGGCGCAACCGCCTCGCGGCGGCCACCGGAGTCGCGTGGCGGATCGTGCGGCGCATCCACGAGGGCGCGGATCTGACCCTCGTGCCGTCGAGCTCGTCGATGCTCGACCTCGAGCGCGCCGGCGTGGAGCGCCTCGCCCGCTGGGGTCGTGGCGTGGACCTCGAGGCCTACCACCCCCGCAACCGCACCGAGGCGACCACCCTCGCCCTTCGGGAGCAGCTCGCCCCCCACGGCGAGACGGTCGTCGGCTACGTGGGGCGGCTCGCCCCGGAGAAGCAGGTCGAGCGGCTCGCTGTTCTCCGTGGCATCAAGGGCATCCGTCTGGCGATCGTCGGCGACGGCCCGTCGCTTCCGAGCGTGACCCGGGCACTGCGGGGAATGCCCGTGACGATGCTCGGCTCGCTCAGCGGTCGCGACCTCGCTGCGGCCTACGGCGCCTTCGACGTGTTCGCCCACACGGGCGCCGAGGAGACCTTCGGGCAGACGATCCAGGAAGCCCACGCGGCCGGTCTGCCGGTCGTCGCCCCGCGCGCGGGCGGCCCGATCGACCTCATCGAGCATGGCACCGACGGCTTCCTCTTCGACCCGGCCCACGATTCCGAGCTGCGCGGCTCCGTCGCCCGGCTGGTGGATGACGCAGCCCTGCGCTCCCGCATGGGCGAGGCCGGTCGGCGCCGGGTGCTCACGCGCACGTGGCACTCGATCTGCTCGGAACTCGTCGTTCACTACGAGAACGTCGTGGCCGCCCGCCGCGCGATCCACGTTCCCTGATCGACGAAACTTCCGCGATTCCTTCGCCAGCCTCCAAGTGGGGGCCAATTCAGCCCGCGCCACGGCGATTGGCTCCCTGAGGCGCGAATACACTGGAACGGTCCGCCACCCGGACATCGGTCGGCCGCCTCGTGTGCGGCCTCATCTTCCGCAAGGAGGGGTCACTCGTGCCAGAGCAGTCGGCGGGTACCCTGGCGGCGCCCCCGCCAGCCTCACCCGAGATCCGAGCACCCCGGCGTCCCGCCGGGACGCTGTACCGCGGGCGTGAGGGGATGTGGTCGTGGGTCCTCCACCGCATCACCGGCACCGCCATCTACTTCTTCCTGCTCGTGCACATCCTCGACACGTCGCTCGTGCGCCTCAGCCCCGAGGCCTACAACGCGGTGATCGGCGCGTACAAGACGCCGATCATGGGCCTCGGTGAGATCGCCCTCGTCGCCGCGATCGGCCTGCACGCGCTCAACGGCCTGCGGATCATCCTCATCGACTTCTGGAGCCTCGGCACCAAGTACCAGCGGGTGATGTTCTGGGTCGCGATCGGACTCTGGATCGTGCTGCTCGCGGGCTTCATCCCGCGCCAGCTCATGCACATCTTCGGGGGTGCCGCATGAGCGTGATCGAGAACCCGCGCAGCGCCGCCCCGGTGCGCCCGCGCCGCGGCCTCAACCTCGAGCGGATCGGCTGGGTCTACATGCGGGCAAGCGGCGTCGTGCTCGTCGTGCTCATCTTCGGCCACCTCTTCGTCAACCTCGTCGCTGGTGAGGGCGTCAAGGCGATCGACTTCGCCTTCGTCGCCGGCAAGTGGGCCGACCCGTTCTGGGTCGTGTGGGACACGCTGCTGCTCTGGCTCGCCCTCATCCACGGCGCGAACGGCATGCGCACGCTCGTCAACGACTACGCGACGAAGCCGCTCGTGCGCCGCATCCTGCTCGGGGCGATCCTCGCCTCGACGATCGTCCTCCTGACGCTGGGAACCCTTGTGATCTACACGTTCGACCCCTGTCCCGCCGGAGCGGCCGCCGAGCTGCTCCCGAGCTTCTGCCCGGTGCCGTAGGGATGGCCGGGACTGACTCCGGTCTCGTCGAGGACGGGACCGTCATCGACGGAGTGCACTACCACCAGCACGAGATCATCATCGTCGGCGCGGGCGGCGCGGGGATGCGCGCGGCCATCGAGGCCGGACCCCACGCCTCCACCGCCGTGATCTCCAAGCTCTACCCCACCCGCTCCCACACCGGCGCAGCGCAGGGCGGCATGGCCGCCGCGCTCGCCAACGTGGAGGAGGACAACTGGGAGTGGCACACCTACGACACCGTCAAGGGCGGTGACTACCTCGTCGATCAGGATGCCGCCGAGATCCTCGCCAAGGAGGCCATCGACGCGGTCATCGACCTCGAGAACATGGGCCTTCCCTTCAACCGCACGCCGGACGGCAAGATCGACCAGCGTCGCTTCGGCGGTCACACCCGCGAGCACGGCAAGGCGCCCGTGCGCCGCGCCTGCTACGCGGCCGACCGCACCGGACACATGATCCTTCAGACGCTGTACCAGAACTGCGTGCGGCTGGGAATCAACTTCTTCAACGAGTTCTACGTGCTCGACCTCGTGATGAACACCGTCGACGGCAAGGAGGTGCCGGCCGGGGTCGTCGCCTACGAGCTCGCGACGGGCGACCTGCACGTCTTCCAGGGCAAGGCCGTGATCTTCGCGACCGGCGGCTTCGGCAAGATCTACAAGACGACCTCCAACGCGCACACCCTCACCGGGGATGGCGTCGGCATCATCTGGCGCAAGGGCCTGCCGCTCGAGGACATGGAGTTCTACCAGTTCCACCCCACCGGACTGGCGGGCCTCGGCATCCTGCTCTCGGAAGCCGCTCGCGGCGAGGGCGCCATCCTGCGCAACGCCTCCGGCGAGCGCTTCATGGAGCGCTACACCCCCACCCTCAAGGACCTCGCGCCCCGCGACATCGTGTCGCGCTCGATGGCCCTGGAGGTGCGCGAGGGCCGCGGGGCCGGTCCCGACAAGGACTACCTCTACCTCGACATCACCCACCTCGAGCCCGCCGTCATCGACGAGAAGCTCCCGGACATTACCGAGTTCGCTCGCACCTATCTCGGCGTCGAGCCGTACACCGAGCCGGTGCCGGTGCTGCCGACCGCGCACTACGCGATGGGCGGCATCCCCACCAACGTCGACGCCGAGGTGCTGCGCAACAACACCGAGGTCGTGCCGGGGCTCTACGCCGCCGGCGAGTGCGCGTGCGTGTCGGTGCACGGCTCCAACCGTCTCGGCACCAACTCGTTGCTCGACATCAACGTGTTCGGCAAGCGCTCGGGCAAGAGCGCCGTCAAGTACGTGAGGACCGCGAAGTGGGTGCCGCTGCCGAAGAACCCCGCCGGCGGCGTGCAGAAGATCCTCGACATGGTGCGCAGCGGCGACGGCACCGAGCGCGTCGCGGTGATCCGCAAGGAACTCCAGGACTCGATGGACCGCAACGCGCAGATCTTCCGCACCGACGAGTCGCTGCAGGAGGTCACCGAGCTCATCGAGCGTCTGCGGGCCCGCTACAAGAACATCCAGCTGCAGGACAAGGGCAAGCGGTTCAACACCGACCTGCTCGAGGCCGTGGAGCTGGGCTTCCTGCTTGACCTCGCCGAGGTGCTCGTGTACTCGGCCCGCGCTCGCAAGGAGAGCCGCGGCGGCCACATGCGCGAGGACTACCCCGACCGCGACGACGCCAACTTCCTTGTTCACACCATGGCCTACCTCGTGGGCGACCCGGAGTCGAAGGATGCCGGCGACCACATCAAGCTCGACTGGAAGCCGGTCGTGATCACCAACTACCCGCCGATGGAGCGCAAGTACTGATGGCAACTGCAACCATGGATCCCATGCCGATCGTGCCGGAGGTCATCCCGACCTTCACCGCGACGCTCATCATCCGTCGCTTCGATCCCGAGGTGGATGCCGAACCGCGCTGGCAGGACTTCGATGTCGAGCTGCGGGGCACCGACCGCGTGCTCGACGCCCTGCACAAGATCAAGTGGGAGCAGGACGGCTCGCTCACGTTCCGCCGCTCGTGCGCGCACGGCGTCTGCGGATCGGATGCCATGCGCATCAACGGTCGCAACCGCCTCGCGTGCAAGACCCTGATCAAGGACCTCGACCTCTCCAAGCCGATCTACGTCGAGGCGATCAAGGGCCTGCCGCTGGAGAAGGACCTCATCGTCGACATGGAGCCGTTCTTCGACTCCTACCGGGCCATCAACCCGTTCCTCATGGCCTCGGGCACCCCGAGCAAGGAGCGCAAGCAGAGCCCCGTGGAGCGCGCTCGCTTCGACGACACCACCAAGTGCATCCTGTGCGCCGCGTGCACGTCGAGCTGCCCGGTGTTCTGGACCGACGGTCAGTACTTCGGCCCCGCCGCGATCGTCAACGCGCACCGCTTCATCTTCGACTCGCGCGACGAGGGCGCTCAGGTGCGCCTCGACATCCTCAATGACAAGGAGGGGGTGTGGCGCTGCCGCACCACCTTCAACTGCTCCGAGGCGTGCCCCCGCGGCATCCAGGTGACGCAGGCGATCTCCGAGGTGAAGGCCGCGATCCTCCGCGGGAAGCCGTAGGCGCCGCGAGCCTCGCTTCTCGGGCCCCTTGCTAGGGTGGCTGAGTGAATAGAGTTCTCGGACGCACTCAGGGGCTGCCTGCGGTGGTGAGAGGTCTCCGCCTGAGCTTCTTTCTGGGATGGCAGGACGTCCGGCTGATGTACCGGCGCAGCGTCCTGGGTCAGTTCTGGATCACGCTGTCCATGGCCGTCACGTTCGCCGCCATCGGCGCCGTCTTCGGGCTCATCTTTCAATCTCCGGTCATCGAGTACCTGCCCTTCCTCGGATGCGGGCTGGTCTTCTTCAACTTTCTCAGCGTGATCATCAACGAGGGCTCGACATCGTTCATCGCGTCCGAGCCCTTCATCCGTCAACTCCCGCTGTCGCCTCTCATCTACTTCATGCGGAGCGTGTGGAAGGCCTTCTTCGTGCTCCTGCACAACGCGGTCGCGCTCGTCATCCTGCTCGCGATCTTTCCGCCCGGGGTGTCCTGGGCGACGCTTCTGGTTCTGCCTGGTCTGCTGGTGAGCGGGGCCGCGACGTGCGGGCTCGCTCTTGCTCTCGCCATGCTCTCCACTCGCTACCGCGACGTGCCGCAGATCACGGCGGCTGTGGTGCAGGTGCTCTTCTACCTGACCCCGATCCTCTGGCTGCCCTCGAGCCTCCCGGAAGCCGCTCGGGACGTCATCCTGAGGTGGAACCCGTTCTACCCGCTCATCGAGGTCATGCGCGCGCCGATTCTCAATCAATACCCGACGCCCGAGGTCTGGACGACGGCCATTCTCCTCGCCGTCGTGCTCGTCACCGGCGGGCTTGCGGCCTATTTCTGGAAGCGGCGCCAGTTGCCGTTCTGGGTGTGACCGATGGTGCACATCCAGCTCTCGAATGTCTCGATCGACTACCCCGTGCTCAGCCAGTCCTCGCGAAAACTGACGCGACAACTCCTTCGACTGGCCACCGGGGGACAGCTCGATCGCACCGAGTCCGGAAAAGTGACGGTGCGGGCGCTCACCGATATCACCGCCCGACTCGAGGTGGGCGATCGGGTGGGGCTCATCGGCCACAACGGATCGGGAAAGTCGACCCTGCTTCGCGTGCTGGGAGGGATCTACTGGCCCACCCGCGGAACGGTCGACCGCGACGGGGTCGTCGGCTCGCTTCTCGATATCAGCCTCGGGATGTCGACGGATGCCACGGGCCGGGAGAACATCTACCTCCGCGGCGCCCTTCAAGGGCTCAGTCGTCGGGAGATCGACCAGCTGATTCCGTCCATCATCGACTTCTCCGAGCTCGGCGACTTCATCGAACTCCCCATGCGCACCTACTCCTCCGGGATGCTCCTGCGTCTGGCCTTCTCGGTGTCCACCGTGCTCTCCCCGGACATTCTCCTCATGGACGAGTGGTTGTCGGTCGGTGATGAGGCCTTCCAAGCGAAGGCGGAGCACCGTCTCCATGAAGTGGTTTCCGGGAGTTCGGTGCTCGTCATCGCCAGCCACTCCGCGAGCCTGATCCGGAGCCAGTGCAATCGAGTGCTGTTCCTCGAGCACGGCCGGCTCGTCGCCGACGGCCCACCGGATGAGGTTCTCCCGATGTACTTCACGGGATCGCCCGAGTAGCCGCCGGCGTCGGGTCAGCTCGATCCCGAGTCGCGCGCCCCCGCCGCTGTCGTCGCGGCGAGCGCTCGGGATGCCCGCGCCTGAGCCTCCGCGAGCGTCACGGTCCTCAGTTCCGCGCGCACGTCGGCGAGAGCCGCGGGCGTCATCGAGAGGGACGTGCAACCGAGGCCCACGAGCACGACGGCGAGCTTCGGGTCGGCCGCCGCCTCGCCGCAGACGCCGACGGGCTTGCCCGCCGCCGCGCCGGCATCCCCGAGCATCTTGATCAGGCGCAGCACCGAGGGATGCCACGGGTCCTGGTAGCTGGCCACCGAGCCGAGCATCCGGTCCGCGGCGAGCGTGTACTGGGTGAGGTCGTTGGTGCCGATGGAGACGAAGTCGCTCACCTCGGCCACCTGGTCGGCGACCACGGCGAGCGACGGCACCTCGGCCATCACACCCACGGTCTTCAGGCCCAGCGACTTGCCGTACTCCACGAACCATTGCGTCTCGGCGGCGTCGGACACCATCGGGGCCATGACCCACAGGTCGGCGTCGGTCGCGTTCTGCGCGTTGACGAGCGCCTGGAGCTGGTCCCTGAGGATGTCCTGGCTGGCTCGCAGCGCCCGCAGGCCGCGCAGACCCAGGGCCGGGTTCTCCTCGTGGGCGTCGTTGAGGAAGGCCAGGGGCTTGTCGGCCCCGGCATCCAGCGCTCGCACGACGACCTTCTTGCCCGGGAAGTGCTTGAGCAGATCGATGTACTGGCGGTCCTGCTCGGCGACGGTCGGCGCGGTGGCCGAGTCGAGGAAGAGGAACTCGGTGCGGAAGAGCCCCACGCCCTCGGCGCCGAGCGCGACGGCGGCCGCGGCATCCTTTGGCGACCCCAGGTTGGCCAGCAGCGGCACCTTCGTGCCGTCGGCGAGGACGCCGTCGGTGATCGGGGCGGATGCCACCGCAGCGCGTTCCGCGATCGTCGCGCGGGCGGCGGCGAGCTGCGCCTCGGTCGGGTCGCTCGTGATGAGGCCGCTGCCGGCATCCGCGATCACGACCGTGCCATCGACGAGATCGAGGGCACCGGCGACGCCGACGATGGCGGGAATCGACTTGGAGCGCGCGAGGATCGCGGTGTGGCTCGTCGGTCCGCCGTCGCGGGTGACCAGGGCGAGAACCTGGGCGAGATCGAGGAGCGCGGTATCGGCGGGGGCGAGATCCGGGGCGACGAGGATGAACGGCTCATCGCTCGTGGGCACGCCCGGAGCCGCGACCCCGCGGAGGTGCGCGATGATCCGCTGGGCGACGTCGGCGAGATCGCCGGCGCGTTCGGCCAGGTAACCCCCGATGCCGGTGAGGATCTCCTGGAAGGCGGCGAACGCCTCGAACACCGCCCGCTCGCCGGAGGTTCCGGCGTCGATCCGGGCCTTCACGTCGTCGATCAGGGTGGGGTCCTGGGCCATCATCGCGGCGGCCTCGAGCACGGCCTGGGCCTCGCCGCCGGCCTTCTCGCCCTTCGCGGTCAACTCCGCGGCGACCGCGGCGAGGGAGGTCATCACCGTCGCGAGCTCGGCCGCGGGATCGCCGCCGTGCGGGCCGGCGGTGGGTTCGGGCAATGGGTCGGGCATCCTGAGGATCGGGCCGATCGCGATTCCGCGGCCGACGCCGACTCCGTGCAGTTCCATCGAGTGGGGGTCCTCTCCTTCGTCGTTGCCCGAGGCCAGCCTAGTTAGGGTGGGGGGATGACGCTGAAGGAGCGGTTCGAGGCCGTCGTGGCCTGGGTCACTCGCATCGTCGAGTGGGTCATGCGGCTCAAGCCCGTGCGGGTGTTCCTTCACTACGGCGAGCGCCGGGGTCCCCTGCTCGCGGCCGGGCTGAGCTACCAGGCGATCTTCGCCGTCTTCGCCGGCATCTGGGTGGGCTTCTCGGTCACCGGGTCGGTGCTGCGAAGCCGCCCGGAACTGCTCGAGGCGCTGCTGACGTTTCTCGACACCAACGTGCCCGGCCTGATCGACGACGGCTCCGGCACGGGTGCGATCGACCCCGACCAGCTGCTCGAGGCCGGGATCCTCGGGTGGACGGGAGTCATCGCGGCGGGCATCCTCCTCTTCACCGCGCTCGGCTGGCTCGCCTCCGGGCGCGACGCGGTGCGCACGATGTTCGACCTCAAGGGCGCCCCCACCAACGCGATCCTGCTCAAGCTCAAGGACCTCGGCCTCGCGGTCGGGTTCGGCGTCGCCCTCATCGTCTCGGCCGCCCTCTCCGTGCTCGCCACGAGCGCGGTGGGGGCGGTGCTGCGCTTGCTGGGGATCGATACGCGCTCGGATGTCGCCGACATCGCCACGCGCGCCGCCATCCTCGGGATCGTGCTCGTGCTCGACACCGTCGTGCTCGGACTCTTCTACCGCGTGGTCGCGACGATCCGGATTCCCCTGCGCCGCCTCATTCCGGGCACGTTGCTCGCCGCGGCCGGGCTCGGCGTGCTCAAGGTGCTCGGCACGAGCCTGCTCGGGGGGGCGACGAGCAACCCGCTGCTGGCATCGTTCGCCGTGATCATCGGTCTGCTCCTGTGGTTCAACTTCGTCTGCCAGGTGCTCGTGCTCGGGGCGGCCTGGATCGCCGTCGACGTCGCCGACCACGCCGAGGCCGTGGAGGACACCGCCCCCGACACCGCCCCCGAGACCGTCGGTGAGCCTCAGTAGGCTCGAACCATGAGCACCCGCCTGCGCGTCGCATCCATCAACACGAACGGCGTGCGCGCCTCGTTCCGCAAAGGGATGGGCGAGTGGCTCGCCGAGCGCGACGTGGACATCCTTGCGATGCAGGAGGTGCGGGCCGCCACCGAGGACCTCGAGGAGCTGCTCGGGCCCGAGTGGGACATCGTGCACGACGCCGCGACGGCGAAGGGGCGCGCGGGGGTGGCGATCGCGTCGCGGAACGCGGCGAGCATCCACCGGGTCGCCCTCGGCGCCGACGATTTCGACTCGGCCGGCCGCTGGATCGAGGCCGACTACGAGGTCGGAGGGCGCGTCGTCACGGTGGTCTCCTGCTACGTGCACACCGGCGAGGCGGGCAGCCCCAAGCAGGACGAGAAGTTCCGCTTCCTCGACGCGATGACCGAGCGGATGCCGCAGCTCGCCGCCCACAGCGAACTCGCCCTCATCGTGGGCGACCTCAATGTCGGGCACCGCGAGCTCGACATCCGCAACTGGAAGGGCAACCGCAAGAACGCCGGCTTCCTGCCCGAGGAGCGCGCCTACTTCGACCGCTTCTTCGGTCCGGCCGGGGAGCCGGTGGAGGGGGCCGACGGGTCGGTCGGTCCCGGGCTCGGCTGGGTGGATGTCGGGCGCCGGCACGCGGGCGAGGTCGACGGCCCTTACACCTGGTGGTCGCAACGCGGCAAGGCGTTCGACACGGACACCGGCTGGCGCATCGACTACCACGTGGCGACCGCCGCGCTCGCGGACACCGTCACCGCCTACTCGGTGGACCGCGCGGCCGCCTACGACCAGCGGTGGAGCGACCACGCTCCCGTGGTGGTCGATTACCAGGTGTGACCTTCTGGGAGGATAGAGGGGTGACCTCCAAGCCCCGCCTGTTCTCCGGTATGCAGCCCTCCGCCGACTCCCTTCACCTCGGCAACTACATGGGGGCGCTGCTGCAGTGGCGGGACATGCAGGAGACCCACGACGCCGTGTTCTGCGTTGTCGACCTGCACGCGATCACCGTGCCGCAGGACCCGAAGCTCCTGCGCGAGCAGACCCGCCGCACAGCCGCCCAGTACATCGCGGCGGGGATCGACCCGGCCCGCTCGACCCTGTTCGTGCAGTCGCACGTGGCCGCGCATCCCCAGCTCGCGTGGGTGCTCAACACGATCACTGCGTTCGGCGAGGCCAGCCGCATGATCCAGTTCAAGGACAAGTCGGCCAAGCAGGGCGCCGAGTCGGCCTCCGTCGGGCTCTTCACCTACCCGATCCTCCAGGCGGCGGACATCCTGCTCTACGACGCGGTGGTCGTGCCCGTGGGTGAGGACCAGCGCCAGCACATCGAGCTCACCCGCGACCTCGCCACCCGCTTCAACTCGCGCTTCGGCGACACGTTCGTCGTGCCGGAGGTGCAGATCCTCAAGGAGACGGCCAAGGTCTACGACCTGCAGGAGCCTGACTCCAAGATGAGCAAGTCGGCCGCGACCGAATCCGGCGTGCTCTGGCTGCTGGATGAGCCTGCCAAGACCGCGAAGAAGATCAAATCGGCCGTCACCGACACCGAGCGCGAGGTGCGCTTCGATCGCGAGACGAAGGCGGGGGTGTCGAACCTGCTCACCATCCACTCGGTGCTGTCCGGTCGGTCGATCGCCGACCTCGAGGTCGAGTTCGAGGGTCGCGGGTATGGCGATCTGAAGGGCGAAGTGGCGGATGTCGTCGTCGCCGCATTCGAGCCCATCCGCACCCGCGCGCTCGAGCTGCTCGCCGACCCGGCCGAGCTCGACCGCGTCCTTGCCGGCAACGCGGACCGCGCGGCCGAGATCGCGGATGCCACGCTCGCGCGGGTGTACGACCGCGTCGGGTTCCTGCCGCGCTCATGACGACCGACGTCGTGCTCTTCGATCTCGACGACACCCTGTTCGACCACCGCGACTCGGTGCGCCAGGGGATCGAGGCGCACCGTGTCTCGCTCGGACTCCCCGGCCACCCCGCCGAGGAGTTCGCGCGCTGGAACGCGCTCGAGGAGCACCACTACCACCGCTACCTCACGGGCGAGCTCGACTTCCTCGAGCAGCGTCGCGCGCGGGCCCGCGGGTTCGTCGAACCGCACGGCCACGTGCTCGCCGATCAGGAGGCCGACGCCTGGTTCGGGGCGTATCTCGAGCACTACGAGCGCAACTGGCAGTTGCACCCCGACGCGGCCGCGGTGCTGGACCGGATGGATGCGCGCGGCATCCGGCTGGGGATCATCACCAACGGCGACATCGCCTTCCAGAGCGCGAAGCTTGCGGGGCTGGGCATCAGCGACCGGTTCGATCACGTGATCACGAGCTCGCAGTTCGGGGTAGCCAAGCCTGACCCGCGCATCTTCGTGCACGCGTGCGAGGAGTTCGGGGTGCCGGTGTCTCGTGCCATGTACGTCGGCGACCGGCTGCACACCGACGCGATCGGGGCGGCCGCCGCCGGGCTCCGCGGCGTGTGGATCGACCGCGGTGGGGCGGCGACCGCTGAGGAGCTCGAGGCGGCGCGCGCGGCGGGGGCGCGCGTCATCCACACCCTCGCTGAGGTCGATGCCCTGCTCTGAGGAGCCTCATCGCGTTGCTGTCCTCCCCCTCACCAGTGTTGCTAACTCAGGCAACAACACGCACCGAGAAGTTTCTCTCAAGCAGTTTCCCTCTCGGTCCCCCGTTCATGCCGGCCGCTGCCTGAATTAGTGACATCAGCCGTCCACTGTGGTGGGTGGGCGCAGCGGTCAGAGGAACGACCGTCGGGCAGTCGCCTCGAGCAGCCGGACGACCGCTTCGACCACCTCCGCGGTCGCGAACATGGTGCGGTTGTATGCAGGTCGCAGCGTCATGTAGCCGAGACGTGCGGCATCGATGTCACGATCACGGTCGCGAACGTGAAGCTCCCACCCATCGTGGGCCAGCCTGCTGTCCGCCTCCCAGATCATCCGACCGTCGACGACCCCGTCGACTCGTCCGACCCCGGGAATCTCCACCTGAATCTCGGACTGAATGCCGGCGTCCTCCAGAGCACTCCGCAGCACGGTCTCCTGTCCCGACTCACTGGCCCCGTTCACTCGCGACCGGAGTCTCTGAACGTTCGACGGCAATCCAGCGAAGATCTCGCCGAGGTCTGCCTCGGTAATCATCCCGAGGTGGAGCGCATTCTCCACCGATGCGAGCGCATGGTACGGCTGGTCGCACAGCAGCACCTGTCGCAGAGCATCAGCGAGACCGACGCGGTGGCGGTCGCCTTCGGCGGCGTCGATCAGGCGGTCCCAGTGCAACACGGTTGAGGTGCGATTTCCCCTGGCCAAGGGGACGCGGCGATCGAGCGGGCTCCGCATCCTCGACATCTCATGAGCAAGGTGGAGGTGAGTTGATCGACCGTCGAAGCCGAAGACGCCGAAGTCGCGCAGGGCTGTGACGCAACTCAGCCGACCTCCGACTCGCACCGCCCGCAGGATGTGGGTACTGGTGGTCGGGAGGGCGTAGTGGTCGCGCCGCACCCGAAGGAGGAATCCGCCGCGCACCGCCGTGGTCAGCGCCCGCGGCGTCGCGCCGCAGGCGACAAGCTCCGCTCGCGACGCGATCACGCAGCCGAGTGCTCGGAAAACCTCGCTCCACTCCACCAGAGGATTCTGAACAGGGCGGGGCCAGTGATCCGCCCCGGATTGGTATCGGTGGACGCGCCCAGAGCAGCCGCTACTGTTCACAACTCAGGCGATTGCGGGGGGACAGCATGACCCGGGCACCGCATATCGGGGGCGCATCGCGGCGGAGGGATGTGTGTGCCTGAGTTACGGACGTGGTGCGAAGGGAAGCGCAGACGGGAGGACGGAGGCGGCCAGGAGGACCCGGCAGACTCCTGGGAATAGGGGCCACCTCCCCCCGGTTGGCTACACTGAAAGAGAAGTAACGTGCTCCGGGGTCGGTGAAAGTCCGAACCGGCGGTGACAGTCCGCGACCCTCGCCCGCAAGGGGGAGGTTGAGCCGGTGGAATTCCGGGACCGACGGTAATGGCGGCGAAAGCCTCCTCAGTCCGGATGAGAGGATGCACAGGTCGTTCGGCGTTGCCGTGCGACCGGGCGATCGTGCCCCTGAAACCCCGGAGTCCGTCTTCCGACAGACGAGGACACGGGATGACCAGCCGAGAGCAGATCGAGATCGCGATGCGTCGCGCGCTCGAGCTCGCCGCGCACGGTCCGCTCACCGGGGGCAACCCCCGCGTGGGCTGTGTGCTGCTCGACGCGAATGGCGCGACCGTCGCCGAGGGATGGCACCATGGCGCCGGCACACCGCATGCGGAAGTGGATGCTCTGAGCAAGGTCGCGGATGCCACGGGGCTGACGGCGGTCGTCACCCTCGAGCCCTGCAACCACACGGGCCGCACCGGCCCCTGCTCGGAGGCGCTCCAAGCCGCCGGCATCTCCCGTGTCGTGTACGCGCTGGATGACCCGGGCGAGACCGAGGGCGGCGGGGCCGAGCGTCTGCGCGCCGCCGGCGTCGAGGTCGAGGGCGGCGTGCTCGCGGACGAAGCGGAGGAGTTCCTCCACGACTGGCTCACTGCGACGCGGCGCAAGACCCCGTTCGTCACGGTGAAGTGGGGAGCGAGCCTCGACGGCCGCGCCGCCGCCGCCGACGGCACGAGCCAGTGGATCACGGGCACCGCGGCCCGCCAGCGGGTTCACGAGCAGCGCGCGCAGTCCGACGCGATCCTCGTGGGCACCGGCACCGTGCTCGCGGACGACCCGAGCCTCACCGCCCGTGGCGACGGTGGCGAGCTTCTGCCCCACCAGCCGCTCCCCGTCGTCATCGGCGAGCGCCCCATCCCCGGCACCGCGAAGCTCTGGGAGCACCCGCGCGGCGTGCTCGAGAGCGGCAGCCGCGACCTGCCCGAGGTGCTCGGCTGGCTCTTCGGCCAGGGCATCCGTCGGGTCTTCGTGGAGGGCGGCCCGACGCTCGCGAGCGCGTTCATCGCCGCCGGGCTCGTCGACGAGTACCTGATCTACCTCGCGCCGAAACTGCTCGGCGGTCCGAAGCTCGCCGTCGGCGACATCGGCGTCGGCACCATCGGCGATGCCCGCGACCTGACCATCACCGGCCTCGAGCGGCTCGGCGCGGATCTGCTGATCACCGCCCGACCGCTCTCGACACCCGAAGGGACGTAACCATGTTCACCGGAATCATCGAGGAGCTTGGGCTCATCACCGCCTGGGAGCAGACCGGGGATGCCGCCCGCCTCACCGTACGCGCCCCGCTCGCCGTCTCCGACGCCGGCCACGGCGACTCCATCTCCGTGAGCGGCGTCTGCCTCACGCTGATCGACCAGGGCGCCGACTGGTTCACCGCGGATGTCATGGCCGAGACGATCGCGATGTCCACGCTCGGCGCGGCGAAGCCCGGCGACCGCGTCAACCTCGAGCGCGCCACGCAGGTGGGCGACCGCCTCGGCGGCCACATCGTGCAGGGGCACATCGACGGTACGGCCACCGTGCTCGCGATCACGCCGGGCAGCGCCTGGCGCGTCATCCGCTTCTCGCTCGCCCCCGACCTCGCCCCGCTCGTCGCCCGCAAGGGCTCGATCGCCGTCGACGGCGTCTCGCTCACGGTGAGCGACGTCGGCGCCGACCCCGGTGCCGATCAGCGCGGCGGCGACTGGTTCGAGGTCTCTCTCATCCCCGAAACGCTCGAGGTCACCACCCTCGGCGCCAAGACCGTCGGCAGCTCGGTGAACATCGAGACCGACATCCTCGCCAGGCACGTCGCCCGGCTGCACCAGTTCGAAGGAGCACGCTCATGAGCCTGTCCGATATTCCCGCGGCCCTGGAGGCCCTGCGCCTCGGCAAGCCGGTGATCGTCGTGGATGACGAGAGCCGCGAGAACGAGGGCGACATCGTGATCGCCGCCCAGTCCGCCACCCGCGAGGGTCTCGCGTTCATGATCCGCCACACCTCGGGCTTCATCTGCGCCCCGATGACGAACGAGATCGCCAACCGGCTCGAGCTGCCCTACATGGTGATCGACAACCAGGACCCGCTGCGCACCGCGTACACGGTGACCGTGGATGCCGCCGACCGCCTGTCCACCGGCATCAGCGCCGGCGACCGGGCCCACACGCTGCGCGTGCTCGCGAGCATGGACTCGACGGCCGCGAGCCTCACCCGACCCGGCCACATGATCCCGCTGCGCGCGGTCGACGGCGGGGTGCGAGAGCGTCCCGGGCACACCGAGGCCACGGTCGACCTGCTGCTGCTCGCCGGCCTCATGCCGGTCGGGGCGATCGGGGAGATCGTCACCGACGAGGGCGGGATGATGCGCCTGCCCGAACTCATCGCGTTCGGCGAGGAGCACGGCCTTCCCGTGGTGACGGTCAGCGCCCTGATCGAGTATCTGCAGGAGTGGCACTGCGACACGAAGGTGCCGCCGGCCGTGGAGATCCCCGAGTCGAAGCGCGTCGACTTCGAGGTGGAGACGATGGTTCCCACCGAGCATGGCGCCTTCCGCTTCCGCGCCTACCGCGACCGCAAGTCCGGCGCGGACCACCTCGCGATCATCTCCGGCGATCCCGTCAACGGGGCCCTCGTGCGCGTGCACTCCGAGTGCCTCACGGGCGAGGTCTTCGGCTCCGAGAAGTGCGAGTGCGGCCCGCAACTGGATGCCGCTCTCGAGGCGATCAACCGCGACGGCGGCGTCGTGATCTACATGCGCGGTCACGAGGGCCGCGGCATCGGCCTGATCAACAAGCTCAAGGCGTACCGCCTCCAGGAGGAGGGTTTCGACACCCTCGACGCCAACCTCGCGCTCGGCTTCCCCGCCGACGGTCGCGACTACGGCGCGGCCGTCGCGATCCTCGACGACCTGGGGCTCAGCGAGGTGCGCGTGCTCACGAACAACCCGGAGAAGCTGCGCCAGCTCGGCGACCGCGGGATCACGATCCTCGATCGCGTACCGCTCGTCGTGGGGGTGGGCGAATTCAACGAGGGCTACCTCGAGGCCAAGCGGGATCGCATGGGGCACGTGCTGCCCGACAACACGACGCTCGACAGCCAGGTGCTGGCGGGCCAGAAGGGAGACGCCGCATGAGCGGAGCGGGAAGCCCCAGCATCCACGTCGATGCCACCGGACTGAAGGTGACGATCGTCGCGGGCCAGTGGCACGAGGAGATCACCAACGGCCTGCTCGCGGGCGCCCACGCCGCCCTCGCGGAGTCCGGCGCGACCGTCACCGAGGTGCGGGTTCCCGGGAGCTTCGAGCTGCCCGTGGTGAGCCGCGCGGCCCTCGACGCGGGGGCGGATGCCGTGGTCGCCCTCGGCGTGATCATCCGGGGCGGCACACCCCACTTCGAGTACGTGTCGGATGCCGCCACGAGCGGCCTGACGCAGGTCTCGGTGCTCACCGGCAAGCCCGTCGGCTTCGGCGTGCTCACGCTCGACAACGAGCAGCAGGGCCTCGACCGGGCGGGACTTCCCGGCTCGAAGGAGGACAAGGGCCGCGAGGCGGCCGAGGCGGCCGTCGCCACGGCGCTCGCCCTGCGAGCGATCCGGGCCTAGGCGCAGTTCCGCGCGGTTCTGCCCTGCCGGGCCGTCGGCGCGCTACTCTGGCGCAGTGACCGCCCCGACTCTTCCCCCCGCCTTCACGCCCTTCGCCGAGCCCACCCGCAGGGTGCACGCCGGCTGGATCACGCTGTTCGCCACGGCCTGGTTCGGCATCTGGATGGCGCAGCTCACGCCGATTCAGCTGCTGCTGCCCAAGCAGGTGGAGAGCATCCTCCAGCCGGAGGACTGGGTGCAGGCCGTCGTGGCCTTCGGCATCATCTCGGGAATCGCGGGGGCCTGCGCGCTGCTCGCCTATCCGATCACCGGGGCGCTCTCGGACCGCACGACGTCGCGCTTCGGTCGTCGCAGGCCGTGGATCCTCGGCGGCACGCTGGTCTTCGCGATTGCGCTGGCGCTCCTCGGTCTGCAGACGACCATCGTCGGCGTGGGCATCCTCTGGTCACTGGCCCTCATCGGGTTCTGTATGCTCACCGCGGCGCTGACCGCGGTGATCTCCGACCAGGTTCCGGTGAACCAGCGCGGGTTCGTCTCCGGCTGGGTCAGCGCGCCGCAGGCGGTGGGCACCGTGCTCGGGCTCGTGCTCGTGGTCGTGCTCGGCTTGAGCATCCTCGTGGGCTACGCCCTCATGGCGGTGCTCGTCGTCGTGCTCGTCGTACCGTTCCTGTTCGTCATGCCCGACGAGGTGCTGCCGAAGGTGCTGCGCCCGCCCTTCACGGTCGGGGCGCTCATCCGCGGGTTCTGGATCAACCCGGTGAAATTCCCGGACTTCGGCTGGACCCTGCTCAGCCGCGTGCTCGTCAACATCGGCAACGCGCTCGGCACCACCCTGCTGCTGTACTTCATCGAGTTCGGGCTCAACCGCCCGGAGACCGCCGAGGACGACCTTCTGGGCCTCACCGGCATCTACCTCATCTTCTTCATCATTGCGGCGCTCGGCTTCGGCAAGCTCAGCGACATCATCGGCAAGCGCAAGCCGTTCGTCTACGCGGCCGCCTACCTGCAGGGGCTCGCGGCGCTCATCATCGCCTTCATCCCCGACCTCACGATCACCTACGTCGCCGCCGGTCTTCTCGGTCTGGGCTACGGATGCTTCATGGCCGTCGACCAGGCGCTCGCCACCCAGGTGCTCCCCAACTCGCACACGCGCGGCAAGGACCTCGGCATCATGAACATCGCGACGACCGTGCCGCAGGCCGTGGCGCCGCTCCTCGGCGCTTACCTCGTGTATCTCTTCACCGGGTTCACGGGCCTGTTCATCGTGTCGGCCATCGCCGCGGCGCTGGGCGGACTCGCGATCCTGCCGGTCAAGAAGGTGAAGTAGTTTCGGGCCGTGGAGTACACTCGCGCGCATGACGCGTGCGATGACGGTAGTGCTGCTCGCGGGCCTCGGCCTCGGACTCGTGGCATGCTCGGGGCCCCCGAGCCCCGAGGAGAGTCCCTCACCCACGATCAGTGCTGCGGCCGCGGCGACGCCCACGCCGACACCCACCCCGACTCCGACGGTCGACCCCGACCTGCTGCTCACGATCACCGCGACGGCGACGAGCCTCGGCGGGGCCTCGGTGGATCTGCGCCTCGACGTCTACCGACCCGTCGCCCCCGACTCTCCGGCGGCGGTCGACTACCGTGCTGCGATGGATGCCACGTGCGCCCCGCAGTACTACGAGGACGTCTACGCGCAACCGGGGGCGGGATTCATCCGGGAAGTGATCTCGGTGACCCAGACCGGCGGAGCCTGGGGTCCCGACGACCGCGTCGGACTTCTCGGCGCGGACTGGACCAACCCCCGGCCGGGCGGGATCATCGACTCCGGGTACACCGATAGCAACCTCTACTGCCAGGTCGGCAACACGGTGCGCGGGGTCGGAACCGGAACGCGGTACCTCTTCGCGTCCCAGAACGTCGACATCGGGGCGAACCCGATCTCGGTGGAGCAGTCGTTCGCGGTGGAGCAGTACGGATTCTGGGTGTTCCCGGATGCGAGCGAGAGCGACTGGGTCGTGGCCGGCACGATCGACTCGTGCGAGATCACGCTGACGGACGCCGGCGCCGCCCTGCTCGTGGACGGGCTCGCTTGGGCCGACCGGGTCACGGCCACCCAGTGCGCGACCGGGATCAACTTCGGCGGATGATCAGTCCAGGAACAGCGCCCGCAGCCGCCGCGTCGTGAACACGAGTCCCACGAGGATCATCACGACGAAGTAGAGCAGGTGCCCGAGCATCGCGGGCGCGAGCGCCCCCGTGGTGAGGCCGCGCACGAGTTCCACGCCGTGCCACAGCGGGAACGCCTGCACGATCCACTGGATCGGCACCGGGTAGACGGTGATCGGGTAGAACGTCGCCGAGAACAGGAACATCGGCAGCAGGAAGAACTGCACCCAGTCCATCTGCTGGAACGTCTTGAGGTAGCTCGTGATCCCCATCCCGAGGCTCGCGAAGCCGAACGCGATGATCACGAGGGCCGGGAGGGCGAGCACGGCCGTCCACGCGAGGTTGAGGCCGAGGGCCTGCATCACGAGGAGGAAAGTGAGGCCGTAGGCCGCCCCGCGAAGCAGGGCCAGCGAGATCTCGCCGAGCGCGACATCCAACGGCCCGAGGCTCGTCGCGAGCATGCCCTGGTAGAGCTTGCCGAAGTGCATCTTGAAGAAGACGTTCCACGTGGAGTCGTAGATCGCCCCGTTCATCGCCGAGACCGCGAGCAGCGCGGGCGCGATGAAGGCGGCGTACGGGATCTCGTTGCCGAGGGAGTCGGTCACGGTCCCGATGTAGCTGCCGAGGCCGAGTCCCAGAGCGAGCAGGTAGAAGATCGGCTCGAACACGCCCGTGAGCACGATCATCCAGTTGGTGCTGCGCGTGGCGAGCAGGCCGCGGCCCACGACCGCGGTCGCGTTGCCGGAGTAGAGCGCGCGCACGCCCCCGGACGACGTCTTGGTGAGAGTGGTCACTTGTCGAGCCTCCTCGTGACGTTGCGCACGCAGAGCTGCCAGCCGAGGATGCCGAGGCCGAGCAGGTAGACGACGTGCGTCACCGTGAGCCAGATCGGTTCGGTCGGGCCGTAGGCGAACTGGCGCCCGAGCTCGCTCCCGTGCCACAGCGGCGAGAGCCATCCGATCCACTGGAGGTAGATCGGCAGCTGGGTGAGCGGGAACACCGTTCCGCTGAACAGCGTGAGCGGCAGGATGACGACGCGCTGGAGGATCGCGAACTGGCCGCGGTCCTCCTGAATCGTGGCCGCGTACGCCGCCACCGGGGCGAAGGCGAAACCGGCGAGCAGCCCCGCGACGATCGTCAGGGCGCTCGCGGGCGAGCTGACCGCCCCGAACGCGACCATGACGATGAAGTACAGGACCGAGGTGATGAGCATCCGGATGCCGACGAAGATCATCACCCCGTCGATGATCTGGCGGCCGGTCAGCGGCGCCGCGTTCATCGCGACGTAGGTGGGGTTCCACTTGAGCCCCAGCAGGATGCCGAAGGTGTACTCCTCCATCGCGACGAGCACGGCGGCCGTGGCGAGCAGCGCCGGTGCGACGAACTCGAGGTAGCTGATGCCGGGCACGGGGCCGACATTCTGCGTGATGAGGGTGGCGAGCCCCACGCCGAACGCGAAGAGGTAGAGCAGCGGGGTGCCGAGCGCGGTCGCGACGATCGTGCCCGCGTAGGCCCGCATCCCGCGGATCTTGTGCTCGGTGACATACCAGCTGCCCCAGGTGCGGGACTTGCGGGATGACTCCATGATGTCGACGCTCATTCGACGAGGGTCCGTCCCGTGAGGCGGAGGAAGACGTCTTCCAGGGATGACCGGCGCACGAGACTCGTGATCGGCTCCAGACCACGGCGCGTGACCTCGACGAGGGCCTCCTCGCCGCTCGACGCGTAGACGAGGATGCGGTCGGGCAGCACCTCGAGCCGATCGCCGATGCCGGCGAGTTCGGCGGCCGCGGTCTCGTTGCGCTCCGACCCGAAGCGCACCTCGAGCACCTCGCGGCTGGAGTGATCGCGGATCAGCGCGGCCGGAGCACCCTCAGCCATGATGCGACCCTTGTCGACGACGACGAGCCGGTCGCACAGTTGCTCCGCCTCATCCATGTAGTGCGTCGTGAGCACCAGGGTGGTGCCCTGCTCCTTGAGGCGGAAGAGGCGGTCCCAGAGGATGTGGCGCGCCTGCGGGTCGAGTCCCGTCGTGGGCTCGTCGAGCAGCAGGATGCGGGGGTCGTTGATCAGGGCGCGCGCGATCGTGAGGCGCCGCTTCATCCCCCCCGACAGGTCGTCGATCTTGGCCTTGGCCCGGTCGGCGAGCTGGGCGAACTCGAGCAGCTCGTCGGCGCGCGTCGCGATCTGGTGGCGGGGAAGGCCGAAGTAGCGGCCGTAGACGAGAAGGTTGTCGCGCACGCGGAGCTCGGTGTCGAGGTTGTCGGCCTGCGGCACGACGCCCAGCTGCGAGCGGATGGCCGGCCCGTGCTCATTGGGGTCGAGGTCGAGGATGCGCAGGTCTCCGCTCGTGCGCGTCGACACGGCGCCGACCATCCGCATCGTGGTCGACTTGCCCGCACCGTTCGGTCCGAGCAGCCCGAAGGATTCGCCCGGGGCGACCTCGAACGAGATGCCGTCGACGGCGACGAAGTCCTTGTACTTCTTGGTGAGCTCGGAGGCGGTGATCACAGGTGCTGGCACGGTTACCGAGCCTAACCCTCGGTTGCGACATGGTCACCCCGCGGGCAACCCGATGGGTGACAAGGATCTCTCCAACTGACAGAATTTCACCGTGAAGACCCTGATGTCCGCGCGGCTCGGAGCCGTCGTGATCGTTGCCACCGCCCTCCTCGTCGGGTGCGCGCCCGCCGCACCCCCCGTGACCCCGACGAGCGACGAAGTCGCCCCGATCGAAGAGCCGACCGAGCCCGCACCCGCGAGCGACTCGTCCATGACGATGCTCGTCGATGGCGTGGAGTGGGTCGGGTCGGATGCGAGTGCCTCCTTCTTCTCCGGCGGCGCGCCGAGCTTCGACCCCGAGGGGCGGACGTATCTTCAGTTGGCCTTCCCCTCGGCCAGCTCCACGGACTCCCGCCAACTCACGTTCGCCTTCTTCGGATTCGCGGGGTCGACCGGACAGCTGCAGGAGACCGGCGAGGTCAACTTCTCCGGCTCCCCGACGGGGGGCACCGACGACACGGTCCTGCAGGGATACCAGTACGACGTGCCAGAGCAGAAGACCGACTTCGTCTTCGAGGTCACCAAGTGGGAGTCGACGGGAACCGACACCGCCGTGATGTCGGCGACGTTCTCGGGCACCCTCGTCGGCATCCTCGGCTCGCCGCCCGCGGTCATTACGAACGGCGTGATCACCGACCTTGAGGTCATCATCTACCCGGACCCGTTCTAACTGTTCCCCGCGTGACCTCTGTCGGGCCATTCCTCAGCTCTCCGAAAGAATCCATGAATCGCCCTCACGTGCTCGCCGCCTCGGCCGCCGTCGTCCTCCTCGCCCTCACCGGATGCACCCCGCCGAGCCCTGCGCCGACGGCCGCGCCACCCGTGGAGTCGGCGACCGCGACCCCGACACCGGCCCCGACCGACGCGGCTCTCGCGGATGACGTGCTGCTCGTGATCACCACCGTCGCCACCGCCGACAACGGCGCCGTGCTCGACCTCACGCTCACCGTGCATCGGCCGCTCGCGTTCGACGACCCGGCGGTCGGTGCTGCCGCGGCGGCGATGACCGACGCGTGCGGCGGTGGCACCGACGACGGCCTCTACGCCGAGAACCTCTGGACCTTCGCGACCGTCGACGTGGCCGCGGTCGCGCGAGCGGGCGCCGAGTGGCCGGCCGACCGCCGCATCATCCTCTCGCCCCTGAGCACCTCTGTGTCGGTCGCCGGCGATGGCGTCGTGCTCGACGACGACGAGGTCGACTCGGCCACGCCGAACTGCCGTCGTGACAAGCACCTCGACACCGCAGGCGCCGGCACCCTCATCGTCGGTTTCGCGGGCGACACGGATGACGTGGGTGCGGCCGGCCAGTTCACCAAGTGGGCGAACCACATGTGGGGCTTCTCGGGTGTGCGCGTCTCCGGCCAGTCGGCCGAGGCCGCGGGGATCACGCTCTCGGAGTGCACCTTCACGGTGACGCCGGCTGGCGAGGAGCTCAACGGCGCCGCCGAGTGGTGGGTCGAGCGCAACGACGACACGAAGTGCCAGACGGGATCGCCGACGGAGACGCAGGACTTCTAGGCGCACGGTGCCGGTGGCGACGCCGGAGAGAGTCTCCACGCGGAGTACGCTCACGCCCCCGAGGTGGGCGAGACTGGAAGCATCATGACCGATTCTCCGGACCCTCGCCGCCGCAGCCCCTTCTCCCGCACCCCCGACACCGGCCCGCGCGCCAAGCTCAGCCAGCTCTGGCCGTACCTCGCCGAGCACCGCCGCATCCTCGCGGTCGTCGTCGTGCTGAGCATCCTCGGGGCGGCGGCCTCACTCGCCCAGCCACTGATCGTGAGCCAGGTCATCACCGTCGTGCAGGCGGGCGACCCCCTGGGATCCCTCGTCTGGGTGCTCGTCGGGCTCGTCGTCGCCTCCGCGGTGCTCAGCGGCTTCCAGCACTACCTTCTGCAGCGCACCGGCACGTCCGTCGTGCTGAGCGCCCGCCGCCAGCTCGTGCGGCGCATGCTGCGGCTGCCGATCAGCGAGTTCGACACCCGCCGCACCGGCGACCTCGTCTCCCGCGTCGGCTCAGACACGACCCTGCTCTACGCCGTCATCACCCAGGGGCTCGTGGATGCCGTCGGCGGCTCGCTCGTGTTCGTCGGCGCCCTCATCGCCATGCTCATCATCGACCCCGTGCTCCTGGGGCTCACCCTCGCGGTGGTCGCGATCGCCGTCGTCACCGTGGTCACGCTCTCCGGCCGCATCCGGGTCGCGAGCCGCAAGCAGCAGGAGAAGGTCGGCGACCTGGCGGCGTCCGTCGAGCGGAGCTTGAGCGCCGTGCGCACGGTGCGAGCATCCAACGCCACCGACCGCGAGATCGCGGCCGTCGAGAAGGATGCCGAGGGCGCCTGGCGCATGGGCATCCAGGTCGCGAAGATCTCCGCGCTCGTCGTGCCGATCGCGGGGATCGCCCTCCAGGTGGCGCTGCTCGTCGTGCTCGGCGTCGGCGGATTCCGCGTGGCGAGCGGCGCGATCACGATCGCGAGCCTCGTCTCGTTCATCCTGTTCCTCTTCATGATGATCATGCCGCTGGGCCAGGCCTTCGGCGCGATCAACTCCGTCAACCAGGCCCTCGGCGCGCTCGGCCGCATCCAGGAGATCGTGTCGCTGCCGGGCGAGACCGACGGTGACAAGGACATCGTGCCCGCCGCGGCGATCGAGACGGATGCCGCGATCACGTTCGAGAACGTCGAGTTCAGCTATCCCGAGGGAACCGTGGTCGAGGAGCTCGAGAGCGAGCTCGAACACGTCATGCGGGGTGAGAGCTCGTCCGGCTCGATCCGCGGAGAGAGTGCGACCGATCGCACGGTGCTGCGCGGCGTCTCCTTCTCGGCCGAGCGCGGCAAGCGCACCGCGCTCGTCGGCCCGTCCGGCGCGGGCAAGAGCACGATCCTCGCCCTGATCGAGCGCTTCTACGACCCCAACGCGGGAGTCGTGCGCCTCGGCGGCATCGACATCCGCGGGCTCGACCGCACCGACCTGCGCGCGCAGATCGGCTACGTGGAGCAGGATGCCCCGGTGCTCGCCGGCACGATCCGCCAGAACCTGCTGCTGGCCACCCCGGATGCCACGGACGAGCAGTGCATCGAGGTGCTCCACGCCGTGAACCTCACCGAGGTGCTCGAGCGCAACGAGCTGGGGCTGGATGCCGCGGTCGGCGAAGACGGCGTCATGCTCTCCGGCGGCGAGCGCCAGCGCCTCGCCATCGCCCGCACGCTGCTCTCGGCGCCGCCGATCCTTCTGCTCGACGAGTCGACGTCGAGCCTCGACGGGCTCAACGAGCAGATGCTCCGCGAGGCGATCGACGCGGTGGCCCAGAACCGAACGCTCATCGTGATCGCGCACCGGCTGTCGACCGTCGTCGACTCCGACCAGATCGTCGTGCTCGACCACGGCCGCGTGGTCGGCGTGGGCACCCACTCGGAGCTCGTGAAGTCGACCCCGCTCTACAAGGACCTCGCGAAGCACCAGCTGCTTGTGTAGGTCCTACAGGAGCGACCACATCGCGACGGCGGCCGTCGCCGCGACGTTGAGCGAGTCGATCCCGTGCGCCATCGGAATCTGCACGACCGTGTCCGCCGCGGCGAGCGCCTCGGGGGTCAGTCCCTCGCCCTCCGCGCCGAGCACGAGGGCGACCCGCTCCGGTGAGCTCGCAGCGAAGGTGCGCAGGGAGACCGCATCCGGCGTCAGGGCGAGCGCGGCGATGTGGAATCCCGCCAGCTGCTCGCGCGCCGACGCCCAGTCGCCGAGGCGCGTCCAGGGCACCTGGAGCACGGTGCCCATCGAGACGCGGATGGCGCGGCGGTAGAACGGGTCGGAGCAGCGCGGGGTCACGAGCACGGCATCCGCCCCGATCCCGGCGACCGAGCGGAAGATCGCGCCCACGTTGGTGGGGTCGGCGACGTTCTCGAGGATCACGACCCGTCGAGCATCGCGAAGCAAGGACTCGACCGACGGCAGTTCGGGCCGGTTCATCGCGGCGATGAGGCCGCGGTGCAGCACATAGCCGGTCAGCTCGGCGAGCAGGTCCCCGGCCCCGGAGAACACCGTGACCTCATCCTCGACGAGGGCGACCGCCTCGTCGACGGTGCCCCCGAGGGCGAGCACCGAGCGCGGCCGATGCCCCGCCCGCAGGGCGCGCTCGAGCACGAGCGCGGACTCCGCGAGATAGAGTCCGTGCTCGGTGCCCTGCGCCTTGCGGAGCGCGACATCGGTCTGGTGCGAGTAGTCGGCGAGGCGAGGGTCGGACAGATCCTCGATCTCGACGACAGGCACGGCGCGCGCTGGGTTAGGCGAACGGGTTCGGCGTGAGCACGTACTTGGTCTCGAGGTACTCGTGGATCCCCTCGAACCCGCCCTCGCGACCGACGCCCGACTGCTTCATGCCGCCGAACGGCGCCGCCGCGTTGGAGACGACGCCCACGTTGAGGCCCATCATGCCGGTCTGCAGCGTCTCGATCAGACGCTGGCCGCGGGCGAAGTCCTGGGTGTAGACGTAGCTCACGAGGCCGTACTCGGTGTCGTTGGCCTTCGCCACGGCATCCGCCTCATCGGTGAAGGTCGTGATTGAGAGCACGGGTCCGAAGATCTCTTCGCGGAGGATCTCGCTGCCAGACGCGACGCCCGTGATGACGGTCGGCTCGTAGAAGCTGCCCTCGCCCTCCACGCGCTTGCCGCCGGTGAGGATGCTCGCGCCCTTGGCGACGGCATCCTGCACAAGGGCATCGGCCTTGTCGACCGCGTCATCGTCGATGAGCGGACCGATGACGATGCCGGGCTCGGTGCCGCGGCCGATCGGGAATGCGGCGACCCGCTCGGTCACGCGGCGACCGAACTCCGCGGCGACCGACTCGTGCACGATGAACCGGTTGGCCGCCGTGCAGGCCTGCCCGATGTTGCGGAACTTGGCGAGCATCGCGCCATCCACGGCCTTGTCGAGGTCGGCATCCTCGAAGACGACGAACGGGGCGTTGCCGCCGAGCTCCATCGAGGTGCGCAGCACGTTCTCGGAGGCCTGCTTCATGAGCTGCTGGCCGACCCCGGTGGAGCCGGTGAAGCTGAGCTTGCGCAGGCGCGGGTCGGCGATGATCGGGTCGGAGACCGCCCGGCTCGTCGACGTGGTGAGCACGTTGACGACGCCCTTCGGCAGGCCGGCATCCTCGAGCAGTTTCGCGAAGTAGAGGGTCGTGAGCGGCGTCAGCGCCGCGGGCTTGATGATGCTCGTGCAGCCGGCGGCGATCGCGGGCGCGATCTTGCGGGTGGCCATCGCGAGCGGGAAGTTCCACGGGGTGATGAGGAAGCTCGGGCCCACGGGCAGGTGGGTGACGATCATGCGACCGGTGCCCTCGGGGTTGCTGCCGTAGCGGCCGGTGATGCGCACGGCCTCCTCGCCGAACCAGCGGAGGAACTCACCACCGTAGGTGACCTCACCGCGCGCCTCCGCGAGCGGCTTGCCCATCTCGAGCGTCATGAGCAGGGCGAACTCGTCGGCGCGCTCCTGCAGGAGGTCGAACGCCCGGCGCAGGATCTCCCCGCGCACGCGGGGCGCCGTGGCGCCCCAGCTCGCCTGGGTGTCGGCCGCGGAGTTCATCGCGGCGGCGGAGTCCTCCACCGACGCGTCGGCGATGGTCTTGATGACCGCGCCCGTGGCGGGGTCGTGCACGTCGATGTGCCGACCCGAGGTGCCCTCGACCCACTCACCACCGATGAACAGCCGATCCGGCACCTTCGCCAGCAGGTCCTTCTCCGAGATCATTTCTCTCCTTGTTTCGTGTCGTGTGGTGGTCTAGTAGGCGCCGGATGAGGCCAGGCGCGCGCCCGCGGCGGCGAGGCGGTCGAGCGCGGCGGCACTCGTCGCGGGGTCGACGCCGGCGACGAGATCGGTGAGCACAGTCACCGATCGACCGGCCTCGAGGGCGTCCAGGGCGGAGGCGAGAACGCAGTAGTCGGTGGCGATGCCGGCGATCTCGACGTCGGTCACACCCCGCCGGTCGAGCTCCTCGCGGAGCGTGCCGCCCGTCTCGGTGGTGCCCTCGAAGATCGAATAGGCCGGGCGACCCTGTCCCTTGTGAACGTGGAGGTCCACCGCCTCCGCGGGAAAGTCCGGGTGGTACTCGGCCCCGGGCGTGCCGGCGACGCAGTGCACGGGCCACGAGTCGACGAAGTCGGGCTCGGGGTGGAAGTGCCCGCCGTTGTCGTTGTCCCCGTCATGCCAGTCGCGGGAGGCGATCACGACGTCGTAGCGGTCCGGATGCTCGGCGAGCAGCCGCGCGATCCCCGCGGCCACGGCAGCACCCCCGGCGACCCCGAGGGCTCCCCCCTCGGTGAAGTCGTTCTGCACGTCGATGAGCAGCAGGGCGGTCGTCATGCTGGGCTCAGTTGTTCGCGAGGTTGTCGCCGCAGGAGAACATCGCCGTGACCAGAGTGTCCTGCGCGTCCTTGGTGTCCGAGGTGATCCCCTCGCGGATGGAGTAGATGGCGAACGCGAGCGGGGTGCCGTCGGCGGCATTGATGATCCCGGCGAGCGAGTACTCGGTGTCGAGCCATCCGGTCTTGGCGATGACCGCGCCGCGCGCGATGGCGTTGTCGCCGTCGAACCGGCCCGCGAGCGTGCCGCTCTCCCCGGCAACCGGAAGGCTGCTGTAGACCACCCCGAGATTCTGCTCGTTCGAGCGCAGTTTCACCATCAGGGCGGTGAGGAACTCCGGCGGCACCGCGTTCTCGTTGCTCAGACCCGATCCGTCGCGGATCGAGATCGTCGTGGTCTGCAGGCCGTACTCCACGAGGGCGCCGGGGATGGCCTGGGCGAGCGAAGTCGACGAGCCGTCGAATCCCATCGCCTTGCTGGTCACGCGGGCGAGGTTCTCCGCGAGCGAGTTGTCGCTCGTGAGGAGCATCTGGTCGATGAGCACGCTGAGCGGCTGGGACTTGACCTCCGCGAGCACGGTGGATCCCACCGCGGCTCCCGTGGTGAACGTGACCCCGGCCAGACCCGCGGCGTCCGCGAACGCGCGGCCGGCATCCCCGATGCCGTCACTCGAGCGGGGGCTCACCTCGCTGTCGGGGTCGGCCCGCCCGCCATCGACCATGAGCGCGGTCACTTCGGCCTGATAGCCACCCGACTGCTCCTTGCGCAGCCACGTCGAGTCCCAGCGGTCCGCGGGATTCCACATCGTGGAGTCGAGCACGATCTCGGTGATCGGCACCCCGGGATGCAGTTGGTTGTACTTCACGAGCGCCGCGGTCGCGAGGTCGCTGATTCGCGCGGCCCCGTCGTAGACGTTGCCGCTCCCGCTGGCGAGGGTCGGGTCGCCACCGCCCTTGAGCACGATCGAGCCGGGCTGTGACCCATCGATCACCTGGGTGGTGAGCTGCGCGTCCGCCCCGAGGATCTTGAGCGCGGCGGACGCCGTCAGCACCTTGAGCACGCTGCCGGTGCGCTGGCCCAGCGAGACGTTGCGGCCGAACAGCACCTCGCCGGTGTTGGCATTGATGACCTGGCCCGAGAAGTCGTTCAGCCGCGAATCGGCGAGAACCGAGGCGACCGAGCAGGTGCGAACCCGGCTCGCACCGGGAATGGCCGAGGGCTGGGGTCGTGGGTCGAAGGTCTCCGTCGGTACCGGTGCCGCCTCGACCTGACCGGATCCGACCGCGGCTCCGACGAAGACGGCGCTCGTTCCGAGGATGAGGAACGCGACGGCCCCCGCCCCGATCATCCAGGCGCGCGGGTTCTTGCGCACGAGGGCGGCGATCCCGCCCGCGCGGGGTGGGGCGGAATCGCCGGTCTCGGTCCGGACGACGTCTCGACTGGATCCGCCCCCGCCGGCACCCGGGTCCCGGCGGGAACGCCGGGTCATGGCCTCGGTGGGCTGGAAGTCCTGTGAATCCGTCACCCGCCAATGATACCGGGGAGGTTCTGGGGACCTCCCCGGTACATCGGGTCTAGCAGCTGGTCCAGCGCGCCGCAGCTCGAGTGAACGAGTACGGCTCGTCGATCCCGCCGTGGGTCATCGCGAAGGCGATGCAGACGCCGCCGGTGCCGGAGTTGACCCGGTACAGGGACGCCCGGTGAGCACTGGACTCCCACCACTTCTGGGCAACGGTCGCCCCGCTGTTGCCCGATCCACCAGCCAGGTTGCCGTCGCAGCCGGTGCTCGGCACCCCGTCGCTGCGCACGGACCCCATGTGGCCCCACGCGTCGAGCGGATCCGGGCTCGGCGACTCCGCCATCCAGAACAGTCGCGCCTCCATGCAGGAGTCGTAGATGAAGTAGTTCACCGGAGGCAGGCAGTTCGCATACCGGATGGCGTTGTACTGGGCCGCGAACGACGCGAGGTCGCCCGACGTCGTCCCGGCCACGCCCAGAGCAGACGAGGCACCGGGTGCTCCGCTGTTCGAGGACCCACCCTGGTTGGGGCACGACAGGCCCTGAGCCTCGTACGCGGCGCGGCGCTCGTTCGTTCCGGATGCCGCCCCCGAAGCGGACACCGGCGGAAGCGGCTTGGGCACCACCTTCTGGGCGAGGTGCTCGTAGTCGCTCGTGAGCGACTTCGCGAGAGCGTCAGCCTGACGCTGGAGCTCGACCTCGTTGATGCGGGCCCGGTCATCGATGACGACGGGCTCGGCCACCTGCGACGCCGGAGCGACGGCCAGAACCGGCTGGTTGTTCGCGATGCCGGCGACGGCGGACGGGCTGAGCCCAGGTCCGCCGCCCCCCACGAATGGACTGGCCACGATCAGCATTGCGCTGACCGTCGTTGATAGGAAAATGATTCTCTTCATGTTCGTGCACCCCCCGCGCACTTGGACGTTTCCCCGAATGATTCGTCCTGCATGCACGGTAGGCCGACCGCCATCGGGGCGCAACCGAGGATGGTCGAATATCGAACGTTTTACCCGCGAAGTGGGGGCATTTCGCTGCTGACGGTCGGCGATCTGTCCCCCACCGGGTCCGCCGTAGCGCGGACGGGTCCGTCCCCCGATATTTCGGGGTACAGACCGATGCCGAGCGATCGCGAGGGGCCGGACGGATCCCTCGACGGTGGTTTCGGGGGACAGCTGGTGTCCCCGCGCCAACGGACCGGGAGCCGCGCGATGGGGGACAGGATCGTCCCGAGAAGGATTCGAGGAGGTGTCATCGACGAACGGAGCCGCCTAAGAGAATCGAACTCTTGACCTTCTCATTACGAGTGAGATGCTCTACCGACTGAGCTAAGGCGGCGGGCCCGGATTTCCCCGAGGCACAGCACGATAGCTTAGCGGAGTTTCAGACCGTGGATGACGCGAAGACGGCCTTGAGGTCATGGAATGACGACCGCAGTTGATCCGCCAGATCCGCCGTCGCATCCTTATTGATCCACGATGACCAGGCGTGGCGCATCGCGGCGAACGCCACCAGGCTCACGAGCCGCGCGCGGTCGTCGAGCCGGTGCGGATCGGATGCCAGGTCGGGGTCATCGAGCACCAGCCGTTGCGAGACGATCGCCACGACCTGCTCCTCGAACTCCCGCATCGTCGCCATGCGCATCGCCACCAGTTGCGGATACTGCTTGAGCAGCGCGTGACGCCGGCGGAGCATCTCGACGTCGGTCATCGTCTTGCGGGCCGCGCCGAGAAGCACGACGGTCAGATCGTCGAGAAGCGGCGAATCGGCGCCGGCAGAGACGAATCGCTCGATCTCTTCGGCTTCGGGCAGCTCGGGGGCGTCGCCGAGCAGCGCCTCCTCCTTCGACGCGAAGTAGTTGAAGAACGTGCGCGGGGAGACATCCGCGCGCCGACTGATCTCATCCACCGTGGTGCCCTCGAGTCCGCGCTCGGCCACGAGGTCGAGCACGGCCAGCTGGATGCTGCGGCGCGTCGCCCGGCGCTTGCGCTCGCGCAGGCCCGGCTGCAGGGTCACCATCTCCGTCACGGTCTTATTCTTGCATGACGCGCAATTTTGCAGTCCGCGGGGGACCCGCGGCTCAGCAGTCCGGATCGGTTGCCGGCACGGTCCCCTTCAGGAAGTACGCGTCCACGGTGGACACGATGCACTCGTTGCCCTGACCGTAGGCCGTGTGGCCCTCGCCGTTGAAGGTGATGAGCGTGGCGCTCTCGAGCTGGTCGGCCAGCGCGACTCCCCACTCGTAGGGCGTCGCCGGGTCGCCCGTGGTCGAGACGACGAGCACCGGTGGGGCACCCTTGCCGGTGAGCGTCGTGATGGGCGGACCCGCGTATTGGAACGGCCAGTTCGCGCACAGCAGGTCGCCCGTCACCGGGAACGCCCGATAGGTCGTCGGCGAGGCAGCCTTGAGAAGTTCGTCCTCGGCCGCCAGCACCGCTGGGTCGGTCTCGACGGGATAGTCCACGCAGTAGATCGCCAGGAACGCCTCGAGCGAGTTGTCGGCGTAGGTGCCATCGGTGTCGCGGCTGTAGTAGTAGTCCGCGAGGAAGAAGGCGGTCTCGGTCTCCCCCGCCGCCGCCTCGGAGAACAGGTCGTTGAGGAACGGCCACGAGTCCTGTGAGTACAGCGCCATGCTCATCGCGATGTCGATGACCCCGGCATCCATCATCCGGCCGTCCGCGCCCGCGATCGGGTTCGCGTCGTACTGGTCGTACAGGGCCCGGATGATCGCGAGGTCCGCGGTGACGTCACCGGTGAACGGGCAGTCGTCGAACAGGCCGGGGCACGCGGCGAGGTAGTTCTCGAGGGCGCGTTGGAACCCGCGGGTCTGCACGATGCCGACCTGGGAGACGGAGATCGAGGAGTCCGTGGCACCGTCGACGACGATGCGCCCGACCTTGTCCGGGAAGTTCTCGATGTAGTACGAACCGATGTCGCTGCCGTAGGAGTAGCCGAGGTAGGTGAGCTTCTCGTCGCCGACGACGGCGCGGAGCATGTCGAGGTCCTTCACCGTCGACTGGGTGTCGATGAACTCGAGCACCGGGCCGGTGTTCTCCAAGCACGCCTGGGCGAAATCGATGTTGCCCTGGGTCGCCTCGGCGAGCCAGGCCGGGACATCCGTCGGCAGTCCGGGTTGCCCGAAGATGTACTCGTCGAGGCCGGGGCCGTCGAGGCAGGTGACGGGCGCGGAGCGACCCACGCCCCGCGGGTCCCAGCCGACGATGTCGTAGCTGGCCTGAAGGTCCTTGCTCACCGCGAAGTCGACGCTGTCGTAGACGAAGTCGTATCCGGAGGCACCCGGGCCGCCCGGGTTGGTGAAGAGCGAGCCGATCTTCGTTCCGGTGGCCGGATGCCGCACGACGGCGAGCTGGATGTCCGTCTCCGGCGACGGGTTGTCCCAGTCCATGGGCGCCGTCACCGTGGAGCACTGCATGTCGTTGTCGCAGTCCTTCCACTGGATGACCTGCTGGTAGTACGGCGCCAGGGCCTCCGACACCTCCTCATTGGTCGGCGTCGAGGTGAGCGAGTTCGAGGCGCCACCGAAGAAGCAGCCGGAGAGCAGCAGGGCCAGAGCGCTGCCGGTCGCCACGAGGGCAAGAGGACGAAAACGGGTGCGGGATGCCGTGGTCACGAGCACCACCCTAACGGAGCACTAGCAGAGCGGGTCGGATTCGGGCACGGTCCCGTCGATCAGGAACGCGTCCACGGCGTCGTTCACGCATGCGTTCGACTTGTTGTACGCGGTGTGACCCTCACCGTCGTAGGTGATGAGGTGCCCGTTCTCGAGCGCGCCGGCGACGGTCACCGCCCAGCGGTAGGGCGTGGCGGGGTCATTCGTGGTCCCGACCACGAGGATGTCGGCGGACCCGGAGGCCACGATCGGCACTCGATCGCGCTTGGCCGGCACGGACCAGTTGGGGCATCCGGTCCCACCCCACGACATCTGGGGACCCAGCACCGGGGCGAGCTCGCGCAGCTTCTCGGCCTCGGCGCGCATCGTCTCCACCGTGCCGTCGCCGCGCGCGTCGAGGCAGTTGATCGCGATGAAGGCCTCGGTCTGATTGTTGGCGTAGGTGCCGTCGGGGTTGCGGCCGTTGTAGTTGTCGGCGAGCTGGAACGCGTAGTCGGCGTCGCCCCCGAACACGCTCGTGAACAGCTCCCGGAGGTACTGCCAGTTGTCGCGGTTGTAGAGGGGAAGGATGATCGCCGTGAACATCGCGCTGCTGCTCAGTTGCCGGCTGTCCGTCGACGCCAGCGGGCTCGCGTCGAGTCGGTCGAGCAGGGAGCGGATCTGCGTCATCGCCGCGTCGACCGTGCCGTCGAACGGGCAGTCCTGGCTGCCGAGGCAGTCCTCGAGGAAGGCACGGAGCGCGCTCTCGAAGCCCTGCGCCTGGGTGGCCGTGCCATCGAAGTCCGAGGCCGCCGGGTCCACCGCGCCGTCGAGCACGAGGCGGCCCGTGCGCTCGGGGAACAGCTCCGCGTAGACCTGCCCGAGCAGGGTGCCGTAGGAGTACCCCAGGAAGTTGAGCGTCGTGTCGCCGAGCGCGGCGCGGAGCATGTCGAGGTCACGGGCGGCGCTGGCGGTATCGACGAGACCGAGCAGAGGTCCGGTGAGCTCGAGGCAGCGCTCGCTGAACGCCTTCGTGGAGGCGCTCGCGGCGGCGAGCCACTCGTCGCTGCCCGGGAGCCCCGGGAGGATGCCGTAGATGAACTGGTCCATCTCGGCGGGGTCGTCATAGCAGCTGACGGCCGTGGACCGGTTCACCCCCCGGGGGTCGAAGCCGACGATGTCGTACCGAGCCTGAAGCCGCTCATCGGTGGCGTAGTCGACGCTGTCCTTGACGAAGTCGTAGCCGGACCCGCCCGGACCGCCCGGGTTGATGAGCAGTGAGCCGAGCCGATCGCCCGTGGTGGCCGGCTGGCGCACCAGGGAGAGCTCGATGTCGCCGGCGGCCGGATCGCTCCAGTCGAGGGGGGCCGTCGCAGTGGCGCACTGCATCCCCCCGCCGCACCCCGACCACGTCAGCACCTGGTGGTAGTACGGGGCGAGGTCGGCCGCGACGGACTCGTCGGTCGGGGTCGAGGTGGCCGACGTGGTGGGCGGCAGGAACCACGACACGCAGCCGCTCAGGGCGACGGCGACCGCGACCGCGAGAGCGACCGGGGCGAGCCGGCGCCTCATGCTGCGCTCCGACGTCGGGCGGTCACGAGCATCGCCTCGAGGGCGAGGGCCGGGGCCACGTTGCTCTCGATGCGACGCCGGGCGATGGCGATGGCATCCATCGTCGACAGGGTGACCGGTGCGGTCGTGCCCCCCGCGGCGGCGCGCAGCCGATCGACGATCGTGAGGTTGATGAGGTCGTCGGGCACCCCGAGCTGGATAAGCAGGATGTCGCGGTACAGCGAGAGCAGGTCCACCATGATGCGGTCGATGCCGTCGCGCAAGCTGCGGGTGGCGCGGCGCTTCTGGTCCTCTTCGAGGTTCTTGAGCTGCGAGCGCAGCGCCGCGGGGATGGTGCCGCCCGGGTCGATGCCGAGCGAGCGCATCGCGGAGTCCCGCTCCTCGGCATCCTTCTCGGCGGTGATCGCTTCGGCGTCGGCCTTCGCGAGCTCGAGCAGTTCGGTCGCCCCGATCACGGCATCCGAGACGGTGCGGATGCCGAGGGCGATCGCGAGGGTGCGCTCGCGTCGGTCCCGCGCCTGCGCGTTCGTCGCAAGGCGGTGCGCCATGCCGATGTGCGACTGGGCCTCGCGGGCGGCGCGGACCGCGGTTGCGGCATCCACCCCGTCGCGGCGTTCGAGCAGTTCGGCGACCTCGACGACCGACGGGGTCTTGAGCCGCACGCTGCGCACGCGGGAGCGGATGGTCGGCAGGAGGTCGGCCTCGCTCGGGGCGCAGAGGATCCACACCGTGCGCGGCGGCGGCTCCTCGAGCGCCTTGAGCAGCACGTTGGAGGTGCGCTCGGCCATGCGGTCGGCATCCTCGATGATCATCACGCGGTAGCGCCCCACGGATGGCGAGAACTGAGAGGTGGCCACGAGCTGGCGCACCTCCTCGATCGAGATGATGACCCGCTCGGTTGCGAGCACGCCGAGGTCGGGGTGGGTGCGCGCAGCGACCTGCCGGCGGGTGGTCTCGTCGACCTCGTCGCCGGGCGAGAGCAGGGCGGTCGCGAAGGCGTAGGCGAGATTCGAACGCCCCGATCCGGGTGGGCCGGTGATGAGCCACGAGTGCGTCATCGACGAGTCTCCCGATCCGCCGATCCCGGATGCCGCCGCGGCCGCCTCAACCACGGCGATCGCCTCGGTCTGACCCGTCAGCTCGTCCCACACCCGCATGCGTTCAGCCTATGGCAGCGCGCCGACGCGTCGGCTGGGAACGCGACCGATTCAGAGCAGGGCGCTGACGCGATCCCGGATCGCCGTGGCGAGCGACTCGATGGAGTCCTGAGCGTCGAGCACGAGGAAGCGCTCCGGCTCCGCCTCGGCGAGCTGGAGGTACGCCGCACGCACCCGTCCGTGGAAGTCGGCCTTCTCGGCCTCGAGCCGGTCATAGCGCGTGCGCGAGTCGGCGAGGCGGTCGAGCCCCAGCTTCTCGTGCAGGTCGAGCAGGATCGTCAGGTCGGGCAGCAGCCCCTCGGTCGCCCAGAGCGACACCTCGCGCACCTCGTCGCCGCCGAGCACGCGCCCGGCGCCCTGATAGGCGACCGACGAGTCGAGGTAGCGATCCTGCACGACGATCTCACCGCGCTCGAGCGCGGGACGCACCTTGGTGGCGATGTTGTGGGCGCGATCAGCCGCGTAGATCAGGGCCTCGGCCCGCGGCGCGATCTCGCCGCGGCGGTGCAGCACGATGTCGCGCAGCTCCAGCCCGAGGTCGGTGCCGCCGGGTTCTCGCGAGGTGACGACCGTGCGGCCATGCGCTTCGAGCCACTCCACGAGCAGCGTCGACTGGGTGGACTTGCCCGACCCGTCGCCGCCCTCGAAGGTGATGAAGAGCCCGGACACTACGCCTTCTTCGCGGCGGGCTTCTTGGCGGCCGTGGTCTTGGCGGCGGGCTTCTTGGCCGCGGCCTTCTTGGGCGCCGCCTTCGCCTTCGGCTTGGCCGGCCCCTTGGCGCGCTTGTCGGCGAGCAGCTGCACGGCGCGGTCGTAGTCGATCTCCTCGACCGTCTCGCCGCGCGGGATGGTGGCGTTGGTCGTGCCGTCGGTCACGTATGCGCCGAAGCGGCCGTCCTTGATGCGGATCGGCTTCTCGCTCACGGGATCGGGCTGCTCGAATTCCTTGAGCGCGCTCGACGCGGAGCGGCCACCGTACTTGGGCTGCGAGTACAGCTCGAGCGCCCCGGCGAGGTCGATCTCGAAGATCTGGTCCTCGCCCGTGAGCGACCGGGTTTCGGTGCCCTTCTTGAGATAGGCGCCGTAGCGCCCGTTCTGCGCGGTGATCTCGACCCCGGTCTCCGGGTCGGTGCCGACCACGCGGGGCAGGTTGAGCAGCGCGAGCGCGGTGTCGAGGTCGATCGTCGCCAGGTCCATGGACTTGAAGATGGATGCCGTGCGCGGCTTGACCACCGCCACCTTCTTCGGCTTCTTGATCTTCACCTCGCCGGTCTTCGGGTCGATGACCTCGATGGGTGCCTCCTCGGGCACCTCGGGCTCGAGCTCGGTCACGTAGGGGCCGAACCGGCCGTCCTTCGCGACGATCTCCTTGCCGTTCTCCGGGTTGATGCCGATCACGCGGTCGCCCACGACGGGCGCCTCGATCAGCTCGCGCGCCTTCTCGGGGGTGAGCTCATCCGGGGCCAGGTCCTGCGGGATGTTGACGCGACGCGGGGTCTCGGCATCCTCGCCCGGCGCCTCGAGGTAGGGGCCGTACTTGCCGATGCGCAGGGTGATGTCGTCGGCGATGCGGATCGAGTTGATCTCGCGCGCGTCGATCTCGCCGAGGTTGTCGATCACGGTGCGCAGACCGCGCTGATCGGGGCTGCCGAAGTAGAACCCGGTGAGCCATTCCACCCGGTCCTGCTCGCCGTCAGCAATGCGGTCGAGGTCGTCCTCCATGCCCGCGGTGAAGTCGTACTCCACGAGGTCGGCAAAGTACTCCTCGAGCAGGCGCACGACGCTGAACGCGATCCAGTTGGGCACGAGGGCCTGACCGCGCGGGGTGACGTAGCCGCGATCGATGATCGTCGAGATGATGCTCGCGTAGGTGGACGGGCGCCCGATCTCGAGCTCCTCGAGCTTCTTCACGAGGCTCGCCTCGGTGTAGCGCGGGGGCGGCGAGGTCTCGTGGCCCTTGGCCTCGATGTCGACGACCGTGAGCGACTGGCCCACGGTGAGCGGCGGCAGCTTCGCCTCGGCCGGCTCGGCGGACTCGGTGTTGCGGTCCTCGTCCTGGCCCTCCTCGTAGGCGTGGAGGAACCCGCGGAACGTGATGACCGTTCCCGACGCCGCGAACTCGGCGACCCGGCCCTCGCCGGTCGTGCCGGTGATGGTGACGGATGCCGTTGAGCCCTTCGCGTCGGCCATCTGGCTCGCGACGGTGCGCTTCCAGATCAGGTCGTAGAGCTTGAAGTCGTTGCCGCGCAGCACGCTCGCGAGCTCCGACGGGGTGCGGAAGGTGTCGCCCGAGGGCCGGATGGCCTCATGGGCCTCCTGCGCGTTCTTGGACCGTCCGGTGTAGACGCGGGGAGCATCCGGAACCGTGTCGGCACCGTACAGGGCACGGGCCTGAGCGCGGGCCGCATCGATCGCCTGCTGCGAGAGCGTGGGCGAGTCGGTACGCATATAGGTGATGTAGCCGTTCTCGTAGAGCGACTGGGCCACGCTCATCGTCTGGCGGGCGGAGAAGCGCAGCTTGCGGCCGGCCTCCTGCTGCAGCGTCGAGGTGGTGAACGGCGCGGCGGGGCGGCGCGTGTAGGGCTTCGACTCGAGGTTGGAGACGACGATCGGCACGCCCGGCTGGTTGAGCGCCGCGGCGAGCGCGTGGGCACCGGCCTCGTCGAGGGCGACGGCCTCGCCCTTGAGCTGGCCACGGTCGTCGAAGTCGCGACCGGCGGCCACGCGCACCCCGTCGAGGCGAACGAGCTTGGACTCGAAGCGGTCGGTTGGCGCGCCCGGAGTGAGGCCCGCGAGCAGGTCCCAGTAGCTCGCGGTGATGAAGGCGAGGCGCTCGCGCTCGCGGTCCACGACAAGGCGAGTCGCGGCGGACTGCACGCGGCCGGCGGACAGGCCGGGGCCGACCTTGCGCCAGAGCACCGGCGAGATCTCGTAGCCGAACAGGCGGTCGAGGATGCGGCGGGTCTCCTGCGCGTCGACGAGCGCGGTGTCGAGCTCGCGCGGGTTGGCGATCGCGTACTGGATCGCGTCCTTGGTGATCTCGTGGAACACCATCCGCTTGACCGGCACCTTGGGCTTGAGCTCCTGGAGGAGGTGCCACGCGATGGCCTCGCCCTCGCGGTCCTCATCCGTCGCGAGGAAGAGTTCGTCGGCGCCCTTGAGCGCCCGCTTGAGGTCGGCGACCGTCTTCTTCTTCGCGTCCGACACGACGTAGTAGGGAACGAAGCCGCCCTCGACGTCGACGGAGAACTTGCCGAGCGAGCCCTTCTTCAGCTCCGGCGGGAGGTTCTTGGGCTCGATGAGATCGCGGATGTGGCCGACGGAGGACTGCACCTCATAGCCGTCGCCCAGGTACTGGGCGATCGTCTTCGCCTTGGTGGGCGACTCGACGATGACGAGCTTCATGGATGCGGGTCTCCTTGTTTCACGGACGCAACGGCGGTGGCGGGGGCGTCAGCGACACCATACACACACTCTCCGCGACCTCACCTAATCCGACCCACCGCTCGATCGGGGGCCACGGCGGCGTTCGTGGCCTGCCGGGACTCACTGCGACGGTCGATCCTCAGCCCTCGGGAGGCGGCCCGGCGGTCGCCGCGGCCGTGACCGCGACCCCGAGGATGTCGCGGCTCGCGACCACCGTGATGACGAGTCCATCGACCGCGCACGAGGTCATCCGCGCTCCGGCCGCGGACGCCGCTCGCGACGCCGCCTCGCACGGGATGCCCGGCGCGAGTCCCACTGCGACGTCCGCTCCGGCGAGCGCGGCGGCATCCGCCGCGGCCCCGACGAGCGAGCGCACCGCGAGCGCCCCATAGAGAGGAACGATGAGCGTCGTGAGGACGGCGAGTGCTGCGACCAGGCCGATCGCCAGAAGGGAGCCGGAGCCGCGATCGGAAGCGGTCCGCCCACGAGCGGCCTCGCCGTTCACCCGCCCTCACGCAGGGCGCACGCCTGCGCGGTCACGGGGATCGCCGCGAGCACGCCTCGGACCCCGGCGACGAGGGTGACGCAGTCGAGGTCACTCCGGCTCCCGACGGTGAGCGTTGAGCCGGGAACCAAGCGCGTGGCCAGCGCCCGGGCGGCGTCGGGATCGCCGCGCGCGAGTTGACGCACGGCGGCGGTCGCGGCATCCGTGAGTCGCAGCTGCAGGCCGGCCAGCTGCAGCGCCGCCAGGCACACGGCGAGCACGAGCACGATCGCGGGGAGGGTGACGGCGAACTCCGCGGTGACGGTGCCGCGGTCACCGGCCCGCGGCGATTCGCGCTCAGCCCGGGATCGAGAGGGCATGACGCACGAGGTCCGTCAGCATCGCGCGCACCTCATCGGAGCGCAGGATCACGACGAGGAGTCCGGCGAACCCCACCGCCGCGAGGGTCGCGATCGCGTACTCGGCGGTCGCCGCGCCGGTCTCGTCGCGCCAACGATGGATGATGCGGCGCCAGTCGATTCGTCTCATCGGATCTCCTCCCGGGCGCGAGCGGGACCAGTCTCGCCTCGGCGGAGTCGAGCGCCCGGGCGCGCGGCCCGGCTCGCGGAGAACCTCACCACGTCACCACCGTGGAGGAGACGACGGAGAGCACGAGAGGGACGACGCCCACGAGTACGAAGGCCGGAAGCACCCCGAGGCCGAGGGGCAGCATGAGACGAGAGCCGAGGGATGCCGCCGCCGCGCGCGCGGTCGCCCGCGCGTCGGACCTCGCCTCGCCCGCCTCGGCGCGCAGCAGCTCGCCCGCGGGAACCCCCGCCGCGATCGAGAGGGCGAGCACGTCGTCGATCCGATCGCGGTCGACTGTCACTCCGGTGTGCGCGGCGATCCGCTCCACGAGGGCCCGCGCGGCCGAGGGCGGGGCGCCTCCCGCGAGCGCGATCGCGAGCAGCTCGCAGTCGAGGCCCGGTTGCGCATCGCGGGGACGGGCTCGGGCGACGAGCCGCCGCATCCACCACCAGGCTCCCAGGGTGAGCACCGAGGCACCGACGAGGCAGGCCCAGCCGACGGGGGTGCCGGCGAGGGTGCCGATCGTGTCGAATCCGAGTGCCGCGCCGAACACGACTCCGACCACCGGGAGCACCGCGACGATCCGCACGGTGGCGACCGGCCCGGCGAGGGCGACCGCGACATCCCGCTGCACCTCGACGAGCGCGCTGAGCGCGGCCGCCTGAGCCCGCAGCGCCGGGGCGAGAGGCGCCCCCGCCTCGTGGGCGATGGCCCACGTGGCCGCGAGGCCCCTCCAGGCGGCTGCCTCGAGGGGCGGGCGGCGCACGGATGCCTCCACCAGGGCCTCGACGACCTCCTGGCCGGCGAGCACCGCCTCCGCGACGGGCGAGGACGCGGTCGCGGCGACGTGACGCCATGCGGACGCCGGTGCGACACCCCCCGCGGTGAGCACCGCGAGCCGGAGGATGACCCGGGCGACCTGCTCGGTTCCCTCGGGCGCGGCCATCAGAGAGGCGCGATCGAGAGGCGCTCGCGGTGATCGAGCACGAGCCGCCCGGCCGTGACGAGCCGCCGCCCGGCGGGGGCGCGCTCGAGGTGGAGCACGACATCCAGTGCGCTCACCGATTGGCGGGCCACGGCGGACGGCGAGAGGCCCGCGAGCGCGCCCAAGGCTTCGAGGCGGGCGGGCACGTCGTCGAGCGAGTTCGCATGCAGGGTGCCCCCGCCCGCGTGACCGGTGTTGAGCGCCGCGAACAGCTCCCGCACCTCGGCTCCGCGGCACTCCCCGAGCACCAGGCGGTCCGGACGCATCCGCAGCGCTTCACGAACGAGCCGCGCGAGATCGACTCCCCCGGCGCCCTCGAGATTGGGCTGGCGCGCTTCGAGCGCGACGTAGTGCGGATGGCGCACTCGCAGCTCCGCCACGTCCTCGATCGCGACGATCCGCTCGTCGTGCGGCACCTCACCGAGGAGGGTGGCGAGCAGCGTCGTCTTGCCGCTGCCGGCGGCTCCCGTGACGAGGAGGTTCGAGCGCCCGGCGACGAGGGCGGCGACTCGATCACGCGTCAGGCCGACGAAGAACCCGGCCTCGTCGAGCTCGTCGAGCGTGAACGGGCGCGAGCGCGCCACACGCAAGGACAGAAGGGTGCCGTCGGGAGAGATCGGGGGCAGGACGACGTGCACGCGCACCCCGGACCCGAGCCGGGCATCCACACACGGATTCGCCTCGTCGACATGGCGCCCTCCGAGGGCGACGAGGCGCACCGCGAGGGCGCGCAGCTCGGGCTCCAAGAGCACGACTCCGGATGCCCGCTCAATCCCCTGGCCGCGATCGACCCACACCCCGCGCGATCCGTTGGCGAGCACATCGGTGACGCGAGGGTCGGCGATCAGGGGCGCGAGCGGCCCGAATTCGGCTGACGCGAGCACGGGGCGCGGCTCCGGAGTGGCGTCGCCGGGGCGGCGAGCGACGAAGGGCGGGGCATCCACCCGACGAGGCTAGGAAGTTGGCGGATCGCATTCCGCGGGCAGACGCAACCGGTGCGTTAAATGAGAGGGGCGGCGCCTATTGGGGGGAACAGGCGCCGCCACAGCGGTGCCGGATTGGGGGGAATCACTTGGCACCACTAGTCGAACTCGCGCCCGACGGACTCAGTGTAGCGCACCGGACCTCTTCCGCAATGGGTAGTCGCTGGCAGTCTAGGATCGGTTTCCTACCCTGTTCATGCAGTTCGCGGATGACCTGGCAGCGCCGCGAGATCGACGAGGATCACGATGTCCACCAATTCGATTGACAGCCTGCTTCACGAGACGCGCCACTTCCCCCCGACGCCCGAGTTCGCCGCGAACGCGGTGGCCGATCCGGGCCTCTACGCCGCGGCCACCGCCGATCGCGTGGGATTCTGGGCGGACCGCTCGCGCGAGCTCATCCACTGGCATAAGCCCTTCACCGAGACCCTGGACTGGAGCAACGCGCCCGTCGCGCGCTGGTTCGGCGACGGCGAGCTCAACGTGGCCTACAACTGCCTCGACCGCCACGTGGAGGCCGGCATCGGCGACCGGGTCGCCATCCACTGGGAGGGCGAGAACGGCGACACCCGCTCGATCACCTACGCCGAGCTCACCGCCGAGGTGAAGCGCGCCGCCAACGCGATCGCCGCCCTCGGCATCGGCCAGGGCGACCGCGTGGCGATCTACCTCCCGCTCATCCCGGAGGCCGTGATCGCGATGCTCGCGGTCGCGCGCCTCGGCGCCGTGCACTCCGTGGTGTTCGGCGGCTTCAGCGCCGAGAGCCTGCGCAGCCGCATCGACGACGCCAGCGCCAAGCTCGTGATCACCGCGGACGGCGGCTGGCGCAAGGGCAAGGTCTTCCCCCTCAAGCCGGCCGTGGATGCCGCACTCGAGAACGGCACGAGCACCGTGCAGAACGTGCTCGTGGTGCGCCGCGGCGAGAACCCCGTGGAGTGGATCGAGGGCCGGGACGTCTGGTGGCAGGATGCCGTGGCCGCCGCCTCCGCGGAGCACACCGCCCAGCCCTTCGAGGCCGAGAACCCGCTGTTCATCCTCTACACGTCGGGAACCACGGGAAAGCCCAAGGGCATCCTCCACACCTCCGGCGGCTACCTCACCCAGGCGGCGTTCACGCACAAGAACGTGTTCGACCTGCACCCAGAGACCGACGTCTACTGGTGCACGGCCGACGTGGGCTGGATCACCGGCCACAGCTACGTGGTCTACGGGCCGCTCGCCAACGGCGCCACGCAGGTGCTCTACGAGGGCACCCCCGACACCCCGCACCCGGGCCGCTGGTGGGAGATCATCGAGAAGTACCGGGTCTCGATCTTCTACACGGCGCCGACCGCCATCCGCTCGTTCATGAAGCTCGGCCGGCAGATCCCGCAGGGCTTCGACCTGTCGTCGATCCGCGTGCTCGGGTCGGTGGGCGAGCCGATCAACCCCGAGGCGTGGATCTGGTACCACGACGTGATCGGCTCGGGCACGGCCCCGATCGTCGACACCTGGTGGCAGACCGAGACCGGCGGGATCATGATCAGCGCCCTGCCCGGGCTGACCACCCTCAAGCCGGGTTCAGCGCAGGTGCCGGTTCCCGGCGTAAAGATCGACATCGTCGGCGAGGACGGGGTGCGCCTCGACCCGCCGAAGGGTGGCCTGCTCGTCGTGAGCGAGCCGTGGCCGTCGATGCTCCGCGGCATCTGGGGCGACCCGGCCCGCTTTCTTGAGACCTACTGGTCGCGCTTCTCCAAGCCCGACGAGGGCATCTGGACGTACTTCGCCGGCGACGGCGCCCACGTGGATGCGGACGGCGACATCGTGCTGCTCGGCCGCGTGGACGACGTGATGAACGTGTCCGGGCACCGGCTCTCGACCCAGGAGATCGAGTCCGCTCTCGTTTCGCACCCCGCGGTCGCCGAGGCCGCCGTGGTCGGGGCCGCGGACGAGGCGACCGGTCAGGCCGTCGTGGCGTTCGTCATCCTCAAGGCCAATCAGAAGGATGCCGCGACGCCCGAGGAGGCATCCACGATCCTGCGGGCGCACGTGACCCAGCAGATCGGGGCGATCGCGCGGCCGCGGCAGATCTTCATCGTCGCCGAGCTGCCAAAGACCCGCTCGGGCAAGATCATGCGCCGTCTGCTTCAGGATGTCGCGGAGGGCCGCGAGATCGGCGACACGACGACCCTCGCGGACACGTCGGTGATGACGATCATCACGGACAAGCTGAAGTAACGCCCTCGCGTCGATTCCGACGGCCGAGACGGCCGTCGGCGCTGGCGTCGCGGCGAAGGCCAGAAATGGCCTTCGCTCCTAGCTCCTGCGCGTCAGTGGAACTCGAACACGAACTCCACCTCGACGGGCGCGTCCAGCGGCAGCACCGCGACGCCCACGGCGCTGCGGGCGTGCTGGCCCGCCTCACCGAAGATCTCCTGCAGCAGCTCGGAGGCGCCGTTGATCACGCCGGGCTGACCGGTGAACGACGGGTCCGATGACACGAAGCCGACGACCTTGACGACCCGCGTGATGCGGTCGAGCGAGCCGATCGCGGAGCGCGCCGCGGCGAGGCCGTTGAGAACGCACTGGCGGGCCATCCCCTTGGCGGCCTCGGCATCCACCTCGGCGCCGACCTTGCCGGTCGCCGGCAGCGCGCCGTCGATCATCGGCAGCTGGCCCGACGTGAAGACGAGGTCGCCCGAGACGACCGCGGGCAGGTAGGCCGCCACCGGCTTCGACGTGGCGGGCACGACGAGGCCCAGTTCGGCGAGGCGATCATCGAGGTGGGACATCACTTCTCCTGCTTCTGGCGCTTGAGGTACGCCACGAGGCCGCCCTCGGGGCCGGTGACGATCTGCACGAGTTCCCAGCCCTCGGAGCCCCAGTTGTTGAGGATCGCGGTGGTGTTGTGGATGAGCAGCGGAGTGGTCAGGTACTCCCACGTGGGCATTTGTCGGCCTTCGTTCAGGTTGAGGGATAGGACCATCCCGTACCCTTGATCATATGTCTGCCCAAAATGCCCCGCGTCGAGGCGTGTTCACCGCCATCACCGGAATCCTCGGCTTCAGTGCCCTCTCCGGTCTTCTCGTGACGGTGATGGTGGCTCCGGCCCTGGCCGTCACCGGAATCACGGCGTCGAGCACGATCGGAATCTTCGACAGCCTGCCCGAGTACATCGAGATCGGTCAGCAGCCCGAGCGCAACGAGATCTGGGCCACGTACTCCGGCGAGGGCAACGTCAACGGGCAGCTGCTCGTCGCCACGGTCTACGACCAGAACCGCCAGGAGGTCGGCTACGACGACATCTCCCCGTTCGCGCTGGATGCCGCGGTCGCCGGTGAGGACCGTCGCTTCTTCGAGCATGGCGGCGTGGATGTCTCGTCGGTGATCCGCGCCGCGGTGGGCAACGTCGTCTCCGGTGACGTGCAGAGCGGGTCGTCGACCCTGTCGATGCAGCTCGTCAAGCAGATCTTCGTGCAGCAGGCGCTTCAGGAGCCGACGGAGGAGCTGCGCCAGGCCGGCTACGACGCGGCCACGGCGACCTCCTTCGACCGCAAGCTCAAGGAGATGAAGCTCGCGATCGGCCTCGAGAAGAAGTACACGAAGAAGGAGATCCTCACCGCGTACCTCAACATCGCGTTCTTCGGCGACAACACCTACGGCATCCAGGCCGCCGCGCAGCGCTACTTCAGTGTCGACGCGAAGGACCTCACGCTGCCGCAGGCCGCGAGCCTCGTCGCGATCGTGCAGTACCCGGAACTGCGTGGGCTCAACGACCCCGAGAACTACGAGCGCAACACCGCCCGTCGCGACGTGATCCTCGACGCGATGCTCGACGTGGGCGACATCACCCAGGCCGAGCACGACGAGGCGATCAACACGGTGGTGGATGACGCGTTCCTCAAGCCGCGCGCGGCCGCCAACGGCTGCATCGCGGCCTACGCCTACGCCACCTGGTTCTGCGACTACGTGCTGAAGTCGGTCAAGGACTTCGAATTCCTCGGAGCGAACGAGACCGAGCGTGAGGCGAACTGGGCGCGCGGCGGCTACAAGCTGTACACGACGCTCGACCTCGACGTGCAGATCACCGCTCAGGATCAGGTCTGGGCGAACGCCAACAACCAGGAGACCTTCCTCGAGCTCGGCAGCGCCCAGGTGACGGTGCAGCCCGGCACGGGGCGCGTGCTCACGATGGCCGTGAACAAGGTGTTCAACGACACCCTCGACGGCGGTGGTGCGGGCACGGGTGCCGTGAACTACGCGACGAGCTACTCCTACGGCGGCTCGACCGGATTCCAGTCCGGATCGACCTACAAGCTCTTCACCCTCATCGACTGGCTCAACTCCGGCAAGGGTGTCAATGAGCGCATCAGCGGCGACCAGCGCACCGTCAATCAGGCGACCTTCAAGGACACCTGTGAAGACGGCGGCGGCTGGGGTGGTCCGTACCCGTTCAAGAACGACTCCGGTGGAAACCCGGGCCCGGTCAGCGTCTACGACGCCACCCGCGCGTCGATCAACGGTGCCTTCATCTCGATGGCCCTCCAGCTCGATCTCTGCGACATCCGCAAGGTGGCCGAGAACCTGGGCGTGGAGCGTGGCGACGAAACGCACCTGCAGACCAACCCGTCGTCGGTGCTCGGAACGAACGAAGTGACCCCGTTGTCGATGGCGGGGGCCTACGCGGCCGTCGCCGCGGGCGGCCGGTACTGCACGCCGATCGTCGTCGACAAGGTCGTGCTGCCGGATGGCACCGAGCAGGCCGGCCAGCCCACCGATTGCCGCCAGGCGATCAGCGCCGACGTGGCGGCGACCGCGGCCTACGCCCTCCAGGGCGTGATGGCCGGCGGTACCGGTAGCGCGTCGAACCCCGGCGACGGGGTGCCGATCATGGGCAAGACGGGAACCACCGACTCCGCGACCGACACCTGGATCATCGTCTCGACGACCAAGGCCACCTCGGCCGTCTGGGTCGGCAACTCGATCGGCAAGGTCTCCCTCTCGAGCTACAGCTGGAACGGCACTCGCGGCAACCAGCTGCGTCACGCCATCCAGCGGCCGACGATGGCGGCGATCGACGCGAAGTACGGTGGGGAGGAGTTCCCCCCGCCCGCCTCGACGCTCCTGTCCGGTGGCAGCCTTCAGGTGCCTGATGTGCGCGGCCAGAGCCCCGAGGCAGCCAAGGCGCTGCTCGAGGGCCTCGGCTTTGCCTACGAGGCGGGCGGCGAGATCGACTCCGAGGTCCCCGCGGGCAAGGTCGCCGCGACGGACCCCGCCGCCGGCACCAGCTCGGCCAAGGGCATCGTGATCAAGGTCTTCACGAGCAAGGGCAACAAGCTGCCGTTCCCGGATGTCGTGGGCGACGGAACGGTGAACGACTTCGCCACTGCGCAGGGCCTTCTTGCCGGGGACGGGTACGCCACCGTGACGGAGCAGTGCGAGGTGCTGCCGGTCGGCACCCTGCCCGGTGACCCGAAGGAGGGCAAGGTGTCGGCATCCAACCCGGCGCCCGGCGCCTTCACGGTGCCCGGCACGCCCGTGACGCTCACCGTGACGCAGATCGCGTGTCCTTAACGCCCGCCTCCCGCACCGCGGCCACCGCCCTCGGGGTGGTGGCCGCGGCGGGGGCGGCCGCGTTCGCCTACGGGGTGATCGTGGAGCGCAACCGGTTCACGATCCGCCACGAGATCCTGCCTGTGCTCGACCCGGGAGCGCGCGACATCACCGTGCTGCATTTGGCCGATCTGCACCTCACCTCGTGGCAGCGTCGCAAGCAGGACTGGGTGCGATCGCTGGCCCAGCTCGAACCGGACCTGATCGTCAACACGGGCGACAACCTCGGGCATCCGGACGGCCTCGCCGGCGTGATGCACGCGCTCGACGTGTTCCGCGGGGTTCCCGGCGTGTTCGTGCACGGGTCGAACGACTACTACGGTCCCGAGTTCAAGAACCCGTTCGCCTACTTCCTCGCCCCGTCGGGCCGGCCCGAGAAGGCCACGACGCTCGACACGAAGGCCCTCGAGCGCTACTTCGAGAACACTCTCGGCTGGTGGCCGCTCAACAACGCGGCTCGGGCGATCGACCTTCGCGGCTCCCGCCTCGAGTTCTTCGGGGTGAACGACGCGCACCGCGGGTGGGATCGGCTCGACCGGCTTCCGGTGATCGTGGAAGAGATGCGCGAGGACGCGGGCTGGCAGGATGACCGCACCGGTCCCGAACCGGTGACGATCGGCGTCACCCACTCCCCGTACCGCCGGGTGCTCGACTCGTTCGTCACTCAGGGCGCCGACGTGATCTTCGCCGGACACACCCACGGCGGGCAGGTGCGCATCCCCGGGATGGCGCCGCTCGTGACCAACTGCGACATCCCCCGCGACCAGGCACAGGGCCTGAGCGTGTGGCACCACGCCCGCCGCGCGGCTCTCCTCAACGTGAGCGCGGGGATCGGAACGTCGATCTACGCCCCGTTCCGATTCGCCTGCCCGCCCGAGGCGGTGGTCGTGACCTTGACCGCCGGAGATATCGGCTATTCTTGACGAGGCCCGCGCGTGAAGCGGGGGTCGGATCGGGGTGTGGCGCAGCTTGGTAGCGCGCTTCGTTCGGGACGAAGAGGTCGTGGGTTCGAATCCCGCCACCCCGACAGTGTGATGTCTCAGGACATCGTGAACGGTTGAACCCCCGGAGACGGGGGTTCAACCGTTTTTTCGTTGGTAGTCGTGTGCGGGGTTGAGGGTGAATTCGGCGAGGACGGTGCCGGTGCTGGAGTCGATGACGGTGGCCTCGAGGTTGTGG